>NZ_JBEXQX010000023.1:0-128526 GCF_040612795.1 Streptomyces sp. NPDC006335
GCCGACCTCGACGTGGCCGTCGAAGGCACCATGGTCGCCAAGATGCGCAACATGGGCGAGTCCTGCTGCGCCGCCAACCGCATCTACGTCCACACCTCCGTGGCCGACGAGTTCGCCCAGCGCCTCACCGCCCGCATGGCCGCCCTCACGGTCGGCGACGGCACCCGACCGGGCACCGACGTCGGCCCCCTCATCGACCTGGCCGGCCGCAGCAAGGCCCACGACCTGGTGCGCGACGCCGTCAAACGCGGCGCCACCGTCCTGACCGGCGGCGAACTGCCCGACGGGCCCGGCTGCTTCTACCCGCCCACCCTCCTCACCCACATCGCCCCCGACTCCGCGATCACCGACACCGAGATCTTCGGCCCCGTCGCCGCGATCCGCACCTTCGACAACGAGGACGAGGCCATCACCGCCGCCAACGACACCGAATTCGGCCTGGCCGCCTACCTGTTCACCCAGAACCTGGACCGCGCCCTGCGTGTCGCCGAGCGCCTGGAAAGCGGCATGATCGGCCTCAACACCGGACTCGTCTCCAACCCCGCCGCCCCCTTCGGCGGCGTCAAGCAGTCCGGCCTGGGCCGCGAAGGCGGCCGCGTCGGCATCGACGAATTCCTCGAGTACAAGTACATCGCCGTCCCTGTGGCATAACGCGTGCCGATCACGGCCCCGAGACCCACGCCCGCCGAGATCAAGGTTGCACCTCCGCACGATTCAGGTCACGCGTATCGCCCTGCAAATCGGCAAAGACGGAACAGGATGATGCGCCGCTTTACAGAAATCTACAAAGACAAGGAATCCATTGATGCCGACCTTCGTCCATGTTCCCGCCGCCAAGATCACCGGAGATCTTGAGCCGATCGGCCAGCGCCCTGGTGCGGACTCCGGCGACCCGCAGCTTGGTCGTCTCCGCTTCGACACCGACGAGACGGTCCGGGCAGGTGTCTGGGAGTCCCAGCCCGGCGGATGGCCCGTTGAGGAGCGTGAGGACACCGAGACCTGCTACATCCTGAGCGGTCGCGCGATCATCACCGACGCCGTCACAGGCGAGTCCTTCGAGATCTCCGCCGGCGACGTCATCGTCCAGCCCAAGGGATGGTCCGGCCGCTGGGACGTCAAGGAGACGATCCGCAAGGTGTACAGCATCGGCATGTGACAGCCCCCAGATCTCGCTCAGCCGCTCTCGCTCAACCGATACCGACCGGCGGGTGCAGATATACGCCTTGTGTACTCCCGGGTCGGCACCCGGAATGACGCTCTGGTCGGCGCGGTGGCGGAGGACGGGCGCTGCCGCGACGGCGGTGACGTCCGGGACGGCTTGCGAAAGTCGACTCAACGCCACCAGGACTGGCGGTGCAGCGCCGGTGCTCCGGCCCGGGACGACGCCCTGAACCGCGCCGACCACCGACGCCTGTCGAGGAACCGGTGACGGGGGGGGAGCCGTACGGTCACGGCTACCGAACAGGGACCGCCGAGGTGGTGGCGTTGCCCCGGGCGAGCATCCGACGCTCGTGGGTGTCGTAGTGACGGCCGCTGAGGGGAGGGGGAAGCGGACGCACCTGCGAGCAAAGGACCCAACCTTTGCTGACCGAAACCGGCGGAGACATCGACCTCCCCACCTCGGCACAGACCGCCGCCACGTCCGCGAGGCCGCAGCCGACCGCCCCCGCCCACCCGATGTCCCGACCCGACGAGGCCCGTATGAGACTTCAGAACGTCAACGCCGTGATCACCGGAGCGACGAGCGGGATCGGTCAGGCAGTCGCCTCCCGTTTCCGCCGCGAGGGCGCCAACCTCCTGCTCACCGGACGGCGACTCCATCTGCCCGACAAGGATCCCGAGGACGTCTACCTCCCCGGAGATCTCAACGACGAGACCTTCGTCTCCGAGCTCGCCGCCCGCGCGGCGGACCACCTGGGAGAGGTCGAAGTCGTTGTCCTTTGCCACGGACACCAGGCATCCAGCCCCCTGCAGGACACCAGCTACGACGACGCACGCGACGTTCTGCACAGCAATCTGCTGAGCGCGTTCCTGGTCATGAAGCACCTGATGCCGCTGGCAGCGGCTTCGGGCACGTCGATGGTGTGCGTCAGCTCGCGCCTCGCCATGGTCGGCATGCCGAACCAGACCCTGTACTCCGCCGCCAAGGGCGGCCTCATCGCGCTGGCGCGCGGCGCCGCCATCGAATGGGCGCCCCATGACATCCGCGTCAATGTGGTGGCGCCCGGGCTGACCGCGACGCCGGTCATCGAGGCTTCGTTCCAGCGACGTCCCGATCCCGCCGCCTACCGCCGCACCCGCGAGGACTCCATTCCGATCGGCCGGCTCGCCACACCCGAGGAGATCGCCGACGCGGTCCTCTTCCTCGCCGGCCCGGAGTCGTCGTACATCACCGGCGCAGTCCTTCCGGTGGACGGCGGCTACACGGCTTTCTGAGCCCGACTCGGGTTGCCCGAGGCCACCTTGTCGGTCTCGCCGGTTCCTCACGGGCAGGGCGAGTTGCCCAGGCTTCCTCCCGGTCACGCAGGCGGCAGTCGCCCGTTCAGATCCTCCAGGAGCGGATCCGGTCGGCGGCCTCGGGGACCCGCAGGCGCGTGTCCCGGATCTTCTGGACGAGGTCCGACAGGGCGCCGTAGGGCGGGTCGATCCCCTCGCCGGACTGGTCCATGTACTGGGCCGCGACGAACGCGGCGAACAGGCTGTTGCGGAACGGCAGCGGCTCCAGACGCACGATGGTGTGCATGAGCGCGGCCGCGCGCCAGGCCGCGTCCGGGTCGGCTGCCTGCAGGGTGGGCAGTTTGGTCTTGTGCCGGGCTACGGCGGCGACGAGGGCGGAGTAGTCCTCGACGGACATGTCCTCGGAGCCGAGGGCGGCCTCCTGGACGTCCAGGAGCCAGGAGACGTCGACGTGCAGGTGCATCAGGCGGCGGCAGTCCCGCCCTGACGTTCGGCTGGGGGGACCTCGTCGGGGAAGGCGTCGTCGAACTCGTCGCGCAGCCGGTCGGCCCAGGCGCTCGCGCCCGTGATGAACTGCTTGCGCTGCATCTCGCGGACGCCGAGGTCGTGCAGGTACTGCTTGAGGCTCTTGCCCTCGGCGGCCGCGGCCGCGCGGACGCCTTCGAGTTCTTCCTCGGTGAACGGCACGTTCAGAGATGGCATACACCGGATGGTACCTAGTAGGTACCGGGCGTGGGAACCGTCAGCAGTACCGCTGGATGGGCCGTGTCCGTCCGGCGTGACACGACGCAGGAACCCTGGAGGCGCAGCACCTCGGATGCGCACAGGAAGGTAGTCCTTCACCGGTCGCCCGCGCCCCACCCACAGGGCTGCCGCGCGCCCCGCGGGGGCCTCCTCCCGGCCCACCGGCGACCTGATCACCAGCGTGCACGGACTCATCGTTCCAGACACCCCGAACCTCAACCCCATCAGCTTGATCCGAGTACACATGGGCACTCTTGCTTCACCTCGCCCGGCAACGCCAGGGCGCGTGACGGCCCGGCCGCTGGACGCCCTGCGTCTTTATTCCAGGTTTATCTTTCCCGTTCGGGCGCATTCGGGTGAGGAAGGTTTTTCTGAACGAGGAGGAGACGTGGGCATCATCGCCTGGATTCTGATCGGCCTGCTGGCCGGCGCCATCGCCAAGCTTCTGCTGCCCGGCAAGGACCCGGGCGGCATCATCATCACCATGCTGATCGGCATCGTCGGCGGTCTTCTCGGAGGCTGGCTCGGCAAGGTGATCTTCGGTGTCGACTCGATCGACGGTTTCTTCGACCTGTCGACCTGGATAGCCGCCATCGTCGGCTCTCTCATCCTGCTCGCGCTGTACCGACTGGTCACCGGCAACCGGCGGACCCACCGCCACGCCTGACGTGTCGACCTCGGCCGACCTCGCCGTTAAACGCCAGGTCGGCTGAGGCGAGCACCCCGTGGGACGCGGCCGAACACCGTGCACCACGGGTTGCGGTCCCCCAGATGCGGGCCGCGGACATCGCGTCCGCGGCCCG
The DNA here is from genome assembly GCF_040612795.1 of Streptomyces sp. NPDC006335. NCBI lineage: Bacteria > Bacillati > Actinomycetota > Actinomycetes > Kitasatosporales > Streptomycetaceae > Streptomyces > Streptomyces sp. NPDC006335. The sequence continues at coordinate 4,005 of NZ_JBEXQX010000023.1, forward strand.
CATCTGTTGTGACCACTCCCTGTGCACTCTCTCGAAGCCCCCGCACCACCCCGCAGTTCGACGACGACTCCCGCAGCGTCGGGCGGTGCCGCGCGGCCCCGGGGCTCGATGCGCCCCAGCGAGGCGTCCAAGGACGTGTTCCGCAGTTGCGGATGATGTTGGTCGAGGCCCGTGTCACATGTACCCCTCCCCGAGCACACCCGTGAAGCACGGTGTAATTCTGGCTTCCCTCGTTGCCCCTTGAGCCTGCCGAGGCTGACGTACCTCCCTTCGTGGAACATTCGCCGGCACTCGCTTCCCTACCTTCACCGGCGCGTCGGTCAGCCGCACCCGCAGGTCCGGGCCGTTGCTGGTGTCGACGTGCTCCAGCCGGGCGACATAGCCAGGTCAGTGAGCGGGCGAGGGGCGGGGCAGGTCGGAAGGCGTGCACCAGGGCGTCACGGCCGTCCGGCCGGTGCACAGCTCAGCTTGACGTGGCGGGTGGTGCGGTCGGCAGGTGTGCCGATGGTCGGGCAACGCCCCTTCCCGACGATGAGGTCGCCTTCCCCATGTCCGGCGACCTGGCGGTCAGTCGCCTTCGCCGGAAGCCGACTGATCAGGGTGCTCGGGTCATTGAAGCGCATGGCAGGTTCATCGGCGCGGCGATGACGGCGCCGGGCACAGCGGCCGGTGCGCAGCACGCCGTGCTGGCGTTCCAGGCCGGCCCGCCTCGGTGCGACAGGTAGGCGGTCTCGTGGGCCAGGGGGCGAGCCCGCTCGCCCGGGAAGGCATCGTGCAGCCCCCGGCTGGTCTGCTCCGGAGCCCAGCGTCGGTCCAGGTCCTGCTGGATGAGCTGCTTGAGACCCAGGTCGCGCCGGATCTGCCATTTGTCACCCAGGCCACCATGCGGGCGCCAAGGGACGAGGTCACAGCCAGTCCGGTATCACGGCTCCTCCCGGACACATGGCGCCGGGCTGGTCGTGGAAATGGACGCAGTACCGCCCAAGCATGTGCCAAGACGGCGCGTGCTACCGAGAGTTGGGCTGTTCCTCGTTCTTGCGTGACAAGGCGAGAGCGTTCGGCTCGCGCCGGAGTTAGCCTGACGGCGCCTGCTCGTTCAGCCTGCCGAGGAGAGTAAGTGCCCAGTCTGATCAACTCGGTTGATGTGCGTCCACGTGTGTTCTACCGGACCATCCAGGTCGGCCCCATCTTCTTCGAAGAAGCACCGGCGGAAGACGAGATTGTCCGGATTCCTGGAGACGGCTGGAGCCTCACGTCCAGCGACAACGACTTCTACCCATTGGTGCGTTTGGAAGTCTGGGACGGACCCGCGCCTGAGCCGGCAGGTCCCTGGGATTACGTCCGAGTCTTCCGTGCCCCACTGGGAGAGCACCTGTACGTCGTCGACTTGGGCGGTGTCGACTATGGCGAGATCGCGCTCCGGCCGGGGCGTTATCAGTTGCGGTTGCTCTGTGGGGGCCGCGATCACGTGGAGGCCACTGTCGCACTCGATCCCTTCCCACCGGAGGAGCCTCACGAGGACCCCCTCGAGGTGTGGGTCGCTCAGATGTGGCCTGACGACTGATACCCGCGTGCAGTTGGAAAGGGCTCACCAGCAGCTTCTCTGTCACAGAAACGAAGAGCGGGGGCGCCGAGCTCTCAACGTTCCGGCTGCGGCGGTGAGGAGGGCAGCGAAGAGTGCGACGAGCGCACCGGGTTCCCCTCGGGACCGTCGGTGAGCCATGAACCGTCGCCCAGGGGCACCAGTTCGTACGGGTTGGTCACCTCGACAGCGATCTCGCCGCTGACCGTGCCTGTGCGCACGTCGAGCAGGTAGTAGCGAAACCACTCCTCCTCGTCCTGGCCCTCACCGCCGAGTGTGACCACGGCGAGGTCGGGGGTCAGGTAGCCGCCGCTCCACTCCACGAAGGTCTCCTCCGGGTCGAACCCGAAGGCCTCGACGGGCAGAGCGAAGAGCACGTCCCCGCTGGGGTGGCGGTGGAAGGCGACGTCCGCCTGCCCGTGGTCGACGGTCATGAACTGCTGCCCGTCCGGCGCCAAATCGATCAGGCAGCGATCCCACCACGGGTACTTCACGAACTCCACCTCGCCGTCGGCCCCGGCCGCACCCCTGAGGATGACGGAGCCGTCCTGGCCCTCACCGATGTCGAGGTAGATGCTGCCGTCCTCAGGGTGCACGTGATGGCCGGCGCCGTGCCCGACGGTCTCCACCTCCCGGCGTGCGAGGACCGCCCCGCTGAAGGCGTCGTGCACGACCCACTGGTCTGCGCTCCCGCGGCCCGCCATCGCGTCCGGCCGGTAGACCCACACGGTCCGGCCGTCCAAGGACAGCGCACAGCCGGGCCGGTGGCCATGGCTCTGCTCCGAGTGCGGCTCGAAGTCCGATGTCCACAGCAGGTCTCCGCTGCGTGTGAGGCACACGACGCCGTTCAACGTCGTATACACGACTCGCTCCAGATCGGACGAGACCGCCGACTCCACGACCGTGTCGCCGGGCCGCGGCTGGAACACCGCGACGGGCTCCAGCGCCCCGAGAGCACCGGATTCCAGCGCATAGGCATGGATCCACCCGTCGCGATGACGTGTGATCACCTTCGGAGCACGTACAGGAGTCATCCGCCGAGGCTAGCGCCCAGCTCGCGCTCACCGACAGCCAGGATCGGTGAGCGCGAGACCTCGAGGCGACGACCTCCGACGGCAGCGGCCAACGGCCCTCTCATCAGCCGCCGTCGGCAATGCCCTACGCTTGCTGCTCCGTGTGGCCAGGGGAGCCACCGAATCATGGGGGGATGCGCCATGCGCGCCTACGTACGCCGTGCCTGTGCGCCGGCAGTTCTGATATCCGCCGTGCTTCTGGCGGGGTGTACCGCGGGGGGATCTGACGACAAAGCCACCCCGAAGGCGTCCGCTTCAACGGGGCCGGCAGTTGAGGAGCAGCCATCAGCGACGGCGTCCTCATCCGCGGTCCCGGTCCTGAAGGTGGGTCAGTCGGGCACCTGGGCGTACGGCGAGACGGACGATCTGGGCGAGAACTTCAAGGTGACGACGCACATGAGGACCACGGTCGTCAGTGCGGAGTACGTGACGCCGGCCGAGGTCGACACGGGAAACCAGCCGGAGAACGGGCAGTTCGTCAAGCTGACGCTCACGCTGAAGAACGTCGGCGACGCTCCCGCGGAGATCATGACGTACGGCGTCATGGAGTGGGAAGACGACAAAACAGCCGCTCAGGACGCCTCAACTCTGGAGGGCGTCGGCGACGGGCGGAGTCTCGACACCTCGTACAAGCCGGGCCAGTCCGTCACGGGATATCTCATCCTCGACGTCGGCCGACGTGGCGGAGTCGTGAGTTACGCCGGTACGGAGGACCCCGACGCCGACGCTGCCTTCAAGGTGGAGCTTCCCGCCTGAACGCCATCAGCCCTGCTCGCGGGGACTTTCTGCGTCGCGGCGGGGCCGTACCTGTGGAGACGACAGGAGCCGACCGCGCGATAGGAGTCACCAGGCGACACCCGGCACGCCCAGAGTTGTGCGTATTCCAGCAGAAGTGCGAGGGGATCAGCCGCACTCCGCGTCCGCCGAGATGCCGGTCGCGGTCCTCCGGCTGGCGCACGTGCGTACCGTCCTCATCACAGCGATCAACGGGTGGCTGTGACCAGCACCTTCGCGATCGGCCTGTGGCCCTTCACTGATCCTCCGCCTCGAACGCCTGGGCGACGGCGAGGCTGTCCTCGTAGACATGGTGCCGGGTGACAAGGCCGTCTTCGACGGTGAGGTGCAGAGCGAACCGCGCGCGATACGCACGTCCGGTGGGCCGGGCGGTCTGGCGGATCTCGCCGAGCACGACCGCGTCGTTACCGTCGATGAGGATGCGCTCGACCTCGGTCGCCGCATGCTCCGGCATGTGGTGCTCGGCAAGCTCGCGATAGTGAGCGACCGCGTCCGCCCGGGTGAAGCGGTGACGGATCCACGGCGTGGCGGCACGACCATGCTCGGCCTCCGGCCAGTCCAGCTTCCAATCGCCCTGCTCGGCATACAGCTCGGCAATGCGCTCGGGGTCGCCCTCACCGATCCTGCGCAGCAGCTCTTCAACCACGGTGCGCGTGTTCGCAGGTGCGGCTATGGACATGGCTGACCCTTCCGTCCTGGCCCGCGTCCCGTCGACGCGGAGAGATCGCCAATCTTGCCGACGCAGGGAGGCTGAAACCATTACCTGTGAAGTAAGACAGGTACATCACCAAGATCCACTTTCGATACAGGCCCTAGGTGCACGAGTGCCAAGTCCGCTGCCGTGAAATGAACGCGCAGCGGTGCTTCTCCCCCGGTCGCGTTGCCACCGTCGACCGTGCCGGTGGTCGTTCCGGACGGCGCAGCGGTGCTCCAGGGTGGCATCAACAAGATCCGCCCAACTGGGCGCAGGCGATGAGAGTATGAGCTTGATCGTGCGGAGGCCGGCAGGGCCGCCGCGCGGTTGCACATGGCCCAGCCCCACATCGAGCACCGCGACCACCCGGCCGTGCGGGCCGTACGCGAGGCCGCGACCGCCGCGATGTCGATGGCCCGCTGAGAGCCCCGGTCCCAGGCACACACAGGCGGTTCACGATCGCGCCGACCAGAACGTGAGCGTCGATGAAGCCCGCGCAACAGAGTGCCCGCCCGGGCTGTTCATCACGGCGCGCGGCCTGGCGGGACGTCGAACCCCGCCGACCGACCCCGACAATCCGTCCCCCCCTCCACAGAGGAGACACCCGTCCCCCGCACAACGCCGGAGCCGTCACATACGTGTCCACCGCGAAGAGCCGGCAGCGGTGATCCTCCCTCGCTCTCCGCCGTCCATCAACACACGACACTGCGAGGGCACTTCAGCCGCACGGCCGGTGTCCTCCGGACACCTACCGCCGTACCTGCCAGCGCAGCCCCGCGCCGCTCCCATCGGACAGGAGAGAAACAGCGCTCCGGCCATCGCGCCGTCGCAGCCAGGCCCCGCCTGCCGGTCAGGCCACGCGCGCTCGCTGGGGCACGCTGCGTACCGGACGTACGGGAGGTACGCGAGCGGCCGGCGTACGGACGGGGCGTACGCGGTAGGTCGTCCTGGCCGGATCGACCACGGGTTCGCCGAGGCTGATCCTCGCCGCAAAGTGCAGCGCGTCGCAGTCGGCGGTGGGCAGGGCCACGTAGCAGCTCCCCCTACCGGTGGCCGGGTCGAACGGCTGCCAGTAGCTGTACCTGCGGCGGCCGTCGGCGTGCACCGTCAGGAAGACGGGGGTGCGGGGGTCGGACATGATGCGCAGCACGTCGACGGCCGTGGCACCGACCGGTGTGGAGGATCGGCTGCGATAAGGCAGGAGCGTCGTCAGACCTACCTGGGTGCCGGACGTGGACTGCATCAACGGTGGCCTTTCTGCCGCGGGGACGCAAGATCGCCTACCCGGTGCGGGCGATCTTGATCTCGCTTTCTGCGCATTGTTCAGTACGGCACTGACATCGACCTCGTGAGGCAGGTGTTGCGGGGTTCGGAGAACCGGCTCGGGCAGCAGAGCTGAGTACGGACGGTGCCGTTGAGACCCATGCCGTACGGGAGAAGAGCGGCCTGGCGCCCACGGGGACGCGGTAACACCTGTCCCCCGCAACCTGTACCGGTCGGGGGCGCGACACCCCTGTGACGTCGTGTCTTGATGGCCAGTCGCCCGACCAGGAGCAGTCGCTGACCCGTTCGGAACGCGCGGAACCTAAGTGGTCTGCGGCGGAAGTCCTTCGGGGGTTGATCAGGCTGCCAGGTCGAGCCGGGCCAGTAGATCGTCCAGGTCGGAGGTGGTAAACCTCCACTGGAACGGCTGTGCCGTGGCGTTGTAGCGGTCTTCGAATGCTCGGAGCCGGTCCCGGACCTGAGCGAGGTCTGTGAAGTCGTTCGGTCGGACGACCTTGCGCTGGACGATGGAGAAGAAGATTTCTATCCGGTTCGTCCAGGAGGCGTGGACTGGGGTGTGGACCATGACGGCGTTCGAAAACCTGCCGTTCAGGCGGTCGATTGCCCGCCGGCCGCGATGGGAGGAGCCGTTGTCGACGACCCAGAAGACGCGTTTCGCGCTGGCGTAGGGCTCCGTGGTCATGACCTGCTCGACCAGATTCATGAAGGGAACGATGCCGGTCTTGGGTTCGCACCGGCCGAAGACCTTCGCGCGGTGGACGTCGTAGCGGCGAGGTAGGCCAGTGCGCCGCCGCGGTCGTACTCGTGGTTGACGCGCATCGCCCGGGCCTTGCCCGGGTCCAGGGTCGGATGGCAACGGCAGCGGGCTTGGACGGAGGTCTTCTCGTCGCTGGAGAGCACGTATTCGTCCTCGCCCAGCGGTGTGCCCTCGAACGTCCGGTCGTAGAGGTCCAGAACACGCTGGGCCTTCGTGCGGAAGCCGGGGTCGCGGATGAAGATCCATGACCGGTATTGCCAAGGCTTGAGCGCGTCCTCGTGCAGCCAGCGGCGCACCGTTGAGGCGGGGACGCTGTCGGTGATCCCGCGTGCGCTCAGCTCGGCGGCCAGGCTCTGGGCAGGACCAGCGTGCCAGCGGCACGCTGGTCTCGGCGGGCAACTGGCAGGCCAGCGCCTTGGCCTCGGTGACCTGCACGGGTGTGAAGCGGGCGGGACGTCCGGAGCGCGTGCGGTCGGCCAGGACCGGCGGACCGCCGTCGACGAACCGGCCACGCCAGGCGCGAACTGTGTCCAGGTGCAGGCCCGTCTCGTGTGCGATCCGCGTGTTGGAGTGCCCCCGCGTCGCGTGCAGGACGACCTGCGCGCGTACCCGCAGCCTGTGCTCGGTCTTGTGGCCGTAGGCCATCTTCTTCAACCGCTCACGCCCGGAGGCAGTGAGGAAGATCGGGCGTGCGGAAGCGAGAGGCAACGCGGGAGAACCGTTCACGAGAAGCGGACCGTCCTCCCCCGACCGGCAGAAGGCACCGCGCCGTGGACGCACCGGAAGTGCATTTCGGCGTCGCCGTTCTCGGAGGCGGGCCCGGTGCTACGCCGCCCGCACCGCCGGCCGGGCGGCGGGCAGCCGTCGTCCAGGAGGACTTCTGGTGCGGCACCTGCCCGGCCATGGGCGGCATCCTGCAAGGCGCTGCTGCTGGGCCGTCCCGAGCACGCGCATCTGCTCACCGGGAAGGTGAGACCTGTGGGCAGAACACGTCAGATGTCCCAGACTCCTGCTTCAGCGGCGGTACGGGCGTAGTCGGCGAAGGCCCGGGGCCGGCGGCCGAGCACCTTCTCCACGTCATCGGTGACCGAGGCCAGAGCGCCGACGTGGATCTGGGCATACAGGTCCACGGTCAGCTGCACCCATTCTTCGGGCACACCGTGCGCACGCTGCTCGGCGGCGTACTCCTCGGGCGACAGCGGGGTGTAGCGGATGTCGCGGCCGGTTGCGTCGGCGATCTGCGCAACGGCGTCGGCGAACGACATCGCCTGCGGGCCGCTCAGCTCGTACGTCGCTCCGGCGTGCCCGGTCTCGGTCAAGGCGGCGACCGCGACGGCGGCGATGTCCTCGGCATCGACGAACGCCTCCGTGCCGTCTCCGGCCGGCAGCCGCACGTCACCGGACAGAACGGCGCCGTGCAGGAAGTCCTCGCTGAAGTTCTGGAAGAACCACCGCAGCCGGAGCACCGTGGCCTCCAGACCCGCCTGGCCCAGCGACTGCTCGGCCGTCACCGCGTGCTCCAGGCCCGGGGCGCCGGTGTCGGGAAAGGAGACCAGCACCGCCCGACGCACCCCGGCCTCGAAAGCCTGGCGGGCGAAGGCGGCGATGTCGTCGGCAGCCTGCGCGCTCCCGAGATCAGGAGCGACCAGATACACCCCGCCCACCCCGCTCAGTGCCGGCTCCCAGGTGGTGCGATCGCTCCAGTCGAAGCGCACCTCCGCGGAGCGGGAGGCGGCCCGCGCCGGAACTCCACGGTCCTTCAGTTGCCGCAGCACGCGGCGGCCGGTCTTGCCGGTGGCGCCGGTCACCAGAATCGTCTCGTTGCTCATGCCCTCCAGCGAACCAGCCGCCACCGGCGGCGGACATGGCGAGCGCGCTCGCGTCCATACGCATTCGTCTACGCTGACCTGCATGGATCCCCAGACTCCGACCGGCGCGGACCCGCTGACCGAGCTGCTGAACGGCGTACGCACCGTCGGGGCGGTCTTCAACCGGTCGACGCTCTGCGGCACCTGGGCAGTGCGCTTCGAGGATGGCTCGCCGCTCGCCCTGGCCGTGTCGCTGCAAGGCCCCGTCTGGGTGCTTCCCCAGGAGGGTGAGCCGGTGCTTCTAGGCCCTGGGGACGTGGCGGTACTCAGCGGCGGCACTCCGTACGTGATCGCGGACGATCCGGCCACCGAGCCGGGCGTGATGATCGGTCCCGGTGGCCGCTGCACGACCGTGGACGGACAGGACACACGCACCACCCAGGGCGGCGGCACGGTACTGCTGAACGGCCTGTACACGGTGGACCGAGGTGTGCCCGGACAGCTGCTGGCCGCCTTGCCCGCACTCGCCGTCGTCCGGGCGGGGCAGGGGCCCTGCCCGGTCAGCGCGGCAGCGTTCGAGGACGTCACCCGCCCCGAGCCGGGCAGACAGGCCATGCTCGACCGGATGTTGGACCTGATGCTCATCACCGCCCTGCGCTCCTGGTTCACCCGCCCCGGCGCCCAGATCCCCGCCTGGTACCGCGCACATGGCGACCCTGTCGTCGGACCGGCGCTACGGCTGCTGACTGCCGACCCCGCCCACCCCTGGACCGTCGAGACCCTGGCGGCGAAAACAGGCGTCTCACGCGCGGCGCTGGCCCGGCGCTTCACCACCCTGGTCGGCCAGCCGCCGATGACCTATCTGCGCGAGCACCGGCTCGCCCTCGCCGCCGACCTGCTGCGCGAGCCCGGCGCGACAGTCGGCGCCGTGGCCGGCAAGGTCGGCTTCTCTAGCGCCTTCGCCCTCAGCACCACATTCAAAAGGGTGCGCGGCATCAGCCCGAGCGAACACCGAACCAGCGAGACACGAGCCAAGGACTGACAGCGGGCACGCCGACGCCCGGCCTCAAGGTCAACCCCCGAAGGACTTACGGCGCCAACCACTAAGCCTGGATCGGTGCGGCCGCCCTGGCGGCCTGCTCGACCTTCGCGCAGTAGGCTGCACGGGCTGCCTCGTCGATCTGCTGCTCGTTTTCGGCACGTACCCCGGTCCGGCCGTCGAGGCTCTCGCGCAGGATGTCTGCGTGCCCGGCATGCCGGATGGTCTCGCCGAGAACATGGACCATGACGGCGAACAGGTTCGTGTTGGGATACGGCTCCGGCCACCACGGCACACGGCCGGGGGCGTCGAGGGGAAGCTCGCTTATCGTCGCGTCCGAGTGTTCCCACGTGCGCCGGTAGAACCCGATGATCTGATCGCGGGTCTCGTCCTCGGTCGCCCACAGATCGCTGCCGTTGTAGTCCTGCCACCGGGGCAGCGGTTCCGGAGAAGGGCGGTCGAAGACCTCGCCGAAGTACCTGGCCTCGACCGTGGCCACGTGTTTGACCAGGCCCAGGAGGTTGGTCCCGGACGCTGTCAAAGGTCGGCGGGCGTCGTATTAGGACAAGCCGTCTAGTTTCCAGAGCAGCGCGTCGCGGTCCCGCCGCAATCTCCCGTGCAGGTTGTCTTTCGCGAACTCATCGATCATGCGGCGTGAGCCTGCCATGGGCTGCCCGCTGTCTCAAGATCTCGTAGGTGGTCCGCAACGACATGCCAGGCCGGACCGCCTCCACCGGCTGCTGAACCGGATCGAGTGAGATGCCTCGCCGAGGTCTGGCACGCGGAGGACCGGCTCGACGACGCCGAGGCGGTCGGCACGAATGTCAAGCAGTTACGGGGGCCCGTGAACCGCAGACTTCCGCAGCGCGGGCCGGCTCGGTTCAGCTCACGCCCTCCGCCGAAGTCGAGTCAGCCCACCGCGTGCCAGCCCTCGGCCCTTCGGGGCGATCTGCCCCGGTTCAGGCGTTCGATGACAGGCCGAGATAGGCGCCGTTGAGCGATCCGAACGAATTCACCTGGCTGCTCTCCGCGAGGGTTGTTCCGAAGCAGACCGACCAGGAGTTCGCCCCGACCCCCGAGGACGGGCACTTCCAATCGCCCAAGTGCGTGCCCGAGGCGGTATACAGATCCATACGCGCTTGCGCACCATAAAGGCTGGATTGGTTGTTGCGCACGATCACCGCTGCCTGGACCCCGCTTCCGTTGGCCGACCTGATCGCACAGGCCTGCGCGATCACGCCGGTGGCGATCGTCTTACTGCCGGCGCAACGCCATGTGCTGGAGCTGGAAGTGATCGGGTTCGTGTTGCCGTAAGCACGCCAGGTACCGGCCGCAGCCGCAGCGGGAACGGCGACAGTGGAGCCGACCCAGGAGCGCAGGTCGTCCACACGGGTGCTGACCGCGCCGGTCCGGGTCACGGCCGGATCGGTGCCGAAGCAGCCTCCCTGCCAGGATCTGCTGCTGACCGCGACCAGCTCGGCCTTGCCGTCGGCCAGGCGCACGGCCGGGCCGCCGGTGTCGCCCATGCAGACGCTCGCGCCGTTCTCGCCGGTGGTGGCGACCGTCTCCGCGGCGACCGATTCGACGGCGAAGGTGCCGCTGTGCAGGCGCAGCGGGGCCCATTCGGTGGCGGTGCGGCCGTAGCCGGCCACCGTCAGCTTTTCGCCGGGCGTGGCCGCGGCGGCGGCCAAACTCACGGGCGTGATGGTGGTGACGGGGCGGCTGAGCCGCGCCAGGACGGCGTCCCGTGACGGGTGTGCGACGAGTTCCACGACGGTGCGGGTCTCGCCGCCGGAGGTCGCGAGGTCGGTGCGGCCGATGGTCGCGGTGGTCTTGAGCTTGGGCGCGCCGGTGGGTATGGCGAGGCTCGCGTCCGGGTTGTCGGCGAAACAGCTGGTGGCGGTGAGCAGCCAGTACGGGTCTACCAGCGCGGCGGAGCAGGCCTTCTGGCCGTCGCCGATCTCAAGGCGGGTGGTGAACGCGAGCGCGCCGTCGACCGCGGCGGGGCCGATGACGGCGTTCGCGGGGGTGGCGCTCAGCGCCAGCAGCGCGGCGCCGAGTGCTGCGGCGAGGCGCGTGGTGAATGCTCTGGTGAAGGGGGCGAGGCGACGGTCTCTGAGGTGTGGCATGACCTTGGTTCCTTGGTGGGAGACGTGTGGCTCACGCGTTCGACGAGCCCCCGCAGGGAGGGAGCAGAGGCGCCGGTGAGGTTGCTGCTTGGCGGAACTGAGCTCGGCGAGCCTGTGCTCGCGTCGCTCCGGGTCCCGCGCTCACGCCCACCGCTGTCCACTCCAACACGTGGTGGTCATGAGATGCCCTCTGTGTGTCCGGCGGGGGTTCGGTGTCGTACCGCGAAACCTGGCAGCCTGACGTACGGCGTACGGCCGCGAGGAGCGGCCGCACACCCGGCGGCGCTGGCTTCCAGGTCTCCGGTGTCTTCGGTGGTGATGAGTTCAGTGGACGTGTGGTCCTGGGCACCCGGTGTGGCGTCCCGTGAGGACTCGCAGTCCGCGCGGGACCACCTCTTCACGATGCCGGTGCGACATACGCGTGGTCAGGCGACCTTGGTCCGGTCCCAGGTCCAGGATCCCGTGCCGGAGTCCCAGGCCTTGACGGGTGCGTTGATGCCGGTACCGGTGGAGGTGAAGGTCCACAAGGCCGAGTGACCGCGTCCGTCGGAGGTGTTGGCGTACTTGTAGAGGGCGCCAACGTCGGACTTCCCGTCACCATTGAAGTCACCCGCCACCAGCGCGGAATTGTCCCACGTCCACGAACCCTCGCCGGAATCCCACTTCCTCACCGGTGCGTTCATACCGGCACCGGTCGAGGTGAAGGTCCACAGCGCCGTGTGACCACGCCCGTCCGAGGTGTTCGCGTACTTGTAGAGGACGCCAACGTCAGCAAGACCGTCACCGTTGAAGTCCCCTGCCACCGGGGCGGAATTGTCCCACGTCCACGAACCCTCGCCGGAATCCCACTTCCTCACCGGTGCGCTGATACCGGCACCCGTCGAGGTGAAGGTCCACAGCGCCGTGTGACCACGCCCATCCGAGGTGTTCGCGTACTTGTAGAGGACGCCAACGTCAGCAAGACCGTCACCGTTGAAGTCCCCTGCCACCGGGGCGGAATTGTCCCACGTCCACGAACCCTCGCCGGAATCCCACTTCCTCACCGGTGCGCTCATGCCGGCACCCGTCGAGGTGAAGGTCCACAGCGCCGTGTGACCACGCCCATCCGAGGTGTTCGCGTACTTGTAGAGGACGCCAACGTCAGCAAGACCGTCACCGTTGAAGTCCCCTGCCACCGGGGCGGAATTGTCCCACGTCCACGAACCCTCGCCGGAGTCCCACACTTTGACCGGCGCTTTGAATCCGCTACCGGTCGAGGTGAAGGTCCACAGCGCGGTGTGACCGCGTCCGTCGGAGGTGTTGGCGTACTTGTAGAGGACTCCTACGTCAGCAAGGCCGTCACCGTTGAAGTCGCCGGACACCGTCTTGCTGCGGTTCCAGTCCCAGGAGTCAGTGCCGGAGTCCCACGACTTCGCCGGCCCGTTGAAGCCGGTGCCGGTGGAGGTCTGCAGCCACAGGGCCGTGTGGTTGGTGCCGTCGGCGTTGGTCCCGTAGTTGTACAGGTACGCGACGTCGGACTTGCCGTCCCCGGTGTGGTCGGTGACGCGGGGGACGGCGACGGTGGAGGCCACCCAGTTGCTCAGGTCGTCGACGCGGGTGTCGACGGCGCCGGTACGGGTTTCGGCGGGGTCGATGCCGAGGCATCCGCCCTGCCAGGAGCGGGAGTTGACGGCGACGAGTTCGGTCGTACCGTCGACGGTGCGCAGCGCGGGGCCGCCGGCGTCACCCTTGCACACGGTCGCACCGTCGGAGCCCTCCAGGTCCACACTCGTGCTCGTGGTGGAGGCGACGGTGAACGTACCGGCGTGCAGCTTGTCGGGCACCCACTCGGTCTTGGTGCGACCGAATCCCGCCTTCGTCAGCTTCTCCCCCGCCACGGCGGGCGTCGTCGCCAACCGCACAGGCTTGACGGCGGGATCGGTGATCCGGGCGGCGAGCCTGACCAGGACCAGGTCCCGGTCGGCGTGCGGAACGAGCCACAGAGCCTGCTGGACACTCCCGCCGGCCTGGGTCAGGTCGGTGCGGCCGACCGTGACGGTGGTGGTCACGGCAGGCTTCCCGGCGGAGAGCTTGCCGTCCGCGGCGAAACAGGTGGCCGCGGTCAGGACCCACTGAGGATCCACGAGCGTGCCGGTGCAGGCAGACTGTTCACCGACGTTGACCTTCGCGACAGAGTTCAGCTGCGCCGGGGCATCGACTCCGCCCAACGCGGAAGCCGTGGTGGTGGTCGCCAAGGTGGCGAGGACGACTGCCGTGCTGGTCGCCCACATCAATCGGGAACGTCTTACGGTCATGGGAGTCCCTGGGGTTGGAGTGTCGTTTGCCAGCGGCCGGTCGCCACCGTGATGAGCGAGACCGCCCGCCGAACCGGAACGCCGATGTGGGGCAGACCGGCGTCGAGGCTCGGTTCCGGTGCGGAGGGCGGTGGGGCGGAGCAGTGTCAGCTGTGGCCGTGGCCGGTTTCTCCAGCGTGGCGCCAGAGGGATCGCTCTCGTCAGAGGGTGAGCATCACGGTGCCGCCGTCGAAGTAGGTGCCCATGTTCTTGCGAACGGCGACTTTGCCGTCCGCGATCGTGTGGACGAACAAGTCGGCCTTGCCGTCACCGGTGGCATCGCCGAAGCGGAGGCGGCCCATGTCGGTACCGGTGACGAAACGGCCCCAACCAGCGCTCCAGTGAGTCCCGCCGTCGAAATAGGTGCCCATGTTCTTACGAACAGCGACATTGCCGTCCGTACCGTGAACGATGAGATCGGCCTTGCCGTCACCCGTGATGTCAGCAAAGTACAGACGACCCATGTCAGTGCCGGTGACGAAACGGCCCCAACCAGCACTCCAGTGAGTCCCGCCGTCAAAATAGGTGCCCATGTTCTTACGAACAGCGACATTGCCGTCCGTGCCGTGAACGATGAGATCGGCCTTGCCGTCACCCGTGATGTCAGCGAAGTACAGACGACCCATGTCGGTACCGGTGACGAAACGGCCCCAACCAGCACTCCAGTGAGTCCCGCCGTCAAAATAGGTGCCCATGTTCTTACGAACAGCGACATTGCCGTCCGTGCCGTGAACGATGAGATCGCCCTTGCCGTCACCCGTGATGTCAGCGAAGTACAGACGACCCATGTCAGTGCCGGTGAGGAAACGGCTCCATCCGGCGGACATGACGGTGCCGGCACCGAAGCTGTTTCCGAGGTTGCGATGGACGACGACGGAACCGTCGATGCGCTGCAGGACCAGGTCGTCCTTGCCGTCACCGTCGATGTCCGCCGGGGTGATCTTCTCCCGGCTGAAGACTTCCTTGACCCAGCTGCTCAGGTCGTCGACGCGGGTGTCGACGGCGCCGGTACGGGTCTCGGTGGGGTCGATGCCGAGGCATCCGCCCTGCCAGGAGCGGGAGTTGACGGCGACGAGTTCGGTCGTGCCGTCGACGGTGCGCAGCGCGGGACCGCCCGCGTCCCCCTTGCACACGGTCGCACCGTCGGAGCCGTCCAGGTCCACACTCGTGCTCGTGGTGGAGGCGACGGTGAACGTACCGGCGTGCAGCTTGTCGGGCACCCATTCGGTCTTGGTACGTCCGAACCCGGCCTTCGTCAGCTTCTCCCCCGCCACCGCGGGCGTCGTCGCCAACCGCACCGGCTTGACGGCGGGATCGGTGACCCGCGCGGCGAGCCTGACCAGGACCAGGTCCCGGTCGGCGTGCGGAACGAGCCAGAGAGCCTGCTGAACACTCCCGCCGGACTGGGTCAGGTCGGTACGGCCGACCGTGACAGTGGTGGTCACGGCAGGCTTCCCGGCGGAGACCTTGCCGTCCGCGGCGAAACAAGTGGCCGCGGTCAGTACCCACTGCGGGTCCACGAGGGTGCCGGTGCAGGCAGCCTGCTCACCGACATTGACCTTCGCGACGAAGTTCAGCTGCGCCGGGGCGTCGACTCCGCTCAACGCGGCAGCCGTGGTGGTCGCGGCCGGAACGGCACCCAGTACGACGGGACCTGCGAGCAGGGCAGCGGCCAGCGCGGCGAGACGATGACGTCTGGAGAGGTGCATGAGTGTGGATTCCTAGACACGAGGGCTGCGAGTCCGGTGGGCATCGGACCGTGCTGCGGTGGGCATGACAATGTTGACTGCGGTTACTTGGAGGACCTGATCTCGACGAGCATGTGATCGCGGCCCTCGGTGTCCGCGGCCTCACCCACCGGCGTCCAGGAGTTCTTGAGGATGTCGAACGACTTCTCCTCGCTACCCACGGTCATGTCGACCGCGGTCGTGTAGTCGTTGCCCTTGATCGCGTAGACCGCGGGGATCTCCAGGGTCAGCCAGCCGGAGCTGCCCACCACCTTGAAGCAGATCTTGTCCGCCTTGTCGCGGGCCATGATCTCCAGGAGACCGGTCCCGCTCGCACAGTCGGCCAGGGTGATGTGCCCGTCGCCGCGCTTGAGGAGGATCTTCTTCTCGGCCAGGATCTTGTCCGCCAGCGGGTAGTCGAAGTTCTCCACCGCGAAACCGGGGGATTCCCCCGCGACCAGGGCGGTGGGGTTCGCCTCCTGCGAGGCCCCGCCGGGGATGCCCGTGGTCGCCGTGATCCAGGCCAGAGCGCCGACCGTCGCCGCGCCCAGTGCGCGCAGCGCAATCCGCTTGCGCTGCGGCTTAACGGACATTCTGCTGTATTGCTTCATTGCATCCCCAAGTTCGTCGCTGCAGGCCGGATATCCGTCACCGGTCTCGCTTTTCGGGTGCACAGGAACGCCTTATCGGCATCGCTTCGCCAAGTGCGTTCCAACTCCCCCGGGAGGAGGCTCCCTTACGCCCCAAAGCGAGAAGCCCTCGCCCCGGCGATCACCATCCTCTTCATCATGCAAACACGAAGCCACCCCGAGGTCGAGCGCTTAAAACCACGCATACCGTGGCATTCACCACGCTCCACTCATGACCTCCGTCACACTTCATAAAGGTTGCACCAAGACTTGTGAAGCTCCTGTAAAGAAGCTTCTGATGATCCATCAGGGCACGTGCTGGGAACGCGGGTTAAAGAACAGGACTACTTAATTGACCCGCTCTGCAAAGACAGTTGATATGGTCCCGAGCTACAAGTACTCCCGACCGCACGCCACTTCGCGTCCGTCGGCATTCCATCTTTTGGGGGCACCGGGAACCGCCCTGCCGGTGCGGTCCTGCATGTCCTGTCACCAGCTCACAGGAGGACACTCTCCGATGCAGACAATCTTCTGGAGCCGTCGCCGCGTGCTCGGCGCGCTCGCCGCCTCCGCCGCCGTGGCGTCAACGCCCTTGACGCTCCTCCCCACGGCCGCCGCCGCTGCGGACGGCGCGGCACCCGAACCCGTGCCGCTGCCGGACACCGAACGCGCCAAGGTCGTCAGGGCGTGGCTGACCGGTGGCAAGGGCGTCAAGGCAGCCGCCGCCGAGGCCCTTTACGGGTCGGACGCCGACATCCAGACCTTCCTCGCCGAGACGCTGCCGAAGCAGACCGTGGAGGACAACCGCGTCGCGATCGTCCGCAGCCTGGACCGTGCGGGCAAGGGCCTGCGAAGAGAGGCCGTCGCCGCTCTCGAGGGCGGCGACGCCGCGATAGCCGCGTTCCTGAAGGACGGCTTCAAGCCGGCCATCCTCGAAGACCTCCGGGTCGCCACCACCACCGTCTCGACCACCGGCGACAAGGCGGTGGTGCGCAGCGCCAACACCGCTCTCGACGCCAGCACCGCACCGGCTCTCACCGCCTTCCTCACCGACAAGCAGTACGACGCGCGTCTGGAGGACACCCGGGTCCAGGCCAGCGCCATGCTGCTGAACGGTGGTCCGGAAGTACAGAAGTACGCGAGCCGTGCGCTCGAGGGGACCGCGGCCGACGTGGAGTGGTTCATGGAGACCGGGCAGCACATCGCGCGCGCCCGTGACCAGGAGTCGGCGACCATCGAGGAGCTGGTCGCCCTCGTCGAGCGCGAGGGCAAGCGCGCTCAGAAGGAGACCAACCTGGCCGTGGAGGCCTCGGCACGCGCCGAGACCGCCGCCGGGAAGGCCAAGGAGGCCGCCCAGAAGGCCGCCGCCGAGGCGTCCGCGGCCCAGAACGACGTGCAGAAGTCGGCGGCGGCGGCCCGGAAGGCTGCGAACGCGGCGAAGGGCGCGGCGGACGCCGCACGCAACGCCATCAACGCGTCCAACGCAGCGGTGAACGCATCCCGCCGCGCATCCTGGGCGGCCACCGGTGCCGCTCAGGCCGCCTCGAACGCGGGCAGCGCCGCGTCCCGTGCCTACAGGGCTGCGATAGCCGCCTCCAAGGACGCGAGCAAGACGCAGGAGGCCAAGAACGCCGCGGTCGCCGCCAAGAACGCCGCGGCCAAGGCCCGTAGCGCCGCCGCGGCTGCCGACAAGGCCGCCGTCGCCGGCGACGCGGCCGCGTCCGCCGGCACGGCCGCCGCCTCCGCCGCACGCAATTCGGCCGCCGCCGCCACGGCCGCCGCCCAGGCCGCCGCCTCCGCGGGTGTCGCCCAGGCGGAGGCCGCCGAGGCCAAGCGCCAGGCCGCCATCGCCACCAGTGCGGCCAACCGGGCCACCAACGCCGCCTCCGCCGCCCAGGCGCTGGCCAGCGCCGCCGCCACCGCGGCCCGCACCGCCCGCGACGCCGCCAACTCCGCCGCCGCCCACGCCGACAAGGCGGCAGCCGCCGCCGAGGAGGCCGTGAAGTACGCGGGCCAGGCCATTGACTACGCCAACAAGTCGACCGCGCACGCCGACGAGGCCGTGAAGGCCGCCAACGTCGCCACCAAGGCCGTCGCCGACGCCATCGAGGTGGAGAAGAACGCCCGCGCCGCCGAGGCCCAGACGCTGGAGCAGGACAAGCAGAAGGCGATCGAGGAGGCGCGGCTGCTCGCCTCCGCCGAGGCGACCGATCTGTCCGACGTCCGCGACAAGCGCCTGCTCGCGGAGCGCACCGCCCAGGAGATCAAGGACCTCACCAGCAGAGCTGAACAGGCTCTGTACTCCGGCGACATGGCACTCGCCGCGACCCTGGGGCGCAAGGCCGCGATCGGCCTGATCGAGTCCCGGGGCGCCTGGACCCGGCAGGCCGCCCAGCACGCCCTGGCGGGCTCCGACGACGACGTCTTCGCCTGGATCGACCTCGATCGGGCCCTCGCCCAGGCCCAGGACGACCGCGAGACCACCCTCCATGTGGCGACGATCGCCGCGCCGAAGATCGCCGAGGCCGCCCAGCTCGCCCTGGAGAGTTCCAGCTCCAAGGCCATCGGTGACTTCCTCACCATCGGCATGAAGAAGGCCTCCGACGAGGAGCTGCGCGTCGCGATCGGCAGGATCCTCAAGGACGGCGCGGGCAGGGCCGTCACCAACGCCGCCAACAAGGCGCTCGACGAGAACACCACCGAATCCCTCAACTACTTCTTCGACCACGCCTACCCGCTGGCGCAGCAGGAGGACGACAAGGTCCTCGCCAGTGAGCTCATCGCCACCGGCGGCGCCTTCACCAAGGCCTACGCCGAGGTCGCCCTCGAGGGCCCGGCGTGGATGCTCCGCAACTTCATCCTCGTGGTCCAGTTCCGGACGGCCCAGCTCGACCACGACACCGCCACCCATGTCGCCGCGATCCGCGGTGCGATCGCCGCCGCCGCGAAGATCGCCCAGAACGCGCAGGAGAACGCCGCGCGGGCGACCCAGGCCGCCTATCTGGCGCGTAACAACGCCGCCAAGGCTCAGGAGTGGGCGGACAAGGCGATCGCCTCCTCCAAGGCGGCCGACAACTACGCGGCCGAGGCGCGCCGGAACGCGGACGCCGCCGACAAGTCGGCCGCTGACGCCCAGGCTTCCGCCAACACGGCGAAGGCGGCCGCCGCGACCGCCCGCGGCGCGGCCCGCTCGGCCAACTACTCGGCCAACAAGGCGATCGACTCGGCGCGTGCCGCCCTCAAGTCCTCCGCCGCCGCACAGAGTTCGGCCAACGCCGCCCGTGCCTCCATG
Source organism: Streptomyces sp. NPDC006335 (assembly GCF_040612795.1). Lineage (NCBI taxonomy): Bacteria > Bacillati > Actinomycetota > Actinomycetes > Kitasatosporales > Streptomycetaceae > Streptomyces > Streptomyces sp. NPDC006335. The sequence goes on from NZ_JBEXQX010000023.1 coordinate 23,147, forward strand.
CTCGAGGCGCAGGCGGACGCGAAGCAGGCCGCCGCCGCGTACTCCGCGGCCAAGCGGATCGCGGCCGAGAAGCACCGGGCCGAAGTGGCCGCCAAGGCCAAGGAAGCCGCGGAGAAGGCCAAGGCGGACCGCGAGGCCCAGCGTGATCCCGCCGCCAACGACCGGAACAACCAGGTCAACCCCAACGGCACCCAGGACCCCGCCGACTCCGACGAGTGGTGGAACGACGCCCAGTTCTACGCGGACGCCGCCAACGTGGTCAGCGTCGGCGCCGGCCTCCTGGCCGCCGGCTGCACCCTCGCGGGGTTCGTCTTCCCGCCGGCCTTCGCCGCAGCCGGCTTCTTCGCAGGTGTCTCGGCAGGCGCGAGCGCCATCAGCACTGTCTTCACCGGCATCGAGCACGGCTTCACGAGCAGCGATTTCTGGTGGTCCGCCGCAGGCACCGGCCTGAGCCTGGTCACCTACGGCCAAACCAAGTGGCTGGGTGCCGCGCTGAAGCCCGCCAGCAGCGTCGTGAAGCCCGTCGTGGGCAAGATCGCGGACGTTGTCGAGGACGGGGTCTCGTCCATCACCAAGGATCTCTTCGACTTGGTCGCCTGACGAGTGAGTCCCTCTCGTACGGCTCGGACTCGTACGGCTCCGACGCGGTAGAGCGCAGGCCGCCCACCGCTGCCCCGGGGGGCACCTCATGTCCGGTGCCCCCCCCTTCCCCCTGCACCGAACAAGGAAGAGAGACCTCACGAACATGCACGAGAGACGCCCTCGATGCGCATCCCGAATACGGGCGCGGTCGACCGTACTTGCCGTCCTTGCCGCGGTGACGCTGGGACTCACCACGGCGGGTACGGCCACGGCACAGCAGACCGCGGACGAGAAGCCGCGGCACACGGTGCGGGTGGACCGGACGAACCAGACCGACACTCCGGCCCCCACGACCGCCACCAGCGCCTTCCCCAAGCAGTCAGGGGAACACTGTGAGGCCACGAAGACAGGGACGAAGGAGCGCCGGGCGGGCGCCGTCGAGGCGTGTGTGAGCACCAGTCCCGCCCCGGCCGCGCGAACCAAGGCACAGCCGCGGAGCCTCGCCGCCACTTCGGCCAACGTCGGCAGCTGCTCCCTCACCAGCCCCGGCAACTACTCCTACGAGCGCTTCAGTTACTGCGTGACCGGAGTGAACGTCCTCTACATCCTGCGCGACAGCAAGGGCGCGGAGCTCGGGCGCGGCACCCTGGAGATCTCCACCAGTGCGTCACTGCCGTCGGCGGGTACGACGTGGAGCGAGCACGTCACCGTGACGATGACCTCTGCGAGCGGCGAAGTCACCGCCCTCGACGCCAAGTTCCGCGCCTCCTGCGGAACCGGCTGCAGGGCGACGACGACCGCGCCCTGGTACGAGAGCGGTGTGGTCCTGGGCAAGACCCTTTCCGGCGACGTCAAGTACTCCTCGGCCCCCGCCACGGGTTCCGTCGCGGAGTTCCTCACCTCGTACAAGCTGTACGTGACCTCCCCGGGCGCCACGCCCGTCGACCCGAGCGCCTCCTGGGACAACCCGCGCAAGATCCGCTGCGACAACGCGGTCGGGGGCACCTCGTCGGCCGGGTGTGTCATCCCTTCGATCATGCCCGTCGTGCCGATGAGCGCGACGGCCTCCGATGCCGGCGGCGCCGTGGCCGCCTACGCTTGGGCGCAGAAGAAGCTCAACGGCGCCTGGGGGAAGAAGGGCAGCCCCCTGACCCGGTCGACGAGCGGTGTGGCCAACCGCACCGCCAGCACGTGCAGCGGCTTCACGCCTGAGCCGGAGCTCGTCGACAACGACTCCTGCGGTGACTTCCCCTTCGGCGAGGCGAAGGAAGGCGGCGCCGCCGGCGCTGAGTGCGTCAAGGTGGTCCCCAACCTCGGCAGCGGCGAATGGGGTACCTATGTCCTGAACGACGCCCGCGCCGTGGACCCCGCCTCACCCTGCGTCCAGGCCCATGTCACACCCGCCGAGAAGCAGTTCGCCGCCGCGCAGCTCGCCGACGGATTCAGGAACCAACGGGTCATCGACGCCGACCAGTTCGAGCTGACCTTCTCGTTGCCGGACACCGGCCCGCACGCCCGCTGCCTGGACAGCAAGCCCGCCCCAGCACTCACCAGCGGCGCCGGGTGGATCCTGAACACCACCGAACCGGTCCCCCACGTCAACAAGACGACCGACCCGCTGGGCCGGGCCGGAGACAGGCCGACTCGAGCACAGGCATGCCTGGACCGAACAGCCCCCGAGGGCACCCCCGCGCAGGGCGACATACCCGGCTGGCAGGATGCGGAGATCTTCAGGAACGCGAACTCGCTCACCAACGGGCTGGCCCGGTGTCACCTGATTCCGAACATCACCGGCGGCAGGGGTATCCAGGTCAATCTCGTCCCGTGCTGGCAGTCGGGGATGAACACGGGCACGCCCAGCATGCGAACCTACGAAGCCATGGCGCAGAAGGTCATCCAGAGCGACGTGTCCGCCTTCGGACCGGACGACGCGGTCTTCTACCAGGTGACTCCCGTCTACAAGGACGCCACCAGCACGATCCCGGTGGGAGTCACGATGAGCGCTAACATCGAACGGGCGGACGGGACGATCGAGCAGTTGTTTTCCAACGTCTATGTCACCAACACCCTGAAGAACACCGGGTTGTACAACCTCGGCAACTGATCACAGTCAGTTCGCGCCATCGGGAGCCAGCATGAGTTTCACCACCCCGCCGCGGCCGCTCGACGTGACCGCGCTCTTCCCTCAACTGGCTCCGCTGGCCCGCACGGCGACCCGGCTGCACCCCCGCCCCGGGTCGCCCACGCCGTACGAAAGCTCCGTCGGCGGGCCGCTCCTGTGGCCCGCCGACGAGCCGTGGCCCCACTGCGAAGAGCCACACGACAGCGACGCGACAGACGAGATGCACTCTCCGGACGAGATCCGGCTTCTGCGTCGCATCCGTACGGCAGCGGCCGAGCGCCGACTCCGCGACCCCCAGGCCCCCGCGCTCACGCCCGAGGAGCAGGAGATCGAACAGCGGCTCAGCACGGGCCACCCGTGGTTCGACGGTCCGATTCCCATGATCCCCGTTGCCCAGCTCTACGCCCGTGACGTCCCCCTTCCGGGCAGCCCTCCCGGAGCCGATCTGCTCCAGGTCCTGTGGTGCCCCTGCGACCACGCGGAGTTCGCACACCCCCGAACGGCCCTCCGCTGGCGTTCGTCCGCCTCCGTCACCGACGTCCTCGACGCCCCGCCCGAGCCGCCCGTAATCCAGTTCGACTGGTATCTCCCGAGTCCGTGCCTGCTGACACCCGAGCAGGTCACCGAATACCCCAGCCCCATGGAGCTGAGCAAGGAACTCCAGCACCAGGTGGACGACGTGAGTCGGTGGGAGGCCGCCGGATACGCGTGGGACAGCACCGGCGCGGAAACCCCGCACGAGTTCTACTTCCGCAACCTGTGCCACGCCCCCGGGTGGAAGACCGGCGGCTGGACCCGCTGGGGCTTCACCGACCCCATGCCCCGCCCCTGCCCCGAATGCGGCACCGAGACGATCCCGCTCCTCACCGTCGCGAGCAGGGAATGGGACCCCGGCAGCCAGAGCTGGATGCCCGAGGAGGAACGGACGAACCCGACCCCGCTCCCCATCGGCACCCGGCCCGCGAACGTCACCCTGCTCAACATCGCCGACGCCTACGACCTGCAACTCCACGTCTGCCCGGTGTCCCCCGACCATCCGCACATCGAACTTGTCCAGTGAGCAGGCTGCCGCCCCGGCACCGGGGCGGCAGCCTCACACCCCCCGGGCTTCGAGCTCGGCGACTTCGCCCTCGGTGTGTGGTGGGAGTACCTCCCGGAGGAGGCCGGCGTCTGGCAGGTCCCGTTGTGTGGTCGGCCCCTCCCCCGTCAGACCATAGAAGGGGGGAGCCACACGGGCCCCTCGCCGGTCGACCGGGGCCGCTCCGGCTCGAAACTCACGTCATCACCGACGGACACGGCACCCCACTTGCCGTCCAGCTGACTGACGGCAACCGCAACGACGTCACACAACTCCTGCCCCTGCTCGACGCGATCCCGCCGGTCGGCGGCCTCGTCGGACCACCGCGGCGCAAACCCGACTCGCTCGCCGACCTCGGCTACGGCACGACATCTGCCGCGACCAGGTCCGCGCCCGCGGCATCGTGCCAGCCAATCGCCCCGCCGCGGCTCCCTGCACGGCACCGGACTGGGCACCTACCGGCATGCAAGGCCGCTGGTCACCTGATGGGGAACTGGGACCCATGCCATGATCCGACCTCATGAGCGACCGTTCGCTTTCCCCCGACTGGCTGGTCTCGTGGACAGACAGAGTCTCCGGCGCTCTCGCGGCAATGACCGGTGAGTTCGAGCGACGGCAGGGCTTTCCCCCTGGCACCAACGAGGTCCGGCCGGCCAGCAGTGACGATCAGGGCGCTGTTCGCGCTCTTGCCCAAGCGAGCCTCATGCCGGCCGACCTGGTCACCTTCTACGGCAGCATCGGCGGGGTCACCTGGGCGGACGTCGGCAACGGCTACTTCCTCGACCCGGCAAGTGACGTCCTTCTGCGACTCCAGGAGGCCGGCGCTGTCGACCTCGGTGTCGAACACAGGCTCCAGGGACTGGTCATCGGCTCGAACGGCGGCGGCCTGACCTACGTGGCAGCCCCTGATGGGTCGGTTCGTCGAACGCGGACGGCGTCGCTGGACGAACCGAAGCTCGACAAGGTGGCCGATGACCTGCGGCAGTTCCTGGAACTGCTGGAGCGATGCTTGACGCGGTTCGTCGCCGACGGCGAGCCGGGGTCTCTGTAGGTCAGCCCGTAGGGCCCATTCCGTCAGCCTTGTGAGTCGTTCGCTCTGGCCATCCTGCTGAAAACGGCAGGACGGGGTAGCTGGACTCCTGCAAGGTCCCCGCACGAAAGTGATGCCTACCCCCATGGCGCAGACACGAGACGTAGTCGAACTCATTCTCCAGGACCACCGGAAGATGGAGGATCTCTTTCACCAGATGCGCAGCGTCGAAGCCGACCGGGCTGCCGCCCTTCGGGAATTCTCCGATCTGCTGATCGCGCACGCTCTGGCGGAAGAGGCGAAGGTCTATCCCGCCCTGAAGCGCTACAAGAAGATCGACGACGATGAGGTGGAACACGGCGAGGAGGAGCACGAAGAGGGCAACAAGGCGCTCCTGGAACTCCTGGAAGTCGACGAGGTCGGCTCACAGGAGTGGGACGAAAAGCTGGAAGAACTCGTGCAGGCCGTCACGCACCACGCCGATGAGGAGGAGCGCACCATCCTCAACGGAGCCCGCGAGAATGTGGCCATGGAACGCCGCGAGGAACTGGGCCAGGCGTTCATGGAAGAGCGCGAGCGCCAGCTCAAGGCAGGCTGCGGTGCTGTCGACAACGTGCGCGACATCGTGCGCTCCTGACCGCGGCCCTTCGCAACGCCCTCGGATGGTCGGCGTCTGGACGAACCCGACCCTGACCCTCGGCTTCCCGCGCAGGTTCTTTCTCAGTACAGGGCGGCGGTCGTAGGCAGTTCTGGAATTCGGCGGCGTCGGCCCGCGGATGTGCTGTTGTCCGGTGAGCGCGCATTGCAGGATGTCGCGGTTGCCGGGGCCCGGTGGGTTGGAATGCGGATTCCACTACTTCGCCGGGCCCTTCGCACTTACAGCGCTTGCCGCTTGCCCCGGCCATATGCCCGGATCCGGACATGCTTGTGGGCCCCGGAAGTATCCGGGGCCCACAAGCATTCTGTTGCTCAGTTGGTTACCAACGATACCAGCGCCCCTTGCGGCCACCTGTGTCCGCGGAACGCATGACAAAGCCGAGCAGCCAGACGACCAGCACGATGACGGCAATCCACCACAGTGCCTTCAGCGCGAAACCGGCGCCGAACAGGATCAGAGCCAGCAGAAGAACAAGAAGCAGGGGAACCATAGTTATCAACCTCCGTCGCTTCTCGTGCCCGGCGAATGCCAGAACACACAGTCGAAGGACCAGGTTTCTCCACTGCCCTAGCGATAGGGGCCACGCTTGGACTCTCCCGTGGCACTGGGCCGGTAGCGGATCACCGCAATAGCGGTGGGTCCCGATCGAGCCGAAGGCCACCCAGCGACTGCTCGACCAGGGCGGCGGAGAACATCCGCGCGGACGCCCTCAGGCGGCCCGCCCTCATCGGTACACGGCGCGTGCCGGGAATCGGGGCGATCCGCGGGTGCCGTGCGAGAAGCCAGGCCAGGGCGACGTGCCCGGGGGTCGCGCTGTTGGCCCGGGCCAGGGTGGCGACGTGATCGACCAGTGCCTGGTTGGCGGCCCGGCTCTCTCACGTCCCAGGCGTGTCCCATGCCAGTTCGATCATCGAGGGATGCCGACGACCTCACGGTGCTCCCTCACCAGCACCCCTTCCTCAACAGGGAGGCTTCGCCGTTCCGCCCCCGAGCCATCTCGGAACGTCACATGGTGGCCCGCAGGTGGCTCACGGTCACGAAGTGGTAGCCCTTGGCGGTGAGAGCGCGCAGGATCTCGGGGACGGCGGCGACCGACGTGGGGTGGATGTCGTGCATGAGGACGACGTCGTTGCGCTTCACCTTGGAGACGACGAACTGGGCGACCTTCGTGGCGTCGGGGTACTTCCAGTCCTCGGTGTCCAGGGTCCACAGCACCGGGGAGAGGTGGGTGGCCCGGCGGACGGTGCTGTTGATGGCGCCGTAGGGCGGGCGGTAGAGGGCGGGGGCCGTGCCGGTGGCGGCCTTGATCGCGGCGCTGGTGCGGTTGAGCTGGTAGGCGACCTGCTCGGAGCTGAGCTTGGTGAGGTCGGGGTGGCTGTAGGAATGGTTGCCCACCTCGTTGCCCGCGCGGACTTCGGCACGCACCAGGGCGGGGTGGGCGACGACGTTCTGGCCGACCGTGAAGAAGGTGGCCCGGGCGTGGTTCTGCGCGAGATACCTCAGCAGGTTCGCGGTGTAGGTGGCGGACGGGCCGTCGTCGAAGGTCAGGGCCACACACTTGACCTTCTTGCAGTCGGTGTCGTCGTCCCCGGAGGCGGTGTGTGTGGGCACCGCGGGCGTGGGCGTGGCGGTCGCCCCGAGATCGAGTGACCCGGCCGGGCTGACGCTCTGCCGCTGGGCGCGCCTGCCGAAGGCGGACAGCCAGGGCGTGACCGTCTCCTTGGGCAAGGTGACGACGTAGGAGCCGGCGGGGACGGCGCCGACCGCGCCCGGGTCGAAGGTCACCCGCAGGCCGCCGTCCGCCGTGAAGGCCATGTCGTCGAGCTCGCCGGCGAGGACCGACCGGTCGGCGAACGCCTGCTCCAGCGTCTGCTCGTCCGTGCCGTCCCGCCCCTTGAGCCGGGTCCTCAGGGCTGCGAGGAAGGCATCCCGTGATCCGGTGTCGATGAGGTCCAGCGCGGTGCGGTACGCGCCCGCCCCGCCGTCGTACCAGTAGGTGCGCCGGGCCAGTCCGCTGCCCGCCCCGCCGCCGCCCAGGGTGGTCAGCCGGACGCCGAGGACGTCCCCGGAGGCGACCAGGAACTCGTGGCTGATGTTGAGCTCGGCGCCGCCGACGTCCCCATCGGCGCAGAGTTCGCGAAAGGCGGCCAGCCGCGTCTCCACGTCCTTCTTCATCGCGTCCGCCGCCGCCGTCGCTCCGGGCACGTCCGGATAGCTGGTCGCCCACGCGCATGAGGCGTTCTCGCTGTTGTCACTGACGATCTCGAGCCCTTTGATCTTCGAGGGGTCGACGGGCCGCACGGGGGATGCCGTGGCCGACGATCCGGGCCGCGCCGCAGCGGTCTCGTCGCCCGCGGTCCCGGAGGATCCGGACGAGCAGGCCGTCGCCATCGAGAGCGAGCCGAGCAGCAGAAGGGAGGGGATGAGGCGGTGCGTGCGCATGAGATCAAAACCTGGGGTCGAGGGGCGTGAACAACCCCGAGCCTCCAGGTCAGAGGGGTTTTTAAGCTCCCCTCGGAGTCACCCTGAACAAAAAATCCTCAGCCTGACCCCGGGCATACCCGCTGGTACGGCGCGTCGGGCACATAAGTCCGCCACCGCGCCCTGGTGAGCCCGCCGCCGAACCGGGCGCACAGCACCCGGACCACGTCGTCCGGAGCGACCGTGTGGCGCTGGAGCGACACGTCCGGGCCGCCGGCGTACAAGGCGGCGCCGGCGCGGCCGAAGGCCAGAGTGCCGATCTCGTCCCTGTTGGGCAGGTCGGTGCCGAGCTGCTGCTGCCCGGCGGTGTCCCACAGGCGCAGGGTGCCGTACTGGCCGCCCACGGCAAGGGTGGTGCCATCCGGGGAGAAGGCGAGCGCGCGCACGGCCTCGGCGTCGCCCCGGGCGGCGGTGGTGTCGGAGGTGCCGGTCAGGATGCCCAGGCGGGTACGCAGGTCGCCGTCCCACAAGGTCACGTGCCCGCTCATGTCGCCGACGGCCAGCCGGGAGCCGTCGGGGCTGAAGGCCAGGGCTGTGACCTGGCGGCCGTCGGCCAGGGCACGCCCGGTCAACCGGCCGGACGGCAGCGTGGCGTACTGGTCGGCGAAGTCGACGAGCAGTCGGCCGTCGGGCCGCAGGGCGAGGCTGCCCGGGGAGATGTTCTTCAGGGTGGCCGTGCGGTGACGGGTGCCGGTGTTCCAGAGTTCGGCCGTGCCGACGCCGTCCCCGTCCCGCCCGGCCACCAGCGTCCGGCCGCCCGGTCCGAGGGCGAGCGCGAAGACGGTGCGGTCCGCCGCGCCGGAGGTCTCGAACGACGTACGCAATCGATGGGCGCGGGTGTCCCAGACGCTGAAGCGCTGCCGCAGGGAGCCGCGCGCGGACACGGTGTCGGCGACGGCGAGAGACCCGCCATCCGGGCTGAAGGCCAGCCGCGGGACCTCGTCGGCGGCGTCGCCCGGCAGCGGACCGAGCGTGGTGTGGGCGAGGACCGCCCCGCCACGGGTGGCACGCAGGTCGAGTCGGTAATCCTTGCCGGAGGGGGTGGCGGTGACGGTGGCCAGGACCGTGCCGTCCGGGCTGAGCACCGTCGCGTCCGCCGGAGTGCTCCGCCAGGGCAGGTTGAGGCGGTCGCTCAGATCGTCCGTGTGGACGGTGGCGCCGTCGAGGTAGCGCAGGGTCCTGCCGGCGCGGTCCGGGTCCCAGGACAGCTCCCGTACCTCGGCACCGGCCGTCGGTGTATGGAAGACCAGCCCGCCGCCCCCCGCCATCTGCCATACGGCGACCTCCTGGCCGTCGGCCGTGGCCAGGAACTCCCCGTCCGGGGCGAGGACGGCGTCGCTGAAGCCGGTCTCCTCGCCGCTGGTGAAGTCGGCGACGGTCCGCCGGCCGGCGATGTCCCAGACCGTGGCCGTGGCCCCGTGTACCGCGGCCAGGCGTCGGCCGTCCGCGCTGAAGCGCAGCAGCCGGGAGCCGTCGTCGGCTCCCGATCCGGTCCCGCACACGGTGCCGTCAGCCTTCTCCCAGTCGCCCGGCAGCTTCCTGGCGTGCACGGTGTCCCACACCTGCGGTGCGCCCGTTGCCGGGCACAGGGCGAGGAGACGGCCGCCCGGGCCGAGCGCGGCAGTGGTCACAGCGTGTGTCTCCTGCCGGGCGAACAGCACCGTGCCGTCGCCGGTCCGGCGCACCCTTACGCGGCCCGGCTGGCCCGACGGGCCGGTCACGTAGGCGCTCCCGTCGGCCGCCGCCGTCCAGTACGCCGTGTCGCCCGACGCCGTGTCGCCAAGGTCGGCGGCAGCCTTTCCGGCGGTCAGGTTCCACAGGGCGTAGGCGTCCTGGTCGAGTAGGACCAGGAAGCGGGCGTCGGGGCCAGGTGCGGAGGCTTCCGCGCCGCTGGGTAGACGGTAGGTGGCGGTGACATGGTGGTCGACCACGTTCCGCACGGTGACCTTGCCGCCCGTGACGGTGACGAGCCTGCGGCCCTGGTCGGCGAGAAAGCGGCGGGTGTTGTCCCCGGTCAACGGGTCGGTGTAGGCGTCCCGCTCCGGCCGGGCCAGCGACTTGAGGAGGGCCGAGCGGGACTCGGTGAGCGGGGCCAGCCGCCAGGCCGCGACGGAGAGCAGGGCGGCTGTGCGCGGGTCCGTGGCGCGCAGGCTGTCGGACACCGTGGCGAGACGACGGGCGGCCGCCTTGGCCGCCTCCTCCTTGCTGATCTGGTCGCGCTGCCAGGCCAGCAGACCGGCGGCCAACGCGAGAACGAGAAACGCGGCGAGCCCCGCAGTGAGCCGGCGCGTACGACGAACGGTCCGCGCCTCGGCGTCCCGCTCGCTGTCCCGGGCGGCCCGGGAGGCGACGAGGAAGGTCCGCTCCAGGGGCGTGAGGTCGTCCTGGAAGTGGGACGGGGACTGGGCGCGGGACTGGAGCTGGGCGCGAGGCCTGGGTTTGGACGACGGGCCCTGGGAGTGCGGCTTGAACCACGACCAAGGCCGAGACCGTGTCCGGGACTGGTGTTGTGCAGAGGGTTGGGACACCGCGCGAGGCGCAGACGCTGCCGCTGCCGCTGCCGGAGATGGCGCCTCTGGCGAGAACTGAGTCTCCGCCTGGAACTGGGGTCCCGCCGAGGACCGGGACGCCGCCGGGGACGGGGGCTCCGCCAGGGACCGGTTCCCCGCCCAGGACCGGAGCCGTCGCCAGGAGGGGGACGCGGACGGGAACGGGAAAGAGGTAGGGGACGGAGGAGGAGCGGGGGACGCCGGGCAGGACTTGGGTTCCTCTGCGAACAGTTCCTCCGCGTGGGCCAGTCGTGTCCCCCGGTACAGCGCGCCGGCGTCCCGGTCCAGCTCCTCCCACGCCCGGGCCGACTCGCCGAGGTGCCGCTGTGCGCGCAACCGGTCCCGGCCCTCCTCGATCCAGCCGGCCAACCGGGGCCAGCCGGTGATCAGCACTTCGTGGGCAAGCTCGATGGCGTCACCGTCCAGAGTGACCAGGCGGGCGGCGGCGAGGCGTTCCAGGACCTCCCCCGCGCCGGGCTCCAGCTCCGCCCGGGGCGCGGGCCGGCGGGTGTCGGCGGCGCCGTCGCCGGGGGCGATCAGCCGCAGCAGGATGCGGCGGGCGGTGCGGGCCTGCTCCGGCGCGAGACCGCCGTAGACCTGCTCGGCGCTCGCGGCGATCGCCCCGCGCACGCCGCCGGTCTCCTGGTATCCGGCAAGGGTGAGAGTACGGCCGCGACGCCGCCGCCAGGTTTCGAGGAGGGCGTGCGAGAGCATGGGCAGGGCGCCGGGCTGATCGGCGACCTCGTCGATGACCTGTGTGGTCAGCACCCGCTCGACGTTCAGGCCCGCGGCGGTCGCGGGGCCGGTGATCGCCTCCCGCAGCTCGTCCCGGCTCATCGGCCCGACCAGCAGGTTGGCGCGGCTGACCGCCTCGGCCAGGTGCGGATGGGTGCCGCAGTGGCCGTAGAAGTCGCCGCGTACGGCGATGGCCACCCGCAGCCGGCTCGACGGGTCGCGGGCGCGCAGAAGCAGTTCGAGGAAGCGGTCGCGTTCCTCACGGTCGTGGCAGAGGGTGAACAGCTCCTCGAACTGGTCGACCAGTACCCAGGTGTCCAGGTCGCCGTCCAGCGGGGTGAGCACGCTCTCGTGCGTGTGCGCGGGCCGTTCACCCGGCGTGAGAACCCGCACCACCGCCGGGCGGTCGGGACCCCGCTCCTGCCGCAGCGCGGGGATCAGCCCCGCCCGCAGCAGGGAGGACTTGCCACTGCCGGAGGCACCGAACACGGCCGCGAACCGGCACACGCGTACCAGCTCCAGCAGCTCGCCGACCTGCTTGTCCCGGCCGAAGAACAGATCGCTGTCCCCTGGTTCGAAGCGCGCCAGGCCCCGGTACGGCGCGCGCTCCTCGGCGGACGGCGCCCGGACCTCCGCGTCCACCTCACGCCAGCGCCGCTCCCACTCCTCCGGGTCGGCCCCGAGCACCTGTGTGTACGCCCGTACCAAGGCCAGCGAGGGCATCTGGTCACCGGCCGCCGCCTGGGACAGCGCGGTCGTCGAGTAGCCCGCCCGCTCGGCCATGTCCCGGTACGGCGGCTTACCCGCCTTCTCGCGCAGCAGCCGCAGGTCGTACGCCAACCGCTGCACCGGCCCGGCCTCGGGGTCCACCGGCTTCTCACGTCGTCCCACCGGGCATACCTCTCGACCCACACCGTCATTGACCAGGCGCCCAACGTACGTTTCTCCTCCGATGCGGGGCAATTCCTGCCCGTTTGCCGGACACGGCGCTGACACGGACGTGCCCTCGGCCGCCGCGGACGACCGACTCGAGGCACATCACTGGGGCTCACCACGATGGGTAGGGGTGAAGACCGCGACGGCCTGCCTCGATGGGTATGTCTCGGGGGTAGGGGGCCAGGCACCGCTTTCGGTGGGCCCCACATACGCGGCCGTCGTCTGCCAGGTGCCGCCGCCGTCGTACGGCACGCGTAGGGTCAGCGACTTCCGGTGCGCCTTGGCCGCGGCCGGGCCCCGCAGGGACAGCGCAGCGCGGCGGGCTGATTCCGGGAAGTGATACGCGCACGGGCCGGGCAACGCACCGGTGCGGCCGGACCCTGAGCACCCGGAGTGCACCAGTGCTGTACGCAGCGAGCCGGTGCCCGCCGCGCCTTTACCGGGTGGCCAGGCGCCGGAGGACTGCCGAGAGACCGAGCCCGACAGGGCGCTCAGAGTTCGGAGTGGGGACCTCCCCCCAGCGGATCCGCCATCGCCGCAGCGGCCGGCGCTTCGCCGGTGGTGGCGGGCTACCTGCGAACACCCGTGCTGTCGGACGATGGCTGGCCGGGCCCGGCTACGGCGCCTGCGGCCTGCGCCACGGAGCTCGACGCCAGCGTCATCGTGCCCGTGCTCACCGGCGGAGCCCTCAGCCACGACACCGACGTCACGGCGTCACTCCGGAACCCATGAAGGCCGCGGCAGCTTGCACGAGTTGGCCGACGCATGTGCGCGTGCCGAAGGACTTGTTCGAGGCGATCCCGGCGCTGCACTTCTCCTCGGTGAGGCGTCGTCATGCCTGTCGAGTCGGGGGCCGGGTACCCGGTGCAGGACACGACGTTTGGTGGGCCAACGAGAGGATGTCGGACAGTGGCGGTGAAGGCGATGGGGTGGGCGCACTCGTTCCCCGTGTCCGAAGGGGTGCGCGTCGGCCGGGAGTGGACACGCAAGCGTCTTGAGTCCCTGCCTTGGACCGCTGCCGAACCCGACACGGTGGACGCCATCGTGTTGGCGGTGTCCGAGCTGATCACCAATGCGCACATCCACGCGCACAGCGATGCACACCTGGTCCTCACCTGGGACGGTGACTGTCTCCAGGTGAGCGTCCACGACGAGGACCCGTCTCTGCCGCGGCAGCGCGAACCCGAGCAGGGCGCGGTCTCCGGCCGCGGGGTGTCCATCGTGCGCAAACTCGCCGATGAGTGGGGCACCAGGTGCCAACGGCACGGCAAGACGGTGACGGCATGCTTCCGCCCCGCCGACCCTGCTGCCACCAACAGCCCTGAGGACAGCCGCAGTTGACTTCTGCCCATCGGTGAAGCCCACTGTGGAGGGCAGCGTCATGAATCTGGCACGAGGATCGAGTGACGACCCGTACGCCTGGCTCTGGACCCTTGGCGCTCTCGCGCTGTACGCACTGATCAGCTACGGGCTGAGATACCGGGCCCGTGCCCGGCGCGGTTCCGTTCATCCGGCTCGTGACGCCGTGCACGACCTCAAGGACCGGGAGGACCCGCAATCGCCCAAGCAGCGTTTCGTCAGTCGCGTGCTCATGCTGTGCGGCGCCGCGCTAACCGGTCTGGCCGCCGCCCTGACCAGCGGGGCCGTACGCATCGTGACCGTCGGACTCACGGCCGGCGTGTCGGTGGTGGCGTGGGCGTACTACGACTATCGAACGACAAGGCGCGCTCCGAGCAGCGCTGAGACGGCGCCAGGAGGCAGTCGTACGGGCAGGACCTGACGCGCGAGGCGTGCGCAGACATCCTGACGGCAATGGGACTGTGCCGGCCCCGACGAAGCTCCAAGAAGCGGAGACCGGAGCTACCTGAGTTGCCGGCCACAAATGGACGAGGACGCCTTGGGACAGGGGGCCCGACGTAGGTACTCGACGTTCGCCCGCCTGGTGCACGTACAGTTGAACGTCCCGATTCGTACCTGCTCGGCCGGGCCACACCAGCCAGGAAACGACGACGGCCGCACATCCCTCCACCCTCTCCTCCCCAGGTCGGAGCAGCGCAGCCATGCCCCACCCCTCCGCCGCACCGGGCGACGACCCGGACGTCCTGTTCGATCTCGACGCCCTGAGCACCGGCGACTCCGCCGCGTCACCGTCGGGTCGGGCCGAGCCGGGCCCGCGCTTCCGGGACTCCCCCGCCGCCCGCCGCCTGCTGCCCGTACGGGAGATCCACGCGGAGCCCGCGGCGGCCGCTTCCCCCCGCGGCCGCCAGATCATCGCCCGCTTCCCGGCCGCCGGCGTCGTGGAGGTGGACTCGCACTGGCGCATCCCCGGGCTGCACGGCAACGAGGGCAACGTCGACCGATGGGTACGCGTCAAGGGCGAGACGCTCGTGCTGGGCGAGAAGAAGACCCTGACCACGCGCCCCAACGGTCGCTCGGCCGACTGGATCGCGCCGGGTCCCTCCAACGGCTGCGCGATGGCCTGCGCCTACTGCTACGTACCGCGCCGCAAGGGGTACGCCAACCCGATCACCGTCTTCACCAACATCGACCGCATCATCGCCCACCTCGGCCGACACATCAGGAAGCTGGGCCCCAAGACCGAGCCGAACCAGTGCGACCCCGACGCGTGGGTGTACGACATCGGCGAGAACGGCGACTGCTCGGTGGACGCCCTGATCTGCGACAACACCGCGGATCTCGTGCACGCCTTCGGGCAGTGGCCCACCGCCAAGGCCTCCTTCGCCACCAAGTTCGTCAACCCCGACCTGCTCACCCTCGACCCCCGGGGCCGGACCCGCATCCGTTTCTCCCTCATGCCCGCGGACGACTCCCGGCTGCTGGACGTCCGCACCTCCCACGTGGCCGACCGCATCGCAGCGGCGGCCGACTTCCTCGACGCCGGCTACGAGGTGCACTTCAACCTCTCCCCCGTGGTGGTGCGCCCGGGCTGGGAGGCCGACTGGGCCGAGCTGCTGCGACACCTGGACGACGTCCTGCCCGAGCGCGTCAAACGGCAGGCGGCCTGCGAGGTCATCATGCTCACCCATAACCGGGAGCTGCACGAGGTCAACCTGGGCTGGCACCCCCGCGCCGAGGAGGTGCTGTGGCGGCCCGATCTCCAGCAGGCGAAGCGCTCCCAGAACGGTGCCCTCAACGTCCGCTACCGCAACCAGGTCAAGGCCGACGCGGTCGCGACCCTGCGCGCGGTGATCACCTCCCACGCTCCCTGGCTGCGGGTGCGGTACGCATTCTGATCGTTTGCGGGCGGCCGGTGCGCGGGGGTTTCGGCGTACTGCGGTGTCGGCACGCGGAGCCGGCGGCGCATCCGTGTGACCTTGGACGGGATCAGGGGCTGTCGCCCGACCACTCGAAGCGATCCGGATCGTCGGGACTCGGGTCGTACAGTGCGCGGCCGCCGGCGCCGAACTGCCCGAGCTCGGTGGGCAGGGCGGCGCCGGCTGCCGTCTGGTCCGGCGTCCAGCCGGTGACGTCCAGGAGCAGCCCGTCCAAGGGCCCGCCGACGAGCCGCACGTAGGAGCGGCGAGGGCGGGGGCCCGGGTCGGGGTCGTCGTGGTCGTGGCCGTAGACACGCCCACGCAGCAGTTGTTCGTCGCCGTTCATGACTTCAGCTTTCCAGGCACCACTGACAACGCGGGGTCTGTCGGGGGCGAACCTGGGAGCGGGCACCACCTGCGCCCAGGCGGCGCTGCCTCGGCTGGGATCCGGACGGCTCGCACAGCCCGAACTCGGCGATCCAGCATCGTTCGCGCAGACCGGCTTCGCGATGCGACCGGACCGACCCGTCTCTACGTGTCGTCGCAGAGATCACCCCTGAACCGCCGCCACCCTCAACTGCCTATACTCGGCAAGGAGCGTACGCGGCGGAGGACTCCAGGGAGACCCGGGTGATTGACCGATACGTCGCCGAGCTGGACAAGGCACTGCGCGGTCCGCGGACGGTCAAGGCGGACATGCTCGCGGAGGCGCGTGACGGTCTCGTCGACGCGGCCGAGGCGTACGAGCAGTGCGGCCTGGACCGCGCGAGCGCCGAGCAGCGCGCCGTGGCCGACTTCGGTCCCGTCGATGTCGTCGCCCCCGACTACCAGACCGAGCTCGCCCTGACCGAGGGACGGCGTACGGCGCTGCTGATCTGCGTTGTCCTGACCCTCCAGCCGGTGGCCTGGTGGCTGCTGATGTCATTCGCCGGACACGGCGCGGACGCCCGCGCCGACACCGATTACGCTCGGATCGACGATGTGGTGCGCTGGACCGGCGCCGGGACCATCGGCATGGCGCTCGCGGTGGCGATCGCCACCGGCCCCGGGGTGCGCTATCTGGGCGCGCGCCGCCGTCTGGCCCGGGCGGCCGGTTTCTTCGCGTTCCTGGTCTGCGCGGTCTTCGCCGTCCTGGGTGTGCTGTTGACGCTCCACAGTCCGGCGACGGGCTCACTGGTGGGGGTCACGGGCCTGCCGATGACTGCCCTGCTGCTCGGCGTCCCGTTGATCGGAGTCGCCGTCGCCGGCCGCCGCTGCCTGGCCGCGTCCTGACCGACCTCGCCCGCGCGCGGACGGCCGGTGCGGCCGAACTTGCGTGCTTTCGCCCGCGGCATCGCAAGGGTGTGATCGCCGTTGCCGTGACCAGGCACGCGAGTCTCGTCTACGTCCAGAACGGCATCGCAGCGACGTCCCGTTCCGCCAGGCACGCGAGACCGGCTCCATGAACGCTGCGCCCGGGAGCGGCTGCCCCGCCCAACATGGGCGAGTCGGCTCCGCTCTTGCCCCGTGTCACGGGAGGGCGCTTCGAGTCCCCACCTGAGTCGGGGCCCTCTTGCCCGGCGCACAGGGTTCCGGTCCTGCGCCGGGCGACCGCCTCGGTCCGCAACTGCCAAGCGCCACCTGAGGTTCACCCCGCGTCCGCACGGGCCGCCGAACGCGCTTCGACCTCCGTCGGCCCCACCGCACGCCTGAGCGCCGGTACGGCTCGTCCGCCCTACCGGTCGTCGTACCCGCGTGGCTCTCAGGCCGATGAGGGCCCCGGGCGCAGGACGCCCTCGACCATGCTGGAGAAGTCCCGCCACTTCACCCGCTCGCTGGCCAGCGTCCGACGGCCTGCCGAGGTGAGCTGATAGGTACGGCGGCGACGGCCGCCCACCGTGCTCCACTCACTCTCCACGAGCCCCGCCCGGTCGAGGCGCCGCAGCGCGGGATACAGCGACCCGGTGGGCAGGTCCAGCGCCCCACCACTGCTGACCTGGAGAGCCTCCATGACCGCATATCCGTGCAGGGGCTCCTTTTCGAGCACCGCGAGGATCAGCGCGTCCAGATGGCCCCGTAGCGCTTCAGACATCATGTAGGCAATCTACATTACGTGCTAGCGTCGGCCATCTACATGTAGACGTTCTATCCATCGCGCACCAGGCGCCACCGGATCAGGAGGTCGGACACGGTGGCCACGCCCAATCGGAGCCTTCCCGAGGCAGGCGGCTCGTCGGGAACGGCGAGGCCGAACCTGTTCGAAGGTCTCGCCCAGGTCTCCCACCACCGGCGCCGGTGGGGCGGGTTGTCGTCCCTCTCCGGCATGCACGAGGAGTGGGAAGGTGACCAAGACGCCACCCCGCTTGCGATCCGTCAGGAACGCGGCACCAGCGGCCAGGTCGTCACGGCCACGGGCCCGATCAAGATCGTGGCCGTCGGTGCCTTCATGTTCAGCGGTGACCGGATGCTCATCTGACCTCCACACCCGCGTAGGGGCCGGCCTCTTGCCGTCGCTGCGCGAACCCGAATACGTTGGCTGCCTACATGTAGACTGTCTATAGCCTGGTTCAAGGTGACCGGCCTCACCGGACGCCGGACTCCGCGCCTCGACCGGCCGCCAGAAAGGGGAACGCACACGTGGTGATCAAGGAGACGACCCGAAGTGACCTGCGTGAACTGCCCTGGGTGACGATCACCGCGCTGGGCGCCTTCTCGCTCCTGCGCCCCATCCTGAGCATCGTCGGGGCCTATGACGACGGACCGCTGAAGAAACCGGTGGGGCCGTTGATCCTCACCGCGCTGATCATCGTCGTGTGGATCGGTGCCGCCGTGCTGCGCCGCTTCCCCCGGCCCGTCGAGACACTGGCGTTCGTCGGCGTGGCCTACGGCGTCCTGGCACTCCTGCTGAACATCTCACTCCAGCCCTTCCTGGACAGCGCGGAACTGCCCCCGGTGCCCGGCATGATCGCCATCATCGTCTTCAACGCCGCGCAGGGCGCGGTGTGCGGCCTGATCGCGTTGGCCCTGCTACGTCGGCGCTCGCGCTCCGGCGGTGCGTGACCCCGGGGAGGTAGGTGAAGTCGCCTTGCAAGGATTCCGCGACTCTTGGCGCCGTCCCGGGCTCCCTGGAAGGTCCTCAGCAGGGCTGATACCCGCTACCGCCGGGGTGGATCCGTCAGGCCGAGCAGGACGTACCGCGGCCGGGTGAGCCGCAGGCTTTCGCGTCAGCGTTGGTAGAGCTGCCACATGGCGAGTTCGTCGTCGTGCGCCTGTAGGCGTTCGACGGCCTCCGCGGGGGTGCGCTGTTCGGTGAGCTCGTAGAAGAAGAACAACGGGGCGAACACGCTGGCATAGCCGAACGGGGCGCCCCGAGGGGCGATGTAGACGCCGGCGCCTGCGTCGAGGAAGGCGTCGGCGAGCTCCGGATCCCCCGTGTCGCATCCGGTGACGAGGGTGACGCTGCCTGGCAGCCGGAAGTGTTCGCGTACTCGGTCCGGCCCGAGGGCCCCGTTGAACGGCTGGAATTGGGCCAGCTCCTCGGCGACGTCTTCCATCAGGATGCGCCCCTCGTCGCCGTGACAGGACAAGATCACATAGGGCGCGATCGGCCTGGTGCCGTCCAGTGCGGCCAGCAGGTGACGCGGCTGACCGACCCTCAGGTAGTTCACTCGGACACCGAAGACCTCCAGCCCGTCACGCAACGCACGCGCGGACCCGCTCTCGATGTCGATCAGGTCCACCTCGGTCCAGGCCAGACGACCGGCCTGGACTTCGCGTATGCGCGACGGACGTTGAGACGCCAGCCACTCCTCTTCGTCTCCATGCATCATTCGGCCCACGATGCCACGGACAACCCGGCCCGAAGGCCGATCCAGGTGTCGTCCAGAGGGTTGACGCGCTCGGCCTCAACTTGGTGGGTGGCACGCAACTGCCAGTTCGGGAGGGGGTTGTTCGGGCTTGTCCGCCTCCACCCCGTGTTCGAAGTGAGTGATCCAGACCGCTCGTGCCGGATCGAAGGGCGAGAGGTGAGGCACCTCGAACCGCTCACGACCTCAACCACTCAGCGAGTGTGCTGGTCTGCGGTGACGACCGCCTCGATCAGGCCGGGGAATCGACGGTCCAGGTCCTTCTTGCGGAGGCGCATATAGAGCCTGTTACCGGCGTCACGCTGATGGACCAGGCCGGCCTCACGGAGCACCCGCCAGTGATGGGTGCGGCTCGACTTGCTGACCGGCAGGTCGAAGGAAGCACAGAGGCGCTCCTCATCCGGCCGTGCCGCCAGTTCGGCGATGACCCGACGACGGTTGTCGTCAGCGAGCGCCAACAGGATCGGCCCGACCTGGAGATCGTCCACATCAGGGTGCAGCAACTCGGTCGAAGCCATCACTCCACCTCTCGACAAGGTACGGCCACTGACGTACCTTCCCTAAAGGTACGTCGCTAGGCGTACCTTACCTCTGGAGGGGTCATGTCCACACCTGTGCCACCCCGGCGCCAAGTCCTGCCTCGTCTGCGCTGGTTGCTGCGAAGGTTCCTGCTTGCCGAGCACTCGCCCTTCATCACTCTCTGAGCATCGTTTCGCAGAGCGGGGCCGCTTCAGGCGAAGTCGGCTGCGGTGATGCCGTCGGGATGTCCGGACGGCCACTCCACCAACTCGATCCGGTAACCGTCCGGGTCCGTGAGCCAGGACGTCTTCGGGCCGTGAGGACCGCCCGGGTACTGGAGGGGCCCGGGCTCCAGGCCGGCTTCGGTCAGCGTCTCCCGAGTGTCGGCCAGGGTCTCGACCTGGATCGCGAGGTGGTCGAAGCCGCTGCCCACGTCGACCGGTCCGTCGCCGGGGCGGTGGACCAGTTCGAGTGAGGCCGCCGGTTCGTCGGGGAACTTGAGGATCACGAGGTGAGCCCCGTCGCCGGTCTCGACTCTGCCCAGTTCGGCGTAGCCCAAGGCGATGTAGAAACCGAGCGAGCGGTCCAGGTCGGTGACGCGGTAGGAGACGAAGAGCGTCTTCACGCGGCCCCCTCGGGTCGGCAAACCCGGTAGCGCAGATGCGTCACGTCTCGGTCCTCGAGTCGTCGCACGAGGTCGAGTTCGATGTGATCGCTCCCCAGGTGGTCGAAGAGCCGCCGACCGGCCCCGAGGAGGACCGGGACCAGGTGGATCTCCATCTCGTCCAACTGCCCGGCGCGCAGAAGTGCTTGGGCTGCCTGCGCCCCATGGACCATGACCGCCCGGTCCCCCGCTGCCGCGCGAGCCTGACGGGCGCAGTCCTCGACGTCCGTGACGAAACGCGCGTGACCGGGGGGCACGTCCCCATCATCCACCTGGTGGGTAAGGACGAAGATCGGCACGCCGTCGTGGTGATCGCCCTGCCAGCGCCCGGCGAGTTCAAAGGTCCGGAGTCCGGAGATCAAGGCGCCGGTCGCCAGTGCTTCGCGGTAGACCTGGCCGCTCGGACCGTCGGACTCCCGGTCGTCGAGCCAGTTGAAGAGCCGTCCGCCGTCGCGTCCGAGCTCCTGCCCCGGCCGGTCGTCCGGGCCGGCGATATAGCCGTCGAGCGACATCGACATGTACAGCCGAATCGGATTGCTCATCCCGGTCTCCTTCTCGTCACCGTGACCACGGGATCCGGTTTTTCCGCATCCGCCGACGGTGCGGGCTCGTCACAAGGAAGACTTCAGGTGAGCGGCGAACTCATCGGGCTGACGCGCCGGTCTGCCACTGGGCTGAGGGAACGGAAGTCATTCCCCGGGCGTCCCATGCGGGCGTTCGGGACGCGTGGCTCTCCCAGCGTTCGACCGAGGTCGCCGCGTCCGAAACGGGCTGCGGCACGGACCAGGTCGACGAGCTGGGGCGGGGTCGGTGGTTCTGCGGCAGGCCTGCCCATCAGGTCCTCACAGGTCCTCACAGGTCCTTCTCTCCGCTTCCTCCACGTGGCTGGGATACGGCCACGGCTGCGGGGTCGCTCGTGGGCGTGCGCGGCGTCCATCGGCTCAGGCCCCCAGCGACGGCGGTGATGGCGGCGCAGGCGTACCCCACAGCGAGGAAGCCGTGCGCTGTGAACAAGGGAGCCAGGGCGGCGGCACCCACGGCCACGGCGAGATTGGTCGCGAGGCTGTAGAACGCCAGGACGGTACCCCGGTGGTGCTGTGAGCTCTCGCTGAGCAGCGTGCTGAGCAAGGTGACGACCAGGCTCTGGAGAATGCCCCAGCCGAAGAGGCACACGGCGAGCGGTGCCGTCCAGTGGATGAGCAGCGGCACGCCCACGAGCGCGGGCACGAGAGCGACCAGTGAGGCGGTCAGCACGCGCTCCTTGCCCAGCCGGTCCGCCAACCTGCCCGTGACAGAACTCGAGGCGAAACCGAGGCCGTACAGCAGGATCATCACGCCGGTCAGGGAGCTGGCGGAGCCGTAACGGTTCTCCAGCGCGGTTCCGAGGAACGTGTACATCCCGTACCAGCCCAGCATCACCAGGAAGGTCGTCACCACGTACGCCGGGACTCGCGGGGTCAGGAAGGCCCGGGCCGCCGACCGTGTCCATCCCGCCGACCGCCCGGCAGGTTCGTACGACTCGGTGCGACTCTCATGACTTGGCCGCCGCTCGCCGCCGGCCCGGAGCAACGCCGCCAGGACGAGACCGCCGATCAACGACAGCAGGCCGAAGGTCCACCGCCAGCCCGCCCACTGCCCGATGAAGGATCCCATCGGCACGCCCAGCACCAGGGAGAGCGACCAGCTCGACACGAGGATCCCCATGGCCTTGGCACGGTGCTCGTAGGGGATCTGGTCTCCGACGAAGGCGTAGGCGGTGGGTACGAACGCGCCCGCCGCCAGGCCCGCCAGTGCCCGGCCGGTGAACAGCAGACCTGTTCCCGGGGCGCACGCGCAGAGCACGGTGCCCAGGATGAACACCGCCATCCCGACCGACAGGCTGAGCTTGCGTGACACCCGGTCGCCCAAGGGTGCGAAGACCAGCGCGCCGAGGGCGGTCGTGGCGCCGTAGACGCTGACCGAGAGCGCCATGACGCCGACCGTCGTGTCGAACGAGGTGGCCATGC
This sequence comes from Streptomyces sp. NPDC006335, assembly GCF_040612795.1. Taxonomy (NCBI): domain Bacteria; kingdom Bacillati; phylum Actinomycetota; class Actinomycetes; order Kitasatosporales; family Streptomycetaceae; genus Streptomyces; species Streptomyces sp. NPDC006335. Next base: position 45,627 of record NZ_JBEXQX010000023.1, read on the forward strand.
GCACCAACAGCGGTGAGACGACCAGTTCTTCCGAGCCGACGGCGAAGATTCCCGCCATCAGGCCGAGAACCGCCAGCAGGGGGAAGCCGGCCGGGTTCCCGTCCTCGTCCTGTGGGTGCGACACTCCGGCAGATCCCTTCCCTCGCCTGCATGCGCTCCGTCAGTGGATCGTGTCCGCCTGCGCCGGCTGCCGCGCCGTCGGAACCGTCTTGCCACTGCGACAGGGCGTCAGCGATGCGGGCCCGCGCGGCACGGAAGACCCGGGAGCAGTCCGGGTCTTCCGTGCCGCGTGCAGGGCACCGCGCGCATCACACCGCCACCCGTGCCGCCCCTTCCGACGCCGGCTGGCTCGCCACCACCCGCCGGCGTCGCACCGGCATGCCCAGCGTCGGGTTGGCGAGGCTCCATGCCGCTCCCCGGCAGACCAATTCCTTGTAGCGAGCCGCGAAGCGGCCGGTCAGGGCCCGGTCCACGGCACGGTCGTCGGCCGTGACGAACTGGATCAGACCGTCCTTGCGACCGAGGGAGATGCACTGGTTGAAGTAGCGCAGCGGCACGTTCGGCAGCTTGCCGTCGGTCAGGCGGGCCGCGATGGAGTCGGCGGCCTGCCAGGCCATGGGGGTGCCCGAGGCGCAGGACATGCGCAGCGGCTTGTCGGCGACACCCAGGGCGTGGCCGGCGTCGCCGACCGCGTAGACGTCCGGGTGCGAGACGGACCGCATTGTCGCGTCGACCACGATGCGGCCGTCGTCGGCGAGTTCGAGGCTGGTGGACGCCGCCAGCGGGTGTGCCGCGAAGCCTGTCGTCCACACGGTGACGGCGGCGCCGAAAGTCCGGCCGTCCGCGGTCGTGACCCCATCCGCCTCGACCGCGGTCACCGCGGCGTTCTCGTGCACCGTGATGCCGAGCCTGTCGACGACCTTGCGCAGATGCGCACGGCCCTTCGGGGAAAGCCAGTCGCCCAGTTCGGCGCGCGTGGCAAGGGCGATGTCGAGGTCCGGGCGGGCCTCGGCCACCTCCGTCGCGAACTCCAGGCCGGTCAGTCCGCCACCCACGACCAGGACCGTCTCGCCCTCGGCCAACCCGGCCAGCCGCTCGCGCAGCCGGAGCGCACCGGGGCGGCTCGCGATCTGATGGGCGTGCTCGATGACACCCGGGACACCGTGGTCGTTCCCGGCGCTGCCGAGGGCGTAGACGAGGGTGTCGTACGGCAGTTCCGCCACGCCCTGCGCGCTGTCCACCGTGACAGACTTGCCGTCCACGTCGATCGAGGTGACCTTGGCGAGCTTCACCTCGACGCCGGTGCCGGCGAACACTTCGTCCAGCGGGCGAGGCTTGAGGTCCTGGCCCACGGCCAGTTGGTGCATCCGGACCCGCTCGACGAAGTCGGGCTCGGCGTTGACGAGGGTGATGGTGACGTCCTCACGGCGCAGCCGCTTGGCGAGGCGGCCTGCCGCGATCGCTCCGGAATAGCCGGCGCCGAGGACGATGATCCGGTGCTGCATTCGCTTACTCCTGTCCGCACGGGTCCGGTGCCTTCTGGCCCGGTCACGCCCCTTGAACCGGGCAGCCCGCGGATCCCTGACACCAACGGAGAGTGACCTGCATCACATGCTGGATCAGAGAGCTCCGATCACGACCGGAGAACCGAAATCGCCCGCGGCCCACCGCTCTGTCGCGCGCTCCAGCTTGTCCGGGTTGACCTGGCTGCGCACCGCGGCGACGCCTTCCGGAGTCCGCTCCAGGCACATGACGCCGAAGACGCGCCCGTCGACCACCGCCACGACCGCGGGGCCGCCGTTGGCCGTGGTGGCGTAGAGATCGGGCGAACCGCCGACCAGATCCCGCTTGGACGGCGCCGGCTTGAACAGCCCGCGGAGGAACTTGGCCGCCGCGTGCGCGCCCGCGACGGCACTGGCCCGGGCCGGCACCTTCCCGCCGCCGTCGCCGACCACGACGGCGTCCGAGGTGAGCAGCTTGATCAGCGGTTGGGTCTCACCGCTGGTCGCCGCGGCGAGGAACTCCTCGACGATCCGGCGCGCGGCCGCCTCGTCGATCTCGACCCGCACCCTGCCCTGCGCCACATGCTTCTTCGCGCGATGGAAGATCTGCTGACTGGCCGCCTCGGTGAGCTCCAGGATCTCGGCGATCTCCCGGTGGGAGTACGCGAACGCCTCGCGCAGCACGTACACCGCGCGCTCGTTCGGCGAGAGGCGCTCCAGAAGGACCATCACGGCATAGGACACCGACTCGCGCTGCTCGGCCGTCTCCGCCGGGCCCAGCATCGGGTCCCCTTCGAGCAGCGGTTCGGGCAGCCACTGCCCGACGTAGGTCTCCCGGCGCGCACGGGCCGACGTGAGCTGGTTGAGGCAGAGGTTGGTGAGCACCTTGGTCAGCCAGGCCTCCGGCACCTCGATGCGTGCGACATCGGCGCCCTGCCAGCGCAGATACGTTTCCTGTACGACGTCTTGCGCCTCACTCGCCGAACCGAGCATGCGGTAGGCGATGGCCTCGAGACGCGGTCTGGCCGCCTCGAACCGGTCTACTTCACTGAGAGTCAGGGCCATGCCACGATCTTATAGAGGGGGCCTGCGGTTTCACGGCCCTACGGGGCCTTGCGCAGGCGGCTCGGCAGGAGAGGGGCGGAGCCGGGTCGGCCCGTTCAGGTCAGCACCAGCCAGCAGCGGCCGTCGATCAGCTCTCGGGCCGTGTCGAGGTGGTCGGTGTGGCACGCGGACTCGGTGATGACATGCGGCAGGACGTCGCGCAGGGTGTGCAGGTTCGGGTCACGGAACAGATCATGGGGCCACCAGGCCAAGGTGGCGTCGGCGGCAGTGGCGGGAATGACGGCATCGACGGGTTCCGCCTCCTGGCGGTACAGGTCGAGCACTCGACGGCGGGCATCTCCGGGGCCACCTTCCACGCCTCGTCGCCGCTCGTCAGACCGCGCATGACCTCCTCGTCGCCGGCTGCCGCTGTCCGTCCAGGACCCGAAGAAGCGCCGGTGACACGCAGCCGATCAATCTGACCCCTCACGCAACTAAAGGTTGCACATTCGGCGTACGGTCGACTAGATTGACGTGCAACCAAACGTTGCAGAAGGTGGGCGACATGGAGTACGGAACGATCGAGCGGGAGATCCACATCGATGCCTCACCAGAGGTCGTCTTCGACGTGGTGAGCAGTCCCGAGCACCTGCGCGAGTGGTGGCCGGACGAGGCGGAGTTCCCGGTCGTGCCGGGGGGATCGGGACGGATCGGCTTCGGCGACTGCTCTCAGGGCGGCACCTGGGTGCAGTTCACGGTCGTCGACGCCGTGCCACCACGGCTCTTCTCCTTCCGGTGGACCCATGAGGAAGGGGAATCAGCCGGCCCGGACAACTCGAACCTGGTCGTCTTCGAGCTCGAGCCCACCGGGACAGGGACGCTCCTGCGGATGACCGAGAGCGGCTTCCGCGAGCGCGGCTGGGACGAGGCGAAGGCTGCCGCCAAGTACGCCGAGCACGTCACCGGCTGGGACTTCTACCTGCCGCGGCTGCCTGCGTACGCCGCGAAGGTCGAAGCCGGTGGACAAGCGTGACAGTGGACGACGACCTCTGGTCGGCGGTGGGCGACCCGACCCGGCGCCGGATGCTCGACCTGCTCCTCAGTGAGGGCAGCGGGACGGCGACGAGCCTGAGCGAGCAACTGCCGGTGACCCGTCAGGCGGTGGCGAAACACCTCGCCGTCCTCGACCGGGTCGGACTGGTGCACGCCACCACCGCCGGCCGCGAGAGACAGTTCCGCGTCGATCAGGCCCAGCTCGCCCGCGCCGTCGCCCAACTCGCCGACGTCGGCGCCGCCTGGGACTCCCGTCTCCAGCGCATCAGGCGCATCGCCGAGACCATCCAGCGCGACAAGGACACGGCCAACGAGACCGACAAGAAGCAGTAGAGAGGAACACGGAGATGGCAGACATCCTTCACCGCATCGGCATCGAGCACTCCTCGCCCCAGCAGGTGTACGAGGCGCTGACCACCCTGGACGGCCTGTCCGGCTGGTGGACCGAGAAGACGTCCGGGAAGACCGACCTCGGTGGCGTGATCGGGTTCCGGTTCGGACCGGGAGGGTTCGACATGAAGGTCGCCGAGCTCGATCCGGGCCGGCTCGTGCGCTGGGACGTCGTGGACGGACCGCAGGAATGGATCGGCACCAGCGTGCGGTGGGACCTCCGTCAGGACGGCGACTACACGATCGTGCTGTTCAAGCACGAGGGCTGGCGTGAGCCGGTCGAGTTCATGCACCACTGCAGCACCAAGTGGGCCACCTTCCTGCTGAGCCTCAAGCAGCTCCTGGAGACCGGGGAAGGTGCCCCCGATCCGCGCGACGTGAAGATCAGCGACTGGCACTGACCCAGGCCGGAACTGACCCGGACCCGGACCCAGACCCGGACCCGGACCCAGACCCGGACCCGGACCCGGACCCGGACCCGGACCCGCGAGGAGGATCGCGAAGACGTCGATCAGCACGCAGGTCGGGCGGTGGTCGCCCAGCGGCCCGCGCCCTCTCCGATGAGCTCCTCGTGGTGCCGAGGCCGTGACCGCACGTCAGACGAACGAGGGCCACCGGTCGGCGGCCCACTCGGGCCAACCCGGCCAACCGACAGGCGGACTGTCCATCTCGTACCCATCCAGTTCCGCAGCGTCCGGCTCCTCGAACAGCGCCCTCCAGCGCACGAGGTCCGCGTCGCTCATCGGGAAGGTCTGATCCGGAGTGACCGACTGGCGGTGGGCGATCCTGGCTCGCTGTGTCTCGGGATCCACCGGCACGTACACGATGCGGCAGGACGCCCCCACGGACTCCGCCAGCCAGCGGATCGCCGACCTCTCGTCACGAGACCAGCAGCCGAAGTCCAGGATCACGTTGGTCCCGAGCCTCAGCGCCTCCAGGGCCAGTGAGAGGAACCGTCCTTCCAGGACGGCTCGCTTCCCGCCCGCCTCCGGCTCATCGAACAGCGGGATCATCCACTCGTCAGGTGTCAGCCGGATCGCGTTGTGCTCCTTCGCCAACTGCCGTGCCCTTGTGGTCTTCCCGGCCCCCGGCAGGCCGACTGTCAGAAACAACGTGGTCACACCCGGATCGTTCAGGGAATCCGCCTGGCGGACAACTGCTTTCTTGCCGAGACGGCCGGGAGCGCAGCCGAGGCTGCGCGGGCCACAGGGACCACAGGGACCGCATCGTTTCGTGTGCCGGGCGGGCGGGGAAGGAGCAGGGCCGCCACGGTGGCCTGGACGGTGACTGCGCCTGCCTGGAGTCACTTAACAGGGGAGTGAGGGGGGCGGTGCCGACCGGGTGCCGGGGCACACAGACTCAGTCGGCGTGCCGGTGGCGAGGTCGCCCTCGCGGAGAGCGAGCGGGTGAGAGATCACCGACCGCTCCCCCGCGCACGCGGTGATCGTCGCTACCACAGGGCCTGTTCCGGGAACGCGCGTGTGCCGGTGCGCGTGAAGGGCAGGCGACGGCAATGCGACCTTCCCCACGACAGAACCCCTCGCTGACCGACTCCGCACAGGCTGCCGACGGAAACGAGCAGTACCAGCAGCTCGATACCGCCGCTGAACTGGAGCAAGAACGTGAGCAACTCAAGCGGGCCATGGAAAGCCGCCCGGTGATCGACATGGCCCGCGGCGTGCTGGCGGCCGGTTACGGCTGCCCGCCACAAGAGGCGTGGGAGATCCTGGTGACCGTCTCCCGGCAGACCGACACCCAACTCCGCACGGTCGCCGAAGCCGTCACCCAGGCAGCCACCGGCACGTCCATGCCCGAGCACCTCCAGGAACACCTGGCAGCGGCCCTCAGCGCATGGCAGGCCAGACACGAACAGGGATCAGCGGATAGGTAGCGTCCGGGAAGGTCGATACGTTCAGCCGCCTGCTTCTGCAGTTCGTCACGGAAGGCGAACGGAAACCGCACGCCACGGAGTGCGCTCGTCGTCTGTTGAGTACGAGACCAGGCCATTTCGTGTTCGCACAGTCCGCTGCGCGGCCGACAGCGGACTTGGACGCCATGTCGGGTGAGACCGGTGACAAGCCGATGGGGTCCGTGCGGCACGACACGGGGCTCATGGACATGGGCTCCGTGCGCGCGCCTCCCATGGGGACGGGTCATTCGGTCGACTCGGGATCCGGCGCTCCGCCCGTCTTGGAGCAGTGGCTGAGCTGCACGTCGATGTTCTGCATGTACGCGGCCCACCTGGTGGCGGCCCTGCTGTGCGGGCTGTGGCTGGGTTACGGCGAGCGTGGCGCACTCCGGCTGCTGCGGACCGTGGCGGAATGCCGCCCGCACCCCTGCGGGTCCCCCCTGCCCGCGTTGCCACGGCGTCCGCGTCCACGCCGGGGACATAGTCACCGGCGAGGGTGTGTCCGCAGGGATCGACATGGCCTCCCACCTGGTGGAGCTGTACGGCAGCGCGGCAGCCTGTGCGCGGCGAGCATGCCGTACGACGACGGACCCCGCCCACAAAATCCCCCCGGCGGCGCCCCCGTCCGACGGCACCTGTCACGGTCCGAGCGGCACCCAGCCCCCACGAGGAGGCATAGGAGCCGACTGGGCATCCGAGGAGCGAAGGACGCGTTGTCCCGAGTCCCGTCACGCAGGGCCTAGGGCCTGTCCGGCGGATCTTGATTGAGAGCTGCCAATAGGCGTAGGACCAGGGGGTTTGCATCGTTCTTGCGCCACGCGACGGCGACTCGTGTGCGCGCGGTGCCGGGCTCGATCCCGCGGAAGGCGACGCCCTTGAGGCGGATGCGGCGGATGCTCTCCGGGGCCAGTGATACGCCCAGGCCGGTTTCCACCAGGGCGCAGACGGTCTGCCATTCCGCGGCGTGCTGGGTCACTTGGGGGGTGAAGCCCGCAGCGGTGCACAGGCTGGTGATCTGGTCGTACAGCGGCGGGCCGACGGCGCGGGGCAGGAGCACGAAGGGGCATTCTGCCAACTGCTCGACGCTGACGGTCCGTTGTGCCGTGAGTGGGTGTGAGGAGGGCAGGACGGCCACGAACGGTTCGGTCAACACGGTCTTGAATCCGAGGTCCGCGTCATGGGCGGGCGGTTCGCGCAACAGGCCGATGTCGATCGTCCTTTCGCGCAGAGCGGCCAGTTGCGGTGTGGTGGTCATCTCCTGGATGTCCAGGTCCACGGCGGGAAACCGTTCCCGGAAAGTGCGCAGCAGGCCGGGGAGGACAGTGAGGGCGAGGGAGGCGGCGAAGCCGATCCGCAGGCGGCCAGCTCTGCCGCTGCCGACTTCTCTGGCTGCGGTCAGGCCCTCTGCCAGGTCGGTGAGGGCATGGCGGGCGGCGGGCAGGAGTTCCCGGCCCGCCGGGGTGAGGCCGATATTCCCGGGTTCGCGGCTGAAGAGCGCGTACCCGACCTTGTCTTCCAGGCGGCGGATCTGCTGGCTCAGCGGCGGCTGGGCGATGCCCAACCGGGTGGCGGCGCGGCCGAAGTGGAGTTCCTCGGCGAGCACGACGAAGGCGTGCAGCTGCGGGAGGGGAAGTTCAGGGCGCTCCATACGCATAGAGATATCACTCCATGCTCGAAAGCGTATTAGACGTATCAGTGCTGGTCACTTAGCGTTCGGCGCATGACAGAGCGACGTTCCATCCTCAGCGGCTCGACGTTCGAAGAGCAGATCGGCTACGCCCGCGCCGTGGTCGACGGTGACTGGATTCATGTGTCCGGGACGACCGGGTTCGACTACACCACCATGACGATCTCGGACAACGTGGTGGAGCAGGCGGAGCAGTGCCTGCGCAACATCGAGGCCGCCTTGACCGAAGCGGAGTGCACCTTCGCTGACGTGGTGCGGGTGCGCTATCTGCTGCCCGACCGGGCCGACTTTGAGCCCTGCTGGCCGGTGCTGCGTCGCGCCTTCGGAAAGGTCCGGCCGGCCGCCACCATGCTCATGTGCGGCCTCGCCGATCCCCGCATGAAGATCGAGATCGAGGTGTACGCCCGGCGGATCACCGCGTAACCGCGTTGTCCGGTCTGGGTGAACGGGGGGCACCGTGCCCGAGGTCGCGCGGGGCGATCTGACACATGCCGAGTGGGCAGAGCTCCAACCACTGCTGCCCGGCGGCGGATTGCCGGGCGGACGGTGGAGTGACCATCGCACGGTGATCAACGGAATCCTCTTCCGCCTACGAACGGGCACGCCCTGGCGTGACGTGCCTGCGCAGTACGGGCCGTGGAAGACCGTCTACGAGCGTCACCGACGCTGGTCGGCTGACGGCACTTGGGACAAGATCCTTCGCTCGCTCCTGGCGCACGCCGACGCTGAAGACCGGATCGACTGGAGCATGGTCGGTATCGATTCCACCTTCTGCCGGGCCCATCAGCACGCGGCCGGCGCGCGCACGACACCCCCGCGTATCCCGGGACGCCGGGCTCTGCCCTCTCAGCATCGGCCAGATGAAGGGATGGGACGTTCGAGGGGCGGTCTGACGAGCAAGATTCATCTGGTCGGCGAGGGCGGCCGCCGGCCTTTGGCGTTCCTGATCACCCCGGGCCAGTGGGGCGATGCCCCGCAGCTGATCCCGGTGCTGGAACGTCTGAACGTCCCCCGGCTCACTACCGGCCGCCCTCGTACCCGCCCCGACCATCTCAGCGGAGACAAGGCGTACAGCTCCCGCCGCAACCGCCGCTACCTTCGCAGACGCCACACCATTGCCGAACCGCGAAGCCAACGGGCCAACCGGCAGCGACGCGGACGCCGGGGCGGCCGACCCGTTGGCTTCGACAGGGCGATCTACAGACGCCGCAACGAGGTTGAACGCACCATCAACGCGCTCAAGAACTTCCGGGCCGTGGCCACGCGCTATGACAAGCACGCCTACGTTTTCCACGGCACCGTCACCCTCGCCACGATCCGCTTATGGCTCCGACCATGATCCGCCGGACAGGCCCTAGGCAGCCCTCCGGCGAGCAGTTCGTCCATGCTGAGCGGCTCGTGACGTAGTCGTCGGCACCCGCGTCCAGCCCCGCAGGCCCTTGATGACCTCCCCGCCGTCCATGGCGGGCAGACCCAGGTCGAGCATCACGACATCGGGTTGCCGGGCGGCCGCGAGTCGCAGCGCGCGGAGGCGCCGTCGGGGGGCCGCGTCGACCCCGTAGCGGCGTGCCTGGAGGTTGAGGCCGAGGGCCTTGACGGACTGCGGGTCGTCCTCCACCACCGACACCCGTGTCATCGGCGTGCGCCTTCCTGTCGTACGTCGTGGGACGTGCCCGCGGTGTGACTGCGGGAGTCGGCGCAGCCGACCGTCCGGCCCGCCGACTTCCCTCTCGGTCGTGCGACGCCGTCAGTCCTTGTCCACGAGTGCCTTGAGCGCGATGTTGAGTTCCAGGACGTTCACCCGGGGTTCCCCCATGAAGCCGAGGGTGCGGCCCGTGGTGTGCTCGTCGACCAACTTCTGCACCTGGGCGACGGTCAGACCGTTCTTCTCAGCGACCCGGTGGACCTGGAGGTCCGCGTAGGCCGGGGAGATGTCCGGGTCCAGGCCGGAGCCGGAGGAGGTGACCGCGTCGGCGGGTACTTGCGCGGGCTCGACCGTGTAGCCGGCGACCGAGTTGTCCTTGACGACGGCGGCCTTGGCGGCGGTCACCCAGTCGATCAGGTCCTGGTTGTCGGCAGACCGGTTGGTCGCACCGGACAGGATCAGCTTGTACTGGGTGTTGACGCTGTTGGAGCCGAGGCCGTTCTGCGGGCGACCCTGGAACCACTTCAGGTCGGGCTCCGGGGTCTCCTGGCCCTTCTTCAACGGCAGGTCGTACGCCTGACCGATGAGCGACGACCCGACGACCTTGCCGTCCGCCTCGACCTGCGAGCCGTTCGCCTTGTCGTTGAAGAGGACCTGGGCGAAACCGGTGACGGCCAGCGGGTAGATGACGCCGGTCACCAGGGTCAGCATCAGCAGGGCACGCAGTGCCGCCCACAGCAACCGGCCTGTGTTCGATACGGAGTTGTTCATGGCGGTCAGCACGCTTTCAAGAAGTTACAGCCCGGGGATGAGGGAGATGAGCAGGTCGATCAGCTTGATGCCGACGAAGGGGGCGATCAGGCCGCCGAGGCCGTAGAGGGTGAGGTTCCTGCGCAGCATCTTGTCTGCGCTGACCGGCCGGTACCGCACGCCCCGCAGCGAGAGCGGCACCAGCGCGATGATGATCAGCGCGTTGAAGATCACCGCGGACAGGATCGCGGAGTCCGGCGAGGACAGGCCCATGATGTTGAGCTTGTCCAGGCCCGGGTAGACGGCCGCGAACAGCGCCGGGATGATCGCGAAGTACTTCGCGACGTCGTTGGCGATGGAGAACGTCGTCAACGCGCCCCGGGTGATGAGCAGTTGCTTGCCGATCTCGACGATCTCGATCAGCTTGGTCGGGTTCGAGTCGAGGTCGACCATGTTGCCGGCCTCCTTGGCGGCCGACGTACCGGTGTTCATCGCCACGCCGACATCCGCCTGCGCCAGCGCCGGCGCGTCGTTGGTGCCGTCTCCGGTCATCGCGACGAGCTTTCCCCCCGCCTGCTCCCGCTTGATGAGGGCCATCTTGTCCTCGGGGGTGGCCTCCGCGAGGAAGTCGTCGACGCCCGCCTCCTCGGCTATCGCCTTGGCGGTCAGCGGGTTGTCGCCCGTGATCATGACGGTCTTGATGCCCATGCGCCGCAGCTCGTCGAAGCGTTCGCGCATGCCCTGCTTGACGACGTCCTTGAGGTGGATGACTCCCAGGACGCGGGCGCCCGCTGTGTCCTCGACCGCGACCAGCAGCGGAGTACCACCCGCCTCGGAGATCCGGCTCGTCGCCGCCTCCGCGTCCTGGGCGACCGTGCCGCCCCGCCCCTCGACCCACTTGATGACCGAACCGGCAGCGCCCTTGCGGACCTTGCGCCCGTCGACGTCCACACCCGACATCCGCGTCTGCGCGGTGAACTCGATCCACTCGGCTCCCGTGAGCTCGCCCTGATGGCGCTCGCGCAGGCCGTACTTCTCCTTCGCCAGTACGACGATGGAGCGGCCCTCGGGCGTCTCGTCGGCCAGCGAGGAGAGCTGGGCGGCGTCCGCCACCTCGGCCTCGGTCGTCCCGGCCGCCGGGACGAACTCGGCGGCCTGGCGGTTGCCGAGGGTGATGGTGCCGGTCTTGTCGAGCAGCAGCGTCGACACATCACCGGCGGCCTCGACCGCGCGCCCCGACATCGCCAGGACGTTGCGCTGGACGAGCCGGTCCATGCCGGCGATCCCGATGGCGGAGAGCAGGGCGCCGATGGTGGTCGGGATCAGGCAGACCAGCAGGGCGACCAGCACCACCATCGTCAGGTGCGTGCCGGCGTAGTCCGCGAACGGCGGCAGGGTCGCGACCGCCAGCAGGAAGACGATCGTCAGGGACGCCAGCAGGATGTTCAGCGCGATCTCGTTCGGCGTCTTCTGCCGGGAGGCCCCCTCGACCAGATTGATCATCCGGTCGATGAACGTCTCACCGGGCTTCGTCGTGATCCTGACGACGATCCGGTCGGAGAGCACCTTCGTGCCGCCGGTGACAGCGCTCCGGTCGCCGCCGGACTCCCGGATGACCGGGGCGGACTCGCCCGTGATGGCCGACTCGTCGACGGAGGCGACACCCTCGACGACGTCACCGTCCCCGGGGATGACGTCACCGGCCTCGCAGACGACCAGGTCGCCGATCTGCAACTCAGGTCCGGGCACCCGCTCTTCGGAGCGATCTTCGAGCAGGCGGCGCGCGACGGTGTCGGTCTTGGCCCTGCGCAGGGTGTCGGCCTGCGCCTTGCCACGGCCCTCGGCGACGGCCTCCGCCAGGTTGGCGAAGACGACGGTCAGCCACAGCCACACGCTGATGGTCCAGCCGAACCAGTCGCCGGGGTCCTTGAAGGAGAACACCGTGGTCAGCAGCGAGCCGATCCACACCACGAACATCACGGGCGACTTGACCATCAACCGCGGATCGAGCTTGCGGAAGGCATCCGGCAGGGACTTCAGCAGCTGCTTGGGATCGAAGAGGCCAGCGCCGACACGACCCTCGGAAGACTGGTGCCCGGTGGGTACCTCACTGTGCGGCGCCCGGGTCGGAGTGGCCGTGGACATCTCTTCGCTTTCCGTGCGGGTCGTCATGACGCCAGCCCCTCGGCCAGCGGCCCCAGCGCGAGGGCCGGGAAGTAGGTCAGACCGGTGATGACGAGGATCGCCCCCACCAACAACCCGGTGAACAACGGCTTCTCGGTACGCAGGGTGCCCGCGGTCTCCGGCACCGGCTTCTGCCCGGCGAGCGAACCCGCGAGCGCCAGTACGAACACCATGGGGAGGAAGCGGCCGAGGACCATGGCCAGACCCAGGGTCGTGTTGAACCACTGGGTGTCCGCGTTCAGCCCCGCGAAGGCCGAGCCGTTGTTGTTGGCGGCGGAGGTGTAGGCGTACAGGATCTCGGAGAACCCGTGCGCCCCGCTGTTGGTCATCGAGTGCGCCGGAGTCGGCAGGGCCATCGCCGCAGCGGTGAAGACGAGCACCAGGGCCGGTGTGATCAGGATGTAGCAGGCGGCGAGCTTCATCTCGCGGGTGCCGATCTTCTTGCCCAGGTACTCGGGGGTACGGCCGACCATCAGGCCGGCGATGAACACGGCGATGACCGCCATGATCAACATGCCGTAGAGCCCGGAGCCGGTACCGCCGGGCGCGATCTCGCCCAGCATCATGCCGAGCAGGGTGACCCCGCCGCCGAGCCCGGTGAAGGACGAGTGGAAGGAGTCCACCGCACCGGTCGACGTCAGGGTGGTCGACACCGCGAAGATGGACGAGGAGCCGACCCCGAAACGCACCTCCTTGCCCTCCATCGCCCCGCCGGCAATCTGCAACGCCGGGCCGTGGTGGGCGAATTCGGTCCACATCATCAGCGCGACGAACCCGACCCAGATGGTGGCCATGGTCGCGAGGATCGCGTAGCCCTGCCTGACCGAGCCGACCATGACACCGAAGGTGCGGGTCAGGGAGAACGGGATCACCAGCAGCAGGAAGATCTCGAAGAGGTTGGTGAAGGGCGTCGGGTTCTCGAAGGGGTGCGCGGAGTTGGCGTTGAAGTAACCGCCGCCGTTGGTGCCCAATTCCTTGATGGCCTCCTGCGAGGCGACGGCGCCCCCGTTCCACTGCTGCGACCCTCCCATGAACTGACCCACCTCGTGGATCCCGGAGAAGTTCTGGATCGCACCGCAGGCGACCAGCACGACCGCGGCGATGAAGGCGCCCGGCAGCAGGATGCGGGTCACCCCGCGCACCATGTCGGCCCAGAAGTTGCCGAGTTCACCGGTGCGGGACCGGGCGAACCCCCGCACCAGCGCCACGGCCACGGCGATGCCGACGGCGGCCGAGACGAAGTTCTGCACCGCGAGCCCGGCGGTCTGCACTACATGACCCATAGCCTGTTCGCCGTAGTACGACTGCCAGTTGGTGTTGGTCACGAAGGACACGGCGGTGTTGAACGCCTGGTCCGGATCGATCGCCTTGAAGCCCAGAGAGCCCGGCAGCACACCCTGAAGCCGCTGCATCAGGTACAGGAACAGAACGCCGACGAGTGAGAAGGCCAGCACCCCACGCAGATACGCGGGCCAGCGCATCTCCATGTCCGGATCAGCGCCTATGCACTTGTAGATCCGCTTCTCCACGCGCCAGTGCTTGTCGGTGGAGTAGACCCTGGCCATGTAAGTGCCGAGGGGAATGTAGGCGAGCGCCAGCGCCCCTATGAGGGCGAGCAACTGAAGGACGCCGGCGAGTACGGGACCCATGTCAGATCTCAGAACCTCTCCGGGAAGATCAGGGCGAGGACGAGATAACCCAGTAGAGCGACGGCCACGACGAGGCCGACGATGTTCTCGGCGGTCACAGCTTCGTCACCCCCTTGGCGACGAGGGCCACCAGCGCGAAGACCGCGACCGTGGTGACGACGAAGGCCAGATCGGCCATCGCGAACTCCTAGAAGTGGTTCGAAAGAGATACGGACAGGTAGAGGAAACCCCGCCCCTGGCAGGAATCGACCGGTCGTTGACGAGTCCCTTACGGCGACCCCCACACCTTTGACGGGCCCCTAACGGGCCGCCGCCCCCACTACCCCCACCACAGACGGAACCGCAGGCGGCAGATCCCCGCCCCGTCCGTCTCCCGCCGCACGGTATGCGCGTTCGACCGCGCTCACTCGTGGAGCCCGGGACGAGGAGGGCGACGACCACGACGGACGCGGTCAGGACGAGCACCGCAAGCCGAAGCGTCGGCACCGGCCTCCAAGTGCGTGCACGCCGAGTTCGTCCACGCGGGGATCGGCACCCAGGCGGAGAAGGCCCGCATCCCGCTGGCCGACGGCACGCTGGTCGCCACCCCCGGGCAGCCCGCCCCGGAGCTGATCCCCGCCCTGCTGGCCGCCTCCGACGTGCTCGGCACCGGCTGGTATGCCGCCGTCGCCGCCGAGGCCGGTCCCGGCAAGACCGTCGCGGTCGTCGGTGACGGCGCCGTCGGCCTCATGGCCGTCCTCGCCGCCAAGCAGCTCGGAGCGGAACGCGTCATCATGATGTCCCGCCACCCCGAGCGGCAGAAGCTGGCCCGCTACTACGGCGCCACGGACATCGTTAAAGAGCGCGGCGAGGAAGGCATCGAGAGGATCAAGGACCTGACGAGCGGGCTCGGCGCACACTCGGTCATCGAGGCCGTCGGCACCCAGGAAGCGTTCATGCAGGCCGTCGGCGCCACCCGCGGCGGCGGGCACCTGGGCTACGTGGGCGTCAACCACGACGTGACCATCCCGGGCATCGAGCTGTTCTTCGCCGGCATCCACACCCTCGGCGGCCCCGCCCCCGTACGCCGGTTCCTGCCCGACCTGATCCAGCTCATCTGGGACCGCACGATCGACCCCGGCAAGGTCTTCGACCTCACGCTGCCCCTGAACCGGGCACCGGAGGGGTACAAGGCGATGGACGAGCAGCGCGCCACCAAGGTGCTTCTCACCCTGTGATGCGGCGAGGCCGCTTCCCGAGTCTCGGCCACGTCGCCGGCGAAGGGAGCAGCAGCCCCTCCGCAACGGGTCCGCGGCGGCCGGCCCTCGGCTTCGGCCGGTGGCGTTGTCAGTGGTGGAGTGCAGGATGACGGCATGACCACACCAGTTGCGCAGATCGTGGACGCCGCCGCCTACGCGCAGGCCGTCGAGGACGTCGTGTCGGCCGCGGCCGCCTATTACACGGACGGCACCTCTCCGCTCGACGACGACGCCTACGACCAGTTGGTGCGCGGCATCGCCGCGTGGGAGTCCGCACACCCCGATCAGGTGCTGCCCGCCTCGCCGACCGGAAAGGTGGCCGGCGGTGCGGTCGAGGGCGATGTGCCGCACACGGTGCCGATGCTGAGCCTGGACAACGTGTTCTCGCCCGAGCAGTTCACGGCGTGGGCGGCCTCGCTGGCCCGCCGGATCGGGCACGAGGCGGAACGCTTCAGTGTGGAGGCCAAGCTGGACGGTCTCGCCGTCGCGGCGCGTTACACCCAGGGACGCCTGACCCGGCTGATCACCCGAGGCGACGGGATCGCCGGGGAGGACGTCTCGCACGCCATCGGCACCCTCGAAGGGCTGCCGGCGCGGCTGGAGCAGCCGGTCACTGTGGAGGTGCGCGGTGAAGTCCTGATGACCAGGGCCCAGTTCGAGCACGCCAACGAGGTGCGCACCGCGCACGGCGGGCAGCCGTTCGCCAACCCGCGCGGCGCGTCCGCGGGCACCCTGCGGGCCAAGGACCGCGCGTACACGGTGCCGATGACGTTCTTCGGGTACGGCCTGCTGCCCCTGCCGGACACGGACACCGAACTCATCGAGCACCTGGACGGGCTCGCGCACAGCGAACTGATGGCCGTGACCGCCCGGCTGGGTGTCCACACCCTCGCCGCCACCGCGGTGCCCACCGTCACCGTCGTGACCGGGGAGGAGGTCCTGGAGCGCGTACGGGAGATCGCCGCGCTCCGTGCGGAGCTGTCCTTCGGGATCGACGGCATCGTCGTCAAGGCCGACCTGGCCGACGACCAGCGGGCCGCCGGATCCGGCTCGCGTGCGCCTCGCTGGGCGATCGCCTACAAGCTCCCCGCCGTGGAGAAGATCACCCGTCTGGTGGAAGTGGAGTGGAACGTGGGCCGCACCGGGATCATCGCCCCGCGCGGCGTCCTCGAGCCGGTGGAGATCGAGGGCGCCACCATCACCTACGCGACGCTGCACAACCCGGCCGACATCACCCGCCGTGATCTGCGGCTCGGAGATCACGTGATGGTTCATCGCGCCGGTGATGTCATCCCTCGGATCGAGGCACCGGTCGCCCACCTGCGCACCGGTGACGAGCAGCCGATCGCGTTCCCCGAGGTGTGCCCGCGGTGCGGCTCCGCCATCGACACCAGCCAGGAACGCTGGCGGTGCGAGCAGGGTCGCAACTGCCACCTCGTGGCCTCCCTCTCCTACGCTGCCGGCCGCGATCAGCTCGATATCGAGGGCCTGGGCGCCACCCGCATCGTCCAGCTCGTCGAGGCGGGCCTGGTGGCCGACCTCGCCGACTTGTTCACCCTCACCCGCGACCAGCTCCTGACGTTGGAGCGGATGGGCGCGACCAGCACCGACAACCTGCTCGCAGCCATCGCCACGGCCAGGACACGGCCGCTGTCGCGGGTGCTGTGCGCGCTCGGGGTCCGCGGCACCGGACGCTCCATGTCCCGTCGCATCGCCCGTCACTTCGCCACCATGGACAACATCCGCGCTGCCGACGCCGAAACGATGCAGCAAGTCGAGGGCATCGGCACCGAGAAGGCTCCCTCCATCGTCGCCGAACTCGCCGAACTCGCGGATCTGATCGACAAGCTCGCCGCGGCCGGGGTGAACATGACCGAGCCCGGCGCGACCCCGCCCAGGCCCCCGGCCGACGACACCCCCGGCGACGCGGAGGCCCCAGGGGAAGTCGGGCCGCTGGCCGGGATGACGGTCGTAGTCACCGGTGCGATGACCGGCGTGCTGGAGAGACTCAGCCGCAACCAGATGAACGAACTCATCGAGCGCGCGGGTGGCCGCTCCTCCTCCAGCGTCTCCAAGAAGACCACCCTCGTCGTCGCCGGAGAAGGCGCGGGGTCCAAGCGTGTGAAGGCCGAAGACCTCGGTATCCGCCTGGCCACCCCGGACGAATTCGCCGCCCTGGTAGCCGACTTCACCATCTGACCCCAACCCCGGCGGTGGGTTGCCACGACTCACGACGGTCAATCGCCCCCCGGGACGCCACGCCGTAACCATTCGCCTGAAGCTCCACGGGGCCCTTCGCCGAGCGGCGACCGCCCTCCGCACGTCATCAACCAGAGCCCCGGCTGGTCTCCCCGGTCCAGCCGAGGCTTTTCCACACTCCCGCTGACGCCCGCGCGTTCATCGGCGACGCCCCGTCGGGGAGCGGCCCAGCAGGACGGACGTAGAACGGAGGCGGATCTCGGTGGTCTCGGCCACCGGTGACCGCGCCGTGCTTCTCAGCGCCCCAGCGGCACCCCCGTAGCCAGTGCCGCCGTCACCGGATGCGTCGGTGAGCTGAAGAGCTGTGCGGTGGGCCCCGATTCGACCACGTGCCCTTCGGACAGGACGACCAGGGTGTCCGTGCGGTCGGCCACCAGGCGCAGGTCATGGCTGACGAGGACCAGGGACAGCCCTCGCCGGTCACGGAGTTCGGTCAGCAGGTCCATGACGGCCGCGGCGGTGTCCCCGTCCAGTGCGGACGTCACCTCGTCGCAGAACAGGACGTCGGGTTCGGTGGCCAACGCGCGGGCGATGGAGACGCGTTGGCGCTGTCCGCCGGACAGCTCGTGGGGGTAGCGGTCGGCGGTCGCGGCGGGCAGGCCGACCTGGTCGAGGAGTTCCAGGACGCGGGAGGGCGCGTCGGCCCGGCCGGTGCGACGGTGCAGGAGGAGAGGGCGGCGCAGGGTCGCCCCCACCGTGCGGCTGGGGTTGAGGGCGCCGAGCGGGTCCTGCGGGACGAGTTGCAGGCGACGGCGTTGCTCTCGGGAGCGGCGATGAGCGGCGGGCGCGAGTGGCGCGTCCTCCAGGGCGACCGTACCGGCGGTGGGGCGGTGCAGGCCGACCAGTGTGCGCAGCAGGGTCGTCTTGCCGGAGCCGGAGGCGCCGACGATGCCCAGGCTACTGCCGGCGGCGAGGGTCAGGTCGATGCCGTGGAGTACGGGGACTCGCCGGCCGCGGTGGGTGTGGGCGGCGTGCAGACCGGACGCGGTGAGGGTCGGGGCGCCATCGGCCGGGAGGTGGACGCGCGAGTTGGTGGTGCGCGGCGCGGGCACGGCCGCTTCGGGGCGCGGGCCGGTCAGGTCCACGACGTCGTCGGCGAGCCGGGCCACCAGGTCGGTGTCGTGGCAGGACAGGGCGATGGCGATGCGGTGGTGCTCGGCGAGGTGGCTCAGGAGGTCGGCGATCTCGTCGCGCAGCGCCGGGTCGAGTCCGGCCGTCGGCTCGTCCAGGAGGAGGACGGCCGGGCGGCGGGCCAGCGCCCGGGCCAGGGCGACCCGCCGCTGCTGGCCGCCCGAGAGCCCGCCGATCCGGCGGTCCGGCAGGCCCTGGTCGACGGGCAGCCGCACTTCGGTGAGCTGGGCCAGGATCGCCTCGCGGCCGGCGTCCACGGCGACTTCGGCGAGCAGGCGGCGCACGCTCATCCGCGGGTTGAGGCCGGAGCCGGGGTCCTGGCCGACGTAGGCGAGTCGGTGTCGGCGCAGGCTGCGCAGGGCGGGGGCGGACAGGGCGAGCGGGTCCTGGCCGAGGACGGTGACGGTGCCGGCGGTGCGTTCGGTGCCGGGGGGCAGGGCTCCCGCCACGGCACGCAGCAGGGTGGTCTTGCCGCACCCGGAGGGTCCGACGACGGCGGTGACACGCCCGGGGGCCAGTTCCAGGTCGGCGCGGTCCAGCAGAACGCGGCCGCTGGGGGCGGTGACGGTCAGGCCGGCGACCTGGACCGTCCCCGGGCCTCCGTTCACGTGGCTGTCGGCGTACCAGTCGGGCATGTGGTTCACAGTGCGGGTACCGCCTTCCGGCCGGTCGGGGGCACGAGGGTGGCGGCCGCCAGGTTGACGCTCATGGCCAGCAGGCCGATGGCGATGCTGGGGGCGAGGACGGCCCAGGGGTTGAGGAGGATGCCCGGGGAGTTCTCGCGGATCATCAACGCCCAGTCGGCGGCGGGTGGTTGGGGGCCGACCTGGAGGAATCCCGCGGTCGCGACGAGGTACACGGCGGCGACGAAGCGCAGCCCGAAGAGGGCGAGCAGGGTGGCCCGCAGGTTGGGCAGTACCTCCCGTACGACGAGGTGCCACAGGCGCTCGCCGCCGACGGCGGCCGCCGCCACGTACCCGGAGGCCGCCACGGGCGCGGCAGCGCCGGCGACCAGGCGCACCGCGTAGGGAACGCCCAGGACGACGGAGGCGGTGACGACGGCGAGGCGTCCGCCGTCCGGCCAGGACAGGGTGACCAGGAGGATGCCGAGGACGGCCGGGAGCAGCATGAGCACGTCCGCGGTGCGTTCGATGATCCGGCCGACACCCGGGCGCAGGACGCTGATGACGCCGAGGAGGGCGGCCGCCGCCGTGACGAGGACGGCCACGAGCAGGGAGGTCACGACGAGTTCGCGTCCACCGGCCAGCATCCGGCTGAGGACGTCCCGGCCCAACTGGTCGCCGCCCAGCGGTGCTTCGCCGCCGGGTTCCGCGTACGGGGCGGTGACCGGGGCGTCGATGGCGTGCGGGGCGAGCCAGGGGCCGGCCAGGGCGAGGGCGGCGAGCAGCAGGGCCGGGAGCATCCGCAGGACCCTTCCGCGCCGTCGGACGCCGGTGGTGTGTGCCGTCGCTGCTATGGCTGGCGTGGTCATGTCCGGCCTCCGGAAGCCCAGGCGCGTACGAGGTCGGCGATCAGCAGGACGCCCGTGAGAACGGCTCCGGTGACGGCGACGACGCCGGCGATGACGGGACTGTCCCGGTCGGTGACCGCTCCGGCGAGGACGGAGCCGATGCCGGGGTAGTTGAAGATGGTCTCCACCACGACCGCGCCGCCCAGCAGCATGCCGGTGGAGGTGGCGAGGCCGGCCGCGATGGTGGGCAGTGCGCCGGGGAGCAGATGGTGGGTCAGGATCCGGTGCGGGGGCAGTCCGTCGAGCACGGCGGTCTCGATGTGCGGCGCCTTGGCCTCGTCGGCGAGCGCGGCCCGTACGATCCGGACGTTCCAGCCGATCTGCGGGACGGCCAGGGCGAGCACGGGCAGTACGAGCATCCGCCAGGAGGCGGGCGAGCCGTCGGCGTCGGTGAGGGTGACGGCGGGCAGCCAGTCGGTCCACAGGGCGAAGACCAGCACCAGGGCCACCGCGACCACGAACTCGGGCAGGGCGAGGACGCCGGTGGCGCTCGCCGAGACGGCCCGGTCGATCCTGCCGCCGGGCCGGGCCGCCGCCCAGCAGCCGAGCGCGACGGAGGCGATCAGCGTCAGCAGCAGGGCGAGTCCGCCGAGCAGCAGGGTGTTGGGGAAGGGGCGGGAGAGCAGGTCGGCGACGGACTCGCCGCGGGCCGAGGTGCCGAGGTCTCCGGTGGGCAGGCCGGTCATCCAGTCCCAGAAGCGTTCCAGGACCGGCTGGTCGAGGCCGAGGAGCCGGCGCCGTTCGGCGAGGTCGGCCGCGCTCTCCCCCCGTTCGGAGGTGGCGGTGGCCGCGTCGCCCGGCAGCAGTTCCACGGCGGCGAAGACCACGGCGAGCAGGACGGCGAGGAGCAGCACCCGGCGCGCGAGAACGCCGGCCACGTGCACGGCGGTTCGCGCGAACGCCGGAACCGGCCGGGGCAGGACGCTGCCGCCGGCCGGTTCGTCGCGGGTCAGCGAGCCAGCCATGCCGTCTCGAGCTGGACACGCCCGTAGCCGGGCAGGGTGGGCAGATCGCGTACGGCCGCGCCCGCGAGGTCGATGCCGTCGGCCATGCCCCACAGCAGGTAGCCGGACTCGTCGTACTCGATCTGCTGGAGCTCACGCAGCGTCCTGGTGCGGGCCGCGGGGTCCTTCGTGGCCATCGCCTTCCTGTACGCGGCGTCGAAGGCGGCGTTCTTCCAACCGGCCTCGTTCTGGCCGGAGTCGGAGACCATGGTCTTGCTGGCGAAGAACACCACGGAGTCGTTGGTGCCCCAGTAGGTGGTGTAGAGGTCGCCCTTGAGCCAGGTCTTGTCCCAGAAGGTGGCGGACTCCTGCTTGACCACCTTGACCTTGACCCCGGCCTCGCGGACCTGGGAGGCGAACAGGGTGGCCGCCTCGGCGAGGCCCGGGATGTCCTCGGTGGTCAGCAGCTCGTACGTCTTCGACAGGTCGAACTTGGCTTCCGCCAGCAGCGACTTGGCCTTGGTGAGGTCGCGGGCGCGCTGCGGGATGTCCTTGGCGTAGGCGGGGTCGCCGGTGCCGAGGATGTCATTGGCGACCGTGCCGTAGCCGGACAGCACCTGCTTGACCATCGCCTCGCGGTCCACGGCCAGCCGCAGCGCCTCCCGCACCTTCGCGTCGGCGAACGGGCCGTCGGCGGTGCGCAGGACGATCGGCATCGCCATGTCGTTGGGGCGGCGCACGATCTGGATGTCGCCGCGCTTCTCGGCCGTACGGGCCGCGACCGCGCCGACGTTGGAGGCGACGTCGATCTGCCCGGCGAGGAGCGCGTTGGCCATGGCCTGCGGGCTCTCGAAGATCTTGACCTCGATGGCGTCGAGGAGGACCTCACCGCCGTACCAGTCGGGGTTGCGGACCAGTCGGGCGTTGCCGGAGCGGAACCAGTCCAGCTTGAACGGGCCCGTGCCCGGGGCCTTGCCGAGGTCCTTGTCCGCGGTGTCCTTCTTCAGCACGAAGGTCGTCAGGCGGGTCAGCAGGGGCAGTTCGGCGTTGGCGTAGTCGGACACGAGTACGACGGTGTCGTCGCCGCCGGCCTTGATGTTCTCCGGCTTGATGCCCGGCAGCCGGGACGCGCCCGAGGGCGTGTTGCGCAGTCGCTGGAGCGACCAGACGACGTCGGCGGCGGTGACGGGTGTGCCGTCGTGGAACTTCGCACCCTTGGCGATCGTGAAGGTCCACGTCTTGAGGTCGTCCGACGCCTTCCAGGAGGAGGCGAGGCGGGGGACGGTGTTGGGCTTGGCGCCGGGAACGGTGAGGGTGTCGTACACCAGCGAGATGATCAGGTAGTCGCTCTCGTTGGCCTGGGTGCCGTGCGGGTCACGGGTGATGGCCGAGGCGCGACCCAGGGCGCCGACACGGAGGGTGCCGCCGCTGCGGGGCTTCTCGGTCCCCTTCGCCGATGACTTGGACGAGGTCTCGTCGCCGTCACCACAGGCGGCCAGGAGTGCGGCCGCGCCTATTCCGCCGCCGGCCCACAGCACTTGGCGTCTGTTCCAGTTCACGTACGACCTCGTTCCAGTCACATGGGGCAAGTTGCTTAGGTGTGCCTACCCTAAGAAGATCCTTTGCGCAACCCATGAGCGGTGTTTCCGCGGTTTCTGTCGGGGCGTCAAATCGGCGCACAGGAGCACGCGTCGACACCTCGGGCCCGGTGGAGCGCCAGCGGGAGCACAAGACCGTAGTTAGGATTGCCTTACCTAATACAGACTGATACGTTGCGGCACGCCAGGGCACAGGCAGTTCACAGAGACGCGTTTCCGTCCCACCCTCACCCGCACCCGGAACGGATGACTCCGCATGCCCACGGGAGCCGCACCCCTACGGCAGCTCGACGCGCCCGCCGTCCACGAGCTGACCGCCACCGCCCAGAAGATCCTCGCCGATCTCGGTAGTTCGGCAACGAGCCCCGAGTTGCTCCGCCGGGTGGCCCTGTCCGCCGCCCGTCTTGGCGAAACGATTCGCCACCCATGTCGCCCGGTCGACACCGACGACGGCCTCTACGTCCTGCGCGGTCTGCACGTCGACGACGGCGGAGTCGGCCCCTCTCCCGCGAGTTGGGCCGTGGCGGGCGACAGCGCGGCCGAGTGGGACGTGCTCCTGCTCCTGCTCGCCGCCGTCATGGGCCACCCGATCGCCTGGCAGGGACAGCAGGGGGGACGGTTCGTGCACAACATCGTGCCCTCCCCCGGACACGAGCAGGAACAGACCGGCGCGAGCAGCGCCGTGCTGCTCAGCCCGCACACCGAGGACGCCTTCCACCCCGGCCGGGCCCACCTGCTGCTGCTCGCCTGCATGCGCAACCACGACGCCGTCGCCACCACCGCCGCCAGCGTCCGCAAGGTCCGCCTCGACCCGGACGACATGGCCCTGCTGTCCCGGCCGGTGCTGCCGATCCTCCCCGACGACGCCTACACCGAGGCACGCTCGTTCACGGGCGAGCCGCCCAAGGTGCCCGTCCTGTGGCAGACCGAGAACGGACCGACCCTGCGCTACGACCCCGCCTACACCCCGCTCGACGAGGCACCCGCCGACTACCGCGCCGCCTACGACCGGCTGACCGCCGAGCTGGAACGCGTGTCGGTCGCCGTCGCTCTGGAGCCCGGCGACGTCCTGGTCGTCGACAACGACCTGGTCGTCCACGGCCGGGTGCCGTTCAGGGCCCGCTACGACGGCACCGACCGCTGGCTCAAGCGCGCCTCGGTGCGCGTTCCCGGCCGCCGCACCCGCCCGCTGGCCGAGGCCGACGAACACGGGTACGGCCAGGCCGCGCTCGTGGCCCACCTCTGACGTCCCGCCCGAAAGGAACAGCCGTGACCGCGGACGACAGCACCCTGCGCCTGCTCAGCACCAGCGACATCGCCGGCATCGAGATATCGCTGCCGGACGTCGTGGACGTCGTCGAGCACGCCTACCGCGCCCTCGCCGAGGGCAGGTCGGCCAACCCCCGCAAGCTCACCGTGAAGCCCGAGAACGGTCACTCCGTCTCCTACGCCATGCTCGGCCGCGACGGCGTCCGCAACGTCGTCGCGATCAAGACGTCGTACAAGCACGGCCTGGACAAGGGCCGCGAGGAACAGCACTACTACACGACCCTGACCCTCTACGACGACATCACCGGTCTGCCGGTGGCGATGATGGACTGCGGCCGGGTCGGCTCGCTGCGCACTCCGGCCGTCTCCGCGCTGCTCGCCCGCGAGCTGGCGGCGCCGGGCAGCCGCAGTGCGCTGGTCATCGGCACCGGAACGCAGGGACGGCTGGCTCTGCCGTTCCTGCTCACCACCCTGCCGGATCTGGACCGGCTGATGGTCTACGGCACCCACCCCGACGGCCTCGCGGCGGTCCGCGAGCGACTCCACCACTACTTCCCCGACCGGGAGTTGGAGGTCGTGGACGACGTACGGGCCGCCGCGGCCGGCGCCGACGTGGTGGTCGCCACCGCCGGAGGGCACACGCCCGCCGCGGTCGAGGCCTCCGACCTGAAGCCGGGCGCGCTGTCCATCCTGGTCGGCCACGGCATCGCGCCCTCCACCCTGCACCGTGCGGACCGGGTGGTCGCCACCAGTGAGGCGCAGATGAAGGTCACCGGGACCGACATGGCCGACGCGGACGGCGACTTCCCGCCCGTGGACGCGGAGTTCCCCGATGTCGTGGTGGGCCGGGCGAAGGGCCGGCAGTCGGCGGAGGAGCGGATCTTCGCCTACAACAGCGGCCTGGTCGTCACCGACATCGCCCTGGGGCACCGGTTCGCGCAGCTCGCCGTGGAACAGGGTCTGGGAACGCGGGTGTCGCTGTGGCGGTGACCCGCACGTCCTCGGCCTCCCCGCCGCTGCCCGCCCACCCCGATCCGCAGCTCGACGCCGTCCTGGGCAGCGGGCTGCCGCACGAGCTGTCGTACGCCATCGGCGGCCCCTTCCATCTGCTGCTCCCCGAGCGCTTCGACGCCAACGCCGCCGATTTCGAAGGCGCGTTGCGCGAGGCCGGTGTCGACGGCCGCGTGTACTACGCGAAGAAGGCCAACAAGGCCGCCGTGTGGATGGACCGTTGCGCGCTGTCCGGCAGGGGCGTGGACGTGGCCAGTGCCGGGGAGCTCCGGGACGCCCTCGGCCACGGGGTCCGCGGCGAGGACGTGGTGGTCACCGGGCCCGCCAAGGCCGAGCCCCTGCTCCAGGTCGCCGTGCTGCAAGGGTGCCTGATCGCCGTGGACGCGCTCGACGAGCTGGAGCGTGTCGTCGCGCTGGCACGCGCCCTGGCCCGTCCGGCGCGCGTGCTGCTGCGGCGGCTGCCACCGGCACAGCCCCACAGCCGATTCGGCCTCGACGACGGCGAGTTGGAGACCGCACTCGGCCGCTGCGCGGAGGCCGGGCAGGCCCTCGTCATGGAGGGTTTCTCCTTCCACCTGTCCGGCTACTCCCCCGCGCTGCGCGCGGAGTCGGCGGGCGAGCTCGTCGAACTGTGCCTCAATGCACGGGCCTTGGGACTGCGGGCGGACCGGATCAGCATCGGCGGCGGCTTCGCCGTCGACTACACGGACGCCGAACACTGGGAAACCTTCCGACGCGAGCAGCGGCCCGAGCAGTACCACGCGAACAAGTCCTTCACTCCGGACGACTTCTACCCGTACCACTCCCCCGTGGCGGGCGCCGACGCCCTGCGGGCCGTCCTCGCCACGGACGGTCTCGCGAGACGCCTGCGCGAGGCGGGCGTGGCACTCCTGCTGGAACCGGGACGGGCCCTGCTGGACCGGGCCGGCTGCACGGTGTTCCGGGTGCAGGGCGTCAAGGACCGCGCCGGCTACGGCATCGTCACCGTGGACGGCAGCAGCCTCAGCCTGTCCGAGCAGTGGTTCAACAGCGAGTACCTGCCGGATCCGGTGCTGCTGCCCGGGCACCGGTCCCAGGGCGAGCCGTACGCCGCCTGCGTGGGCGGTGCCACCTGCCTGGAGTCCGACATGGTCACCTGGCGCAAGGTGCGCTTCCCCAGCCGCCCGGCCGTCGGTGACCTGCTGGTCTATCCCAACACCGCCGGGTACCAGATGGACTCCAACGAGTCACCGTTCCATGAACTGCCGCTCCCCCCGAAGGTCGTGCTCGACACCACCGGCGGAACCACCCGCTGGCGGCTCGACCGCCATCCACTCGCCTGACTCTCTCCCCACCTTCCCCACTTGGAGCCATCCGATGGACAAGGCGCTCTCGCGTCCCGCCGTGGTCAGCCGCGTCTCCGAACTCATAGGCCACACCCCGCTCTTCGAGCTGTGCCGCACCGACACCGGCAGCCGACTGCTGCTGAAGCTGGAGCAGTTCAACCCCACCGGCACCGCGAAGATCCGCATGGCCCGGCAGATGGTCCTCGACGCCGAGGAGCGCGGACTGCTGGGCCCGGGCGGACGCATCGTCGAGTCGACCTCCGGCAACACCGGTCTGGGCCTCGCCGTCATCGCCGCCGAGCGCGGCTACACCTTCACAGCCGTCGTCGACCATCACGCCGCCGCCGACAAACTGCGCGGCATGAAGGCCCTCGGCGCCGAACTCGTCTACGTCGCCGACGACGGCGACGAGGAGCTGGCCACCGCCGCTCGTGAGGAGTTCGCCGAGAAGCTGGCGGCCGAGAGCGACAACGCCTACTTCACCGAGCAGCACAACAACCCCGCCAACGGCGACGGTTACCGGCCGGTGGCGCATGAACTCGCCGCCGCACTGGACGGCCGCATCGACGTCCTGATCGGTGCCGTGGGAACCGGCGGCGGGCTGTTCGGGACCGGCGGGGAGCTGCTTCGGCTCGTGCCGGGGGTGCGGATCGTCGGGGTCGAGCCGAAGGGGTCGATCGCCTTCGGGCCGCCCGCACACGACTACTACCAGTCCGGCACCGGCACACCCGAGGGGGCGACCATCGGCGCGATGGTGGACTACGAGCTGTTGGACGAGGGCACGAAGGTGGGTGACGTCGAGGCCTTCGCCACCGCGCGCGTGCTGGCCCGCCGCATCGGGCTCCTCATCGGTGGCTCCGCGGGCGGCGTCGTGTACGAGGCGCTGACCCGGATGTCGTCCCTCGCGCCCGGTACGACTATGGTCGCGCTGGTCAACGACGGAGGCGAGAAGTACATGGACACCGTCTTCAACGACGACTGGATGACCGCACGCGACCTGATCGACCCGGCCGTCGAGCGTGAGATCGACGAGCTGCTGACCAAACTCCGCGAGAACTGACACCGATGCCGACACCGCTCACCACACTGCTCCGCGACAGCCGCGCCCTGGCCGGCCTGGCCGTCCCGCTCGCCCTGACCCAGCTCGCCCAGGTCGCCCTCACCACCACCGACACCGTGATGATGGGCCTGATGGGCGCCGAGGCACTGGCCGGCGGCGGCCTTGCGCTGGTCATCTTCAACCAACTGCGCACCATGGGCGTCGGCATGGTCACCGCCGTCGGCAACCAGGTCTCCGCCGCCTCCGCCCGTGCCGAGGACGAGGAACTCACCGACACCGCCAGGGAAGAGGTCCGGGACATCGTCCGCGCCGCCCTCGCCCTGGCCACCCTGTCCGGCGTCGTCGGCGCGCTCGTCATCCTGCTGATCGGCCGCGCCGTCGCGTACCTCGGCCAGGATCCGGACGTCGTCGACACGGCCTGGCCGGTGCTGCTCGCGCTCGCGCCCGGCCTTGTCCCCTGTCTCTGGTTCCAGGCGATACGGCAGTTCACGGTCGGCATGCGCCGGCCACAGGCCCTGCTCCAGATCACCATCGCCTCGGTCGCCGTCAACGCGGCCCTCAACTGGGGCCTGGTCCACGGCACTTGGATCCTCCCGGACCTGGGCCTGCCCGGCATCGGCGTCGCCACCTCACTCGTGTACGCGCTGACCTGCCTCGCCCTGTACGTCTCCGCACGCCGCGACCCGGCACTCGCCCCGCTGCTGGACATCCGGATCTGGAAGGCCCGCCCGGCCACCCTGCGCCGCCTGACCGGCCTGGGCGTGCCCATCGCCGCCACCTACGGCTCCGAGGCGGGCTTCTTCTCCGTCGTCGCCCTGATCATCGGCACCTTCGGCAGCGCCGCCCTGGCCGCGCACACCGCCGTCAACCAGCTCATCTACATCGTCTTCCAGATCGCGGTCGGCCTCTCCCACGCCGCCTCCCTCAACGTCAGCCGTGAACTCGCCCTGACCCGGATCTCCGCGGCCCGGCGCATCAAGAACACCGCCCTGGCATGCGCGGCGACCGTGATGGCGGTGGTCGGCGTCGTCTACCTGACCGTCCCCGGCCTGGTGCTGCGCCCCTTCCTCGACCCGTCGGCACCCGAAGGGCACACCGCGACGGACATCGCCACGAACCTCCTGCTGATCGCGGCCGTACTGCAGTTCTTCGACTGCGCCCAGAACATCGGCGTCGGCCTGCTGCGCGGCCTGGACGACACCAAGAGCGGCTTTCGCATCACCCTGGTCGGCTACTGGCTGATCGGCCTGCCCGCCGCCTGGCTGCTGGGCGATCTCGCCGGGCTGGAGACCGTCGGCGTCTGGCTCGGCCTCCTCACCGGCCTCGCCGCGACCGCGCTGCTGCTGCTGCGCCGGTACGGCCAGGCGCTGGCCGTGCGGGCTGCGAAGGAGCCGGCTGTGGCGTGAGATGTCCCGGTGGGGGTGGAGCGAGGTACCCATGGGTGTCGTTCGGGCGGTGACTGCTGGGGCTCACTCTCCGCGGGAAGCCCGGAATGGTCCGCGCGCCGCATGCGGACACCGGGATGCCGACACCACTTCGGTGGCGCGGGTGGAGGCGCTGTCGAGCCCGGCCACCGGGGGCGGACGTACGCGCTGACCGGCCCGAAGCCGGTGACCGCCCGCCGGCAGGTCGCGCTTCGGGCTGGGGTCCGGCCCCCCCTCCGGCCCCCTCCGCTGCGTCCCGCCGATGAGTTTTCGGCGGTGGTGCCGTCTACCTCTCGACGAAGGGAGCGCACCATGCGCAAGATCATTGTTTGCACGTTCCTGACCCTGGACGGCGTCATGCAGGCGCCGGGGGGCCCCGACGAGGACACTCAGAGCGGCTTCGAGCACGGCGGCTGGCAGAAGCCGGTGAGCGACGACGAGGTCGGCGCCGCCATCGCCGGTTGGTACGAGTCCTCCGACGCGATGCTGCTCGGCCGCAAGACGTACGAGATCTTCGCGTCGTACTGGCCGACCGCCGACCCCGACAACCCGTTCACCCATCGCATGAACAGCATGCACAAGTACGTGGCGTCTCGAACCCTCACGTCCGTCGGCTGGCAGAACTCCACGCTGCTGGAGGGCGAGGTCGCCGACGCCGTACGCACGCTGAAGGCGTCCGACGGAGGCGACATCAACGTCGTCGGCAGCGGCGACCTCGCCCAGACCCTCATGCGGCACGGCCTCGTCGACGAATTCCGGCTGACCATCCATCCGGTGATCATCGGCACCGGCAAGCGGCTGTTCGCCGACGGAACGATCCCGACGGCACTGGAGCCGGTCAGCGTCTCGACGACCAAGAGCGGCACCGTCGTCGGCGTCTACCGGCCGAACGGCACGCCCGGATACGACAGTTACTAGTCAGCGGTAGCGCACGGATCCTCGCCAACTCCCATACGGCAGCCGTCACTTCGGTGCACTTGGTGTGCGACACGGCCTGCGTGGGGATTCCCGTCCTGTGCAGACCATCGCCCAGCGAACGGAGTCGACATGGAGTACCCGGACCTTTCCGCACTGCCCGCGGAGCTGCGGGAGGACGTGACCGCTCGCGGTTCGCTCAACGTCTTCCGGATGATGATGCACTCCCCCGCGCTGGCTCCCGGTGTGCTGGCTCTGGGGGACGCGATCCTGCGGCGGAACACACTGCCGGACCCCCTGCGCGAACTCGCCATCGTGCGGGTCGGTCATGCCTACCGGGCGGCGTACGAGATCCACCACCACGAGAACATCGCCCGTCTCGTCGGCCTCGGTGAGGAGGCGATCACCGCCGCCGCGACCGGTTCCACCAAGGGCCTGTCCGCATCCGAGGCAGCCGTCCTCGCCGCCACCGACCGACTGCTCGCCCGGCATTCACTCGACGACGCCGCACGCAAGGAGCTCCTCGCGTTCCTGACGGTGAACCAGCTCGCCGACCTCGTCATCACCGTCGGCTTCTACCAACTGATCTGCGACTTCCTCAACACCTTCGAGGTGACGACTGAGGGTGAGGCGCCGCCGCCCTATGGCGACGTGCCGCCCGCCGGGAGCGATGTGGGCCGGTGAAGCAGGCACAAGGATCGGCACCGCTGGAGTGATGGAGGCGTAATCGCCACTTCCTTTCCTCTGTCGTGACGCGGAGGAAGCGGATTCCTCTACCTGCCCGGCCGCATACCAGCCGCGCGAGTCCGTCGCGTGCGATCAGACGTTCCTCCCGCTACATGATCCCTGACTTCGCGCGGCGGTACGGCAGGGCTGTGAGCCGTGGCAAGCGGAATCTAGCTCGCTGCAGGTCAGCCGCCCCCGCGTGCCGGGGCCTCGGCATTCCGGGCGCGCGTGAGGCAGCCTTCCCAGTGGGTCCTCGGCGCTCCTGCGGGCGCTCAGCGCTCCGCGCGGCGCGCCAGCACCACGGAGTCCTCGGCCTCGACCGGCCCGGTGTCCCGCTTGAGCGTGCGCGTGCGCTGCTCCACGACGACAGGCTCGAAGTCGTCCGGCAGACCAGGGAGGAGTTCCGCGGCGAGGAACATCGCCTTGCGGTGGCTCTCGGAGAGGTGCGTGAACTCGTGGGACGGCGCATGCCCGACCACCAGGAGCAACCCGCCGGGGGCGACGGCTGCGGCGAGACGGCGGGTCACGTCGACCATGCCGCCGTCCGGGGCGTGCAGGTAGTGGCTGGTGACCAGGTCGTACGCGCGGTCACCGGCATCGAAGGTCCTGGCGTCCACCTGCCACCAGTCGACGCGATCGGCCACGCCGGCCTGCTCGGCGTGGCGGGCGGCACGGGCCAGGCCCTCGGCGGAGAAGTCGGCGCCGGTCACGCGCCAGCCCTGCCCGGCCAGCCAGACCACGTCGCCTCCCTCGCCGCAACCGACGTCCAGCGCCGTGCCAGGGCTCAGCTCACCGGCGGTAGCGACGAGCTGCGGATTGGGTTCGCCGCTCCAGAACCGCTCCTGGCCCGCGTACCGCTCGTCCCAGGCCGCCGGCTCGAACATCTCGGCGGCCGCCTGCTCGCCGGCCTCGCCGCTTCGGCCGTGCTCGTGGTGTCCTGACACCGGATGCCTCCCGCTGCTCGTGATGCTGTGCCGTTCGCCCCACTCGGGCGCGCTGTCGATGGTGCTCGGACCTGCGCCGATCCGCACGCAAAGTTGCCGGACCAGCAAAGAGCAGGGCTCTTGGAGACCTGGCTCCGACAAGACCTGCAGATCACGCGTCTCGACGGCCGCTCCAGAGGACCTCGGTCGCTGGGCAGCATGCAGCTCACCCGGCACCCTCCAACACGGCCATGACTCCCACGCCCCGACGGCCTACACGGTCACCGGAAGCGCTACGAGCCCGCGAACCAACCGAGTGCGCCGCCAGTCAAGTCGATCGGACGGCACGGCAAGCCGGATGCCGGGGAACCGGGTCAGCACCGCGCGCAGGGCGATCTCCGCCTCGGCCTTGGCCAGGGGCGCGCCGACACAGCGGTGGATGCCGTGACCGAAGCTGAGATGAGCGGCGGCGTCCCGGTCCAGGTCCAGCAGGTCCGGTGACGGGAAGCGCACGGGGTCACGGTTGGCCGCGCCAAGACAGACCAGGACCGGGGCCCCGGCCGGGATGTCGACACCGCCGAGCGTGACCGCCTCCGTCGTGAACCGGAAGGTGGCCGTGCTGACGGGGGAATCGAACCGGAGCAACTCGTCCAGCGCCGCCGGGATGTCGTCCGGACTCTTCCGAAGTCGATCCAACTCGGCAGGGCGCTGCAACAGTGCCAGGACGGCGTTGCCGAGGAAGTTGGTGGTGGTCTCGTGTCCGGCGACGAGCAGCAGCACCGCAAGGGACACCAGTTCCTCCTCGCTCAGACGGTCTGCGCCGTCGCGAGCGGAGATGAGGTGGTCGAGGAGACAGTCCCCGGGGTCCAGGCGCTTGGTGGCGACGAGACCGGTCATGTAGTCGGCCATGGCGTGCGAGGCCGCGTCGATGACGTCGGGCCTGCCTGCCGCGAACAGTTCTCCGGACCAGCGCTGTACGTCGGGCCGGTCCTCCTGCGGGACTCCGAGCAGTTGGCAGATCACGATGACCGGCAGCGGGACCGCCAGGGCGCTCACGAAGTCGAAGCGTTCGCCGACCGGCCATCGGTCCAGCAGTTCCTCGGTGACCTGCGCGATGAACGGACGCAGCCGCGCGACGGCCCCGGCCGTGAAGGCCTTGGTCACCGACTTGCGCAGCCGGGTGTGCCGGGGCGGGTCGGTGGCCAGCATGGTGTGCGCCACCGCGGGATGCAGACGGCGCCGCGACTCCTTGCCCGCGAAGAAGGCGGCCGTGTCCTTGGAGAGCCGAGGGTCGCTCAAGGCCTGCCTGGCTTCCGCGTACCCGGTGACCAGGTAACTGGGGTGCCCGCCCGACTCCGTGGGCATGGACCGCACCGGACATCTGGACCGCAGGGCCGCCAAGGCGGGATAGGGGTCCTGGAGGAAGCGGGGGTCCTGAGTCGGGTCGGTCATGCTGCCAGGCTCCAACGGACCCTGCCCCCAACCTCGGCGACACGCGCAACCCGGGCCGTTTGAGCGCCAGTTGCGTGGAGGGCGGCGCTGGAAGAGTCGGCGGCAGTGGGGCCGGCCGGCGGCGGAATCCGTGATGTTGACGCGGCCCGCGGCCCTGCACGACGGTCATGCGAGTGTTTGCTCTCGGGCGGCGTGCGCCGTCGCGGTGTCCGCACGCGGCGCACGCCGCCTCCCCACTACCAGCACCAGGCCGACGCCGAACCCGAGCGTTGCCGGACATGGTGCGGATCAGCGGACGGTCAGCCCCGCGGGGACACGGAGCCGGTGACCGCGTTGTAGAAGGGTTCGGCCATGCCCGCGAGCGTCGACGCCCCTGCCATGAACGGGGTGAAGGGGTCGATGGAGGCCGACTGAGCGTCCTGGTTCCTGTCGTCGGCCATGGCCGGGGTGCCGCCTTGGAGGGCGACAACGGCGACGAGTACGACAGCGGCACGATGGAGCAGAGGAGTTCGCATGTCCGTCTCAACGACGTGTTCCTCGGCAGGTCACAGCGCTGAAGTTTGTGTGATCGGCGCAGACCTGGGTCAACAGCGCGTGCCCAGTCATCCGTTTTGATTGACCATGCGACGCCTCGGGCACGTCTTATTACTTCCCCGGTCGGGGTTACAGATGATCGTGAACTCCCCCGCCCTTTCGTCGGAAGGTTCACGCTGTCATGCGATCCCACGTATCCGAGGTGGATCTGCCCCCTCTTTTCTGCCCTCTGGAATCGGAACTCCATCCCGGAGTCCGACGTATCGAGAAGCGGGCCGTGGAATGGATCGAGAGCAGCGGAATGTGCGCTGCGGAACGGGAGAAAGCCTGGGTCGTGGCGACACACAGTGCTGATTTCTACGCCCGTTTCACCCCGGTGGCCGACGAGGACCGGTTGCTGGCCGCGGCTCTGTGGGTCTACTGGGGCTTCGCGTTCGACGACGCCCGCTGTGACAGCGGGCCCCTCAGTGGCCGGCCCGCGCAGTTCAACGCCCTGGCCGGACAGGTGCAGCGGGCCTGCGAGACGGACTCGGCACGGCCCGACGACCGGTACGCCCGCGCTTTGCAGGACATCATGCGCCGGTTCCGTTCGTTCGCCCCACCCACGCAGGTCAGCCGTTTCGTCCATGCCCACCGCGCATGGCTGTCGGGGGTGGCATGGCAGATCGGCAACCAGGCCGTGGGCCGTATGCCGGAGCTGGATGAGTTCCTGACGATGCGTCTGCTGGCGGCCGGCGGGCACCCCACGTTCGCGCTGCTTGAGCTGGCGACGGGAAGCGAGCTGTCCGACCGGGACCTGTACCGCCCGGCGGTGCAGGCGCTGACCGAGATGGCGATCATGATTGCCTCCCTCGACAACGACCGGCACTCCCTGCACAAGGAGATGTCCCGCGGCCACGCGGACCAGAACATCTACACCGTACTGATGGCCGAGCGCGCTCTTCCCCTTCAGCAGGCCGTGTACGAGGCCAACGCGCTGCGCGACCGCATCCTCGTGCGGTTTCTGCAGTTGCACGACCGCGTACGACCGACGGCCGGCGCGGATCTCGCCCTCTACCTGCAGGGGCTGCGCTACGGCCTGCGGGGCAACAACGAGTGGGGGATGCGCGTCCCCCGCTACCTCAGCCTGGGCCGCTGGCCGGACGAGAGGGAGGACCTGTCGCTCACGTTCGCCCAAGAGCCGTCCGACACCCGGCCGGGGCCGGTGGAGGGCGCGCCCGGTATCGCCTGGTGGTGGGACGCGGACCTCGCCTGACACCGGTCCGGGACTCCGCTGCTCACCGCCGTCGGAGGCTAGGTCCGCGGAACTCCGCTGCTCTCAGCCGTCGGAGGCGAGGTCCGCCGTCCACCACGGCCCGCCGGCACCGGCGGCGACACCCACGCCTGCCTGGGTGTACCGGCAGGTCAGCAGGATGCTGCGGTGGGGTGGGCTGCCCATCCACAGCGCCACGACCGCGCTCGGTGACGCGGGTCCGGACGCGATGGTCTCGCCGCTGTGAGTGGCGCGGTAGCCGGCGGCCCTGAGGCGGCCGGCCGGGTCAGAACCGTCGGATCCGGTGTGGCTGAGGTGGGCGTGGCGGGCCATGTCGTCGCTGTGCCGCTGAGCGGCTCGGCTGAGCGGAGTCCGCACGCGCAGCGGAGAGCAGCCCGCGGCGGAACGGCGCCGGTTGATCTTGTCGACGACCTCGCGGGCGTCCGGAGGGACGGCGGACCCTGAGGCGGCGGAGCCCGACGAGGGCTCCACGGCCACGTCTCGGGGCGGAGCGGGTGCCTGCCATGGCGAGGAATCAGATGGCTGCCATCCCGAGGAGTCGGGTGCTTGCCACTGCGGAGGGCCGGGGGGTGACCAGGTGGGGGGCGCGTAGGAGGCCGGGCCGGGAAAGGGCGGGGGCCCGGCCCATACCGGCGCAGCACCGGCCGACAGAAAGGACAGAAAAGCCACGGCCGTGCACGTCATCCAGGATCTCGCTTTGATCATCGTTCTTTTCCTTTCCCTCATCTTTTCGGGTGGTGTACTCCGTGCCCCCTTCGAGGGATATCGGCATTTCCCATCCATTGAGCCAGGTCGTGGCCGATAAGGTGAAACACCGAATCCCCTTCCCGTACGCAGGTCCCCATTCTCAAGGAGTTTCCATGCCATTGCAGGTTCGCCGTTTCGCGGTTGTGGCCGTCGCCGCGCTGGCCGTACTGGCCGGTGGGTCGGCCACCGTGGCCACCGCCTCGACGCAGTCGGCGCAGGCCCAGGCCTTCCCCGGTCTCGACGGCCCGACCGGTTCGGACGGCTTCCACGGCGGCCGCGAGCGGCCACTGCACTTCGGGCCGTTCGAGTTCCCGCGTTATGGCAGCGTTTCCGGCGGCTTCACCTGGGGCCTGCGGGACTGACATCGGTAGATCCGCCTGAGGGGAGCCGTCGTGGACGGCTCCCCTCAGGCCGTTCCTGGACAGCTCACCGTTTCAACGTCGCCGCACTGGCGGCGAGCACGGCGATCACGCACCCCAGAATCAGCAGGGCGTCCCGCACGAACAGCCAGGTGACGCCGGTATGGGCGGCCGCCTCACCGGCGGCCTGGACGGCGTACGTCATCGGCATGACCTCGGCCACGGCCGACAGCGCTCCCTGCATCTGGTCGCGCGGCACGAACAGACCGCACACCAGGAACTGCGGCAGGACGCCCGCGGGCAGGAACTGCACCGCCTGGAACTCGTTGCGGGCGAAGGCGCTCACCAGCAACCCGAGGGCCAGGCCCAGCAGGGCCCCGAGCATCGCGATGACCATGAGGAGATAGGCGGGCCCCTTGATGTCCAGGCCCAGCGGTCCCACGGACAGCAGCGTGGACAGGACTGCCTGCACCAGCGCGAGGAAGGCGAAGGCGAGGCTGTAGCCGAGGACGATGTCGAGCCGCCGCACGGGCATGGTGAGCAGCCGCTCCGCGGTGCCGGTGGTGCGCTCACGCAGCGTGGAGACCGATGCCACCAGGTACATCACGATGACGGGGAAGATGCCGAACACCTGGGGGCCGACCCGTTGGAAGGTGTCCTGGGAGTCGTGGAACATCAGCTTCAGCAGCACCATGAGCATGCAGGGGATGCCCAGCAGCAACGCGGTGCTGCCCTTGTCACGGGAGACCTGCTGCAGGACCCGGACGGCGGTGGCGGCGGTGATCGTGGGCGAGAACGGCAGCCGGTCGGCCAGGCGTGATTGGTTCACGGGCGGGTGTCCGCGGCGAAGAAGGCCTGTTCCGCACGGGGTGCGGCCGGCTGGTCGAGCAGCCCGGGCAGGTCCGGGCCGAGGCTCTGTGCCGTGGCGCGTTGCCGGGCGCGGGCCTCCGCACCGGCGGCAGCCTCGACCAGGTGCATGAACGCCCCTTCCACGTCGGTGCAGCCGGTGTGCTTGAGCAACGTGGCCCGGTCGGCGCTGGCCAGCAGCCGGCCCGAGCGCATCAGCAGCAGCCGGTCACACCGGTCCGCCTCGTCCATGACATGACTGGAGACGAGCAGCGTGGTGCCTTCCAGGGCCAGCCGCTGGAACACCAGCCACAGTTCCCGGCGCACCATGGGATCCAGGCCGACCGTCGGTTCGTCCATCACCAGCAGGTCGGGGCTGTTCAGCAGGGCCACCGCGAGCGAGACCCGCGAGTACTGGCCGCCGGAGAGGCGGACGACGAGTTTGTCCGCGTAGCCGGCGAGGTCGACCTCCTTGACCACGCGCACGACCGCGTCCTCCCTGCGCCAGCCCCGCATGCCGAGGGCGGCGGCGAAGTAGCGCAGGTTCTCCAGCACCGTCAGATCGGCATACACCGACGGGGCCTGTGTGACGTAGCCGACGCGGGTTCTCAGCTGCGGGGCTCCCGCGGAGAATCCGAGGACCTGGACGTGGCCCGCGGTGGCCCGTTGTACGCCCACGACGGAGCGCAGCAGAGTCGTCTTGCCGCAGCCGCTGGGGCCCAGAAGCCCCACGATGCAGCCGCGGGGAATGGTGAAAGTGACGTTCTGGAGGATCCGGTGACTGCCTCGGACCACCTGAAGTCCATAGGCGGACACAGCTGGAACATCACCCGGAAGAGCCATACTCGGTTCGGTCTGCTGCACGGCTCCACTGCGTTTCGTCAGGGAAGGTATCGGTCGGTAGTGGCAACAAGGCGGCAGAAACCGCAAAATGGCCACCGTACGGTCAACGGCCCATCCTGCGGCAGGTCACGGCCGTAGCACGCCTTTTCCTGCCCTGGCCGGGCGGGCGGGGCGCCGTCAGGAATCCCGCTGGATCATCGCCCGGGCGATCTCCTGCAACTGCTGATAGGCGTCAGCGGTCGGCTGGGCGCACGACAGGGCACGCAGTGCCGCCGACATCTGCCGACGCGCCTCGTCCTCCGCCGCCTGCCGCCCCCCGGCCTTCTCCACCAACTCCCGTGCCAGAGCGACATCTTGCTCGTCGAGGGGACGCTGCGAGCCGTACAGGGACCGCAGGTGCTCCGCAGCCGAGTCGGTGCCCGCGAGGGCCGCCACCACCGGCAGCGACTTCTTGCGCGCCGTCAGGTCGGCCCCCACCGGCTTGCCGCTGCGCGTCGAGCGGCCCCAGATGCCCAGCAGGTCGTCAGCGCATTGGAAGGCCACTCCCAGCCGTCGGCCGAACTCCCGCAAACCTCGGACCCGTTCGCCGTCCGCGCCCGCCAGCACCCCGCCCAGCGCGCAGGCGCAGCCCATCAAAGAGCCGGTCTTGCCTTCCGCCATGGCCAGGTACTGCGGCACCGTCACCTCAGAAGCGTCCTCGAAGGCGACGTCAAGGCTCTGGCCCTGGACCAGGTCCAGCAGCGCGCCGACGAGTTCCCGCACCGCCGCGGCCGCGACCTGCGTCGGCGTCTCGGCGACCGCCCTCAGCGCCGCCGCGAGCAGCGCGTCACCGGTCAGCACCGCCGACGGGGTGCCGAACACCGTCCACGAGGCCGGGCGGTGCCGGCGCAGGGTGTCACCGTCGATGACGTCGTCGTGGAGCAACGTGAAGTCGTGCACCAACTCCACTGCCACGGCGCCCTGCAGGGCGCAGCGCGGCTCACCTCCCACGGCGATCGCGGACAGCAGAGTCAGCGCCGGCCGGACCGTCTTGCCACGGCTGGGGGCCGACAGCAGCGGGGTGCCGTCGGCCTCGCACCAGCCACGGTGATAGCCCGCCACCCGCCGCTCGGCACCGGGCAGGGATGCCACGGCCTCCCTGAGAGCGGGCGCGAGCATCTCTTCCACCCAGTCCAAACGGGGAAAGACGGCGCCGGGAACCGGGCCGGTGATCTGCGACATGCACTACTCCTCGGGCGTTCGAGCGGATGGCACGGCAGCCGGTGCCGCGCCGTGTCACCACGTGAGTCAACCGGGGACGGACGACGCAGAAACGGTCGTGCTGCACCACCTGGCGAAAGGATCACTGAGGCGGCCCAGCCCTCATACGGTGCATTGAACGGACAGTCACAACACGAGCGCCGGCCCGCACAACAGGCTGGGGCAGACCTAGGCCGGCACAGCGGAAAACGGCAGGCCACGGCCGTACACGCGAGCACCGTCCGGGTCCTGCGAGTCAAGGAGAGGTTGACGCCCGACGCGCTGCGGCATCGTTTCTTCCTACGGCCGCCCGGGTGACCCGCCGCGCGCCACACCGCACCGCGCGCGGCGCCGCCGCTATCCCTGCTGAACGTGATCAACCACCTCACCCGAGCCGCCGCCTGCGCCGGCGTGGGCACCGTCTGCGTCCTCGCCCTCGCCGTGCCCGCTCCCGCCGCCGCACAGTCACTCCCCCTCGACCAGGCGATCGCGGCCCTCCCCCAAGCCGCCGAATCGCACGCGGGATACGACCCCACGAAGTTCCGGCACTGGAACGCCGGGGCCGATCCCAGCGACGGATGCGACACCCGCGGCGAGGTCCTCGTCGCCGAAGCCGTGAGCGCGCCGACCGTCGAACCCGGCTGCCGTCTCGTGGGCGGCACGTGGTGGTCCTACTACGACGCCGGCGAGATCACCTCCGCTGCGGCCCTCGACGTCACCCACACCGTGCCGCCGGCCGAAGCCTGGGAGTCCGGGGCCTCCCAATGGACGGCCGAACGCCGCGAGGCCTATGCCAACGACCTCGGCGACCCCCGCACCCTCACCGCCGTCTCGGCTGCCTCCCACCGCAGCAAGGGCGATCAGGACCCCGCCCACTGGCTGCCCTCCAACACCCGGGCAACCTGCCGGTACATCGCGGAATGGACCGCCGTGAAACTGCGCTGGCGGTTCACCGCGGACCGCGACGAACGCCAGTCCCTCAGCCAACTGGCAGAGTCGTGCCCGAACATGACCGTGACCTTCACCCCGGCCCCGTGAACCCCGCCGAGCCGTACAGGCACGGGCATTGCCGCTGATCTTCGGTGCGCGGCTCGCGGTGAACTGCGGTTGTGGGGCGCAGGGATGCTCTTCGAATTCGTCCAACGTGCCTCAGGGAGCAACGCGTTGGGCGGGTGCCGCCGCTGAGGCGCTCGACCGTGACGCCGTGTACTGGCGGTATGCGGCGCCGACGACCTCGGGATGCCCCCGACGGCCCCCGACCGGTTGCCATACACGCGATCCGCATGTCGTACGGCAGCCGCGGACAGGCGCCGACCGTACGCGACCGCTGGCGTCGAGTCGGCACGCGTCTCCCCTGTCTCGGACGCTCTGGCGTGGGAGCCGGGATCAGGAACAGGGACCGACCGGGATGCGGGAGCGGCCGTCGTGGGCGAGGCTGGTGCCGTGTCAGAGGGCCGAGCGATCGTCCACCCGCCGTCAGAGGCCGGCGGCCGCCGTGTATGCATCGACGACCGAGACCTCGGCATCGTGCAGAGCGTCTACGGCCTGACCCCGTTCCTGCGGAACGCCTGCCTGACCGGCTGGGACGCACGCCATGTCCCGACTCGGGTCTGATCGCGTGGCACCCCGGCGAGCCAGAGGTACGGGCGCCTTGAGCAAGCGCGAGGAAGTGGAGCGGGGCGGGGAACGCGCTGTGGACGCGGTTCTCGACGAGCTCTACACCACGCCCCCAGGCGAATTCGTCGCCCGGCGTGAAGAGCTCGCCGCAGCGGCCAAGGCGGCCGGCAACACCGACGACGCCCGCCGGATCCATACGGCCCGCCGCCCCACCCTGGCGGCTTGGGCCGCGAACATCCTGCTGCGTTCCCAGCCGCACGAGAGCCGCCAGTTCCTGGAGCTGGGGCAGGCCTTGCGCGAGGCATACCGCACCCTCGACGCCCCAGAGATCAATGAGCTGACCGAGCAGCGGCGGCGCATCGTGGCCGCCTTGTCCCGGCAGGCGGCGCAGCTCGCTGAGGAGGCTGGGCACCGGCTGTCGGAGTCGGCCCGGCAGGGCGTCGAGAACACCCTGCGAGCCGTGCTCACAGATCCGGACGCAGCCGCCCGGTGGGCCGGCGGTCGCCTGGAGGGCGCTCTCACCCCGCCCTCGGACTTCCCCGGCACCGCCCCGCCGACCGGCACCGCGGACAAGCCCCGCGGGACGGCGGCTCCACGGCCGACTGCGCGGACCCGGGCGAAGAACGAACTCGCCGAGCGACGGCGCCAGAGACAGGAGCTCCTGGATCACGCCCGTTCGGCAGCCGAAGAGACGGCGCAACGGTTGCGGAAGGCGCGTGCCCAAGAGGCCGAAGCCGAGGCGGCATGGCAGCGGGCACGCGACCGGCACGACCAGGCCAGGCAGCAGGTGTCCACGGCCGAGCAGCAACTGGAACAGGCGCACGAGGAGCTTCAGCGAGCCGAGCGAGAACAGCAGGCAGCTGAGGAACGCAGCCACGCGGCCGCTGACGCGCACGCACAGGCCCGTCAGGAAGCGCGCGAGGCGGAACAGGAGGTGAAACGCCTGACGGCGCGCGACCGCTAGGCGAGGGCGCCCTCTGTTCGCCCCACACAGCAGTTCGCCCGGGGTCCCGACCCACGGCGAACCAGCGTCAGTGACGACAGTGACGCTGTGAAGATGATCTCCACGGCCGATCCCAGCGTGATAGATGGGGACGATCACCCGACGGGGCACACGAGACAAGAGCAGCATGCGCTGGGTTCGGCAAGCCGCACCACGTGCGCCCGGCTTCTTCGGATTCGGGCAGCCGGCGACGGTTACCGCCTGGCCGAGGGGTACTCGCCTTCACGAAGCGCACACAACGGGCAAATGAGGTAGCGAAATGACAACGCAGCCCCGATCGGACATGGCAACCCATCCCGACATTCTCGACATGCGGAATCGGCACGAGATGGCCGAGCGCGTCGCCACCACACCGAGGGCACAGGCCGTCGAGGCCATGGCCCTGATCACGGGCCTCTACCTGGCGGCCTCCCCGTGGATCGCGGGATTCAACGGGTTCTCCACCTTGGCGGTCAACAATCTGATCGTCGGCATCGCATACGCGGTGATCATGAGCGGTGGCTTCGGCCGGGCCTACGAACGGTCACACAGCATGGCGTGGGCCGCTTGCGCTCTCGGCGCCTGGACGATCGTGGCGCCCTGGGTTGTGGCGGGCGACGTCAGCACCACCAGGACCATCGTCAACAACATCATCGTCGGCGTGATCGCCCTCATACTGGCCCTCATGGCCGCGGCAGCCGCCCGACCGGTGGATCGGTCGTCCGGTGACCGCTCGTCCATGAACAGGTGATCGTCGCCCATCCGCGAAACAGCGAGGCGTACATGCCCTCCCCCGGGCTGTGCGCCTCGGTCAGCACCAGGCAGGGCCTCTCCCTCGGTACGCCCTCAGTCCTCGGCGACACGAATGATCGTGCGGCCGGGGACGCGCTGTCGTGAGGTGAAGGCGTCGGCTGCCTCGGCGAGCGGCCGCACCGCGCCGACGCGCACCCGCAGCCGCCCGTCCCGCAGACGCCGGGCGAGGTAGGCCAGGCGTGCGCGGTCGGGTTCGACCACGAAGAAGACGGCTCGACCGTCGGCGGGGCGCACAGTGGGCGGGTGAGCGACGCTGACGAGTGTGCCGCCGGGTCGCACGAGGGCGGCCGAGCGGTCGAGGACGTCGCCGCCGATGACGTCGAACACGACGTCGACCTGATCTGTGTCCTCCCACGAGTCGGCTTCGAGGTCGAGGAACGTGTGCGCGCCCAGTTCCAGGACGGTGTCCCG
Source organism: Streptomyces sp. NPDC006335 (assembly GCF_040612795.1). Classification (NCBI taxonomy): domain Bacteria; kingdom Bacillati; phylum Actinomycetota; class Actinomycetes; order Kitasatosporales; family Streptomycetaceae; genus Streptomyces; species Streptomyces sp. NPDC006335. The sequence continues at coordinate 87,910 of NZ_JBEXQX010000023.1, forward strand.
GTCGGCGGAGCGGCCCGTGCCGACCACGCGGGCGCCCGCTTCGTGGGCCAGCTGGACTGCGATCGAGCCGACGCCGCCGGCGGCACCGTGGATCAAGGCGGTCTGCCCCGTGGTGAGACGGGCGTGATCGAACAAGCCCTGCCAGGCGGTCAGTCCGGAGATCGGCAGTGCGGCCGCCACCGTGTGGTCGATGTCCGCCGGGAGCGGGGCGAGGTTACGGGCTTCCACCGCGACGTATTCGGCGAGCGAGCCGTCGCGGGTCCAGTCGGCCAGTCCGAAGACGCGCTGGCCGACGGTGAGGCCGCTCGTTCCGTATCCGAGTTCCGTCACCACGCCCGAGACCTCGTGACCGGGCACGCTCGGGGTACGGTCACGGCCGGCGCGGTCGGTCCAGGTCGCGGGCCAGTCGAGCTCGCCTCGGGTGAAGCCCGCGGCATGCACCCGCAGGATGACGTCGTTCTCGGCGGCGTGGGGATGGGGAAGCTCATCGAGGGTCAGCCCAGTGACCCCGGCCTCACGATCCCGGACAGTGATGGCTCGCACGAGTATTCCTTTTCTTGGTGTGGGTGAGACATGGCTTCAGGACGCCGTATGGAGATGGGGATCCATCGACACCTCCCTCTAATTCCGCCGATCTCATCGGGGCGATTGCGTCGGCCTGCCCCAGGTCGGGGCCCGCTCAGCGTGGCCAGGGAGCATCCAGGACGCGCTCCACCATGGACGTACGTCGAAATCCGGGAACGAAGTGCTCCAGGACGTCCGCGTTGACGGTCCCGTAGGTGGTGTCCGGGCGGTCTTTGAGGCCGTCGACGAATGCCTGCAGGAATTCCTTCTTGAAATCGCCGCGGGGATGAGCGGCGACGATCTCGTCCGTCTGGTCACGTTCCAGCTCGTCCAGCCCCCAACCGATCGCGTCGGTCAGGACGCCGTAGTTGGTGGCGGCGATCTCGGGGTCCATCCTGCCCGGAACCCCTGGTGTCGTGTGCAGGGCGATCGCCCTCCAGACCACCTCGGCGGCACTTCGGGAGAACCCGCGTTCCAACAGGAAATTCCTCGCATGGTCGGCGCCGTCCAGTTCGAATCGCTGGTGTGCGTCGCGGAACGGGATCAAAAGGCCCACGTCATGGAACATCGCCGAAACGTAGAGCAACTCGGGGTCCGGCCGCAGGTCCCCTGCACGCGCATGCAGGGATCCGAAGAGAAATACCCGCCGGGAGTGGTGGAAGATCAGGGGATTGGTCCTCTCCCTGAGAAACTCCGTGGCCTCCGCGACGGCCGAGGTCCCGGGTATTTCCACCCCTGCGATGATGTCCGTCATGATGTCCGCGCTTTCCGATGCGATGTACGACGAGTGGACCGTGCGCCCGTTCTCCACAGTGCCGACCACCCGGCCCGCCGCGCCGCCTCGGTCCGGCCATGAACCCCTCGAATACGGTCATCCCAGGGTGGGCCCGTGAGCTCCGACCCGCACCGCGTGGCGATCCTCGTCTACGACGGCGTCAAGTTGCTGGACGTCGTCGGCCCCGCCGAGGTGTTCGGGGAGGCGAATCTGCTCGGCGCCGACTACCGGATCGTCCTGCTGTCGACGACGGGCGCCGACGTCACGTCCTCGATCGGCATGCGGATCGCAGTCGACGGCAGCGCCACCGCGCAGACGGACTCCGACACGCTCCTGGTGCCGGGCGGCGCCATCTATCCCAGGACCCCGGTCACGCGCGACCTGGCCCGAGCGACCGGCAACCTGGCAGCCCGTGCAGGGCGGGTCGCCTCCGTGTGCTCCGGCGCCTTCGTCCTCGGAGCGACGGGCCTCCTGGACGGCAGACGAGCGACCACCCACTGGAAGATCGCCGGCGAACTCGCCACGCGGCATCCGAAGGCCCGCGTCGAGCCCGACGCCATCTACGTGCGCGACGGGACGATGTACACCTCGGCAGGCGTCACCGCGGGCATCGACCTCGCCCTGGCGCTCGTCGAGGAGGACCACGGTCCCGACGTCAGCCGCGAGGTGGCCCGCTCCCTGGTGGTGTACCCGCAGCGGGCGGGCGGCCAGTCGCAGTTCTCCGCACCCCTGCGAGGCTCACCACCCCGGTCACCCGCCCTGCGGAGAGTCGTCGACCTGGTCACCGCGGATCCCGCCGACGACTACTCCCTCACCGCACTCGCCGGACGCCTCAACGTCAGTACGCGCCACCTCACCAGGCTGTTCCGTGAGGAACTGGGCACTACACCCGCCCGGTACGTCGAGTCGATCCGCTTCGACATCGCGAAGTCGCTTCTCGACCAGGGGCACACCGCCACGCAGGCGGCGTCCATGGCCGGCTTCCCGAGCTACGAGAGCCTGCGCCGTGTCTTCGCGCGAGAGTTGTCCATCAGCCCCGCCGCCTACCAGCGCCGATTCGCCACCGCCCGGCGCGAGCAGGCCGAATAGCGCGCCGCTGCCCCTCGACGGGCCGACGGTGTCGACGGGGCTGCGATGGGCGTGATCATCTAGTGCTCTGACCACATTGGTTCGCCGGGTTGGTGGTCGGGGCGGTTGGATGTTGTGTGTCGTCCGATCCGAGTGCTGGGGGTGCGGTGGCTGAGCTTGTCCGCGTGCGCAGGTTGACCGACCAAGAGGGGCAGAAGCTGCAGCAGATCGTGCGCCGGGGCAGCACCAGTTCGGTCCGCTTCCGACGCGCGATGATGCTGCTGGCGTCGGCCGGCGGGAACCGGGTCCGGGTGATCGCCCAGCTGGTGCAGGCCGACGAGGACACCGTCCGGGATGTGATCCACCGGTTCAACGAGATCGGCCTGGCCTGTCTGGACCCTCGGTGGGCGGGAGGCCGTCCCCGCCTGCTCAGTCCTGACGACGAGGACTTCGTCGTCCAGACGGCCACCACCCGCCCGACCAAGCTCGGCCAGCCCTTCACTCGCTGGTCCATCCGCAAACTGCTGGCCCACCTGCGGAAAGTCCATGGGCGGGTCATCCGCATCAGCCGCGAGGCGTTACGCCGTCTGCTCGCCCGCCGCGGCATCACCTTCCAGCGCACCAAGACGTGGAAGGACTCCCCGGACCCCGACCGCGAGGCAAAGCTGGACCGGATCGAGGAGGTCCTGGACCGCTTCCCGGACCGGGTCTTCGCTTTCGACGAGTTCGGCCCGCTCGGTATCCGCCCCACCGGCGGTGCGGGCTGGGCCCCCCGCCAGTCACCCCGAGCGGCACCCGGCGACCTACCATCGCACGCACGGCGTCAGGTACTTCCACGGCTGCTATTCGGTCGGCGACGACACGCTCTGGGGCGTCAACCGCCGGAAGAAGGGCGCCGCGAACACGCTGGCCGCGCTCAGGTCGGTCCGGGCCGCCCGACCGGACGGCGCCCCCCTCTACGTCATCCTGGACAACCTGTCCGCTCACAAGGGCGAGACGATCCGCCGCTGGGCGAAGAGGAACCGCGTCGAGCTGTGCTTCACGCCGACGTACGCGTCCTGGGCCAACCCAATCGAGGCGCACTTCGGGCCGCTGCGGCAGTTCACCATCGCCAACTCCAACCACCGCAACCACACCGTGCAGACCCGGGCCCTGCACGCCTATCTGCGCTGGCGCAACGCGAACGCCCGTCACCCCGACGTGCTGGCAGCTCAGCGCCGCGAGCGCGCTCGCATCCGCAGCGAGAAGGGCATCCGTTGGGGCGGACGTCCCCTCGCCGATGCCGCTTGACCAGCCCGGCGGGTCCTAGCAGTAGCCGTCCACCCTCGCGCCGACTGGAGCGAGGTTGGGCCAGGGACGTCCTGCTCTGTCGGAGGTAGCGGAGCGTAGGAGGTCAAGAATCGTGCACCCCGGGTAGCCCCGAAAACTCGCGTAGGTGCCCCGGTAGTAGCAGCTCCAGTAGCTCACGACCCGCCGTTGAGTGCGCGCGAAGAAAGCAGGGTTGTCCACGATGAACTGCCCGTAAGCGAGGTGGCCGCAGGTGCCGGGCGTGGCGAGATCACGGAGCTCATCGCAGATGACGACCAGGATCTCCAAGACGTACTCGCCAACCAGCTGCACGACGAAGGGGACCACCCATGGGTCCGTGGAACCAACGACCTTCTCCAGGTGGCGCTGCCTGACCATGCCGTCGCTGTGCCTTGAGTACAGGCAGTGCAGAAGCTGTTGCTGGCGCGACGAAAGCGACGCCACCCTGGCAGTAGGCGGCTCGTCGTTGTAGAGGCGCCCGGGGATCAAAACCTGCTGGCCCTCGACAGCGACCGAGAACGATGCATGCGGCTGGAGCCGAGAATCAGGCATCACCGCCAGGACTGCCTCGGCATCGCTTGCAAGCTCGGCTGGGAACGCCGTGATCAACGGATTGCTGCGGTCGGAAAGCGGCTGCACGAGCCGAGCATAGGCGGATGCCTGGGCCAGGTAGCTGGCATTAATGGCCCCACACCCGCCCAACCCGGCGAAGGTATGCGGTCAGAGCACTAGGTGGTCCGCCTCGCCTTCTCCCGCACCAGGCGATTGTGTACTTTTGTACATATCCGATGGATGCGGGGCCCGCCGCCTGCCCGCCCATTCTTCCGAGCCCCGCGGAGCCTCCTCTTGACAGACCCCGCCGTGCGCCGGCGCCGCCAAGCCCTGTACCTCTTCTTCTTCCTCCCGGGCATCGCCATGTCCTCCTGGGTCACCCGCACTCCGGACGTGCGGGACCAACTGGACGTGTCCACCGCGGAGATGGGGCTGATCCTTTTCGGCCTGTCCGTCGGATCGATGATCGGCATCCTGTGTTCCGGCCGCTTCGTGGAACGCCTCGGCACCCGGCCGGTGATCGTACTCGGCACCGCTCTGATCATCTCGGGCACGATCGTCATCGGCGTTGGCAGCGCCGTTCCGTCCGCCCCGCTGGTCACTGCCGGGCTCTTCCTGTTCGGCGCGGGCATGGGCTCGGGCGAGGTGGCGGTCAACGTGGACGGCGCCGACGTCGAACACATCACCGGCACACCGGTGCTGCCCACACTGCACGGCTGCTTCAGCCTGGGCACGGTGGTCGGCGCCCTGGCGGGGATGACCGCCACGGCTACGGGATTCCCCGTCCACTGGCACCTCGCCGGGATCACACTGGCCGCCACAGGAATGCTGATCCACGCCTCACGCGCGCTGCCCACGGGCGTCGGGCTCAGCACGCGGCCTCGGACCGCCGGCCCTGCCGAGCAGGCCGCGCCGCAGGTCTGGAAGGACCGCAAACTGCTCCTCATCGGCGCCATCGTGCTGGCCATGGCTCTCGCCGAAGGAGCGGCCAACGACTGGCTGCCGCTGCTCATGGTGGACGGCCATGGCCTGGACGCCACCGCCGGCTCACTCGTCTATGTCGGTTTCGCCGCCGCGATGACTCTGGGGCGCTTCTGCGGCACGTTCTTCCTCGTCCGCTTCGGGCGTGCCGCCGTCCTGCGCACGAGCGCCCTCTCCGGTGCCCTCGGACTCGTCCTCGTGATCTTCTCCGACAACGTGGCCGTAGCGGCGACCTCCGTCCTCTTCTGGGGACTCGGCGCCTCTCTCGGCTTCCCGGTGGCCCTGTCGGCGGCCGGCGACTCCGGCCCCGACCAGACCGCGCGCGTCTCCCTGGTCGCCATCATCGGCTACGTCGCGTTCCTCGTCGGACCGCCGGCCCTCGGCTTCCTGGGGGACCACTACGGGCTGCGTACGGCCATGGTCGCGGTTCTGGTGTTCGTCGCCTCCGCCATCCTGATCGCGCCCGCCGCCGACACCCGCGAGCGCGCCCCTGCGACGACGCTGGACGTCTGACGGGCCTGGCGCCGGGTGTGGCCGGGAATGGCGGGCCTGGACGCCGACCTGGACGCGCCACCTGAGACGGCTCTGGCGTGCGCCTCGGCAGCGTCAGGGACAGTCGTCCGGGGCCGCCGCTGACGCCAGACGCGCCGCACGTCGCATGCGCGGCCGGCTCACCGGCCCCGTACCCGGCACCCGCCCCGGCAAGTAGGGTCCATCATCGTGAGACTCGCGATCTTCGATCTGGACGGCACTCTGGTCGATCGCACCGGCGCCTTCGCCGATGCCATCACCTCCCTGAGCCATGACCACGCCTACGGCCCGGAGATCGAACAGTGGCTGCTGACCGAGCTGGCCGACCACGCCGAGCGCGCTGACTTCGACCGGCTGCGCGCCGCCTTTCCCGTCAAGGAGAGCGCCGACCACCTGTGGCGCGTCTACATCGACCGCATGGCGGCCTCGATGCACTGCCGCCCCGCCGTCCTCGACAGCCTGGGGCGCCTCAAGGAGGCGGGCTGGAGCATCGGTGTCGCGACGAACGGCGCCAGCGACATCCAGCGGGCCAAGATCCACGCCACCGGCCTCTCCGACCTGATCGACGGGATCGCCGCCTCCGGTGACATCGACATACGCAAACCCGACCCGCGACTTTTCGAACTGGCCGCCGCGCGATGCGGAACGCAGCTCACTCCCGGCGACTGGATGACCGGCGACAACCCGGAGACCGACATCGCCGGCGGCCATGACGCCGGCCTTCGCACCATCTGGGTCACCGGCCGTCCCTGGCCCGACGGACTGGTGACCCCGCACCACAAGGTCGACGACGTCGTCGAAGCCATCGGTTACCTGCTCGACCAGGACTCGGCATAGCCCTGGAGCCGACCCCCGGCACTCCCACACCCCCGCACCCCTGCGCCGGTCAAGGGGGGAGGCAGGCTCCCGCGGATCAGCGCTAAGGACGAGACGGGCCCGGTTCCGTACCCTGGCACGCATGCGGACCCGCCCCACCCTTCACTGGACCCCTCCCCCGGACCTGCCCCCGGGCACCACCGACCTCCAGCCGGTGGTCGACGCGCTCGGCGCCGGCGGTGTGCTGGTGCTCACCGGGGCGGGCATCTCCACGGAGTCTGGGATCCCCGCCTACCGGGGAGAGGGCGGAAGCCTGAGCCGGCACACGCCGATGACGTACCAGGACTTCACGGCCAGCCCGCAGGCACGGCGACGCTACTGGGCCCGCAGCCATCTCGGGTGGCGTACCTTCGGCCGCGCCCGTCCCAATGCCGGGCACCAGGCCGTCGCCGCGTTCGCTCGGCACGGACTGCTCTCGGGTGTGATCACCCAGAACGTCGACGGTCTGCACCAGGCCGCCGGCGCGGAGGGGGTCGTAGAACTGCACGGGAGCCTGGCAAGGGTCCGGTGCCTGGCCTGCGGCGCCCTCACCTCACGCCGTGACCTCGCCGTACGGCTGGAAGAGGCCAACGCGGGATTCCAGCCGGTGGCCGCGGCCATCAACCCCGACGGTGACGCCGACCTCTCCGACGCGCAGGTCGCCGACTTCCGCGTCGTGCCGTGCCCGGACTGCGGCGGCATCCTCAAACCCGACGTGGTGTTCTTCGGGGAGACGGTGCCCGCGCAGCGGATCGAGCTCTGTCGCGAGCTGGTCCGAGGGGCGAGATCCCTGCTGGTTCTGGGTTCCTCGCTCACGGTGATGTCGGGACTGAGATTCGTCCGCCAAGCGGCTCAGGCGGACAAGCGGGTCCTCATCATCAACCGGGATCCCACGCGCGGTGACCAACTCGCCCACGTCCGCGTCAGCCTCCCGCTGGGCACCGCCCTCTCCTCGGTCGCGGACGCGCTGAACCTTGCTGCCGACGGACAGACGGCCCTTGGTCCGGACAGCGAAGCCACCGCGCGCAGGACCTGAAGGCGCGTCACATCGACGCGGCCCGCGGGGCCGTCCGGCACTGACGGAACGGTGCGAGCAACCGAGGCCGCGGCCGGTCCGCCTGCGCATCGGGGCTCATCGACCCTGGAGGGGCGGAGCTGCGGCGCCCCCGGTTGCCGGAGATCCTCAGTGGCGGTACGCGCCTGCCGCGATGTCGATGAAGGATCGGACCAAGGGGTTGGTGTCCCCTTCGTTCCACACCGCCACCACTCGGCTCGGCGTCATGTCGATCAGCGGCACCACGGCCAACTCGGCGGGCAGGTCGTGTCCGAGCGGGGCCAGACCGACCGTGCCGTTCCACAGCACGGCCTGCAGGCATTCCTGGACGGCACGCACCACGGGGCCCTCGCGCGGCCTGCCGCCGTTCCAGTACGACTGCCAGAGGGGGTCGGTGCCCAGAGGGAACTGGAACCAGCGGCGATCGCTGAGCTCGGCCAGCCGCAGCCGGTCGCGGCGGGCCAACGGATCGTCGGCGCGCAGGACCACACCGACCGGATCGGCTCGCAGCACACGCACCGTCAATGCGGTCTCGTCGAACGGCGCTCGGGTCAGGGCGACGTCGACCAGTCCGGCGCGCAGCCCGCACGTCGGATCGGTCAGATCGGCGTCGCGGACGCGGATGTCGATGCCGGGATGGCGCCGACGATAGGCGGCGGCCAGCCGGGTCACTCCCGGATCGGTGCCGTCCCCCAGGATGCCGACGGTGAGGGTCGCGAGGCCGGCCGCCGCGTTCACGCGTACGCGGAGGCGGTCGGCATGCTCGAGCAGCGCCCGCGCCTCGTCGAGCAGCACCGTGCCCACCGGCGTGAGCGTGACACCGGCAGGCGAGCGGACGAACAGCAGGGCCCCGACCTCGGTCTCCAACTGCTTGATCGCCCGGCTCAGCGGCGGCTGGCTCATGTGCAGTCGGCTCGCGGCCCGGCCGAAGTGGAGTTCCTCGGCGACCGCCACGAAATAGCGCAAGGTCCGTAGCTCCACGCTGCAACCATACCCATCAGGTATCGGCGCTGCGGGATGGGTCTTGGACACCGACGGGGAGCCGGCGGTGGACTCGTGAGCATGACCGAAGCAGCCAAGACCAGCGAGCCGCAGGCCGCCTCCGCCGTATCGGTGGTGGGTCCCGGCGGCGGCGAGACGATCGTTCTCGGCACCACGCGCATGCGCGTTCTGGAGGACGGCAGCCACACCGGGCACCGCCTCGCGATCGCCGAGTCCGTCCTCGCCCCGCACACGCAGGGGCCGCCCCAGCACCGCCACGCCCGGCACGACGAGGGCTTCTACATCCTCTCCGGCACCGTACGGTTCACCGTCGGGGACGAGGACCACGACGCCACCACGGGCACGCTCGTGATGGTTCCGCCCGGTACCCCACACACCTTCGCCAACGTGAGTGACGAACCGGCCGTCATGCTCAGCACGTTCACTCCCGACCTGTACGTGCAGTACTTCCGCGACCTCCAGGACATGCTTGCCGAAGGGCGGCCACTGACACCACGGGCCAACATCGATGCGATGAGCCGCTATGGGACTCAGCCCGCCACCGAGCCCGCCACCAAGCCGGCCTGACGCCGAGGGACGTCCGGCCCGGTGGTCCCCTGTCCGACGGCTCCGGACGCCGGCCGTCCCTGAACAGACACCATGAACGGGAACCATGAACATCGCCTATTGGATCGTCGCGGGACTTCTCGCCCTCTTCTACTTCTACTCGGGTGCCCTGAAGGTGATCCGCAGTCGCGATCAACTCCGACCGATGATGGCCTGGGTCGACCGCATGCCACTGCCCATCGTACGAGCCCTGGGAACGGTTGAACTCCTCGGCGCGATCGGACTGATCCTGCCGCCGCTGACCGGCATCGCTCCCTCTCTGGCGCCGACCGCGGCCATCGGCTTCATGCTCCTGCAGATCGGTGCGATCACCGTCCACCTGACGGGCGAAGACCGCCGGATCACACTCAACCTCGCGCTCATCGCCACCGCGGCCGTGGCCATCTGGCTGGCCATGACGGGGCCGACGTGATGCCTGCGCACCGCGCAGTTCGGCGCCTTCTTCGCCGACCAGGCCGTCTTCTTCCAGGCGGCTTCCCGGCCGGGCCCCTGACCGATCGACCGCCCACGGGCAGGACGTCAGAGGCCCCGGCCCACACCATCCTGTCCCCTCCCGAAGACGTCCCGCGCGCAGCGCCCCCACCCCACCTCGATCGCTCTGAGCGCACGACGCCTTCGACGGCGACGGCGACCTCGCCATCACAGGGCGATATCAACTCAATTCACCTGTCGCACTTCTCTGTTCCGGGCACCGAGCGACAACGCAGGGCATCGATACTGAGCCGCTGGCAGTAAGGGGCGTAACCATCACTACGATCACCTGCCATGGATTGGCTCGAGCGCCTCGCGAGGCTGAGACAGTGGACCAGGAACGGCACACGGGCTCCGCACAAGCCTCTGCTCCTGCTGTACGCCCTCGGCCGGTACCAAGAGGACGCGGGCAGCGCACTGCGGTACACGGCGGTGGAGGAGGATCTCCAGCGGCTGCTGACCGAGTACGGGCCGCCGAACAAGACGTCCCCCGCGTACCCGTTCCACCATCTGGTGAGCGACGGGGTGTGGGAGGTGCGGACGGACCGCGGCCCTGGTAGCCCCGGCAGCGGGGTGCGAGATCTCCGCCAGACCGGAGCCACAGGACGGCTTGCGCCGGATCTCAGAACCGCGCTGGACGGCAAACCCGAACTGCTCGGCCAGATAGCCCAGTTACTACTCGACCTGCACTTCCCGCCCTCGCTGCACGCAGAGTTGCGCGAAGCCGTCGGTCTGGAAGCGGAGGCGACGCAGACCGAGCAACTCCCGTCCGTGCGAAGGCGGCAACGGGACCGGCGCATGCGGGACATCATCCTGACTGCCTACGAGTACCGGTGTGCCTTCTGCGGCTACGACGGCAGGATCAGCACGGTTCCGGTCGGCCTGGAAGCCGCGCACGTCCGCTGGTGGGCGTTCGGCGGCCCGGACGACGTGGACAACGGTCTGTGCCTGTGCTCGCTGCACCACAAACTCTTCGACAAGGGCGTTCTAGGAGTCGCCGACGACCACCGCATCCTGGTCTCACAGCGCTTCGTCGGCCACAGCACCGCTGCTCGCGAGCAGGTCGTCTCACTGGCAGGACGCCCGCTGGTCGGACCGCAGCCCGGCGTACGGCCTGTCGCGGCCGACCATCTCGCCTGGCACACCGCCCAGGTCTTCCACGGCACACCACGCCCTGCCAGCAGCGCCTGACTCAGGTCGGCGTTCGGCGTTCGGCGTTTGGCGTTTGGCGTTTGGCGTCATCCTTCGTCTCGGTTGCGACCGGACCGCCCCGGTGACACGACCGGAGTCAAGCGCGTCGGCCGTAGGTGTGCGGATCAACAGGCTGCTGGGATTTGGGGAGTTGGGCGACCACAAGTCGGTACGACTCGGTCACGAGCTCCTCGACCAGTCCATGGTCGATCGCGTCCCCGCCCTCCAGCGTGATCCAGTGCTTCTTGTTCATGTGGTAGCCGGGGGTGATGTCCGCGTTCTCCTCGCGCAGGGCCTTGGCCTCACCCGGGTCCGACTTGAGGATCACGACGGGACGGCCGGGCACCTCGGTCATCAACATGAAGACCTTGCCGCGCACCTTGTAGACCTCCCAGTCGGGTCCGAAGGGATGCTCCAGGCCGCTTCCCGGCAGTTCCTCGGCGCGGTCGGCCGCGGTCTTGAGCAGCATTGTTCCGTCCATGGAGGTGAGCTCCTTCGTTCGCGGGGGTGCCCCCATCCTTTCCTCGGGATCGACGATTCGGACGGTTGGATGCGGACACATCATGGTCAGCAGACGACACTCACCGAGGCCCGAGCCAGGGCGACGTGCGGGGGGGCACGTGCAGTTCTGGCACGATCCCCGTACCGCCCGCGGGCCGTTCATCCTGTTCGAGCCGGAAGTGCTCCGCCCCGACACCGCCCGTCTGCTGCCCCCCTCGCCGCACGCAGCGCCTCCGCCGTCCTGACCCCGCACCCCCACGACGTGCCGTGGCTGGAGCAGACAGCGCTCCAGCTCCTCGACGAGCACCGCGCTTTGGGACGCCGCCCGCTCCCGGTCCACCACGCCCTGCGCTGCCGCCTCCTCGAGAGCCTGCTGCTCCGCCTCGCCCACTCGGCCCCGGCCGGCGCCGGGCGCCACCCCACGTACGAACGCTTCGTGAACGCCCTGGAGTCGAACTTCCGCGAGCTGCACCGCGTCGAGGACTACGCCCGGCTTCTCGGCTGCTCGGTACGCACCCTCAGCCGCGCCGTCCGGGCCGCCACCGGCAAGGGAGCACGCGAGGTCATCGACGAACGGCGACTCCTAGAAGCCCGCCGCCTCCTCGACCACGCCCAGTGGACCGCCCATGCCGTCACCGCCCACCTCGGCTTCACCGACGCCGCCGACTTCGGCCGCTTCTTCCGCCGGCACACGGGCTTCACACCCGCGGCCTACGCGACCCGGCCGTCGACACCGGACAGGTGAGCGCCCGCTGCCACTGATGGCCTCAGTCGGCGGATCGGTACGGCTCGCCTGGAGCAGTAGGTGATCGGCGATCGGAGACACGGAGACCAGTCCCCCGCCCGCGACGAGCCGCCCTCTCGCCTCCACGCCGACATCGAATCCACCACGCCTGCACCGATGAGTTTCCCTGGGCAAAGCAGTCTCATCACTCTGACCGACCGACCGGCCGACGGGAGTGGCAATGGGCAAGTTGATTCAGGTGGCGGACGGTGTCTGGGTCCGGCAGAGCGAGTGGGTCTGGAGCAATTCCGTCGTGGTGCGCGGGGACGACGGGTTGATCCTGATCGATCCCGGCATCAACGGCTCCGAGTTGGATCACCTGGCCGATGCCGTGGACCAGCTCGGTATCCCGGTGGTCGCCGGGTTCTGTACGCATCCCCACTGGGATCACCTGCTGTGGCATCCCCGGTTCGGTGACGTGCCGCGCTATGCCACCCCCGCCGCCGCTCGCGTAGCCGCTGACGCCAGGGAGCGGGCGCAGGCGATGGCGGCGGAGAGCGCGTCCGGCGTCCCTCTCGAACTGATCGGGCTCCTCACCCCGCTGCCCTCGGACGGCGTACCGGTGCCAGGTGAGATCATCAAGCATCAGGCGCACGCTGTCGGCCACGCGGCAATCCTCCTCGCCGACCGTGGTGTCCTGCTCGCCGGCGACATGCTCTCCGACGTACTGATCCCACTCTTCGACATCCGCCAGGACGATCAGCTGGGGGCCTACGAGGCGGCACTCGACCGACTGGACGAGGCCGCCAAGCACGTCGACGTCGTGGTCCCCGGCCATGGCGCCGTAGCGCAGGGTGCCGAGGTGGCGGCTCGCCTAGCAGCCGATCATTCCTACATCGCCGCGCTCCAGCGAGGAGAGGAACCGGCCGACGCCCGTCTGGGACCGCATGCGGACTGGCTCTACGGCCCCCACCGGTCGAACCTGGAGCAGGTACGAAGGGGCGGGCGGTAGCCGCCCCTTGCGGCTCGGGCCCCTGGCGGCCCACGTGGATCTGTCAGGCCCTTCAACCAAACGTTCGGCAGCCTGCCCGGCGGTTACGCGTGGTCACACACTCATGCCGTAGCCCAGTTCCTCAGCCCCGATGTGCGAGGGACTGGCGAGTCCGGACAGCACTTCGACGCACGCCGCACGCCGCACGAGGTCCATGGCATCGAGCAGTCGGGCACCGGAGCCGCGGCCTTGACCGGCCACAGCGGACGGCACCGGCGTCTGCGCCCCGATCACGGGGCACGGGAGAGTTGCGCGCGCACCCATTCAGGATCGGGGTTGGTGTAAGGCTGGCCAGCCACCATGACGGTCGGCACGGTCTCGTTGCCGTCGTTGACCGCCCTCACCGCTGCCGCTCCAGCCGGGTCCCGCCAGATGTCGACCCAGTGCATCTGGCGAACGCTGCCGCCCAACCGAATGCGCAGTCGCATGCAGTATTTGCAGCCGGGTCGCCAGAAGACGACCGGTCGGCCGTCGACCGCACTACGGCGTTGTGCCTCCCGCGCACTGGTCGATTTCGGGAAAATCAGAGGTGAGTGCACGCATCCGAGCAGTACAAAGACCACCAGGACCGCGGCGGCTGCGCCGAGGGTCCCCCTGACGGCCAGCCCGGCCGCGAGGACTGAGCCGCAGAGCATCAGCAGGATCGGCAGGATCCAACGGCGTGTCATGAGGACGAAAACCAGCGATGAGGCAAAAGGGGCCACGAATTGAGCGCTGCTCCACCAGAGTCGCACCGCCCGCCAGCGGGACTTGCCTCGGCACGGCCTGCCGCCGCTTGCCCCTCCCGACAGCGCGGAACGGACCTCGACCTACGCACCACCTGTCAGCTCCTTCGCTGCGTCGATCACCCTGTCCACCACCTCGGTCACCGGCTTGGAAGCATCGATGATCGCCGCGCCAAGGCTCTCGTACATCGCTCGCATCCGAGGGTTCCACTTCAGGGCCGCTGCGAGCTCTTCTGGATGTTGACCGAACGGGTTCGTGGTGCGGGTCGCGAGCCGGTGGCGGAGGGTGTCCTCGTCGATCACCAGGCACACGGTGACGTCGAACAGATCGCGGACGTCCGCCTCGTTCTCCGCCGACCCGCACAAGAACGCGATTCGGGAACGGGACTCCTCGACGAGGGTCTCAACGGGCTCACGCACGATCACCCACCCATATCGATCGAGCCAGCCCTCGGGAACCGGATACGGAGGATCCGTGATGATCTCGCCCTTGGCCCGGTCGATCCAGCGACAGAAGCCGTCCTCGTCGGCGTCTGCCGCGACGTAGCCACGCGTTCGCAACACCCCGCAGACCGTGGACTTGCCAGTCCCTGAATTGCCCGTCACCCACACCACTGTCACGTCGTCAGCGTAGACATGACCACAACGGGCCGGCCAAGCTGTCGCCGCGTTCAGGCCAGGCGTCTTCTACCGAGCGGCTGCCTGCTCCTGCACCGCCTGAGCCCACCTGTCAGATGGCGACGTCAGAGGTCGATGTCAGTCAGTCGGAGTAGCGCATCGCTTTGCTGCCGGAAGTCAGCGGGCAGGCTTCACGCCCACGGGCCTTGATCACCCCCGCCGATCGGCCCTCTACGGTGGGCACCGTGGAACTCCTGCATCTGCGTTACTTCGTCGCTGTCGCCCAGGAACTGAACTTCTCCATGGCGGCCCGCAAACTGCACATGGCGGCCTCCCCACTGAGCAGACGGATCAAGGATCTCGAAAACGAGCTCGGACACCGGTTGTTCGACCGCGACACCCACCGTGTGACCCTCACTCAGGCCGGCAACGCCCTGCTGCCGATCGCGCGGGGCGTGCTGGAGCAGGTCGACTCCATCCAGTGGCGCCTGGACGAGACGGCCCGGCCGCGGCGGGCCACCCTGCTGCTGGGTGTGCCCAGCGGCGTCCATCCGGATCTGCGGGAGCGGATGGACGCCCTGGCCGAGCGGGTGCACGAGCGGTACGAGATCAAGCGCTGGCCGGGCGGTACCGACCGGCTCGTCGACGCCGTCTGCGACGGCAGACTGGCGCTGACCCTGGCCCGCCTCCCGGCAGGCGGTGACCCGGCGCTGGAGCTGCTGCCGGTGATGTCGGAACAGCTCGGCGCGGTCGTCCCCAAGGACCGGTTCGCCGGGCGCGACTCCGTCGCCCTCACGGAGCTGACCGAACTCGCCTACGTCGTCTCCCCCACGGCCGTCACCAACGCGTACTTCCGCGCACTCGATCAGCAGCTGTCCGAACTCGGCATCAAAAAGCGTATCGAAATCAATAGTGCCGCGTTCGAAGGAATTTCCGAGATAGTGTCCAGCGGACTGGCATTCTCCGTTTCCATGCTGGACCCCAGAAGCCCCGTCCAGAATTACCATCTTGACAATGTCACCGTTCTGCCGTTCTCGGATTTCCATCCCCGACTGGAAACCGGGTTGATCTGGCGCAAGGACCGCGCGCAGGGCGGCGACCTGGACGAAGTCGTGGCCGTGGCCCGCGAGGTGTTCGCCGAACCGCTCCGCTCATAATCAGCTGAAAACCTTCACCCAAGGCGGTATGACCACTGCGGTCATACCGCCTTTCGTTTATCGGTCATTCCCTGAGCTTTCCTCCCCGACCCTCCTCGCTGTAACTTAGTTTCCAGATACACGGAAAGCGCGAACCAAGGAGTGAAGGAAAGCCATGACGGACCTCGCAGACACCGTCTCCGGCCCTCTTGAGGGCATCCGCGTGATCGACCTGTCGACCGTGGTGATGGGTCCCTACGCCGCCCAGATCCTCGGAGACCTCGGCGCCGACGTGATCAAGATCGAGTCGCCCGCCGACACCGTCCGCGTCGGCCACTACCGCACCACGCCGGGCATGACCCCGCTGAACCTCAACGTCAACCGCAACAAGCGCAGCGTGTCCCTCGACCTCAAGGACGACACGGACCGCGAGCGGGCGCTCAAGCTGATCGACACCGCCGACGTACTGATCACCAACATGCGGCCCGGCGCACTGCACCGCCTGGGCCTGTCCTACGACGACATCGCAGCCCGCAATCCCTCGCTGGTCTACGCCCACGCGCAGGGATTCCGCAGCGACTCCGACCGGGCCGGCAACGCCGCCTACGACGAGACCGTGCAGGCCGCCTCCGGCCTCGTCGACATCGCCGACCGCGCGCTCGGCGAGCCCGTCTACCTGCCGACCATCATCGGCGACAAGGTGTCCTCGCTGACCATCGTCTACAGCGTCCTCGCCGCCCTGCTGCACCGCGGCCGCACCGGCCAGGGCCAGCTCGTCGAGATCCCGATGACGGACACGCTGATCGCGTTCAACCTGGTCGAGCACCTTGCGGGTCACACCCACGTGCCCGAGACCGGCCCCACCGGCTTCGCGCTGTCGATGCTCAAGGGCCACAAGGCGGTGCGCACCAAGGACGGCCTGGCCTGTGTCATGCCGTACAACCCGCAGAACTACCGGGACTTCCTCACCGCGGCCGGACGTCCGGACCTCGCCGAGGACCCGCGTGTCAACGGCGACGCCATCGACAGCGCGGACCACGAGGACCTGGCTGCACTCCTGGAGACCTGCGCGCCGGCGCTGACCACCGAGGAGTGGGCTCAGGTGTGCGCCAAGCACAGCATCCCCATGGCCCCGGTGCTGGAGCTGGACCGCGCCCACGAGGACCCGTACGTCCGCGACGGCCACCTGCTCGACAGCGTCGAGCACCCCACCGAGGGCACGGTCCGCACCATCGGCATCCCGGTGCGCTTCTCCGCCACCCCCGGCTCGATCCGCCGCCTGGCGCCGGTCGCGGGCCAGGACACCGAGGACGTCCTCGCCGAACTCGACGCCGCCGCCCGCTGACCGTCACGCCGCACACGCCGCACGTGCCGGACTTCGCGGATGACACGTCACCTGTCAGGCGTCACCTGTCACAGGAGAACCATCATGAACACTCCCACACCCCCCGTCGTACGCACCGAACGCATCGGTTCCACCCTGCTGATCACCCTCGACCGCCCCGAGGCCCGCAACGCCGTGAACGCCGCGGTCGCCACCGCCCTGGCCGGCGCACTCGACGAGCTGGAGGCCGACCCGACCCTGCGGGCCGGCGTCCTGACCGGCGAGGGCGGCACGTTCAGCGCCGGTATGGACCTCAAGGCCGCGCTGCGCGGAGAGTCCCCCGAGGTCGAGGGCCGCGGATTCGGCGGCCTGACCGAGGCCGAGCCCACCAAGCCGCTCATCGCCGCCGTGGAGGGCTTCGCCATGGGCGGCGGCTTCGAACTGGCCCTGGCCTGCGACCTGATCGTGGCGGCCGAGGACGCCCGGTTCGGCCTGCCCGAGGTCAAGCGCGGCCTGATCGCCGCGGGCGGCGGCGTGATCCGTCTGCCCAAGCGTGTCCCGCACCACCTGGCCATGGAGCTGCTGCTGACAGGCGAGCCCGTCGACGGTCGCCGCGCCGGCGAGTTGGGACTGGCCAACCGGGTCACCGCCAAGGGGCAGGCCGTCGCCGAGGCCCTGCGGCTGGCCGAACGGCTCGCGGAGAACGCCCCGTTGGCGCTGGCGGCGGTCAAGCGCGTCGTCCGCGCCGCCGACGGTGCGCCCGACGCCGAGGCCTTCGCCTTCCAGCGCGGCGAGATGAAGACCCTGATGGCCTCGGACGACGTACGCGAGGGCATGACCGCCTTCGCCGAACGCCGCGCCCCGCGCTGGACGGGGCGGTGAGAACCATGCGCGCACAGGACGTACGACAGCACGTCACCACCCCGCTCACCAGCCCCGCGTACGCGCCGATGGTCCCGCGGTTCACCGACCGCGAGTACCTCAACATCGTCTACCGCACCGATCCCGACGCCCTGCGCGCCGTCGTCCCCGAACCGCTGCGCGTCGACGAGCCGTTGGTCAGGTTCGAGGTCATGAAGATGGGCGATGTCAGCGGCTACGGCCCCTACACGGAGGCCGGCCAGGCGATCCCCGTCACCTTCGAGGGCGAGCGGGGCGAGTACCTGCACGCCATGTACCTCGACAACTTCCCGGCGACCGCCTCCGGCCGCGAGGTGTCCGCCTACCCGAAGGTGATCGGCTCCCCGTCGCTGTACGTCGACTCCGGCGCGCTGGTCGGCACCCTCGACCACGGCTCGCTGCGGGTCGCCACGGCGACCATGGGCTACAAGCACCACGAGCTGGACCGGCGCGAGGCCGAGGAACAGATCGGCGTGCCGACGTTCATGCTCAAGACGATCCCCGGCTACGACGGCATGCCGCGCGTGCAGGAACTCGTGCGCACCCGCATCACCGACCTCACGGTCAAGGGGGCCTGGACCGGCCCCGCCCGGCTCCAGCTCTTCCAGCACGCGCTCGCCCCGCTGGCCGACCTGCCGGTGCTGGAGGTCGTCTCCGCCAGCCACATCCTCACCGACCTGACGCTGAACGGCGTCGAGCCGGTCCACGACTACCTGAAGGGAGGCGCTTCCTCATGACCCGCCCCTTCCGTACGGCCGCCGTCATCGGCGCCGGAACCATCGGACTGTCCTGGACGGCGCTGTTCGCGGCGTACGGCCTGATCGTCCGGGTGAGCGACCCGCGCGAGGACCTCGCCGAGGCCGTCGCCGACGCCCTGGAGCAGTACGCCCCGCACCTGGCCGCCCGCGGCCTTGACGTGACCGGTCTCGGCGACCGGGTGCACATCGCGGCCGACGTGACCGAGGCGGTCCGGGACGCGGACGTCGTCCAGGAGAACGGCCCGGAGCGCGTCGAGTTCAAGAAGGACCTGTTCGCCACGCTGGCCCGTGAGGCACCCGCACACGCGCTGCTGCTCAGCTCCTCGTCCGCGATCCCGTCGACCGCGTTCACGGGGGAGCTGGCGGACGAGGACGCCGCCCGCGTCCTGATCGGCCACCCCTTCAACCCGCCGCACCTGCTCCCCCTGGTCGAGATCGTCCCCGGCGAACGCACCAGTGAGGACGCGGTACAGGCCGCGCTCGACTTCTACACCTCGGTCGGCCGCACTCCGGTCGTCGAGCGCAAGGAGATCCCCGGCTTCGTCGGCAACCGCCTGCAGAACGCGCTCAGCCGCGAGGCGGTGTACCTCGTCGAGCAGGGCGTGGTGACCCCCGAGGACCTCGACAAGGTCGTGACCAACTCCCTGGGCCTGCGCTGGGCCACAGTCGGGCCGTTCCTCGGCTCGCACCTGGGCGGCGGCCCCGGCGGCTACCGGCACCTCGTCGCACACATCGGCGCCTCGATGCAGGCACTGGGAGACGACCCCGGCCGCCCCGCGCCGACCCCCGACCGACAGGAACGGCTCATCGAAGCCGTAGAGAAGGCTTACGGCTCCTCCACGTACTCGGAACTCGCCGAGACGCGCGACCGCAAGCAGTTGGCGGTCCTGGACGCACTGGCCGGCGTCGGCCGGCCCGCCGGGACGACCACCCCGAAGGAGGAGAACTGAGATGACCACCACCACGCAGCCCACGACCCCCGGCCCCGTCGCCGACGAACTGACCGCCGACTTCTACCACTACGAGTCGCTGCTCCCGGACGACGAGCGCAAGATCCTCCTCAAGGCCCGCGCCCTCATGCGCGACGAGGTCAAGCCGCTGGTCAACGACAACTGGGCCAAGGGCGAGTTCCCGAAGGAGCTCATCACCCTGTTCCGCGACAGCGGCCTGGCCGGCCTCCCCTACGAGGGCTACGGCGAGCACAAGCCCGCCGCGAGCAACCTCCTCGCCGGCATGCTCGCCATGGAGATGGCCCGTACCGACGCCTCGGTGTCCACCTTCTTCGGCGTCCACAACGGCCTGGCCATGTACTCCGTCCACTCCGGCGGCGACCAGGAGCAGCGCGACCGCTGGCTGCCGGCGATGGCCGCGATGGACAAGATCGGCGCGTTCGCGATGACCGAACCCCTCGGCGGCTCCGACGTCGCGGGCGGCATGCGCACCACCGCCCGGCGCGAGGGCGACACCTGGGTCCTCAACGGTGCCAAGAAGTGGATCGGCAACGCCACCTTCGCCGACTACGTCGTGGTCTGGGCGCGGGACGAGGACGACAACCACGTCAAGGGCTTCGTCGTCGAGAAGGACATGCCCGGATTCAACCCGGTGAAGATCGAGAACAAGCTCGCCTTCCGTATCGTCGAGAACGCCGAGATCACCCTGACCGACGTCCGCGTCCCGGAGGCCAACCGCCTCCAGAACATCAACTCCTTCCGCGACGTCGCCGAGATCCTGCGCGCGACCCGCGCCGGGGTGGCCTGGCAGGCTCTCGGCGTCATGACCGGCGCCTACGAACTGGCCCTGGACTACGCCCGCGAGCGTCAGCAGTTCGGTCGGCCCATCGGCGGTTTCCAGCTCGTGCAGGATCTCCTGGTCAAGAGCCTCGGCAACATCACCGCGTCCTGGGGCATGCTCGTGCAGCTCGCCCGGCTCCAGGACGCGGGCATCTTCCGCGACGAACACTCCTCCCTGGCCAAGGCGTTCGTCACCTCGCGGATGCGGGAGGTCGTGGCCTGGAGCCGTGAGATCTTCGGCGGCAACGGCATCCTCCTGGACCACGACATCCCCCGTTTCTTCGCCGACGCCGAGGCGATCTACTCCTTCGAGGGCACCCGCGAGATGAACACCCTGATCGTCGGCAAGTCGATCACCGGGCAGAGTGCCTTCGTGTGACGACGCCAATCCGCTGCCGGTAGAAGGGCTTTGAAAGAAACGGCAGATCGACGCCCCGGGGCCACAGGCCTCGGGGCCTTCTGCGTGACGCCGCCTGAGGCCAGTGGCGAGCCCGTGCCGCAGCCGGTCCGCCACGGTCGGAGACCTACCCGATGGGGAAGTCGAAGTAGGTGTGCGGATAGGGCTCGCCTTTCAGCGTGTAATGCCACCATTCACACGCGTACGAGCTGAAGCCGCAGTCCTCCATGAGGGAACGCAGCAGTTCACGATTTTGCGCTTCGGTCTGTCCGATCCCCGTCGCGCCGTGGTGGGAGCGCGAATCCATCAGGTCGTGGCCACCACCCATGGAGGCCAGTTCACCGGTGTCCAGGTGATACAGCGTCATGTCGACGGTGCTGCCCCGGCTGTGGCCCGACAGGGTGGCCACGTATCCCCTCTCGAACATGTCGGACCTGTCGATGTTCGGATAGTGCCGTGCCTTTGTCCGGCCGTCCTCCGGCTGTTGCGACCAACGCACGAAGCAGTCCACGGCGCGTTGTGGACGGTAGCCGTCCCAGAGCAGCAGGCCGAAGCCGAGGGACCGGGCCTTGTCCCGTGCCTTTTCCAGGGCCGCGCACAAGACCTTCGTGCCGACGATGCGGTTCACCAGGTAACCGTCCACGGGTTTGCCGGTGAAATTGTCCCAGGTGGCGTACTTGGCATCCCAGCGTATGCCGGGGACGAGTTCGTCCACGAAGGCGAAGTCGTCGTTCATCGCACGTCCGACAGGAGTGCCAGCGACACCAGTCGGTCGATCACTGCGGTGAGCGGAAGATCCGCGGCCGCCATCATCCTCGGATAACGGCTGTACGAGGTCATCCCGGGAAACGTATTGACCTCGTTGAGGACTACGGAACCGTCCCCCGTGAGGAACATGTCCACCCGCGCCAGTCCCCGGCATCCCAGAGCGCGGTAGACGGCCTTCGCCTTCTCCGTGACGAGCGATCGCGACTCTTCCGGGATGTCGGCGGGGACGATCGCTACGGAGTTGTCGGATCCGGTCTCGGGCTGGTCCTCCTGGTGGATCCTGAAGAACCCGTGGGAGAGGGCGATATGGTCCACGTCCCCCGCGATCAGGTCCGTCCCGTTCCCGAGGATGGCGCATCCGATCTCGCTGCCGACCACGGCCTCTTCGATCAGCACTTTCGAGTCGTACTTCCGGGCGGTTTCCACCGCACTGACCAGTTCCTCCTTCAGGGACACCTTGGTGACGCCGAAGGACGACCCCGATCGCGCGGGCTTCACGAAGACGGGATAGGCGATCCGGTCGGGATCGATGTTCTCGTCCGCCGTGACGGTCCAGTGGTTCGGCGTGGCAATTCCCGCGCTCGCGGCGACGAGGTAGGCGAGTGACTTGTCCATGCACAGTGCGGAACTCTGGATGTCGCATCCGACGTAGGGGATGCCGGCGAGTTCGAGGAGACCCTGTATCGCACCGTCCTCACCCAGCGTGCCGTGCAGCACCGGCAGCACTACGTCCAACGTGATCGTCTCGTACCGCCCCTGGTCCAGGACGAGCAGGCCGCGCACACCCCGGTCCGGTGACAGCACGGCCGGGCGGTGGTCGCCCTTCTCCCAGTCCGCGTCAGGCCCGTCGCAGAGCCTCCAGTCGCCGCGCTGGGTGATCCCGAGATAGAACGGCTCGTACTTCTCGACGTCGAGATTCCGCGCGACCTCCCGCGCCGACTTGACGGAGACCGGGTGCTCCTCGGAGCAGCCACCGAATATGATGCCGAGCTTCAGCCTAGCCACGCTGACTCCTTCTCTCGTGTTTCAGGCAGTTGGCGATCGAGTTCTCGACCGTGTCGATCAGGGCGTGCTCCGTGTAATACGCGGTGTGCGGAGTGATGAGCACGTTCGGCATCTCCTGCAGCCGCAGAAGCGCTTTGCTTTCGATGTGCTTGTTGCGGCAGTCGGAGTAGAAGATTCCTTCTTCACCTTCGATGACATCCAGCGCCGCACCTCCCAGCCGACCGCCTTCCAGCGCCGAAACGAGGGCTTCGGTGTCGATCAGCGAACCGCGTCCGGTATTGACGACGAAGGCGCCGCACTTCATGCGCTGGATCCGTCGGCGGTCCAGGAGGTGATGCGTGTCCGGGGTGAGCGGTGCGTGGAGCGTCACCATGTCGCTCAGCCGCAGCAAGTCGTCCAGCGAAACGTAGTCGGCGGACTGCTCGGGGCGACGGTCGTAGGCAAGTATCCGGCAGCCGAAGCCGCGCAGTCTTGTCACGACCGCCGTACCGATGCGTCCTGTTCCGACGACCCCGATCGTCAGGTCGCGCAGTTCTTTCCCGCGCACCTCGTTCAACCGGTAGTCGTGGCGGTCCGAACGGCGGACAGTGGACTTCGCGTTCCGTACGGCCATCAGCATCAGCATCAGCGTGTAGTCAGCCACGCTGTCCGGCGAGTAGGTGATGTTCTCCACTGTGATGCCGACGCTCGCCGCGTATTCCACATCGATGTGGTTGCAGCCGATGCTGCGCGTGGAGATGTAGGTCACGCCGACTCGACCTAGGGCGCTCAGTACGGAATTGGTGATCCGGGTCTTATGACCTACGCTGACGCACCGATTCCCCCCGGCCAGATCGGCATTGGCTTCGGATACGGCTGCCTCCGTGATGGTAGGCGAGACACCGAAGCGGAGTGCCGTCTCCCGGAACAGGGCGGCCTCGTCCTGCCCGCATCCGTAGACGGTGATACCCATTTCCGGTCCCGCCGGGGACAGGGGACGGTCGGCCGCCTTTCGGGTTGATTCGCTGTTGGTCATGCCGACAGCCAAGTCCCTCGGGTGTTGCCGGAGCGTATGCGGTTTTTGATACGCCGACGATATGCAACAGGCCGCTAGCGTCGAGCACATGGCCATGTTGATCGCCCCGATGATTCCGCTTTTCCCGCACCCGTTCTCCCGGACCCGAAAGGCCTGCGCATGATCCCGTTCAGCGTCGGTGAGATCGCCTCGGTTGTCGGCGGCACGTTCACGGGCGACGGTTCGGTGACGGTGACCGCACCCGCCGTGCTCGACAGCCGGCGTGCCGAACCGGGCGGCCTCTTCGTCGCGTTCGCCGGCGAGCACGTCGACGGCCACGACTACGCCGAGCAGGCGGGCCGGGCCGGTGCCGTTGCCGTGCTCGGTTCCCGGCCCACGCCGTTGCCCACGGTGCTGGTCGAGGACGCGCAGGCCGCGTTGCAGGCGCTCGCCGCCCACGTCGTGGGCCGACTGCGCGAGGGGCTGACCGTCTTCGGGGTGACCGGCTCGCAGGGGAAGACCAGTACCAAGGACCTGCTGGCGGCCGTGCTGTCGGGCACGGGGCCGACGATCGCCACCTTCGGCTCGTTCAACAACGAACTCGGTGTGCCACTCACCATGCTGCGCGCCGACGCGAGCACCCGGTTCCTCGTCCTCGAAATGGGAGCTCGTCATGAGGGCGACATCGCCGAACTCACCGGCCTGGTCGCGCCCGACATCGCGGTCGTCCTCAACGTCGGCCAGGCCCACCTGGGTGAGTTCGGGTCGCGCGCTGCCATCGCCAGAGCCAAGAGTGAACTCGTGCAGGGGCTCGCACCCGGTGGCACCGCCGTTCTCAACGCCGATGATCCCCGGGTGGTGGCGATGCGCTCGCTCACCGACGGCCCGGTACTGACCTTCGGCCGGGCGGAGCACGCCGATGTCCGGGCGCTCCGCCTGACGCTGGACCGCCTCGGCCGGCCGTCCTTCACCTTGCGGGCCGCCCACGCCTCGGCCCCCGTCGCACTACCGCACGTGGGCGCCCACCAGGCGCTCAACGCATCGGCCGCCGTGGCCGCGAGCCTGGTCGCCGACATACCCCTGGACATCGCCGCAGCGAGGCTGGCCAACACCTCACTGTCGAGGTGGCGCCTGGAGTTGCGCGAGCTCGCCGGAGGGGCCACGCTCCTCAACGACTCCTACAACGCCAACCCCGACTCGACCCGCGCGGCCCTGGACGCCCTGGCCGCGATCGAGGGCGGGCGCCGCATCGCCGTGCTCGGCGAGATGCTCGAGCTCGGCGAGGACAGCGCGGCCGAGCACCACGCCGTCGGCACGTACGCCGCCTCCCGGGCCGACATCGTGGTCGCGGTCGGCAAGGCCGCCCTGCCGATCGCGGACGGGGCGGGACGGCGGGCGGTGGCATCGGCGGTGGCGTTGACCGACAACAGCGCGGCCATCGAGTGGCTGCGCACCCACCTGACCGCCGACGACGTGGTGCTCGTCAAGGCATCCCGAGGGGCACGCCTCGACCAGGTGGCCGCCGCGCTCGCCTAGTCCGCCTGGGCGAGCCGGTCGGGGCCGCCCCACCGTGCTGTACACCAGTCGAACCCACCTCAGCGCCCACGACGCTTGATGTACAGGTCGAAGGCACGGTAGACCAACGGCCGCAGAGGCAGGTCCCATTCGCCGACGTACCTCACTGCCTGACCACCGGTGCCGACCTTGAACTGGATCAAGCCGACGTGCGGCTCGTCGGGGTCGAGGGTGGGCGTGATGCCGCGCAGATCATAGACGTCGCAGCCCGCGGCCAGCGAGTCCCGGATCATCGCCCACTGGCAGGCGTTGGAGCCGCGCACCTCACGCTTCCGGGTCGAGGAGGCGCCGTAGGAGTACCACGCGTGGGCACCGACCCGGACCAGGATGGTGGCGGCGACCACATCGCCCCGATGACGGGCCAGGTAGAGCCTGATCCGCTCGGGGTCCTCCGCCCTCAGCGCCGCGAACATGGTCTCGAAGTAGCCCAGCGGCCGGGGTGTGAAACGGTCGCGTTCGGCGGTGTGGACGTAGAGGTCGTGGAAGACCTTCAGGTCGTCGCCGACCGCGACCTCGACTCCCTCCTTGGCCGCCTTCTTGATGTTGCGGCGCCAGAGCTGGTTCATGCCCCTGAGCACGTCGTCCTCGGTCTTGCCGGCCAGCGGGATCTCGTACTTGAACTGCGGATGCCCGACCCCGAATCCGTTCTCCGGGCTCTGCGGCAGCCAGCCGGCGTCCCTGAGTTGGGCGGTCACGCGGGCACCGACCAGGTCGTCCCGCTGCCCGGACATGTCGGTGAGCCGCTTGACGCCCGGGTCCGTGATGCCCTCCTTGACCTGAGCGGCGCTCCAGGTGGCCGTGCGCACCGGCGGGCCGAGCCGGATCGCGAACGCGCCGTGCGCCTTGAGACGGTCCGCCAGCGGGTCGAGCCACGCGTTGATCTCACCGGTCCAGTCGATGACCGGGCCCTCGGGCAGGTAGGCGAGCGTGAAGCGCTCGAGCCGCGGCACCGGGCGGTGCAAGGCGAGTCCGGCGCCGACCAGTCGCCGGCCGTCGTACCAACCGAGGGACTCGCCGCGCCATTCAGTCTTGACGTGGGCCCACGCGGGGGTCTGAAGGAAGCTGACCGACCGCTGTCTGCGCACGAACG
The DNA here is from genome assembly GCF_040612795.1 of Streptomyces sp. NPDC006335. Lineage (NCBI taxonomy): Bacteria > Bacillati > Actinomycetota > Actinomycetes > Kitasatosporales > Streptomycetaceae > Streptomyces > Streptomyces sp. NPDC006335. The sequence goes on from NZ_JBEXQX010000023.1 coordinate 114,224, forward strand.
CCAAGTGCTCGGCGGCGCTGATCGGCACGACGGTCAGGCTCCCGCCCGCGGCCCCGGCCCCTCGGTGAGGCGTGCTCCGACTCACCGGCCCGCCATCCTCACATCGACGTTCCCGGACGGCGCGCCGACGCACCTGGGACGACACCGGGGCCGGGCTGCTGTACACGCTGATTCGCTGTAGGACATCCCGCCATTGCAGACGGTGTCGTGTTGCCGGCCCGTATGCGGTTTTCGATACGGCGACGATATGCGTCCATGCGTAGCGTCGAGGGGGCGGCGTGGTCGAGTGAACGCCGGGGTGGGGCTGGGGCGTTGTGCGCCGGGCCGTCGAGTCCGTCGCAGAGCGATCACCGCGGCTTCCCGGCTGTCCGGAACGAGGCTCACGGTCCAACTCCAGCGACGTACCGGCCCACGGTCAGGCCCGCGGGCATGATGGACGTCATGACTCACATCGCACGCCGCATGTTCGAACTCCTGGAACCGATCTGCCTGGTCACGTACTTGGCCGACGAGTGCAACGAGGAGCTGGCCGCACTCGGCCACCGCACCTACTGGGACGGCTACTTCGCCAGCCGCGCCGCGCCACTGGGGCGGGTGCCGGCGGAGGTCGTGCACGCGGCCTTCTACAACTTCGCCGACGGGGAGGCCGCCCGGCACATCCCGAGCGCCTGGGAGAAGATTCCGCCCGAGGAGTCCGTCGCCGCGCGGGAACGGGGCAGCGTGGCCTCCTTACGGCGGATCCTCGGCGACGAGCCGGCCGACTCCCCGGGACTGGCGCGCGCCGCGGACCTGACCACCAAAGCCGCGACCAGCGCTCCCATGGAAGGCCGGGTGATGTACGCCGGAATGCGCACCCTTCCGGTGCCGAGCGACCCGGTCGCGCGGCTGTGGCATTCGGCGACCATGCTGCGCGAGCACCGCGGTGACGGGCATGTCGCCGCTCTCGTGGGCGCGCGCATCGGCGGTACGGAGGCCCACGTGCTCTCCGCGCTGGAGATGGGCATTCACCCGCCGGAGTCGTTCGGGCGCATCCATCACCTGCCGAAGGAGCGGCTGGCGGCGATCATGGACGGCCTGCGCGAGCGGGGGCTCGTCGACGCCGAGGGTCGGTTCACCGACGCCGGCCGCGAGACCAAGCAGCGCGTCGAGGCCCTGACCGACGAACTCGCCGCCCCGCCGTACGACGCCCTGTCCCCCGCCGAGCTCGACGAGCTGGTCGCCGAACTCGAACCCATCACCGCGAGGCTGGTGGCGGCGGGGTCGCAGTGAGGCATGGCGGCTGCCGCTCCCCTTGGCGCCCACGGGCAGGAGGCTCGTCGCCTGGAGAAGCTCCGTTGCACGGCCAAGCCGCCTCACGCAAGGACAGCCGGGTGCCGCTGGAGCAAAGGTGTGACCGTGGCGGCCGCCCTTGCCTTGATGACGGCCGGCCCGGCGCCCGTGCGAAGGAATCAGTGACGACTGATGTAGCAGCGCACTGCCGTTCCCTCAGGGCTGGTGTGGATGCGTACGAGGTCGGCGAGGGTGTGCACCAGCAGCAGACCACGCCCGCCGAGCGTGTCCCGTTCGGGTGGGCGCCGTCCGGCGAGCGGATCGTTCAGGTGCCCGGGGTCGCGTACCTCGCACACCACATGACTGTCCTCGGCCCACACCCGCAGCGTGCCCGAACCCCCGCCGTGCACAACGCTGTTGGTGGTCAGCTCGGCCACGATCAGGGCGACGTCCTCCAGACGGACACCGGAAAGATCGAACCGCGCGGCCTGTTCGACCGCGAAACGCCGGGCTCTCGGCAACTCGCCGGCCTGGAAGACCAGTTCCTCGGCAGCCACCGGCTGCTCCAGGGGCTGGTTGTAGCGTGCGACCACATGATCGGGGGCGTAGGCGGCGCTGGGCCGCTCCGCCCCTCCGGAGATGATCACGGGATGGGTCGCGTGCGCGTCGGTGAGTGCCTGTTCATCGAGGCTGTCGGCGTCGTAGGGGCACAGGATGGTGACTTCCCGCCCTTCGAACGCCGGGTTGATCAGGGCCTCGTGCTGGGCGCAGGCCGGGTACTCCACGGTGCTTCGGCCGGCCCAGATCGGCTCACCGATGATCCGCACCCGGGTCTGACGATAGCTGTCCGCGAAGGCGCGCAGCACCCTGGGGATGATCCGTCCGGGGTTGCGCCCCGCCTCGGTCATGTCGAGGAGCTTGACGCGGGCCACGTCCTCGCCCAGGGCCGCCTTGATGATGGCGAGGTTCGGCCCGGGTACGGCCACCGCCACCGGCTCCCCGGCCTTCAGGCCGTCGCGGATGAAAGGCACCGTGCCGCGCAGGTACTCGTCCTCACCTCGGTAGAACAGGGCGGGGTGAACGAACGGTTCGGTGCTGGGTTTCATCATCGCCCCATCACCTCGACAGTGAGCAGGTCCGGCCAGAACAAGTCCAGAACACGCCGCAGAGTGGCAGGCGGCTCTTCAAGCACGATGCGTCGCCCCTGCGGGAGGCCCTGGGCGGTCATCGCCAAGGCGGAGACGCCGGCGACGTCGACGAAGGTGACCGCGGAAAGTTCCAAGTGGCACGTCTCTTCGTCGCTCCGAGCAAGGCGGGACAGCGTCTGTTCCCAGGCCGGGCGGGTGAGCAGACTCACCTCGCCGGCCGCCTGCCAGCCCGGCCGGTCCGTCAGCGGCAGCACGCGCAGGGCACCCGTGGGCGGGCCCGGCGACGCCGACGACGTGTCCGCCCTTCTTGAACTGTCCACGCCGTCACCCCTGATTGCCCACGTCTTGCCGCCCAGTATCTCCTACGGGGTGGAGTGTAGGCGGCGACAGCATGGAAGGGGCAACGTCAGGTGGCGTTCGCCACGGCCGCGGAGGGGCGCGAGGAGCGGCTGCACAGCTGCTCCACCTCCAGTCGTGGCAGGTCATGGTGTGAGGGGTTCGAGCACCTGATTGTGCGTGTGCTGGTAGATCACCGAGGTGCGGAATCCGACGACCTCACGGCGCGCGGTGAACTTGTCCATGAGGAAGCCGTGGAGGTGGTCGACGCTGGGGGCGGAGACGTGGACGATCATGTCGTCGCCACCGGTGACGACATAGACCGTGCTGACCTCTGGCAGGCCGGCCGCATACGTCTTGAACGCCTCGATGACCGCGCGGCTGAGGGGGCGGATCTGGAAGTGGATGAGCGCCTGGACGTGGCGGTTGAGAGCGGCCGGGTCGACAGCGGCGTGGTAGCCGGTGATGACTCCGCGGGCGCGCAGGGCGCGAATGCGTTCCAGGCACGTCGACGGGGCGATACCGAGGGTGCGGGCGAGGTCGCGGTTGGTCTGCCGCGCATCGCGCTGCAGATGTTGGATGATCGCCGAATCAAGTTCGTCCATGCGGCGATTATGACGCCCTGTACCGAATTCTATTCGGCACAGGGCCAGCAGACCCGTCAGAACGGCTAGCTTCACGCCATGACAGCCGCACTTGTGGAAGCCATGGCCCTCCCCGTCCCGGAACCTTCGCACGAGCTGGTGCAGGTCGTGCGCGGCCGCCGCAGTGGCCTCGCGATCACGATCGCCGTCCACTCGACCGCGCTCGGTCCGGCCGCCGGCGGGTGCCGGATCGCTCACTACCCAGCCCCCGCCGCCGCGATCGCGGACGCCCTGCGGTTGGCGGCGGCGATGACCGAGAAGAATGCGCTGGCGGGACTGGACCACGGTGGCGCGAAGGCGGTCGTCGCCCTCCCCACGGCATCCCGCCCGACCGGCGCGGAGCGCACGGCGTTGCTCCACGATCTCGGCGACGCGATCGAACTGCTCGGCGGCCGCTACATCGCGGGCCCGGACGTGGGAAGCGGACCGGTCGACATGTCCGTGATCGGCGAACGCACCCGGCATGTCTGCTGCCGGCCCGTCGAGGACGGCGGAAGCGGCGATTCCTCCCTCCACACCGCCCGCGGGACCCTCGCGGCGCTGGGCGCGGTGGCCGAGGAGGTCTTCGGCTCACCGGATCCGGCCGGCCGGACCTTCGGGGTGATCGGCCTCGGTGCGGTCGGGGCCCACGTGGCACGGCTGCTGGGGCGTGCCGGGGCGCGGCTCGTGGTCACGGACATCAACCCCGCCACCCGGCGCCTGGCCGAGGAGGTGGGGGCCACCTGGGTGGATCCGGACCACGCCCTCGAGACGGAGGTCGACATCCTCGTACCGGCCGCGCTCGGTGGCCTCCTGACCGCGCGCACCGTGCCGCTGCTGCGGTGTGCCGCTGTGGCCGGCCCGGCCAACAACCAGCTCGACGAACCGGCCACCGCCCGCCTCCTCGCGGCACGTGGCATCCTCTGGGCACCGGATGTGGTCGTGAGTGCGGGAGGGGTCATCCACGCCACGGGTGTCGAGGTGCGCGGGGAATCCGAGGAACAGCTCACGGAACGCCTCTGCGGCATCGCTGCCACGCTCCGACAGGTCTTTCACATGGCCCGGACCCACCGGACCACCCCGGCCGACGCGGCCGCGGAACTCGCCCGGCAACGTGTTTCGCCGGGGAGCCGCGCACCCGGCTCACAGCGCGGCGCTGCCGCTGGCCTCATCCGCTGCCGGGCCGGCGGAGCCCGAGCCGCCGACGTATCGCCCGACGACACAGGAGAACTGACGACATGACGAATCGCTGGATCGGAGTCACCATCGACTGCGTCGACGTGGAACGCGTCGCCGGTTTCTGGAGCGCGCTGCTGGATCGCCCGACCATGCCGGCGCGCCCCGGCTGGGTCTACCTCGGCCGCCCCGGCGACCCGCAACCCCGCCTCAACTTCCAGCCGGTGACCGGGCCTACGCGTGACAAGGTACGCCTCCACCTCGACGTGGGCGTGGACGACATCGACCGGGGCATCGCCCAGGTCATCGCTCTCGGCGGCCGGTTCACCGGCGAACGGCACGACTACGACGAAGGTGTGGTCGTCGTGATGGCCGATCCCGAGGACCACGAGTTCTGCCTGGTCCAGTACTACTGACCCGGCAACACGGCAAGTCGGGTGAGAGCCGGGCGTGGTTTCGGTAGCGGCTGCCGCCTACCGGGTGTAGCGTCGTGATCAGCAGTCGTGGTTCCGAAGTCCCGTTCGCCCGTGATCGCCATCACGGGCGTTCTTGCGTGTCAGCGCCTCTCCGGACCAGGGCGATCACCTCCGGGCGCGCAGGGTGCGGGTCCGGCTTCCCTCAAAGGAGACGGCCATGGCCAAGGGCACTGTCAAGTGGTTCAACAGCGAAAAGGGCTTCGGCTTCATCGAGCAGGAGGGTGGCGGCCCCGACGTCTTCGCCCACTACTCGAACATCGCCGCCCAGGGTTTCCGCGAGCTGCATGAGGGCCAGACGGTCGAGTTCGACGTCACCCAGGGCCAGAAGGGCCCGCAGGCGGAGAACATCCGCCCCGTCTGATCGCAGCACTGCGGCAAGGCCGACGCACCGGGCTCCGGTCCGTCGGCCTTGCCGTACGCGGTCCTCTCACAAGCCGGCTGTAAGTCCAGCGCCTCCGCCTGATCGGCACGCCTGCCAGGGTCCAAGCCACCAGTACGGTCATACGGCCCTCAAGGCCTGCCACGGCGTACGAGCAGCCTACGGCGAGCATCGGCAGAGCCAACCACCAGCGCCGCGGTCACCCCGGCACGGCGGCCCCACTCACGCGTAGCCCTCCCCACCGCCACAGGACGCCCCAAACAGCCGCGAAGCAGACGGCGTTGACCGCGGTGGCGCCCAAGTGACCGCTTACGTGGCCTTTCCACCGTTGCATCACGCGCCGAGCGTGACCGCGGGCGTACGGGCCTGTCGGGCGGTGGCCGAGGGTGCGGCCGTTCGGCCGACGTCGTTCGCGTCTTCTGCGGCTTCTGCGGCTTCTGCGGCTGAGTCGACAGTGACGCGCCGTCCCGGACGCCCCTCCCCCGTCACACGTCGGACGCGGAGTCGGGAACCGGAACGTCGGGCTGTCGGACTGTTCGGCGGGCTGCCTCGCGCAAGGCGGAGACGGCCGGTTCGTCTCGATTGTGGGGAAGCCAGGCGAGTTCGGCCGTCGAGAGGCCCAGCTCCGGGCAGTCGACGTAGGTGAGGCCGACGCGCGGGTACAGGCGGCGGGCCGCGGCGGGCAGGAAGGTGATGGCGCGCCCCTGGGTGACGGCAAGGACCATGGCCTCGGTGTCCCGGACGACAGGGCCGAAACGGACCCTGGTGCCGTCGGGGCGGGGGTTGACCGTCAGGTGGTTCCACCATGCACGGGGCACCTCCGGCGGCATGTCGACGACCGTGCGGTCGGCGAGGTGACCGAGTGTCAGAGTCTCACGGTCGGCGAGCGGGTCGTCGTCGGCCAGACAGACCACTCGCGTCTCGGACGCCAGGTGCAGGGACTGCATACCGCCGGGCAGCGGGCCGCGGAGGAAGGCGGCGTCAACCTCCCCGCTGAGCAGGGTGCTGAACATGTCGACGAAGGTCAGGTTGCGGACCTCGATCTCCAGGTCGGGATGCCGGCCCCGGAGGTCGGCGAGGATGGCCTGGGCATACGGCATGGCGGCCTCGGCGCCGAGGCTGCCGATCCTCAGGAGCCCACGCGCCGGGCCGGCATGACGGTCGGCCGCCTGTCGAAGTCGGGTCATGGCGTCGACCACAGCCCTGGCCTCCTCGGCGATGGACTGGCCGACCGCGGTGAGTCGTACGTTCCGGCCGCCGCGCTCGACGAGTACGACACCGAGGCGCTGTTCCAGGGACCTGATCTGCTGGCTGAAGGCGGGCTGAGTGACGTAGACCCGTGCGGCCGCGCGTCCGAAGTGCAGTTCCTGGGCCAGGACGAGAAAGAGTCGGAGTTGGTGGAGACTCGGCTCGCGCTTACCACTGGATCCGCCGCCGGTGCTCATAAACGAAAGGTTATCGACGCGACGGTCATCCTCTTCGACCGTTCGGCTTTTGCCGCGAGTCCTCCTGCATCAGGATCTATGGGGCGACTTGGCCGAAGGATCAGGACGGGCCGGGTGACGGCCGGAGGGCTGTCTGCCCGCCTGCGAATCTCGGACCGGTGGGGGAAAACGGATGCGGCGGTGCACGAGGGCGAGGGCGGTCGCGGTCTCGACCGTACCTTCGTCGAGCGCGGTGACCGCAGGCCAGTACGACACCGACATCGTCCGGTGCGGTGATCCCCGCCATCGGTAGGCCACCTCGGCCCCGGCGTCGAACATGCCGCGTACCGTGCGCCGTTCAGCCCGCCGTACTCATCCTGGGCTTCACCGCACCGGGCGGTTCACGCGTGACCGGCCCGCCCCCTCGGCCAGCCCTTCTCCGTATCGACCGTCCACGCCGCACTTCTTGAGGAGTCACTTGCTTCGGATCCATTTCGGCTGGCGGGATCTCGAGAACGTCCGGATCGCTCAGCAGCCCGATCCCCTGTGGGAGTTGATGTGCGCCGTCTGCCGCCTCCAGACACGTCAGGGGCTCGTCGAGTTCGGGCACTGGCGTCGCGAGACGGTCCAGCGGCTGTCACGAGACCGTAGGGCCGCGCATGCCCTGGGCACCCTGCGCACCATCATCCCGGCCTCCGGCTACATACCGGACTTTCTGACGCCACCGGTCGCAGGCGGGTGCCTGGAAGCGGGGCTCGAACAGTTGCGGGCGACGCCCCGTGACCGATTAGCCGCGGAGCTGACCCGGTTCGCCCGCACCCGGCCGGTACCGAGCTGGATACGCGGCCCACATGAACCCGCCGTCTCCTCACTCAAGCTGATGTCCGACGCCCTACAGGCCTCGTTCCGGGCATTTCTGGAACCCTACTGGCGGCACGTCCGGTCGGCCGTGGGTGACGACGTGTCGGTCCGCACACGTGCCGTCCTGGACGGCGGTACCGCCGCCCTTCTGGAGGGCCTGCACCCCTTCGCCCGCTGGAACCCGCCGTATCTGGACGTCGACTATCCCGTCGACCGGGAGCTGCGGCTGGAGGGACGTGGGCTGACGCTCGTACCGTCGTACTTCTGCTGGCTCAGACCCACGGCCCTCGCTGATCCCGCTCTCGATCCGGTCCTCGTCTACCCCGTCAGGAAACAGCCGCTCGACATCGCCCGAGCAGGTGAGGAACGGCTGGACCGACTTCTCGGCCGGACCAGGAGCGCGGTCCTCGTCGACGTGGCAGGACATCCCACGCGTACCACCACCGAGGTGGCGCGGGCCCTCGAGCTCGCACCGGCCAGCGCGAGCTATCAGATAGGCGTCCTGCGCGGGGCAGGACTCATCGTCAGCAGGCGAGACGGGAAGCACGTCGAGCACACGGCGACGTCACTGGCCCTCAACCTGCTGGCCGGCACCGGAACGACGTTTCGGGGCGTGCCGTCAAGGCCGCGCTGATGGCGTTGTTGGTACTCGGCTGAACGACGGGAGGCGGTGGGGGGGGCAGCGGACCGCTTTCCCGTCGGGTAGGTACGGTCGCGGTGATCTGCCAGCCTCTGCCCTGCTGCTTTGGCTCGCGCAGCAACACGGCGGCGCCATTCCCGGCGTACCAGTGGCCACGGCGCTGTCCGCGGGGCGCGCGGTGGCCTTGGCCGACGGGTTCGCGGGTTTACTGCGGCTGCTTCATCAAAGGATTGACTGCTGTACGACGATCACGTCGACGTCGGCCGTGACAGCCGCGCCACCGGGACTGCGTGCGCGTGGGCCGCCCTGCACCAACCCTTGATGCCCGGACCACCGGCCCGGGCATCAAAAGATTCTCCCTCGGCAGGCCCAGCCGCCGAGACTGTGCGGCTGAGACGGCCCTTCCTTCAAGGGACAGGCCTCGAGTCAGACGCCGTTCGAGGTCAGACGCGGTCACCAGTAGTGGCGTCGGCCGGCGACCGCGTGCCCCATGGATCCCATGACCCAGAAAACGGCTCCCAGGACGGCCAGGATGATGCCGAGGGTCCACAAGATCGATATGCCGGTGAGGAAACCGACCACAAGCAGGATGATGCCGAGCGCGATCATGTCGTGCCTCCTGGTGTGAGCTGACGTGTTACCTCCCGAATGCCCCGAAGCCGCAACATCACCCCACCCTCGGCGACGAGGACGCAATTGCCGATGGACATCGGGCGAGAGCTCCTGACCACCCCGCTCCCGTCTGCGCCTCCGCCCCCGTCTCGGGACCCGGTCATGCCGGGACGGCATTCGAGCCGCGGTGCGCGGCGAGTGGATCACGGACGCTCCCCGGTGGACCTTCGCGTCGCGCCGCTCACGCCCGACACGTCGGCGGGCCGCATGGCCTTGCCGCTCCCGACCACCGTGCGCCGGCCGCCCACCCGCCGCAGCGGCGATGATCCGGACGAGGCGATCGGCGCCTCGCGATCACCGGTGCCACCGATCCGCCGCCGCCCACGGAGCGCGCCCGAGCCGCCGACATCCTCGGCGGAAGGCGAGACCGTGCGCGGCTCGCGCGATGCCGTCAAAGCCGCCGTGGCACTGGTGGCCGGCGTGTCGGCACGGCAGCGTGGTCGGACAGCGGCAGATCGCCGACAAGGGCGTCGAGCGTCGATCCACCCTCTGGGCCGTTCAGCCCGGTGACAGCAAACCGAGCCGCCTGCACGACAGTGGGGTCAGGATCTCAAAACCGTGGTAAGCAGGGGACGTTACGGGGAAAATGGCGGCCATGACGTACGAAGGCTCCACCATCGACCCGTCCAAGCCGAGCATCGCCCGTGTCTACGACTACCTACTGGGCGGCAAGGACAATTACGCCGTGGACCGAGAGATCGGCGACGTGTTCAAGCGCGACCTGCCCGGCTCGGTGGCCATCGCCTTCGCCAACCGCGCGGCCCTGACACGCGCGGTCGGGGAGATCGTGAAGACCACAGGCATTCGGCAGTTCGTCGACCTGGGCAGCGGCCTGCCGACCGCCGACAACGTCCACCAGGTCGCGCAACGCCACGCCCCAGAGGCCCGGGTCGTCTACGTCGACATCGATCCCCAGGTTCTGGTCCACGGACGTGCGCTGCTGGAGAAGGACGACCGGACCCGGGTCGTCGCGGTCGACGTACGCGACCCCGAAGCCGTCCGCACCCATCCCGACACCCTGGGCCTGATCGACTTCACTCGTCCCGTCGCCGTCATGTTCAGCGCCATCCTCCACCACGTCAACGACGACGAGGACCCGGCGGGCATCGTCCGCTACTGGCGCGAGCACGTGCCTTCCGGCAGCTACTTCTTCGTCAGCCACTTCCGGTCCGGCAACAACCCGGAGACGCAGGAGGCCGAGAAGGTTCTCCAGCAGACGTTCGGTCGCGGCCGGTGGCGTACCGACGCGGAGATCGCGTCCCTCCTCGACGGCCTGGAGATCCTGGACCCCGGCATCGTCCCCGCTTCCCTATGGCGCCCGGACCAGACCGACAGCCCCTGGACCAAGGACGGGCAACGGGAACTCACGGTATGGGAACACCTGATCGCCGCCGCCCTCGCTCGGAAACCCTGAGGTTCGCGAGGATCGGCCGAACGACATCGGCAAGCGTTGATGCGATGAGCCGCAACGTCTGATGGAAGGTCACTGTACGTGCACAGGAGCCGTGTATACGCGGTCATAATCGACACACCCGAAGCCGAGGCCGCGCGGGCAGCAGACTTCTGGTCAGCGGCTCTCGGCGTCGAGGCTCAACCGTTTCCGCCAGAACCGCAGTTCACCACTCTCCATCAGGCTCTGCCGGGACTGACCACCGCCATTCAGGCCGTCGACGACGCACCCCGTATGCACCTGGACATCGAGACCGACGACGTCGAGGCGGAGACCGCGCGGCTGATCGGCCTGGGCGCGGAGCAGATTTCACAGTGGCAGGAGTGCCATGTGCTTCGAGTACCCGGTGGCCAACTGGTCTGTGTACTGCCCGTGGAGAGCGACCCCGAAGTCTTCCAGGCGCAGGCCACTGTTTGGTCGTAACGACGCGGCGGCGGGGGCGCGTTGGACCACAGACCCGGGTGAGGCGAACCGCCACCGTCCCGCTGACCGTTTTCGGCTGGTCGTTGCGGCGCAGGACGCTGCGGTGGCCTCCCAGCGGCGGGCTGATGCTCTGTGCGGAGTTGCCTGCGCGAGCTGACCTGCCCGCCACCTCCAGGCTGGCTTCCAGTCCAAGGATCAAGAGCACCATCCTGGACGGTCTCGTCCGGCGCCCACTGATGTCTGGAGGCCAGGACCGCACGGCACCCGCCCCGAGCTATCCGAGCTTGAGCATCGCTTCGGTGACCTCGCCGACCGCCGCGTCGGGGATCGCGGTGGCGGCCTCCTCCAGGACGAGCAGACGTGCCCCGGGGATCTCTCGGGCGATCGCCTCGCCGTTGCCGAGGGGGAAGAAGCGGTTGCGGCGGCCGTGCACGACGAGCGTGGGGACCTCGATGTCGGGCAGGCGCTCGCGCCAGCGGGGTGTGCAGTCGAGCCTGGCGAACTCCGTGCCCATCTGGTTGGCCATCTGGACCGGGGGTGTGGCGCCGGGGGCGCGGTCCCAGACGCGTGCAGCGGTTGCGCGCGCGGCGACGGGGTCGTCGCCGAGGATCTCCGCGCCGGCGGCGACGAACTCCGCGACCGCCTCGCGGTCGGTCCAGTCGGGCATCGGACGGGCGAACAGTCGGCTCATCGTCGCCTGGTCGTGGTCCGGGAGGTCGCCGTCGGGCGGGCCAGGGGCGACCGCGCGGGTGCCGACCAGGGTGAGCGCCGAGAACGCGCCCGGGTGGTCCAGCACGGCCACCTGGGCGACCATCCCGCCGACGCCGATCCCGGCAAGGTGCGCAGGCCCTCCGCCGAGCTCGTCAGCAAGGGCTGCCGCGTCGGCGGCCAGGTCGCGCAGGGTGTAGGCGGGCGCCTCCGGGATCCTCGTCGTCGACTCGCCGCTGGCGCGCAGGTCGTAGCGCACCACACGGCGCCCGCCGGCGGCGAGGAGCTCGCACAGTGCGTCGGGCCAGGAGAGCATCGTCGGACCGCCCGCGAGCAGGACGAGGGGCCCGTCATCGGCCCCGAACGATTCGATGCCCAAGACGATCTGGTTGACGTGGACTGTGGTCATGGGGTCACCGGGAGACCTCGTAGGTCAGGTGGGTCGCGGTGGATGTCGGGATCACGCTCCGCTGTACCAGCGTGCGCCGCGCTCCGCCGGTGAACAGTGGTGTCCCGGCACCCAGCACGACGGGCGCGAGGTGCAGCGTCAGGACGTCGACCAGACCGGCGTCGAGCGCCGAGCCGACTGTGGCGCCGCCGCCCATGAGGATGACGTCGAGGTCCTTGCCGCTGTCCGACGACGCCGTCTCGGCCCGCTCGCGCGCGGCGGTGACGGCGTCGGCCAGACCGGTGGTGACGAACGTCCAGTCGAGGTCGGTTGTCCGCACCGACTCCGGCGGCGAGCTCGTCACGACGAAGAACGCGGGCTTGCCGACCTCGCCGGCGCCGTAGCCGGACGTGTCGTCCCAGCCTTTCGGTCCGTCGACGACGTCGAAGAGATGGCGACCGAGGACGACGGCGCCCGAACGGGCGGTCCCCTCTCGCAGGAGGCGGCGGTCGTCGGGGTCGTCGGAGAACGCCCATGTGTGCAGCGCCTCGCCGCCGGTGCCCAGTCCGTTGTCCGGGCCGGGGTCGGGGCCGGTGACGAAGCCGTCGAGCGAGACCGAGATGTCAGCGATGATTCGAGTCATGTCAGTGCAGACCTGATCCGGCATCCGAACTCATCGTTCGCGCACGAAGCGTGTGACGGTCGCGGGCTCGATCACGACGCGCAGGGCGGGGTCTGTCCGGCGCTCTTCGGAAGGGCAGGTGAGGGGTCGTGGCGGCGCTTCGGTGATGGCCACGCCGTTGCGGTGACGCGCGGCAACCGCAGTACTAGGCCTCCCGTCCTCGGTCCGGGCCGCCCCAAGATCGTCCGCAGGTCCGATGTCCCCTTCGGGTTGCGGGAGCACCATGCCGGTGGAGACCCGCCAAAAGGAGCGCATGATGTCGTACCCGGAACGCCTCGACTACCCGGAAGCCCGCTACCACGGCAACAGGGGTGAAGTGAACGCGGCCTTCCGCCCGGCCGACAGCCCACCGGACATCTCCTCACCCAGTGCCTCGACCCACTACCTCGCCACCAACGAGTCGACCGGCGGCGAATTCGGCCTGTACAAGGTGGAGCTGGGTGCACGGTCCGCTGGGGCCAAGACCCACTTCCACAAGGCGATGTCGGAGTCCTTCTACATCCTCTCCGGCGAGCTGGAGCTGTACAACGGCGAGAAATGGGTCACGGGCCGCGTGGGAGACTTCCTGTACGTACCGGTCGGTGGCCTGCACGCCTTCAAGAACGTGACCGACGAGCCCATGTCCATGCTCATGCTCTTCTCTCCGGGCGCTCCACGCGAGGAGTACTTCGAGCGGGTCGCGGAGATGACGCAGCGTGGTGGCGAAGAGCTGAAGCAGTTTCGCATCCGCCACGACAGTTACTTCCTGGAGGACTTCGAGCCCGGGGAGCAGTAGTTCGCGGCCTTGCCGACCGCCGCTGACCGCCGCCTCCTTCGAAGCGGCGGTCATACGCGCTCGTGTCAACGGGGCAAGATCCGTTGGGCACCGTCCCCGGGCCAGCCGAGTAGCAGCGGGCGCCGGAGGGGGCTGTCCTCCTCTGCCCTCTGCCTCTCGTCAGCCGCCGCTCCAAGGATCAGCCTTGCGCGCCAGCTTCTTCGCTCGGCCGCGTACGTCCGCGGGGAGGCGGTGGAGGACCGTGCGGGCCGCCCGGCGGAGGGGTGGGGCCGATGTGGTGCGCAGGTAGAGGCGGTGCGGGAGGGTGGCCTGGCCCGGCGGGCGTACGGAGAGGCGGAGTTGGCCGGCCGAGCCGCCCCACGCCGGTACCACGAGGTGGGGCGGATTGCCGACTTTGACCGAGCCGAAGCCGACACCGAGGCCCGCGCCGAGACCGAGGTCCGGAGCTGCGCCGCGGGTTGTGTCGTCGCCGCGTGTCACGCGGGCTCTGCGGCCCACGCCGAGGAGTTGGGCGCTGGCCCACACGATGTGGGTGCCGGGTTCCATGGGCCGGCCGCCGGCCAGGGTGAGGGGATCGATGGGGGTTTCGCCGGTGAGGACCACGCGGTGGCGGCCGCCGCCGAGCGGCTGTGTGCGCGGGGTCAGGTCGGCGTCGGGATACCACCACAGATCCCGCCCCATGTCATGGACCAGGAGCTCGCCGTAGGCGTGGCCCAGCGGGTGCGGGGCCTCCCAGCCCTCGGCGCCCTTGATACCGGCCAGCAGGTCGGGATCCAGGAGCATCCGGCCGTAGCGTTCGACCAGGGCCAGGGGCTCACCGTCGGCGCGGCGCATGGCGAAGGTGGTGGTGATGCGCAGTTGCCCGTCGCGCCA
>NZ_JBEXQX010000024.1:0-124210 GCF_040612795.1 Streptomyces sp. NPDC006335
GGCCGGGTGGGGCGCCTCTCCGCTCGAGAGGAACCCCACCCGGCCGGGGGGGTGCGCGCCCGCCCCGTCCCCACGGTGCGGCGCGCGCAGGTCACCGTCCAGTCATCCCGTGGACGGCGGCCTGGGTCTCAGGTCAGGCCGAGTGCCGGAAGTACGGCGGCCTCCACGAAGCGGACCAGGTAGTCCGGGTCGGCGTACTCCCCCTCGATCACGGGACGCGCGCGGATCACCCCGAACATCTGGGCCGGGATGTATTCCAGCGCCGGGTGTCCGGTGGCGATCTCACCCCGGTCGACCCCACGCTGGAGGATGTGCCTCAGTGCGGCGATCTCCGGGTCGATCAGCGCCTCACGCAGGGCCTGCGCGAGTTCCGCGTCCTGCGTGACGGCATGGCCGAGCGCCTGGAGGAGTTTGGTGTCGTGCATCGACCACCGGCCCGCGGCCCGGGCGGCCTCGCGCAGGTCCTCGGCGAGCGATCCGGTGTCGATCCCGTCGAACTTCGACCTGCGGCGGGAGCGCAGGGCGGCCACCACGAACTGGGGCTTGGTCTTCCACTGCCGGTAGAGGGTGGACTTGCTGCAGCGCGTGCTGGCGGCGACCCCCTCCATGGTCACGGCTTCGTATCCGCATTCGCGGACCTGTTCGAGCACGGCGTCGAAGAACTCCTGCTCACGCTCGGGCGTGATCTTGGAGCGGCGCGAGGCGGCGACCGTTTCCGGTCCGTCCGCGGCCTGCGACGTCATCGTCTCTCCCCTTCACTCGCTCCGGCGGCCGGCCTGCTGCACCGGCGCCGCGTTTCATTCCCGGATTCCAGTGTGTCGTATGTCTATCGATACGCGAGTGTACCGGTACCCGACCGTATCGGTACACTGGCGTATCGGTACGATGTCGTACCGATGAGTTTCGGAATCCGGACGAGTCATCACCTTGTTCGGATTCAGTACAAGCACCACCGCGAGCGAAAGGGCCGGGGGAATGAATGCCCGCACCGAGCCTTCAGAAGCGGAGCCGGGCGCGACAGCGCGGCCGCCGCTCGTCCGTGAGCTCCTGCTCGTCGTAGGACTCTTCCTCGTCTACAAGTTCGGCCGGCAACTGGTCACGGGCCACACCACCGAGGCCTACCGCAACGCCGACCGCGTGTGGGACTGGGAACGCGCCCTGCACCTGCCGGGAGAGGGCTCGGTGCAGTCGCTGCTGGTACACGGCGACACCCTCGCGCACCTCGCCAACACCTACTACGCGACCGTCCACTTCCCGGCCACGGTCGCCTTCCTGGTCTGGCTGTACCTCAAGCGCCCCGCCCACTACGTCTGGGCCCGCCGCGTCCTCGCCGGTCTCACCGCCGCCGCCCTGGTGCTGCACCTCGCCTTCCCGCTGGCCCCGCCGCGGATGCTCGCGGCGGCCGGCCTGGTCGACACCGCGAAGGTCTACGGCCCCTCGGTGTACGGCCCGCCGCAGACCGACTCCCTCTCCAACCAGTTCGCCGCGATGCCCTCGCTGCACTTCGGCTGGGCCCTGATGGTGGCGATCGGCCTGATCGTGGCCACCCGTTCGCGGTGGCGCTGGCTCTGGCTGCTGCACCCGCTGGTGACCCTCGCCGTCATCGTCGGGACGGCGAACCACTACTGGATGGACGCGATCGTGGCGACCGCCCTGCTCGGCATCGCTCTCGCGGTCATCGACCTGCCGCACCGCACGGCGACCACGGCGGGCCGGGCGCAGGAGAAGCTCGCACCCGTCGAAGCCGAGGAGAACGTCCTGGTCGGAGCGGGCCGATGAACGCCACGCTGCTCGCCGTAGCCCTCTCCCTGCTCTCCTCCGTCGCCTACGCGGCCGCCGCCGTCGCCCAGGAGCGCCTCGCCTCCCGCAACCCCGGTTCCGGTGTGCTGCGGATGCTCGGCTCGGGCGCCTGGTGGGGATCCGTCGGGCTCAACGCGGCGGCCGCGCTGCTGCATGTCGTCGCCCTCAAGTACGGCCCCCTGACCGTGGTCCAGCCGCTCGGTGCCCTCACGCTGGTCGCCGCGGTGCCGCTGGGCGCGCGGATCGCGGGGCGCCGGGTCGGCGCGACCGAGTGGCGGGGCACGGTGTACACGCTGGCCGGCCTCGCCGCGATCCTGGTGGTGGCGTCGGGCTCCGAGCCCGGGAAGGTGCTGAGCACGTCCGAGGCGGTGGCGGTGGCCGCGGTGACGGCGGCCCTGATCGGCCTGCTGGCCCGCCCCGGTGCCCGGCCCGGCATACGGCACGCGTCGGCGTCCGGGGTCGCGTCGGGGGTGGCCTCCGCGCTCACCCAGACCGTGACGGTGGCCGCGACGGACCGTTCCGAGTCACTGCTCAGCGTCCAGGTGATCGGCGTGGCCCTGCTCGTGGCGGCCTTCGCCGCGGGCGGGCTCCTGCTCTCCCAGACGGCCTACCGTGACGGCCTGGGCGCCCCGCTGGCCGTGGTGACCCTGGCCAACCCGCTGGCCGCGGCGATCATCGGCCTCTCCCTGCTGGGCGAGGGCCTGCGGGGCGGCGCGGCGGGCGTGCTGCTCGCGCTGGCGGGCGCGGGCCTGGCGGCATGGGGTGTGGTGCTGCTGACCCGGATGCCCCAGGTCCCGGTGGACGACGACCACCCGGTGGCGGCGGTGCTGGCGCTGGAGCCGTCGACGGCGTCCGTCGAACCGGCCCTGCGGGACATGACTGTGCCCCGGCAACCGGAGCCGGGGCACCTCACACCGCTCTAGGCAGGCTCAGCCGAACCCGCGGGCGTCCTGCTTCAGCGCGGTGTCGACCGTCAGCGCGGTGGCGACGACCAGGCTCAGCAGCGGCTCGGGCAGCTGGTAGTGGATCTGCAGCACGTAGTTGTCCGCGGTCGTGAACATCGTCTTGGCGAGCCCCTCCCACGTCTTCGTGATCCGGGCGACCTCGTTCTCCGTGTGGTCGACGATCGCGAAGTTCCAGGCCCGCCAGTTCTCCGCCTTGATGGCGCCGACCTGCTGGCCGTTCACCATCAGCGCGAAGTTGATCTTCCCGATCATGTTCTGCTGGACGATCTCACCGACCGGCGAACCGTCCGGACGCTCCACGATCACCCGGGACTTGAAGATCTTCCCCGGCCGGGTCAGCAGCATGACCGGCTGCCCGTAGGCGTCCCGGATCTCCAGCTTGATCTTCATGAACTGATCGATGCTGTAGAAGAACCGCACGATCTTCCGGAAGGCGCTCTGCCCGACCTGGCTGACGGAGCCGAGCTGGTTGCCGTTCTGATCCATGACCTTGTACTCGTTGGTCAGCTCGATCAGCTTGGCCTTCTGGTTGACCACGAGCACCGGCTCGGTGAACAGCGTGCCACCGCCCGCGCCGCCCCCGGCGACCCCGGCCTGCTGCTGCACCTGACGCTGCACGCGCGGGTCGGGGCCGGCCGACTGCTGAGGCATCTGCGGTGCCTGCTGGACCGGCGGGGCCTGCACGGCCTGAGCCTGCCCCGCCCCCTGCTGGTCCTGGTGGGTGTGCTGGGTCCACTGCGCACCGTCCCAGTAGCGGAGCGTCTGGGCCGCTCCGTGCGGGTCGGGGTACCAGCCTGCAGGTGTGTTCGAATGCGTGGTCACCGGGGCACACTACCCCGGGACCATTGCGATCCGGCCAGGTGGACGACGGCTCCCCTACGGCTTTACCTGGTGATTACGGCGGGGTCGCTCACCCCGGGACGCCCGTTCTCGACATGTCCGGCGAATCGCCTCAGGAACGCCGGCTCGGCGTCGGACGTGACCGTGAGGTCGTACCAACGACGGCTCCTGCCGAGGCCGAAGGTGTGCCGGACGGTGGCGCCGGCCCGCACGGTGAAGGTCCGCGCGGGGTCGCCGTAGCCGCTCGCGACCGTCAGACGGATCGTGCCGGAGCCCTTGTTGGTGAAGGTCAACTCGACGTCGTCGCCGCGGTGGCGGGCGGTGACCTCGGGACCGGCGTTCTTGTTCGTCCCCTTGAAGGCGCGCAGGAAGCCGGCCGGGCCGTGCACGGTCAGGTCGTACGACCCCTTGGAGTACGCCGAGTTCCAGGTGTCCGCGACGGTCTTGCCGGCCTCGGTGGTGTAACTCCAGGGTCCGTCGGTGCGGTTGCCGGAGGTCACCAGGAAGGCGGCACCGGCCTTGGCGCCGGAGGCGAAGGTGAGGGTGAAGGTGCCCTTCTTCGCGTCCACCGAACCGTCCACGCTCGGGGCGTACTTGAGGGGGCGGGCGGGGCGCAGACCGCGCTCCTGCTTCGGCAGGGTGCCGACGGCGGGCGGGACGGGGACGTAGTCGGGGTGGCGTTCGCGGTCCGGCGGCTCGTAGCCGTCCGTGTCCGGCAGGGCGACCGGTTTGGTGTCCTTGCGGGTGAAGTCGAAGGCCGAGGTCAGGTCGCCGCAGACCGCGCGCCGCCAGGGGGAGATGTTGGGCTCGTGGACGCCGAAGCGCCGCTCCAGGAAGCGGATGATCGAGGTGTGGTCGAGCGTCTCGGAGCAGACGTAACCGCCCTTGCTCCAGGGCGAGACGACCAGCATGGGCACGCGCTGGCCGAGCCCGTAGGGGCCTGCCGGGTGGCTGCTGTCGCCCTTGAAGACGTCGAGGGCGGGGTCGACCGTGGACTTGCCCTGGGCCGCCGAGCCGGGCGGGAAGGCGGGGACCACGTGGTCGAAGAAGCCGTCGTTCTCGTCGTAGGTGATGAACAGGGCCGTCTTCGCCCACACCTTCGGGTCGGAGGTGAGCGCGTCCAGGACCTGGGCGATGTACCAGGCGCCGTAGTTGGCGGGCCAGTTGGGATGCTCGGTGAAGGCCTCGGGGGCGACGATCCAGGACACCTGGGGCAGCTTTCCGGTCTTCACGTCGGCCTTGAGCTGGTCGAAGTAGCCCTCACCCTTGGTGTGGTCGGTGCCGGTGCGGGCCTTGTCGTTCAGCGGGTCGCCGGGCTTGGCATTGCGGTACTGGTTGAAGTAGAGCAGCGAGTTGTCGCCGTAGTTGCCCCGGTAGGCGTCCGGGATCCAGCCCCAGGAGCCGTTCGCGTCGAGGCCGTCGCCGACGTCCTGGTAGATCTTCCAGGAGACACCGGCCTCCTCCAGGCGCTCGGGGTAGGTGGTCCAGCCGTAGCCGACCTCGTCGTTGCCGAGGACCGGGCCGCCGCCCTGGCCGTCGTTGCCCGTGTAGCCCGTCCACATGTAGTAGCGGTTGGGGTCGGTGGAGCCGATGAACGAGCAGTGGTAGGCGTCGCAGACCGTGAAGGAGTCGGCGAGGGCGTAGTGGAAGGGGATGTCCTCGCGGGTCAGGTACGCCATCGTCGTGGAGCCCTTGTTCGGGACCCATTTGTCGTACTTGCCCCCGTTGAAGGCGGCGTGTCCGTCGTTCCAGCCGTGCGGGAGGTCCTGGATGAACTGCATGCCCAGGTCGTCGGCCTCGGGACGGAACGGCAGGATCTCCTTGCCCTTGGCGTCCGTCTGATGCCAGACGGACTTGCCGTTCTCCAGGGTGACCGGGCGCGGGTCGCCGAAGCCGCGGACCCCCCTGAGCGAGCCGAAGTAGTGGTCGAAGGACCGGTTCTCCTGCATCAGGACGACGACGTGCTCGACGTCCTCGATCGTCCCCGTGCGGTGGTGGGCCGGGAGCGCGGCGGCGCGCTGGATGCTGTTCGACAGGGCGGTGAAGGCGGTGGTGGCGCCCGCGAGTTGGAGGAATCTGCGCCGGTTGACGTCGGACATGAGTGAGGGGACCTCTCAATCCTGCGCATCGATGGCCCGAAGATGACGGAAGGTGCGCGCAGCGAGTGTTCCAAGAGCAACAAACGTCAGGGAAGGGTCCGGTGGCGCTGGTGTGAAAGTCGTGGGTACGGGAGGGGTCGAGGCCTGGCTCTCCTCATCGAGCAAGGGCTCATTCCGCTCCCCCGCGGGCGTTGTAGACGGCGACCTCACCCTCGTCGATCGCCTCGCGGTAGGCGCGGAACACGGCGAGCGCCTCGTCCCTCAGCACATCCGTGACCACCTCGATGCCACGCCTCTCGAACTGCCCGGCCCAGTCCTCGCCGACCGGCCCCTCGTCGAACGTGGTGATCTCCTCCAGCTCCGGGCCCTCCCCGGCGACCACCAGACCGCGTACGCCGGACCACATCGTGGCGCCGTAACACTGCACGCAGGGGCGCCAGTTGACGACCAGTTCGTGCGGGGCCAGGCCCTCACCGCCGAGGTCCCAGGCGCCGGTCGCGGTCTGGGCGAGGCCGAGCGCGACGACCTCGGCGTGCGCGCTGGAGATGCCGGAAGCCAGGACGACGTTGACGCCGACGGAGACGATCCGGCCGCTCTCGCGTTCGGCGACGAGCGCGGCGAACGGGCCGCCGTCGCCCGCACGCCAGTTGCGGTCGGCGAGGCGGTGCACCAGACGCATGCGGTCCTCGCGGGCCGGCAGGGCGGCGGGCACGTCGGCGAGTTCGTCGTCGACCCAGGCGGGCAGGGCGACACGGTATTCCCTGGCGATGTCGATCACTGTGTGTTCCTCCGCGGCTTGCGTGGCGCCTTTCCCCAAGGGCCGACAGGTCGTTCCCGCCGAGCCCGCGCTGCGAACTCCGCACGGGTGAGAACGGTGCGGGGCCGTGAGCGCAGGACCGTCTCCGCGTCCCACGGGTCCGCCTCCGTCCAGCCGAACCCCCGGACGATCTCGTCGAAGACCGGCGCGAAGTCCGCACCGACGAGGTCCGGCATCCGGTGGTGCAGGCGCCGCACCCGGGCGAGGAAGGCCGCGGGCAACGGGACGTGGTACGTCTCCAGGTAGTGCGCGAAGTCCGCGCGCCACACCCACACGCCGTCGGTGACGAGCGACGAGCAGCCGGAGGTGTGCCGGTGGGTCTCCCCGGTGAGGACGTCGACGCCCGCCTCCATGACATGGGTGAGACGGTGCCCCGTGTCCAGGTACTCGACGATCTCCGCTTCGTCCGGTTCGCCGGACGCCCGCACCTGGGCCGCCAGCGGTCCCGCGCTGCACCCGGTCGGGGGACCGAAGTCGTCGAAGAAGCCGAGCAGCCTCAGCATGCGCACTCCCTCGACCCGGTCGACAACCTGGACGAGCATACGCAGGGCAGGGGTCCGGACGGCCGTGGCCACCACCTTGCCGCCCTTCCTCTTCCGTGAGACGGAAGCGGTGTTGCCGTGCCCCTTCGACCGCCAAGACGATGCCACCACAGCAGACAGACGGGAGCCGCAACGATGCCGCACATGACCGCCTTCGCCAGGAACCAGTGGTACGTCGCCGCCTACAGCCATGAGGTCGGGCGCGAGGAACTGCTCGGCCGGACGATCCTCGGTGAACCGCTCGTGTTCTACCGGACCGAGGAGGACGGGACGCCCGTCGCGCTCGCCGACCGATGTGTGCACCGCCGGTTCCCGCTGCACGAGAAGCCGAGCCGGCTCGACGGCGACAAGATCGTGTGCGGGTACCACGGCTTCACGTACGACACGACGGGCACCTGTGTGTACGTGCCGGGACAGAAGCGCGTCCCGCGCACCGCGCGCGTCGCCTCCTACCCCGTCGTCGAGCTGGACTCCCTGATCTGGGTGTGGATCGGCGACCCGGCGCTCGCCGACGCCGACACGATCCCGCGCGCCCGGCACCTCGACTCCCCCGGGTGGGTCACCGTCCGCGGCATGGAGCCGATCGACGCCGACTACGGCCTGCTGGTGGACAACCTCCTCGACCTGTCCCACGAGACCTATCTGCACGGCGGTTACATCGGCACCCCCGAGGTCGCCGAGACGCCGATCACCACGGAGGTCGACGAGGGCGCCGGCATCGTGCGGGTGAGCCGGCACATGGACGACGCCGCGTGCCCGCCGTTCTACGCGAAGTCCACCGGCATCGAGGGACGGATCACCCGCTGGCAGGACATCGAGTACCACGCGCCCTGCCTGTACCTGCTGCACAGCCGGATCGCGCCGGTCGGTGTGCTGCCCGAGGCCGACGGCAGCGACCCGAACGGCTTCCACACCGAGATCACGTACGCCATCACGCCGTCCAGCGACGGTCACGTGTACGACTTCTGGATGGTCTCGCGCGACTGGGCGACCGAGGACGCCGAGGTCACCGAGTTCCTGCGGGGCAACAACCACACCGTCGTCATGCAGGACGTAGACGCGCTGAACCTGCTCCAGAAGACGCTCGGCACCGAGCGCTCCGGCTACCAGGAGCTCAGCATCAACATCGACACCGGCGGCCTGGCCGCCCGCCGTATCCTCGCCCGTCTCGTCGAGGAGGGCGACAAGCCCGTGGAGAAGGTCCTGTGAGTGCCGCGCCCACCGGGGAGATCTACCGCATCGACTGGCTGCCGGGCACCGACACCCTGCACGGCACCTGTCACTGCGGCCGCGAGCACACCTCGCAGGACCCGATCGAGATGTGGGAGTGGATGCTCGCGCACCCGAACGGGCACTCCCCGCAGCAAGACGAGCCGCAAGGACACGAGCCGCGAGGAAACAGGTCATGACTGACGCCTACGAAGCCGAACTCGTCGTCGACCGCAGGGACTTGGCGGCCGACGGCGTGCTCGCCCTCACCCTGCGCCACCCGCTGGGCGAACAGCTCCCGGCGTGGGAGCCCGGCGCCCACATCGACGTGGTGCTCGGGCCCGGCCTCGAGCGGCAGTACTCCCTGTGCGGCGACCCCGCCGACCGCACCGCCTGGCGGATCGCCGTGCTGCGTGAGCCGGCCGGGCGCGGGGGATCCGCCCATGTGCACGAGCAGGTGGAGCAGGGCGGCAAGGTCCGGGTGCGCGGGCCGCGCAACCACTTCGCCCTGCGGCCCGCGCCCCGCTACCGGTTCATCGCGGGCGGCATCGGCATCACCCCCATCCTGCCGATGCTGGCGGCGGCGGAGGCCGAGGGCGCCGAGTGGACCCTGCTGTACGGCGGACGCACCCGCGAATCCATGGCGTTCACCGAGGAGTTGAGCCGCTACGGCGATCGCGTCACCGTCGCTCCCCAGGACGAGACCGGCCTCCTGAACCTCGCCTCGGTGCTGGACGACGTGCCCGAGGGCACCCTCGTCTACTGCTGCGGTCCCGGCCCGCTCCTCGACGCGGTGGAGGAGCGCTGCCCGGCCGGACTGCTGCACCTGGAGCGGTTCACGCCGAAGGAGCAACTGGTCGGCGAGAACACGGAGTTCGAGGTGGAGCTGGCGCAGACCGGCACGACGGTCACCGTCGCTCCGGACGTCTCGGTGCTCGACGCCGTGCGCGCCTGCGGTGTCGAGGTGCTGTTCTCCTGCACCGAGGGCACCTGCGGCACCTGTGAGACCGACGTCCTCGACGGCACCCCGGACCACCGGGACTCGGTGCTCACGGAGGAGGAGCGGGAGTCCGGGGAGACGATGATGATCTGCGTGTCCCGGTGCCGGGGGAAGAAGCTCGTGCTGGACCTGTAGCCATCCGCAGGTCGGCCTCGATGCCGGCCACGGTCTCCAGCAGGGCGGGCAGCAGATCCCGCCGTACCGCGGCGAGTGTCGTGCGACCCGCCTGCACGGGGATGTTGACCGCCGCCACCACCTCGCCGCCCCGGTCCCGCACCGGGGCGGCGATCGAGCGCAGCCCCTCCTCCAACTCCTGGTCGACGAGGGCGTACCCCTGCCGCCGCACCCGCTCCAGTTCCGCTCGCAGGAGGTCGGCGGAGGCGATCGTGCGGGCGGTGAGCGGGCTCAACTCCGCGCGGTCCAGCCGCACTTCCAGCTCCTCGCCCGGCAGGCCGGCGAGGATCACCCGGCCCACCGAGGTGACGTGCGCCGGGAAGCGGGTCCCCACGGTGATCGCGGCGGTCATGATGCGGCGCGCGGGCACTCTCGCCACGTACA
The DNA here is from genome assembly GCF_040612795.1 of Streptomyces sp. NPDC006335. NCBI lineage: Bacteria > Bacillati > Actinomycetota > Actinomycetes > Kitasatosporales > Streptomycetaceae > Streptomyces > Streptomyces sp. NPDC006335. Next base: position 9,831 of record NZ_JBEXQX010000024.1, read on the forward strand.
CGATGTCGTCGCCGTCGAGCACGCACAGGGACGACGACTCCCTTGTCCTGTCGACGAGTTGCTCCAGATGCGGTTGCGCCAGCTGGGCCAGCGAGAAGCTGGACAGGTAGGAGTAGCCGAGTTCGAGGACGCGCGGGGTGAGCCGGTAGGCGCGGCCGTCCGCGCGGACGTAGCCGAGATCGGCCAGCGTCAGCAGGAAGCGGCGGGCCGCCGCGCGGGTCAGTCCGCAGGTCCGGGCCACCTCGGTCAGGCTCAGCTGCGGGTGGTCGGCGTCGAAGGCGCGGATCACGGCGAGGCCGCGCTCCAGGGAGCGGACGAAGTGAGGGGCGCGGTCTGCTTCGGACATCGTCGCCTCCGTCGAGTGAGTGTCAACAATATTGTCAGCCAAAGGTGTTGACCCCACCCCCGCGAGCCCCATACCTTTCGCGCTGAGCACCACTGTGCGGTCTGCGCACAGCCTGTCGTAAGCACAGCCTGTCGGAACAACGAAGTCTGCACAGGAGGAGCCATGCGTCGTCTGCTCGCCGCTCTCGCGGCCGGAGCATCTCTGGTCACCGCGTCGGCCTGTGGTTCGTCCGGCGACTCGGGCGCCTCGGACCCGAAATCGTCGTCCGGCGGCACCACCACCGTCAAGCTGGGCCTCATTCCGATCGTCGATGTCGCGCCGATCTATCTGGGCCAGAAGAAGGGCTTCTACAGCAAGCACGGGCTCAAACTCCAGATATCGACCGCGTCCGGCGGCGCGGCCATCGTGCCGGGGGTCGCCAGCGGGCAGTTCCAGTTCGGTTTCTCCAACGTCACCTCCCTGCTGATCGCCCAGTCCTCCGGGGTCCCGGTCAAGGCCGTCTCCAACGGCATCGCCTCAACGGGCTTACAGGGCAAGGACTTCGCGGGCATCGCGGTGAAGGAGGGCAGCCCGATCAAGTCCGCGAAGGACCTGGAGGGCAGGAAGGTCGCCATCAACTCGCTGAAGAACATCAACGAGTCCGCGGTGCGCGAGTCGGTCCGCAAGGACGGCGGCGACCCGGACAAGGTGCAGTTCGTGGAGCTGGCCTTCGACCAGATGCCGGCCGCTCTCGACGGCGGCCAGGTCGACGCGGCCTGCGCGGTCGAGCCCGCGCTCGCCACCATCAAGAGCCAGGGCGGCCAGGTGATCGCCTCCCCGCTGGTGGACGTGGCCGAGGACACCACGGTCGCCCTGTACTTCACCTCAACGCGGTACCAGCAGCAGAACGCCGACGTGGTCAAGAAGTTCCAGGCGGCCACCGCCGAGTCCCTCGCCTACGCCGACGCCCACCCGGACGAGGCCCGCGCGATCATCACGACGTACACCAAGATCCCGGCGTCGGTCCTCGAGCAGGTGACCCTGCCGAAGTGGCCGGCCGAGCCGAACAGGCAGTCCATCGAGGCACTCGCCGAGCTGGGCGAGGGGGACGGGTTCTTCAAGAAGACCCCCGACGTCGACGCGCTGCTTCCGTGAGGTTCCAGAACGCGGCGCTGGGCGCCGCCGGGCTCGCGGCCTTCCTCGCGCTGGGCGAGGCGGTGCCGCGGCTAGGCCTGGTCAAGGAGGAGTACTTCCCGCCGACCAGCCGGATCGCGCGCGCCCTCGCCGACGAACTCTCCGACGGCGCCTTCTGGACGGTGCTCGGCGACACCCTCACCGGCTGGGCCCTCGGCCTTGCCATCGCCGCCTCGGCGGGGATCGTCGTCGGCGTGGTCGTCTCGGTGGTGCCGTATCTGCGCGAGGCGACGGCCTCGACGATCGAGTTCCTGCGCCCGATCCCCTCGGTCGCCCTCATCCCGCTGGCGGTGCTGTTGTACGGCAGCGAACTGCGCTCGGTGCTGCTGCTCGTCGTGTACGCCAGCTTCTGGCAGGTCCTCATCCAGACGCTTTACGGCGTCCAGGACGTCGACCCCGTCGCCGACGAGACGGCACGGTCGTACGGTCTCGGCACCTGGGCGCGGGTCCGGCACGTGCTGTGGCCGACCGCGCTTCCGTACGTCTTCACCGGCGTCAGGCTGGCCGCGGCCGTCGCGCTGATCCTCGCCATCACCGGCGAACTGGTCATCGGGGCACCGGGGTTGGGCGCCCGGATCGCGGTGGCGCAGAACTCGCAGGCGGTGCCGGAGATGTACGCGCTGATCGTCGTGACCGGGCTTCTGGGGCTGCTCGTCAACGTCGGCGCGCGTACCGTGGAGCGACGGGCGCTGGCCTGGCACCAGTCGGTGCGCGGGGAGGTGGCGGTGTGAAGCGGCTCCTTGTGCGGGCGGTCCTCGTGCTCGCGCTGCCCGCGCTGCTGGTCGCGGTCTGGTGGCTGGCGTCGGACGGCAGCACCGACGTCTTCTGGCCGCCGCTGCGCACGATCCTGCAAACCTTCCCGGACGTGTGGACCGCCGAGCGGCTGCGCGACGACGTCCTGCCCAGCATCTGGCGCCTGACGGCCGGTTACGCGCTGGCGGCCGTCGTCGGGGTCGCCGTCGGCACGGTCATCGGCTCCTACCGGAAGGTGCGGGCCGTGTGCGAACCGGTCCTGGAGTTCCTGCGGGCGGTCCCCCCGCCGGTCCTGATCCCGGTCATCATGCTGTTCGCGGGCATCGGCGACACCATGAAGGTCACGGTGATCGCGAGCGGCTGCGTCTGGCCGATCCTGCTCAACACCGTCGAGGGCGTGCGCGCGGTCGACCCGGTGATGCTGGAGACGGCCCGCTCCTACGGCATCTCCGGGCACTCCCGGCTGCGCCACCTGGTGCTGCGGTCGGCGAGCCCGCAGATCTTCGCGGGCCTGCGCCAGGCCCTCTCGATCGGCATCATCCTCATGGTCATCAGCGAGATGTTCGCGGCCAGCAACGGCATCGGCTTCACCATCGTCCAGTTCCAGCGCAGCTTCGCGGTCCCCGACATGTGGACCGGGATCCTCGTCCTCGGTCTGCTCGGGTTCCTGCTCTCCGTCGTCTTCCAGCTGGTCGAGCGGCGGGTCCTCGCCTGGTACCACGGCCTGCGCGCCTCGACCCGGCGGTCCCCGTGAGTCACCCGATCGCGAAAGGGCGGTCCATGCACGCGCTTCTTGACGTATCCGGCCTGCGGAAGGTCTACGAGGGGTCCGGGCGCCGCGTGGAGGCGGTGCGTGATCTGACCTTCACCGTCGACGCGGGCGAACTCGTGTGTCTGGTCGGCCCCTCGGGCTGCGGCAAGACGACCCTGCTGAAGTGCATGGGCGGCCTGCTCACGCCGACGTCCGGCGAAGTCCGCCTGTCGGGCCGGACGGTGAGCGGCCCCCCGCCCGGGATGGCCTTCGTCTTCCAGGAGTACGGCCGCAGCCTGTTCCCCTGGATGCGGGTGGCGGACAACGTCGAACTCCCTTTGAAACAGAAGGGCTTGAGCAAGACGAGACGACGTGAGCTGGTCGCCGACGCCCTGGAGTCGGTGGACCTCACGGAGGCAGCCGGGGCGTATCCCTGGCAGCTGTCCGGCGGTATGCAGCAGCGCGTCGCCATCGCCCGCGCCCTCGCGTACGAGCCCGAGGTGCTGCTGATGGACGAGCCGTTCGCGGCGGTGGACGCACAGACCCGGGCCGATCTGGAGGACCTCGTACGCCGGCTGTGGCGGGAGCGCGGCATCACCATCCTCTTCGTCACCCACGACATCGACGAGGCCGTGTACCTGGGCGAACGCGTGATCGTGCTGTCCGCCTCCCCCACCGTCGTGCAGGAGCAGCTCAAGGTCGATCTGCCGGACGAGCGGGACCAGTTGCACACGCGGGTGGCCCCGCGCTTCGCCGAACTGCGCACCCATGTGTACGAGCAGATCCAGGCGGCGAAACGCGGGGTCGTGCGGGACGCTCCGGTCACGAGGTCCGATACGCCTCCACTTCACTGAACTGCCCGGCGGGCCAGCCGGTGTTGGCGCTCACCGACAGCCGCAGGTACCGCAGGCCGGTGCCGGGCAGGGTGACGGTGGCCGTGTTGCCGGTGGCCGGGTCGAAGCGGTAGCCCCGGGCGCCGACGACGGTGGTGTAGGTGGTGCCGTCGGTGCTGCCCAGCACGGTGACGGTCTGGGTGCGGGCCTGCCAGGCGCTCTGGGGAGGCAGCTTCAGCACCAGCCTGCGCACCGGCTCGGCCGACCCCAGGTCCACTGTCCAGGACTGCGGGAACGCGTTGTTGGTGGACTCCCAGTAGGTGTTCGCGTCCCCGTCGACGGCCTTGCCGGGCGTGTAGACGTCCTGGGAGCCGGTGGCGGTGGCCGGACGGCCCTTGGCGAGGTTGCGGTTCGGGTCCGGGTCCGGGTTGCCCTGCCCCGGCTGCGGCCAGGTCGAGCAGTCCGACCAGGTGCTGTTCCAGCCCGAGTTGCCGCCGCCGTCGGTGAGGGCGAAGGTGCCGGAGCTCGCCGGGTAGGGGCAGTTGTAGACGCCTGCCGCGCCGACGCCGGTCGCCGTGACGTTGCGGAAGGTCGCGGCGCCCTGGGCCTCGGCCTGCACGACGACCGTACCGGTGTTGCGGACGGTCGCGCCGTCCACGGTGACGTTTCGGACCGGGTGGCCCTGTCCCCCGCCGGACACGAACTCGAAGGCGCTGTAAGGGCTGTCGGTGATGGTGGTGTTGGTGATGCTGACGGTCGCGTTGACGGCGCTGTCGTAGGAGTCGACCCGCAAGGCCCCCATGGGGTGGTTCCAGTTGGGGTTCATGGCGCCGGTGCGGACGAGGGTGTTGCCGTCGACGGTGATGGTGCCGGCCAGCGGGAAGAACGGGTCGAGGAACTTCTGGTTGGAGATCGCGATGCCGCTGCCGAGGGCGTTGGTGTCGGAGACCAGGTTGTTCTTCACCGCGATGTCGGTACCGCCGTAGATCGCGATGCCGTTGGCGAGGTTCGGCTGGGTGATGGTGTTGTTCTCGAAGCTGCTGTCGGTGTCCGGGGCGTACAGGGACCACATGGCGAGGGCGTCGTCGCCCTGGTTGCGCAGGAAGTTGTTCCGGACACGCACGCCGCGGGCGTTGCCGTTGAGGTTGAGGCCGTCGGCCGTCATGTCGAGGAAGCGGTTGTTCTCCACGACGAGGTTGTCGTTGTCGCCCGTCAGCCACAGGCCGACCTTGAGGTGCTGGAGCCACATGCCGGACACGCTGGAGCGCGCGCCGAGCGAGCCGTTGACGAAGTTGTCCGGGTTGGAGTCGACGCGCTCGGTGACCTCGCCGATGACCGCGAAGTCCTTGATGTGCACGTTCCCCGAGGAGTTGGACTGGTCGATGAACCGGGAGGAGTGCACGACCGAGTGCCAGCTCCCGGCGCCCTGGAGGGTGACGTTCTGGACGCCGTTGAGCGCGGAGGTGAGCCTGTAGTCGCCCGGCGGGATCCAGACCACTCCCCCCTGGGCGGCGGAGATCGCGTCCCGGAATGCCTGGGTGGAGTCGCCGTTGCCGGTGGGGTCGGCACCCTTGGAGGTGACGGACACGGATCCGGCGGGCTGACCGGCGGCCGCCGCGACCTGCTCGAAGTCGGCCACGTCGACGGTGACCTGGGTCCCGGTCGACTCGAAGGCGACCTTGTCGCCCGCCTGGACGTTCTGGCCCAGCAGGAGGCGGGCGTTGTCGAAGAAGTGGTGGGTCCGCGCTCCTGGGATCCAACTGGTGTCGATGTAGGAGTACTTGGAGGTGACCGGGAGCGTCCTCGCGAGCCTGGTGCCGTTGACGTAGACGTTAAGCGTGCCCGACTGGCCGTCCGGGACGCTGTAGGCGACGTTCACGGCGTTGGCCGCGCGCGGCACGGTGAACTCGACGCGCTGGCCCGCGCCGATCCGTACCGCCTGCCGTCCGGACGCCTCCGAGGCGAGCGTGCCCTGCGTGTGATCAGGCCCGATCCTCGTGCCGCTCGTGGTGGCGGACTCGGCCTCGACCGAGGTGAAGGGGAGCGTGGCACCCGCGGCCGCGTGGGCGGTGGGTGCCGTGGCGGTGAGGAGGGCGGTGGTGAGGGCCACCGTGACAATTATTGGCATGCCCCTGACAGATTTATGCATCTGCTGATCCCTTCGTGTGGGGGTGTCGCGGTCTCAGCCGTGCAGCCAGACCGCCGTGTCCTTCGGCAGTCGGCCCCGCGAGTCCAAGGGGCCGCTGGCGAGCAGCAGTCGGGTGTGTGCGGGGAGGTCGGCCGGGGTGTCGGCGAGATTCACCACGCACAGGGCCCCGCCGGCGCGGGTGAAGGCGAGGACGCCCTCGGGTGCGGGCAGCCAGCTCAGCGGGCCCTCGCCGAAGACCGGCCGGATCCGGATGGCCTCGCGGTAGAGGGTGAGCATCGACGCCGGGTCCGCGCTCTGCCGGTCGACCGCGTACGACGCCCAGTCGGCGGGCTGCGGCAGCCAGGGCTCGCCGCCGAAGCCCGCATGAGGCGCCACCGCCACCCATGGCAACGGCACCCGGCACCCGTCCCGCCCGGGATCCGTGCCGCCGGACCGGAAGTGCATCGGGTCCTCGATGCGGTCGCGCGGGATGTCCGCCTCGGGCAGGCCGAGTTCCTCGCCCTGGTAGACGTAGACGGCTCCGGGCAGGGCGAGCGTGAGCAGCGCCGCCGCTCGGGCGCGCCGGGTGCCGAGGGCGAGGTCGGTCGGGGTGCCGAAGGCCTTGGCCGCGAAGTCGAAGCCGGTGTCCGTACGGCCGTAGCGGGTGACCGTGCGGGTGACGTCGTGGTTGCACAGCACCCAGGTGGCGGGGGCGCCGACCGGGGCGTGCTCGGCCAGGGTCGTGTCGATCGAGGTGCGCAGCCGCCCGGCGTCCCAGGGGCAGGAGAGGAAGGAGAAGTTGAAGGCGGTGTGCAGCTCGTCGGGGCGCAGGTAGCGGGCGAAGCGTTCGGTGTCCGGGAGCCAGACCTCGCCGACGAAGACCCCGTCGTACTCGTCGGCGACGGCCCGCCAGGAGCGGTAGATGTCATGGAGTTCGTCGCGGTCGACGAAGGGGTGCGGGTCGGCTCCGTCGGCGAGGTCGGGCAGCGCGGGGTCCTTGGCGAGCAGGGCGGCCGAGTCGATGCGGACGCCCGCCACTCCCCGTTCGAACCAGAAGCGCAGGATGTCCTCGTGCTCCTGGCGGACGGCCGGGTGGGCCCAGTTGAGGTCGGGCTGTTCCGGGGTGAACAGGTGCAGGTACCAGTCGCCGTCGGGCAGCCGCGTCCACACCGGCTCGGTGGAACCGACGAACTGCGACGGCCAGTCGTTGGGCGGGAGTTCGCCGTGCTTCCCGCGCCCGCGCCGGAAGTGGAACAGCTCGCGCTCGGGGCTTCCCGGGCCCGCCCGCAATGCCGCCTGGAACCAGGGGTGTTGGTCGGAGACGTGGTTGGGGACGATGTCGACGACCGTGCGGATACCCCGCTCGCCTGCCTCCGCGATCAGCTTCTCCGCCTCGGCGAGGGTGCCGAAGGCCGGGTCGATGGCGCGGTAGTCGGCGACGTCGTAGCCGCCGTCCTTCATCGGCGAGAGGTACCAGGGGTTGAACCACAGCGCGTCCACGCCGAGTTCGGCGAGGTACGGCAGCCTGGCGCGCACTCCGGCGAGGTCACCGGTGCCGTCCCCGTCGCCGTCGGCGAAGCTGCGGACGTAGACCTGGTAGATGACGGCGGAGCGCCACCAGTCCTGCTGTGCCACGGAGCCTGCCTTTCTGCGGAGAGGAGGTCAGCCCTTCGTGCTGCCCGCGCTGATCCCGGCGACGATGTGCCGTTGAAAGACGAGGAACAGGGCGACCATCGGGATGCTGGCGATGACCATCGCGGCGATGAGCACGGTCAGCTGGATGTTCTGCGAGAGCTGGACGAGCGCCACGCTGATGGGCTGCTCGTCGGTGTCGGAGAAGACCATCAGCGGCCAGAGGAAGTCCTGCCAGACGGCGACCAGGGCGAAGATCGACACCACGCCGAGGACGGGCCTCGACATGGGCAGCACGATCGACCACAGGGTGCGCAGCTTTCCGGCACCGTCGATCTCGGCGGCCTCCATCACATCGCGCGGAAGCTGGTCGAAGAACCGCTTGAGCAGGTACAGGTTGAAGGCGTTGGCGACGGCCGGCAGCCAGATGGCGAGGGGGTCGTTCAACAGTCCGAGGTCCGCCACGGTCAGGTACTTCGGTACCACCAGGGCCTGGGCCGGGACCATCAGTGTGGCGAGAATGCCGGCGAGGACCACCTTGCCTAGGACGGGCCGCAGCCGGGACAGGGCGTAGGCGGCGGCCGTGCACAGGACGAGCTGGAACGCCCAGGCACCGGCGGCCTGGACCACCGTGTTCCACAGGTGCCGCGGGAGCTGCATGAGGTCCCAGGCGTCGGTGTAGCCGTCGAGGTGCCACTGCTCGGGGACGAGGGTGGGCGGGGTGCGCGTCACCTCGTCCGGTGACTTCATCGCGCCGGTGACCATCCAGTAGACCGGGAAGAGGAACGCGAGCGCGAAGAGGACGACGACCGTGCCGAACACCGTCCAGTAGGCGGCCCTGCCGCGCGGGCGGGCGAGCGTCGCCGGGGAGATCAGGGTGCGGGTGCTCATGCGGGGTCCCCCTCGGCGGACCGGGTCAGCCGCAGGTAGACGGCGGAGAAGGCGCCGAGGAGCAGCAGGAGCATCACGCTCAGGGCGCAGGCGCCGCCGAAGTCGTTGTAGAGGAAGGCGTACTTGTAGATCAGGTAGAGGACGGTGACCGTGGCGTTCTCGGGTCCGCCGCCGGTGATCACGAACGGTTCGGTGAACACCTGCATGGTGGCGATGATCTGAAGGAGCATCAGCATCAGGATCACGAACCTGGTCTGCGGGACCGTCACATGGCGGACTCGCTGGAGGAGGTTCGCGCCGTCCAGTTCGGCGGCCTCGTACAGCTCGCCGGGGATGGACTGGAGGGCGGCCAGGTAGATCAGGACCGTGCCGCCCATGTTGGCCCAGGTCGCGACGATCACCAGGGAGACGAGCGCGGTGTCGGCGCCGTTGGACCAGTTCGAGGTGGGCAGGTGCAGGAAGCGCAGCGCCTCGTTGGCGAGGCCGGCCCCCGGGTCGTAGAACCACTTCCAGAGCAGGGCGCTGACCACCGGCGGGATCATGACCGGCAGATAGACCACGACCCGGAAGAACGCCTTCGCGTGTCGCAGCTCGTTGAGGACCAGCGCCATGACGAAGGGGATCGCGAAGCCGATGAGCAGCGCCAGCAGGGTGAAGGCGAGGGTGTTGCGCCAGGCGGCGGTGAACTCCGGGTCGTGCCAGACGCGGGTGAAGTTGGCGGTGCCGACCCATTCGGGCTCGGAGCCCGGCGTGTACTTCTGGAAGGCGATCACGACGGCGCGGATCGCCGGGTACCAGGAGAAGAGCGCGAAGCAGAGGAGGCCGCCGAGGAGGAAGCCGTAGGCGCGGGCCTGGTCGGCGAGGCGGCGCCGCCTCCGGTCCCCTGCGGGAGGCGGCGCCTGGATCGGGGGGATGGTGATGGCCTCGTGGGGCGGGCTTTCCACCGTCTTCATGGGGGTCAGCTCCGGGCCAGGATGCCGTCGATCTTGCCGGAGGCGTCCCTGAGGAGCTGGTCGATGTCGGCGTCCTCCTTGGTGAGCACGGCGGAGACGGCGCTGTCGAGGACGGAGTAGATCTGCTGGGCGTTCGGCGGCTCGATCTTCATCGTCAGGCTCTGGTTGCCGTCGAGGAAGGCCTGGTAGTTCTCCACGGGCACATTGGCGTTGGCCTTCTTGACCTGCTGGTCCTTGGCGTCGGCGGCGCCGGTGAACAGGCGCGGTTCGGGCAGGCCGACCGGGGCGTCGGCCTTCTTGGCGCGGGCGTAGTCGCCGAGGAATCCGTCGCCGGGGGTGAGGAACATGTGGTCGAGCCACTTGAGGGCGGCCCTGATCTGGTCGGGGCTCGCCTTCTTGTTGACCATGTAGCCGTCGCCGCCGATGAGCGTGCCCTTGCCTCCGGGCATGGGCGCTAGGGCGAGGTCCTTGTAGTTGCCGCCCTTCTCCTTGACCAGGATCGGGATGTTGTCCGGGGCGGAGAGGTACATGCCGAGCTTGCCCGAACCCATCATCTGCTGGACGTCGTTGATGACGAGGAGCTGCTTGCTGCCCATGGACTCGTCGGTCCAGCGCATGTCGTGGAGGTTCTGGAGGACCGCGCGGCCCTCGGGGGTGTCGATGGTGGCCTTCTTGCCGTCGGCACTGACGACGTCGCCGCCCTGCGAGTACAGCTCGGCGGTGAAGTGCCAGCCCCCTTGGTTCTGGGCGCTGTAGTCGGCGTATCCGACGGTGCCGTCGCCGAGTGCGGCGATCTTCTTGGCGTCGGCCCGCAACTCCGCCCATGTGGTGGGGGGTTGCTCGGGGTCGAGGCCGGCTTTCGCGAAGAGCGCCTTGTTGTAGATCAGGCCCATCGAGTAGCCGGTGCGCGGGATGCCGTAGATCTTCCCGTCGACCGTGTAGATGTCGCGGAGCTGCTGCTGGAGGGTGCCGTAGCTCTTCAACTCCTTGACATACGGGGTGAGATCGGCCGCCTGGTTGATGTCCACGACGTGCTTGGCGTCGGTGAAGTACGTGTAGAAGACGTCCTCCATCTGACCGCCGGCGAGCTTGGCGTCGAAGGTCTTGGGATCCTGGCAGGGGAAGGCGTCGTGCGCGACGACGTCGATGTCCGGGTGCTGTTTCTCGAAGGACGCGATGTCCTCCTCGAAGAACCGCCGGTCGACCTCGGCGCTCTTGGGCGGCATGCAGTTGACCGTGATGCGGGTCTTGCCGCTCGCCGTGTCGTCGCCCGATCCACAGGCGGAGACGGCGAGGGCAAGGGAACAGACGCTGAGCGCGGCGACGGTACGGCGGTACCCGGTGCTTCTCATCGGTGGACCCCTCGTGGCAGGAGCGGTGGGCGCCGCACACTCAAGCACCGCCGACATCTGACCGCAAGATGTCGCGCAGAATATGTAATTATTCGACAGCGTGGGGACGGGGAGCGGGGACTCAGCCGCGAGGGGCTTGCGCGGTGGACCCCCGGACCACCAGCTCGGGCTCGAAGAGCAGCTCCTCCGTCGGCACGGCACTGCCGCCGACCTGCGCGTTCAGCAGCTCCACGGCGGCCCGGCCCATGGCCTCGATGGGCTGGCGGACGGTGGTCAGCGGGGGTTCGGTGCAGTTCATCAGGGCGGAGTCGTCGTAGCCGACGACCGACACCTGGCCCGGCACGTCGAGCCCCTTGCGGCGGGCGGCCCGGATGACGCCGAGGGCGAGGGGGTCGCTGGCGCAGATGAAGCCGGTGACCCCGCGGTCGATGAGCCGGGCGGCCGCCGCGTGACCGCCCTCGATGGAGAACATGGCCCGCGCGACCCGCTCGTCGGGCAGTTCGCCGAGCCCCTGTGCGGCGGCCAGCTTCCGCGCCGACGGCACGTGGTCGGCGGGCCCCAGCACCAGCCCGATCCGCTCGTGCCCCAGGGAGGCGAGATGCCGCCAGGCCTGCTCGACGGCCACCGTGTCGTCGCAGGAGACGCCGGGGAAACCGAGGTCGTCGATGGCGGCGTTGACCAGGACCACCGGGATGTTCCGGTCGGCGAGCCGCCGGTAGTGGTCGTGCGGCGCGTCCGCCTGGGCGTAGAGCCCGCCGGCGAACACGACACCGGAGACCTGCTGCTGCAACAGGAGGTCCACGTAGTCGGCCTCGGAGACCCCGCCCTTGGTCTGTGTGCACAGCACCGGCGTCAGCCCGAGCTGGGCCAGCGCGCCGCCGATGACCTCGGCGAACGCCGGGAAGATCGGGTTCTGGAGCTCCGGCAGCACCAGCCCCACGAGCCGGGCCCGCTCACCGCGCAACTGCGTGGGCCGCTCGTACCCGAGCACGTCCAGCGCGGACAGCACCGCCTGCCGGGTGCCCTCGGAGACCCCCGGCTTGCCGTTGAGCACCCGGCTGACCGTGGCCTCGCTGACCCCGACCTTCTTGGCAACTTCGGCAAGTCGTCGCGTCATGCGCGCAAGAATAGCGCAAGTAATGCAAGCGGCTTGCGTTGTCGCAGCATGCTTCACGGGGGTCGGCAAGTACTACGGGGACCGACAAGTACTGACGAGGCGCCGTCGACGACCTGAACGCCGACGGTGCCCGTCAGGCCTCGGGGGTGGGCACCACCGTGAGGTGGGCCGCAGCGCGCCGCGGGCGGCGCCTGGTGGGAGCCGGGCGGAGCACCAGGGTCAGTCTGGTGTAGCCCAGTTCGCGCAGGGTGCGCGGGGTCTCGTCGACGACCCGGCAGTCGGTGGCGCCCCAGCGCGGGTCGGGGTGCACGAGCGGGCGTACCGAGCCGTCGTGCTCCACGGCCTGTTCGCCGACCGCGCGGATCCAGTGCGGCAGGCCGTGCCGGTAGGCGGCGTCCATGATCGGGTCCTGGGCGATGTCCCGGCGGATCGCCTGGAGGCCGTGGTCGTGGCCGTGCCGCTCCACCGCGGCGGCGAAGTGCGCGAGCATCGGCAGACACCAGCGCGACTCGTGCTCTCCGAGGACGCTGCCCGCGTCGGGATGGAAGAGGACGAACCGGAGGAAGTTGTCACCGGGCATGGCCGTCGGATGCGGACCCACGGCACGGAAAAGTGACGCGAAAGCGGTGTTGGCGAGCACGACGTCCCAGCGGTGGTCGAGGACGACGGACGGGAAGGGGACGGCTTCCAGGAGTGTGGCGTAGTCCTGAAGGTACGCCTGGGCTTCGAGCCCTTCGGGGACGGGCCGCAGTTCCGACCGCTGCCCACCTGCCTGATACGCCATCGGGAGGTCACCCCTCTTGCCTATGCGGCCTTCACGCGGCGCCTTGATCCTGCTTCCCCGGAGCGAGGCGTGTCAACTATCGTGGCATTCCACAGCGGTTGACGGCTGAAATTGGCCACAGTTGTGGCGAGACCTGGATGTGAGTTCGAACAACGGGCTACTCTCCGGGAAGTTCACGGTGGACCGCCTGTGAGAAGTCGGGTGAGAGACGTAGGAGATCTGTCGGTGTCGGATGGCTTCGAGAGCCCGGACGACGCGGCAACGGTCGTGCTGACGGCCGTCGTCGCCCGCGTCACCGCACTCGCCGACCGGCTCGGCGTACCGCACGCGCAGGTCTTCGACACCGGCCGTCTGTCCGTCGCCTCCGGCGTACCCGAACCCGTGGTCAAGGTCCTGCTGAGCGGGCGCCCGGCGGGCGAACCGGACGTCCAGGCGCGGTTCCTGCAGCGTCTGGACCTGCTGCGCCGCACCCGTCTGAAGCCCAACGGCCGCAAGTACACCCAGCAGGAGATCGCCGACGGCGCGGGCATGTCCCGTCAGCAGGCGGGCGCCCTCATCAACGGCGACCGGCGCCCCACCATGGAGCACTGCGACGCCATCCAGCGGTTCTTCCGGGTCCACGCCGGTTTCCTCACGGCCGAGGACCCCGAGGCGCTCGCGGGTGCCCTCCAGCACACCGAGCAGGAACTTCTGCACAAACTCGCCGACCGGGAGCGGGAGGCCGCGGCGGCCGCCCGTGACCCGTTGGAACGGCTGCTGATGGACCACGGGGTCCGCGGCATCGCGTGGCGGGCCGCGCAGCTCCCCACCGACCAGCACCGTGACAAGGTCGCCGAGTGGCTGGACATGCTCCTGGAGAGCGTCAAGCGGCCCGAGTCCTGATCCGGGAGAAAATGTGGGCATCGGTAAGCACATGCGCCGCCTGAGCGGCGAGTTGGTGGCAGAGCTGGAACTCGACGCCCCGGCACGGCCCGAGGACCTCTACGGCGCCCTGTGCGACGCGATGAGCAGACGCCGGGGCCGCCCGGTCCACTTCCGTACGGCGCCCTTCCCGCCCGGCACGGCCAGCGGACTGTGGCTCGACATGGCCGACCAGGACCTGGTGGTGATCGAGGAACGCACCGCGCCCGACCACCAGTTGGTCATCCTCGGTCACGAGCTGTGGCACATGAACGCCGGCCACTGCTCCCACCACGTCGAGGGTGCCGCGGTCGCCGCCCGGCTCCTCCACGACGACGCCGATCTCCAGGCCACGGTCCGCAAGGTCGCCGCCCGCAGCCGCTTCGACCTCGACGAGGAGCGGGAGGCGGAGAGCTTCGGCCTGCTGCTGGCCAGCAAGTGCCGGACGTGGCTCGCGGGTTCGCCGGTGCGGGGGCCGGTGCAGCGGGACCGTCTGGCGGGGCGGATCGAGGTCTCGCTGGGGTATCTGGGGCCCCAGAGCTGAGGGCGCGGGCAGGTGGCGGTGGCGGTCGGCCCAGGTCGGGCGGCTCCGGTCCTCCGTCACGGTCGCTCGGCGGCGGTGACCGGTGAGGTTCGGCATCCGCTGAGCGGGCGAAGGAACGGGCGCGGAAGCCGGATTGTCAGTGGCGGACGGCAAGCTGGAGACGCACGCCCGTGTGGCGTGCGACCGACGCGCCTCGTCCGGGGGCGCGACCGACGTCGACTTGGGGAGAGCCGCCGATGCCCACCGCCGTACTGACCGACCGTGAGCGCACCGCCGTCCAGGCGTATCTGCGGCTGCTGCACACGGTCCGAGCCGCCTTCGACACCGCGGCCGGCCCGCCCGACACCGCCCGGCCCCCGGTCGTCCCGCCGGCGGTCCTCGCCGAGGCCGAGCAGGCCCTGGCGGACGCGGGGCTCGCGGGCAACGAGGAGGCGTTCTTCAGGCTGCTGCGGAGCTGGTGCCCACCGGAGGGCTAGGGCCTGCCGTGTGGATCAGGCCGGCGTCGCGGGGCGTGCCCTAGGCGGGGCCGGACACCGTGCCGTGCGTTCCGGCGTGCGGCACGGTCATCGACGTGGCGACCAGACCGGCGCGGACCGTCCAGCGGCCCTCGAAGACGCCGCGCCGCTCGCCGCCGACCAGCGGACCGGGGACGAGGAGTTCGGCGCGCAGGATGCCGCCGCCGGGCTGTCCGAGGTCGACGAGGATGTGTATGTCGGCCTCGGTGAACTCCAGCCACTTGCCGGTGAGCGGGAACCACGCCTTGTAGACGGACTCCTTGGCGCTGAACAGCAGCCGGTCCCAGTGGACCGCGGGGTGTGCCTCGGCGAGTTCCCGGAGCCTGACCCGCTCGCCCGGCAGGGAGACGCTCTCCAGCACGCCCTCGGGGAGCGGTCCGTGGGGTTCGGCGTCGATGCCGAGGGAGGCCAGGTCGGCGGCGCGGACCAGGGCGGCGGCGCCGTAGCCGTCGCAGTGGGTCATGCTGCCGGTGAGGCCGGCCGGCCACCGCGGGGCGCCGCGCTCCCCGGGCAGGATCGGCTGCGGCGGCACCCCGAGCTTCTCCATGGCCCGTCGTGCGCAGGCCCGCACGACGGCGAACTCACGGCGCCGTTTGGGGACGGCGAGCGCGACGAGCGCGGCTTCCTCGGGATACAGGGTGGCCTTGTCCGGCTCGTCGTGGCCATGGACCTCCACGGCCACGACCGAGTCCGGCAGGAGTTCCTCGATCACAGCGCGCCGACCTCCCCGGGCACGATCCTGCGCAGCCGCCCGGGCGGCTCCGCCCGCTTGCGCCACTCGCGCGGGTAGCCCACCGAGACCTCCTCGAAGCGGACGCCCTCGTGCCAGGTGGTCCGCGGGATGTGCAGGTGGCCGTAGACCATGGTCTCGACGCGGAACCTGCGGTGCCAGTCGGCGGTCAGTGTGGTGCCGCACCACATCGCGAACTCGGGGTACCACAGGACGTCCGTGGGGTGCCGGTCCAGCGGGTAGTGGTTGACCAGCACGGTGGGCAGGTCGTCGGGGAGGGCGGCGAGCCTGCGCTCGGTCTCCTCGACCCGGGCCCGGCACCAGGCCTCGCGAGAGGGGTAGGGGTCGGGGTGCAGCAGGTACTCGTCGTTGCAGACGACGCCGGTGCCGTGCGCGTACTCCAGCCCCTGCTCCTTGGTGGTGCAGCCGGCGGGCAGGAACGAGTAGTCGTACAGCAGGAACAGCGGGGCGACGGCGACGGGGCCGCCGGGGCCGTCCCAGACGGGATAGGGGTCCTCCGGCGTGAGGACGCCGAGGTCCCGGCACATCGCGACGAGGTGCTCGTAGCGGGCGACCCCGCGCAGGGTGACGGTGTCCTTGGGGAGGGTCCACAGTTCGTGGTTGCCGGGTGCCCAGACGACCTGACGGAAGCGGCCGGCGAGGGTCTGGAGGGCCCAGCGGACGTCGTCGACGGTCTCGGCGACGTCACCGGCCACCAGGAGCCAGTCGTCGTCGGTGCCGGGGCGCATCCGCTCGACGAGGGAGCGGTTCTCGGGATAGCCGATGTGCAGGTCGCTGACGGCCAGAAGCTGTGCCGCGCCGCCGGCCGTAGACGTCACCTCTCGCCCCCTCCGAGCACCCGAGTGGGACCACGGAAACACATTTGTTTTCCCGGTACAAGAGTGGGTCGGAGCAGCGGCGGTGCAGCGGCGGTTCATGATCGGGGATTCCGTAACACGGGCGTTGCACGCGTGACCCCTTGAAAGCCGTATGATCGCCCCAACACCACCGCAGAAACTTCCCTTCGCAAGGGGCGGTTTGGTGTCCCTCCAATCACCCTGCCCGGGCACGGGCCCGCTTCGCCGTGCCCGAAAACCCCGAAAGGCGGCCTGAATGCACTCTCGCGTACGCGTCTGGCTCAACCGCACGTACGCGGAGAACGTGTTCTTCATGGATCAGCTCCGCCGAAATCCCAGCGACAGAGCCGTCGAGATCCATGCGACGCACGCGGACCCCGACTCGCCCGTGCTGGCCGCCGCCGACACCGCCGAGCTGGAGCCGGAGGGGCTGTCCCCGGCCGCCTACGCCGAGTTCGCCCTCGACCAGTGCCAGAAGCGGGGCATCGACGTCTTCGTGCCCCGACTGCACCAGGCGGCGATCGTCGCCCACCGCGCCGACTTCGCCGCGGTCGGTACGGCGCTGCTCGCGCCGCCGCCGGAGGCCGTGGCCGTCTTCCACGACAAGGTGATCGCCTACGAGGCGGTCCAGGCGGTCGGCGTCCCGGTGCCGCCGTGGTGGCGGGTGCGGACCGCGGACGAGCTGGTCGCGGCCGTCGAGGAGCTGGAGGCCGACGGCCACAAGGCCTGCTTCAAGCCCGCGTCCGGCGCGGGCGGGGTCGGCTTCCGGATCATCACACGCGCGCCCTTCTCGCTCGCGCAGCTCAACGGTTTCCCGAGCCCGTACGTGTCGCTCGACATGGTGGTCGAGGCGCTGGCGGAGTCCGAAGAGCAGGTGGACTGGCTGGTCATGCCCCGTCTCGAGCAGCCGGAGGTGTCCGTGGACACGCTCACCGGGCCCGACAACCGGGTGCGGCTGGCGATCGGCCGCACGAAGAACGGGCGCCGTCGCGGGTTCACGCGGGACGAGCAGTGGCTGGAGCCCGCGCGGCTGGTCGCCGAGGGGTTCGGGCTGCACTACCTGTCCAACGTCCAGTTCCGGATGTTCGGTGACCGGCCCGTGCTGATGGATGTGAACACGCGCCCGGCGGGCGGGTTGCACCAGCTCTCCCTCTGCGGGGTCAACGTGCCGTGGGCCGCCGTGCAGTTGGCGCTCGGGGAGGACACCGGGGTGATCGAGCCGCCGTTCCTCGGGCAGGACTACACGGTGGTGTCGGGGCCGAGGCCGCTGCGGCCGGTGTCGGTGCCGCACCAGCGGGTCGAGGAGGTCGAGCCCCTGTTGGCCTCCGTTCCCGCACCCGCCCCCGCGGTGGAAGCGGCCCAGGCTCTGCCGCTCTAGTTCCAGTTCTGGCTCAGACTCCAGCCCCAGCCCTCAACCGGTATGGACCAATCCCGCCGTTCTTCTTGACACGGCGATTGGTCCATACCAACTTGGTTGCGCACCCCCTGCACCACCTCTCTGCACTCCCGAACACCCCCATATCTTCAGGGAGATCGCGTGCGCAACCCACTCAGACGTTCCAGAGTCCTCGCCCTCCTCGGTTCCGCCGCCCTCGCGCTCGCCGGTGCCGTCGCGCTTCCCGGTACGGCCCAGGCGGCCAACGTCCTGACCAACCCCGGCTTCGAGTCGGGAACCGTCTCGCCCTGGTCCTGTACCGGCAATCTCGGGTCGGTCGTGTCCTCTCCCGTGCACGGCGGCTCCAAGTCCCTTCAGGGCGCGGTGAGTTCGAGTGACATCGCCAAGTGCAGCCAGACCGTCTCCGTGCAGCCGAACACGTCCTACAGCCTGAGCGGCTGGGTGCGTGGCAGCTACGTCTACCTCGGCGTGGACGGCGGTTCGTCCACGTGGACGTCCTCGCCCTCCGCGTACACCCAGCTCTCCACCACCTTCACCACCGGTGCCTCGCAGACCAGCGCCACCGTCTACGTCCACGGGTGGTACGCGCAGGGCACCTACCACGCCGACGACATCAGCCTCGACGGGCCCGGCGGGGGCGGTGGTTCGGACTCGCAGGCGCCGAGCGCGCCCGCGAGTCTGCGGTCCACGGGGAAGACCTCCTCCAGTGTCTCGCTGGCGTGGAACGCATCCTCCGACAACGTCGGGGTGACGGGGTACGACGTCTACAGCGGGTCGAACCGGGTCCTCAGCGTCTCCGGTACGAGTGCCACCGTGAGCGGGCTCGCGGCCAGTACCTCCTACACCTTCACCGTGAAGGCGCGGGACGCGGCCGGGAACGTCTCGGCCGCCTCCAACGCGGTGTCCGTGACGACCGACGCGGGCGGCGGTGGCGGGACAGGGTTCAAGCAGGCCGCGCCCTACCTGTACCTCGGCTGGGGCGATCCGCCGAGCGCGACCTCGGTGATGAGCGCGACCGGGGTCAAGTGGTTCACGATGGCGTTCATCCTCTCCTCCGGTGGCTGCAACCCGGCCTGGGACGGCAGCAGGCCGCTGACCGGCGGCAACGACCAGTCCGTCATCAACTCGATCCGTTCCGCGGGCGGTGACATCGTCCCGTCGATCGGCGGCTGGAGCGGCAACAAGCTAGGGCCGAATTGCTCGACGCCCGAAGCGCTGGCCGGCGCCTACCAGAAGGTGATCGACGCCTACGGGCTCAAGGCCATCGACGTCGACATCGAGAACACCGACGAGTTCGAGAACGCGACCGTGCAGGACCGGATCCTGAACGCCCTGAAGATCGTCAAGGCCAACAACCCGGGCCTGCGGACCATCCTCACCTTCGGCACCTCGACGACCGGCCCGACGTACTGGGGCAACCGGCTCATCGAGCAGGCCAAGGCCCTCAACGCCGGTATCGACGTCTTCACGATCATGCCGTTCGACTTCGGCGGTGGCTCGGACATGTACGGCAACACGGTGAACGCGTCGGAGGGGCTGAAGGCCAAGCTGAAGTCCACCTTCGGGTGGGACGACGCGACGGCCTACGCCCGCATCGGGATCTCCGGGATGAACGGGCTCAGTGACCAGCAGGAGTTGACGAGCACCGCGATCTGGACGCAGATCCGTGACTGGGCGAACTCCCGTCACATCGCCCGGCTCGCCTTCTGGTCGGTCAACCGCGACCGGCCGTGCCCCGGCGGCGGGGTGACGAGCAACTGCTCCGGCATCAGCCAGAGCAACTGGCAGTTCACCTCGATCACGGCCGGATTCACCGGCTGAACCGAACGGAAGAGGTCACGGCGGGCCCAAAACCCGCCGTGACCTGGTGCCTCACCGCTCAGAACCGTCCCGACCCCCGGTACAGCTCCGCCTCGCCCTCCAACTCGACCTTGAGCACCGTGGCGTACGGGTCGAGGTCGGCCTCGGACGGCGGGTCGATCCACACGGTCCCGACGGCCTCGTGGAGACCGCCGACCATCTTGTGCCCGAGCTCGGTCCCGGTGCCGAGGACGGTCACCTTGCGGACCGGGGTGACCAGTCCGCGCAGTCCGATCTCGGCGCGCGGCGCGTCGAAGAGCACCAGATACAGGGTCCGGCCGTCCGCGGAGAGCGTGCTGGGCCCGTAGTGGTGCCCGGCGGGCAGCCCGCGCACGGTCCCGTACACGGCCTCGGCGTGCTTGCGGATCCACTCCCCCAGGCCTTCGAGCCGCTCGACCTGGGGTTCGGGGATGGTCCCGTCCTCCCGCGGGCCGACGTCCAGCAGCAGGTTGCCGCCCCCTCCGATGGTCTCGGTGAAGTAGCGGACGAGCTGGGCGAGCGACTTGTGGTTGTGGTCGTGGTGTTGATAGCCCCACGAGTCGTTGATGGTCAGGCACAGTTCCCAGGGCCCGGCGGGCGGTTCGATGGGAGCGCCCTGTTCGGGGGTGGCGTAGTCGCCCTCGCTGAGCATGCGCGCGTTGAAGACGACGTCCGGCACGTAGGACCGTACGAGCGCGGCGAGTTCGGGGATGCGCCACTGCTCCTCGCTGCGTTCCCACTCGCCGTCGAACCACAGCAGGTCGGGCCGGTAGCGGGAGGCGAGCTCCCGGACCTGGCCGTCCCGGTAGGCGAGGTACCGCTCCCAGGCCGCCGGGTCCTCGTCCTCGGCGGCGACCTCGGAGTAGCGGTTGTCCTCCTGCTCAGGCGGGCGCCCCGGCTTGCGCGTGGAGGCGTAGTCGGGGTGGTTCCAGTCGGAGTGCGAGTAGTACAGACCGACCTTCAGGCCCTTCTCCCGCAGGGCCTCGGCGTAGGGGCCGATGTAGTCCCGGCCCAGGTTGAGGTCGCCGAACTCCGTGTCCCACAGCGCCACTCCGTCATGGTGACGGCTCGTCAGGACGGCGTACTTCGCGCCGGCCCGGGCGAACAGGTCCGCCCAGGCACGCGGGTCGTACCGGGCGCCCGTGAAGCGCTCCAGCTGGGACATGTACCGGTCGTGCGGGACGACGTCGTCGTAGAACGACCAGGACTCCTGCACGCCGTCCACGGCGTAGATGCCCCAGTGGATGAAGATCCCCAGCTTGGCGTCGGTGAACCAGGACCGCATCGGCACGGGTCAGCCCCTTTGCAGCCGGAGCGTCAGGACCTGGAAGGGCCGCAGGGAGACCCGCACCCCGCCGTCGGCGAGCTCGGCCGTCTCGTCCTCCAGCGGGCGCTCCAGCAGGTCGGTGACCTGGGCGCCGGCCAGCGGGAAGCCGGTGCGCAGCACGCCCTGGGCGCGGCCGCCGCCCGACTCGTAGAGACGGACCACCACGTCACCGGAGCCGTCGTCGGCGAGCTTGACCGCCTCGACGGTCACACCCTCGCCGTCGACCGAGACGACCGGCTCGGGCGCGCCGGCCGCGTCCGCCACCCGGAGCGGGAGGTTGAGGGAGTAGCCCTCGGCGACGGTGTCCTCGATGCTCGCGCCGGGCAGCAGCGAGTAGGTGAAGCGGTGCCTGCCCTGGTCGGCCTCCGGGTCCGGGATGCGCGGGGCGCGGACCAGGCTGAGCCGGACCGTGGTCGTCGTACCGCCGTCCTCGCGGACCGTACGGGCGACGTCGTGGCCGTAGGTGGAGTCGTTGAGGACCGCGACGCCGTAGCCGGGTTCGGCCACGTGCACCCAGCGGTGGCCGGAGACCTCGAAACGGGCCGCCTCCCAGCTGGTGTTGGTGTGCGTGGGCCGCTGGACGTGGCCGAACTGGATCTCCGCGGAGGAGTGCGCGGCCCGGACGTCCACCGGGAAGGCGGCCTTGAGGATCTTCTCGGCCTCGTGCCAGTCGATGTCGGTCTCGAAGTCGACGCGGGGGCTGTCGGCGCGCAGGGTGATGGTCTGGGTGATCGTCGAGCCCTTGCCGAAGGAGCGGGTCACGCGGATCGCGCCGAGCAGCGGGTCCTCGGAGACGACCTCGATCGAGGTGGGCTCCAGGAGATCGGTGTACCGGTTGTTGTAGTGCTTGTCGATGTCCCAGGCGTCCCAGTAGTTCGGGAGGTCGGTGTGCAGGCGGAGCAGGTTGCCCTTGTCGCCGAGGACTTCGCGCCCGGCCCGCAGGTCGTACACGGACGACAGGGTGCCGTCCTCCGCCACCTCCACGCGCACCAGGCCGTTGTCGAGGACCCGGCCCTCGGTCTGCACGGTCCGGGCGGGCTCGGCGTCCGCCAGGGCCGCGCTGCCGTTCGCGGGCACCTCGACGTACGCCAGGGCCCCCTCGGACGTGCGGACCACCTCGGCCCGGTCGAACGGGCTGGTGTTGAAGACCCGGGTGCCACCGGCGCCCAGCGCGGCCACCGCTTCGGCGGTCAGCGCCTCCAACTCCTCGGCCACGCGGGCGTACTCGGCCTCGGCCTCGCGGTGCACCCAGGCGATCGAGGAGCCCGGCAGGATGTCGTGGAACTGGTGCAGCAGGACCGTCTTCCACAGCCGGTCGAGCTTGTCGTACGGGTACGAGTAGCCCGGCGCGTGCAGCGCGGCCGTCGTCGCCCACAGCTCGGCCTCGCGCAGCTTGTGCTCGGAGCGGCGGTTGCCCTGCTTGGTGCGGGCCTGGGAGGTGTAGGTGGCGCGGTGCAGCTCCAGGTAGAGCTCGCCGACCCAGACGGGGGCGTCCGGGTACTCGGCGCGGGCCTGGGCGAAGAAGTCGTCGGGGTGCTCGATGACGACCTTCGGGGAGCCCTCCAGGTTCGCCAGGCGCCGGGCGCGTTCCATGATCTCGCGGGTGGGGCCGCCGCCGCCGTCGCCCCAGCCGAAGGGGGCCAGGGAGCGTTGTCCCCCGCCCTTCTCCGAGTAGTTGCGGACCGCGCGGTCCATCTCCTCGCCGCTGAAGCGGGCGTTGTAGGTGTCGACGGGCGGGAAGTGCGTGAAGATGCGGGTGCCGTCGATGCCCTCCCACCAGAAGGTGTGGTGGGGGAACTTGTTGGTCTGGTTCCAGGAGATCTTCTGGGTGAGGAACCATTCGTTGCCGGCGAGCTTGGCGAGCTGCGGGTAGGCGGCGGTGTAGCCGAAGGAGTCCGGCAGCCAGACGCCCTTGGTCTCGACGCCGAAGTGCTCGATGAAGAACCGCTTGCCGTGGACGAGCTGGCGGGCGATGGCCTCGCCGCCGGGCAGGTTGCCGTCGGCCTCCACCCACATGCCGCCGACCGGCGCCCACTGGCCCTTCTTCACGGACTCCTGGATGCGGGCCCACACGTGCGGGTAGTTGTCGCGCACCCACTCGTACTGCTGGGCCTGGGAGCAGGCGAAGATGAAGTCGTCGTACTCGTCGGCGAGCGCGGTGACGTTGGAGAAGGTGCGGGACGTCTTGCGCTTGGTCTCGCGGATGGGCCACAGCCACGCGGAGTCGATGTGGGCGTGGCCGACACCGGAGATGGTGTGGGCGCTCGCGTGGGCGGGCTTGGCCAGCACCGGCGCGAGTACCTCGCGGACGGCGGCCGCGCTGCCGGATACGTCGTCCAGGTCGAGGGCGTCCATGGCCCGGTCCAGGGCGTGCAGGATCTCGTGGCGGCGGGGCTCGTGGTCGGGGAGGTGGACCATGAGCTCGCGCAGCACCTGGAGGTCCAGGTCGAGGTGGAAGACCTCCTCGTCGAGGATCGCGAGGTCGGCGCGCTGGAAGGTGTAGAGGGGCGCGGAGCCGGCCGTGAGCTTGTCGCCCATCGGCGTGACCTTGGAGAAGTTGTCCTTGAGGATGTCCGGGTTGGAGGCGGCCTCGACCAGGTAGTCGATCTGCTCGCCGCCGTTCGCGGGGTTGGCGACGGGCACGTACTGGTTGAGCGGGTTGACGGCCTTCAGGGGGCGGCCGTCGGCCAGGTGGACGAGGGCCTCGGCCTGGTTGCCGGGCCAGTCGCCGACGAAGCCGAGGTCGATGACGGCCTCGACGCGCTTGCCCGCCCACTCCGCGGGCACCTCGCCGCGCATCCGGAACCAGGTGGTGCCCCAGGGCGGGCCCCACGGGGTGTCCATCGCGAAGGGCGTGTAGCGGGCGGCGGCGGCCTCCTCGAAGGAGACCGGCTCGCCCGGCGCCTGCCAGGCCTCGACCTCGAAGGGGACGGTGGCCGCGTGGATCGCGGGCTTGATGCGCTGGTCGTGGGCGCGCTGGACGCGTTCCTCGATGCGGCGGCGTTCGTCGTGCATGAAGGGTCTCCAGGGAGGGAGAGGGCTAGCTGGTGGGGCCGGGGAGAGAGGGGAAAGCGCTTTCCGAAAACAGACGCTACTTAAGGTACGCGAGCCCTTCGTGGACCGAGGTGTAGCCCTCGACCAGCCTGCGGGCGACATTGACGGAGTCGACGAGGGGGTGCAGCGCGAAGGCCTTCACCGCGGTCGCGCGCGAGGCGGACTCGGCGGCGGCCAGCACCTCCCGCTCGACCGCCTTGACCGAGCAGACCAGACCGGTGGCGTGGTCGGGCAGCGGGGCGACGGAGACCGGGTGGGCACCGTTGGCGTCGACGAGGCAGGGCACCTCGATGACGGCCTCGTGGTCGAGCACGGAGAGCGTGCCCTGATTGCGGACGTTGAGGATCAGGGTCGTGCGCTCGTCGCGCGCGATGGCCCGCATCAGGGCGAGGGCGACCTTCTCGTAGCCGCCGGAGAGGTCGTCGGCGTCGCGTTCGCCGGCGCCGGCCGTCTCCCGGTTCTCGGACATGTAGGTGGCCTCGCGCTCGGCGCGGGTGCGGTCCCAGACCTCCAGCGCCCGCGCACCGGGGGCGCCGACCTCGTCGTAGAACCGTGCCTGCTGGTCGGCGAGGAAGGCGCCGCGGGTCTTCTCGGCCTGCTGGTAGGCGCGGACGGCCTCGCGGTTGAAGTAGTAGTAGTGCAGGTACTCGTTGGGGATCGCGCCCAGCGACTGGAGCCAGTCGACGCCGAAGAGCTTGCCCTCCTCGAAGGAGCCGAGCAGGTCGGGGTCGGCGAGCAGCCGCGGGAGCTCGTCGCGGCCGGCGATCTTCAGGCCGCGGACCCAGCCGAGGTGGTTGAGGCCGACGTAGTCGATCCAGGCCTCGTTGGGGTTGGCGCCGAGCACGCGCGCGATACGGCGGCCGAGGCCGACCGGGGAGTCGCAGATGCCGATGACCCGGTCGCCGAGGTGGCGGGACATGGCCTCGGTGACCAGTCCCGCCGGGTTGGTGAAGTTGATGACCCAGGCGTCGGGGGCGAGCCGGGCCACCCGCCGGGCGATGTCGACGGCCACGGGGACCGTGCGCAGGCCGTAGGCGATACCGCCCGCGCCGACCGTCTCCTGACCGAGCACGCCCTCCGCGAGGGCCACCCGCTCGTCGTCGGCCCGGCCCTCCAGGCCGCCGACGCGGATCGCCGAGAAGACGAAGTCGGCGCCGCGCAGGGCCTCGTCCAGGTCGGTCGTGGCGCTCACCCGTGGGGCGTCCTCGACCCGGGCGGCCTGCTCGGCGAGCACCCGGGTCACGGCGGACAGCCGGCCGGCGTCCAGGTCGTGCAGCACGACCTCGGTGACCCTGCCCTCGCCGCGGTCGCCCAGGAGGGCGCCGTACACGAGCGGCACACGGAACCCGCCGCCGCCCAGAATCGTCAGCTTCACTCTCGCACCTTTCCTGCCTCGACCACTTCGACGCCCGCCTCCTCCAGACAGGAGCGGGTCACCGGGTCGGCCGGGGCGTTCGTGACCACCACGTCCAGCTCCTCGGGACCGCAGACCTTCGCCATGCCCGTACCCGGGAACTTGGCGGCGTCGGCGAGCAGGACGACCTTGTCGCCGGCCTTGATCATGGCCCGCTTGACCGGCACCTCGACGACCGTCGTGTCCATCACCTGCCCACCGGGGCGCACTCCACTGGTGCCGAGGAAGAGCCAGTCGGCGTGCAGCTGGCGCAGGTTGTCCTCGGTGAGGAAGCCGACCAGGCTGCGGTACTCACGGCGGAGCATGCCGCCGAGCAGCACCAGTTCGATGCCCTCGTCGTCGGCGAGCTCCTCGTAGACCACCAGGTTGCTGGTGATCACCGTGAGGCGGCGGCCGTGCAGCTGCCGGGCCAGCCGGTAGGCGGTGGTGCCGATGTCCAGCAGCACCGTCTGCCCGTCGGCGACCATGGCGGCGGCGCGCTCGGCTATGGCGTCCTTCTCGGACACGCGCACCTCGGCGACCTCGGCGAAGGGCTGGTCGCCCTCCTCCACGACGGCGCCGCCGTGCACGCGCGTGAGCAGCCCGTCCTCCTCCAGTTTGACCAGATCGCGCCTGATCGTGGCGGGGCTCACACCCAGCTGCTCGGAGAGATCGGTCACGGATGCGGGGCCGCCGGAGCGCAGGGCCCGCAGGATGAGTTGGTGTCGTCGTTCTGCCAGCACGGCGTGAACACTACTCGTCATCTTCAATCAAATCCATGCTCAGTTCTGCTCGGGTATTGACCAATCTCGTGGATCAGCGCACGATTCCCGTCATCGAAATTGACGAGTTTTGACGAGAGGCTCTTCGCGTGGACGACGACAGGCCCGACGTGCTCCTGACCGGGCTGCTCTTCTACGACCTCGTCCTCACCGGCCTCGGAAAGCCGCCGACGCCGGGCGAGGAGATCTGGACGGCCGGCATGGGCTGCGGCCCCGGTGGCATCGCCAACCTGGCGGTCGCCGCGTCCCGCTTCGGCCTCAGCACCTGCCTGGCCACGGTCTTCGGCGACGACTTCTACGGCGAGTACTGCCGGGACGTGCTGTGCGACCAGGAGGACATCGACCTCTCGCTCTCCCGCACCGCGGACGGCTGGCCCACCCCGGTCACCGTCTCACTGGCCGCCGGCCAGGACCGGGCCCTGATCACCCACGGCCAGGAGCCGCCGTACTCCCAGGACGCGCTGATGGGCGACCCGCCCGAGGCACGTACGGCCCTCGTCCACCTGGAGGCCGAGCCGCGCGCCTGGCTCGCCAAGGCCGCCGCCAACGGCACACAGATCTACGCGGACGTCGGCTGGGACCCCACCCAGGAGTGGTCGAAGGACCTCCTGGACCAGCTGGCCCTGTGCCACGCCTTCGTCCCGAACGAGACCGAGGCGATGGCCTACACCCGCACCGACAGCGCGGTGGCGGCCCTCGGCACGCTCTCCGAGCTGGTGCCGGTCGCGGTCGTCACCCGCGGCGGGGACGGCGCGGTGGCCGTCGACCAGATCACCGGCGAGTACGCGGAGGTCCCGGCCCTGCCGGTCGACGTCCTGGACGCGACGGGCGCCGGTGACGTGTTCGGCGCCTCGTTCGTCACCGCCTCCCTCGGTGGCTGGCCGCTGGAGGAACGGCTGCGGTTCGCCGTCCTCGCGGCCGGCCTGTCCGTCCAGCTCCACGGCGGCGCCCTCGCGGCCCCCGGCTGGTACGGCGTCGACCGCTGGTGGCGCTCCCTGACCGACCCCGACCTGCGCAGGACGTACGGCTTCCTGGCCGACCGTCTGCCGGCGGACGCGGGTCCGCCGATGCGCCAGGCCCCGGTCACCCCGCCCCGGCAGCACTGACCCTCACCCACTCCCCCACAGTCCAACGCCCCTCAGCACCACGAACAGGAACAACAGGAGTGACCCGTGGACCTTTCTCGTAGAGGCTTCCTCCAGGCCGCCGCGCTGACCGCGGCCGCCTCCGGACTGACCGTCGCCTGCGGCGGCTCGGGCTCGGGCGGCACCAAGAACGGCAAGAACCTCACCCTGTGGTACTGGGGCGGCGCGCTCAGCGACAAGGTGGTCGCGGAGGCGAAGACCCACTTCAGCAGCGAGATCAAGCTGACCACGGCCTCCATCGGCGGCGACTTCAAGCAGAAGCTCACCACCACCCTCGCGGCGGGCAGTTCCGTGCCCGACATCACCGGCATCAAGGGCGAGGACATCGCGTCCTTCCTGCCCAACGCCGACCGCTTCCTCGACCTGAACGACCTCGGCTTCAAGAAGATCTCCTCGCAGTACCTGGACTGGAAGACCAAGCTCGCCCAGACCGAGGACGGCAAGCAGATCGGCTTCCCGATCGACATCGGCCCCACCGCGCTCTTCTACCGCGAGGACCTCTTCGCCAAGGGCGGGGTGGACACCGACCCCGCCAAGGTCGCCGAGCTGGTGAAGACCTGGGAGGACTACTTCCAGCTCGGTGTCGAGCTCCAGAAGAAGAACCCCGGCACCTACCTGGTCAACAACATCAGCTCCGTCTTCAACATCGCGGTCGGCCAGGGCACCGAGCGGTTCATCGACAAGGACAACCACTTCATCGGCGACGGGGACCACATCCGCGCCGCGTGGACCACGGCGGTGCGCCCGTACACCCTCGGCATCGACGCCAAGATCAACGACAACACCTGGAACGCCGCCGTCGGCAAGAACCTGCTCACCGAACTCGGCGCCGCCTGGCACGCGCTGGACATCGAGCAGGCCGCCCCGCAGACCAAGGGCAAGTGGCGGGTCTGCGCGAACCCGGTCGGCCCTGCCAACCAGGGTGGTTCCTACCTGGCGCTGCCCAAGCAGTGCCGCAACCCCGAAGAGGCGTTCAAGATCATCAGCTGGATCCTGAGCCCCGCGAACGACGCCCGCGGATTCACTGACGCCGCCATCTTCCCGGCCGCACCGGCCGCGTACGCCATGCCGGCCATGACCGGTCCCGACGCCTTCTTCGGCGGACAGAAGGTCATCGAGGTCTTCGGGCCGGCCGCCCAGGCCATCAAGGTCGCCTACGAGGCGCCCGCCGACGCCGCCGTCATGGCCCCCTTCATGACGGAACTGTCCAGCATCGAGGCGAAGGGCAAGAAGCCCGACGACGCCTGGAAGGACGCGGTCAGCCAGGCCAAGCAGATCGCCCGGCGGCAGGGGGTGAGCTGAGGTGACGTCCCCTCCGGTCACCGGTCCCGCCGTGGTGTCCAAGCACCGCGGCGGGCCGGGCCCGGCCCGGTTCCGCCCGCGGCGCACCGCACCCGCGGGCACCGCTCGGCCCAAGCGGCGCGGACCGCTGGCGTACTGGCGGCAGTACCTGGCGATCTCGCCGTTCTACCTGATCTTCGCCGCGTTCTCGTTCTTCCCGGTCTTCTACTCCCTGTACCTGGCCTTCCAGCGCTGGGACGGCCTGGGCAGCATGCAGTTTGTGGGGCTCCAGCAGTTCCGGTTCCTGTGGGACGACCCGGTCTTCTGGCTGTCGATCCGCAACACCCTGGTGATCTGGGTGCTGTCCACCGTGCCGACCCTCTTCGGTGCCCTGATGCTCGCGACGCTGCTGCACTCGGTGCGCCGCTTCAAGGGCTTCTACCGCATCGCGCTGTACGTGCCGAACGTGACCTCGATCGTCGCGGTGGCGATCTTCTTCGGCGCGGTGTTCAGCAACAACTTCGGTCTGGTCAACGCGATTCTGGGCGTGGTCGGCATCTCGCCGGTTCCGTGGCTGAGCAACCCGTGGCTGATCAAGGTGGTCATCTCGCTGCTGATGACCTGGCAGTGGACCGGCTACAACATGATCATCTATCTGGCCGGGCTCCAGGCGATCCCGAACTCGATCTACGAGGCGGCGAAGGTGGACGGCGCGGGTCCGATCCGCACGTTCTTCCAGATCACCATTCCGATCATGCGGCCGATCATCCTGTTCACGGTCATCATCTCGACCATCAACGGCCTGCAGAGCTTCAGCGAACCGCAGGTCCTGTTCGCCAGCAACGCCGCCAACGCCAACCTCGGCGGGCCGGGCCAGGCGGGTCTGACGACCTTGCTGTACTTCTACCAGTCGGCCTTCCTCAACAACGACTACGGCTACGGCGCGGCCATCGTGTGGGCCTTCTTCGTACTGATCATCATCCTCGTCGCCGTCAACTGGCGCCTCACCACACGAGGGAGGAAGGCATGACCGCCGTCGACACCGCGCGGCCGGCCAACGGTGGCAGGCGACTGCGCCGCCCCAGGGGCCTCACCGCGCACATCATCCTCGTCGTGGCCGTCCTGGTCTCGGTCTTCCCGTTCGCGTGGACGATCGTCATGGCGACCAACACCACGCAGGACATCTACAAGAGCCCGCCGAAGTTCACCTTCGGCTCCCACCTGCTGGAGAACATCCGGCACGTGCTGAACACCATCGACTTCTTCGGGTCGATGCTCAACACGGTGATGGTCGCGACCGTCACCACCGTCCTGGTGCTGTTCATCGACTCCCTGGCGGCCTTCACCTTCGCCAAGTTCGACTTCCCCGGACGCAAGCTGCTCTTCGGCACGCTGCTGTTGTTCATGATGCTGCCGCTCCAGCTGGCGATCCTGCCGCAGTTCATCCTCATGTCGGAGATCGGCTGGGTGGGCATGCTCAAGGCGCTCGCCCTGCCCTCCCTCGCCAACGCCTTCGGCATCTTCTGGCTGCACCAGTACATCCAGAACGGCGTGCCCGACGAACTCCTCGACGCCGCCCGCATCGACGGCGCCGGGTTCTTCCGCCAGTACTGGAACATCGCACTGCCGATGATCAGGCCCGCGCTGTCGTTCCTCGCCATCTACGTGTTCGTCAACTGCTGGAACGACTACATCTGGCCGCTCGTCGTGCTCACCGACCCGGGCCACGTGACCCTCCAGGTGGAGCTCGCCCAGCTCAACGTCGGCCACACCACCGACTACAGCATGGTCATGGCCGGTGTGCTGATGGCGGCGCTCCCGCTGGTCATCGTGTTCAGCATCTTCGCCCGCGGGTTCATCGCGGGCGCCACCGAGGGAGCGGTACAGGGCAGCTGACCGGGTGCGGGGAGAAAGGGGTGGGCGGTGAGCCACACCAGCGGCAACGTGCTCATGGTCGAAAGGAACGGCCCGCGCCGCACCCACACAACCGGTGCGCCGCCCGACGCCAAGGCCGACCATCCCGCCCCGGCCACGCCGACCGCCAGGACAACCCGCACCGAATCCGGACCGGCCGACCCGCCGCCAGGAGAAGGGAGTGGGTGGTGAGCCACGCCATCGGCAAGGTCCTCGTGGTGGGGATGGACGGGCTGCGGTACGACCTGCTCATCCGCTCCCCGGCCGTGGCGCCCGTACTGCACGGGCTCATGGCGGCGGGCGCCCACGGCCTGGCGGACGACAGCACGGGCCACAACGAGCCCAGACCGGCTGACCCCCCGCCGGGAGAAAGGAGTCGGCCGTGAGCCACCCCCGCGGCAAGGTCCTCGTGGTGGGCATGGACGGGCTGCGATACGACCTGCTCACCCGCTCCCCGGCCGTGGCGCCCGTACTGCACGGGCTCATGGCGGCGGGCGCCCACGGCCTGGCGGACGACAGCACGGGCCACAACGAGCCCAGACCGGCTGACCCCCCGCCGGGAGAAAGGAGCCGGCCGTGAGCCACCCCCGCGGCAAGGTCCTCGTGGTGGGCATGGACGGGCTGCGATACGACCTGCTCACCCGCTCCCCGGCCGTGGCACCCGTACTGCACGGGCTCATGGCGGCGGGCGCCCACGGCACCAGCCTGCTGCCCTACGGCGAGGTGGACGGCCAGGCCCCGGACGGGCCGTCCACCAGCATGGCCTACACCGACTCCGGGCCCGGCTGGTCGAGCGTGCTGACGGGGGTGTGGCCCGACCGGCACGGGGTGCGCGGCAACGACTTCGTCGGGGCCGACTACGGCCGTTACCCCGACTTCCTGAGCCGGGCCGTCACCGCCCGGCCCCGGCTGCGCACCGCCGCCGTGGTGTCCTGGCCGGAGCTGATCCGGCGCGGCACCCTCGGCCCCGCCATCGGCCGCCGGGTGCGCTACGACGGCGAGTCGGACGGCTACGCCACCGCGGACCGCCTCGTCGCCCGCACCGCCGAGCGCTGGCTCACCCAGGACGACCCGGACGCCGTGTTCGTGTACTTCGGCGCCACCGACGAGGCCGCCCACGCCACGGGCCCGCACAGCCCCGCCCACGACCGGGCCCTGCTCGCCCAGGACACCCACCTCGGGTGGCTGCTGGCAGCCATCGACGCCCGGCGCTCCGACCCCGCCCGCGCGCGGGAGCGCTGGACCGTGCTGGTCACCACGGACCACGGGCACCTCGACACCGGCGGCCACGGCGGCGACACCCGCGCCGAGCGCGAGGTCTTCGTCGTCCTGGCCGAGCCCGGCATGCCCGGCGGCACCCGGCTCGACACACCCCGTCCCATCGACATCGCCCCCACCGTCCTGGACCGGCTCGGCGTCCCCGTCGACCCGGCCTGGGGCCTTCAGGGCCGGGTCCTGCGCGGCCACGGACAGTCCTGCCACGCCCCCGCACCACCGACTACGGAACGGTCATGACCGACGCACCCCGCGGACCCCGCCCCTCCGATCCCCTCATCGCCCTGCGCCCCTGGGAGGCACCCGAGGTGACCTCCTGGGGCCGCCTTCCCATGAACGCCGTCGACCGGCGCTCCGGAGCACTCCCCCTGGACGGCGACTGGCGCTTCCAGCTGCTGCCCACTCCGGACGCGCCGGTCGGCGGTCCCTGGTCGTCGGCCCACGTCCCCGGCGTCTGGACGATGCAGGGCACGGACGACCTCCCGCGGTACCTCAACGTCCGCATGCCGTTCCCCGAGTTCCCGCCGTACTCCCCCGCCGCGAACCCGACGGGCGT
The DNA here is from genome assembly GCF_040612795.1 of Streptomyces sp. NPDC006335. Lineage (NCBI taxonomy): Bacteria > Bacillati > Actinomycetota > Actinomycetes > Kitasatosporales > Streptomycetaceae > Streptomyces > Streptomyces sp. NPDC006335. Next base: position 42,052 of record NZ_JBEXQX010000024.1, read on the forward strand.
CCACGAGCGTGAGGTGGACGTCCCCGCCGACTGGGCCGGGCGCCGGATCGTGCTCCAGGTCGGGGCCGCCGAGAGCGTGCTCCTCGTGCACGTGGACGGGCGGCCCGTCGGGATCTCCAAGGACTCCCACCTGGCGGCCGAGTTCGACCTGACGGGCCTGGTGCGCGCCGGCGAGCGGGCCGTCGTACGGCTGACGGTGGTCAAGTGGTCGGACGCCTCGCACATCGAGGACCAGGACCAGTGGTGGCACGGCGGGATCACCCGCTCGGTGCTGCTGTACGCGACGGATCCGCTGCATCTGGCGGACGTGACCGTGCGGGCCTCCCGCGACGGCTCGTTGCGGGTCGACTGCCAGGTGCGGGACGCGGGGGGCGCGCTGCCCGAGGGCTGGTACGTCAGCGGGGAGCTGGACGGTCTCGCGCTGGCGCGGGACACGGAGTTCGAGCGGTTCAACCGGGAGGACGAGCGGGTCTCCGACTTCCTCGGCGAGGCCCGACTGCGGACCGTCGTCGAGGACGTCCGCACCTGGAACGCCGAGACGCCCGAGCTGTACTCGCTGACCGTCCGGCTGCACCGCGCCGACGGCACGGTCGCCGACACCTCACGGCACCGGATCGGCTTCCGGGACGTCGAGATCGTCGGCCGGGACCTGCTGGTCAACGGAGAGCGGGTGTTCGTCCGGGGCGTCAACCGGCACGACTTCCACCCGCTGACCGGGCGGACGGTGTCCTACGACGACATGCGCGCGGACCTGGCCACGCTCAAGCGCTTCGGGTTCAACGCGATCCGCACCTCCCACTACCCGAACGACCCCACGCTGTACGACCTCGCCGACGAGCTCGGGTTCTACGTCGTCGACGAGGCGGACATCGAGTCGCACGACCACGCCCACGAGATCGCCGACGACCCGCGCTATCTGAACGCCTTCGTGGACCGGGTCTCGCGGATGGTGCTGCGGGACAAGAACCACCCGTCGGTCATCGTCTGGTCGCTGGGCAACGAGTCCGACTACGGGGCCAACCACGACGCGGCCGCGGGTTGGCTACGGCGGCACGATCCGACGCGTCCGGTCCAGTACGAGGGGGCCGCGAAGCTCGACTGGGCGGCGAGCGACGACGCCACCGACATCGCCTGCCCCATGTACGCCTCGCTGGAGGAGTGCGTGGAGCACGCGCTGTCCGGGCGGCAGACCAAGCCGCTGATCTGGTGCGAGTACTCCCACGCCATGGGCAACAGCAACGGCACGCTCGCGGACCATTGGGCGGCCATCGAGTCAACGCCGGGTCTTCAGGGCGGGTTCATCTGGGAGTTCTGGGACCACGGCATCCTCCAGCGTGTGAACGACGGCAGACCGGTCGGGCGTGGGGGCGCCGGGCTCTGTGACAACGGTGTCGCCGCGCCCGGACATCGCTGGGCGTACGGCGGCGACTTCGGCGAGCCCGACCACGACGGTGCCTTCATCGCGGACGGTGTGGTCTTCCCCGACCGCACGCCCAAGCCCGTGATGTACGAGTACCGGGAGATCGCGGCGCCGGTGCGCATCGAGTGCTTCCGGCACGAGGGCATCGTGCTCGGCAACCACCAGCACTTCCGGGGCCTCTCCTGGCTGGCCGCCGAGTGGCAGCTCTCCCTGGCCGACGGCCGCACCCTGACCGCGCCCGCCGAGCTGCCCGATCTGCGGCCCGGCGAGACGGCGGCGGTGCCGCTGCCGTTCGAGCTGCCCGAGGACGGCGGCGAGGCCTGGCTGACCCTGCGGGTGACGACCGCCGGGGACGAACCCTGGGCACCGCGCGGCACGGTGGTGTGCCTGCCCCAGGTGCGGCTGCGGGAGGCGGCACCGCAGACCCGGAGAGCGGTGCCGAATCGTTCCGTCAGGGTCGACGACGACGGACTCCTGGTCCACCCCCTGCTCACCGCCGCCCCCACGCTCTCGCTGTGGCGGGCGCCCACCGACAACGACGAGCTGGGCGGGACGGCGTCGCGCTGGCGTGACTGGGGCCTCGACTCCCTGGTGCGGAAGGTCGCGCACATACGGCAGACCTCCGGACGGGTCACCGTGCGTGCCGAGTACGTCTCCGAGGCCGGTGTCGTCCGTCATGTGCAGGTCCTCACGGCGGTCGAGGGCGGGGTGCACGTCGAGGAGTCGGCCGAGCTGCCGGACGCCCTCGTCGACGTGGCGCGGGTCGGCTCCGTGTTCGAGACGGTCGCCGGGCTCGACCTGATGGAGTGGTTCGGACAGGGCCCCTGGGAGTCGTATCCGGACCGCGCCTTCGGGGCGCCGGTCGGCCATCACTCGGTACCCGTGGACGAGCTGTTCACCCCCTATCTGCGCCCCCAGGAGAGCGGCGGACGGCACGGCGTACGGCACTTCACGCTCTCCGCGCCCGACGCCACCGGCCTCTCGGTCGTCCTGGACGAGCCGCGCCAGGTCGGCGTGAGCCGGTACCGGGCCGCGGACCTCACCGGGGTGGCGCACCACGACGAGCTCGTCCCCCGGGCGGGCTGTGTCGTGCACCTCGACGCGGCCCACCGCGGCCTCGGCACCGCCTCCTGCGGACCCGACACCTTCGCCTCCTACCTCGTCACGCCGGGCGTCCACCGCTGGAGCTGGACGCTGCGGGCGCTCTGAATCTCCCTTCCCGACTTCCCTTCGCTACGGAGCACACGTGTGCACTTCGCATGACCAGAATCAGGGCGAGGCCGCGCAGGCCGGTGCCGGACGGCGCGGTTTCCTGCGGGCTACGGCACTGCTGGGCGCGGCCGCCACGGCGGGTCTCGCCCTGCCGGCGGTGGCCGAGGCCTCGACGTCCGGCCGGCGTCCCGACCCGGAGAGCCGGCGTTTCACGCTCGCCGTGATGCCCGACACGCAGTACCTCTTCGACGGACCGAGCATCGACAAGGCACCGGTCGAGGCCTCGTTGCGGTATCTGCTGGAGCACGGGAAGGACGAGAACATCGTCTTCCTGTCCCACCTCGGCGACCTCACACAGAACGGCGCCGCGGCCGAGTTCGCCGCGATCGGTGAGGCGTTCGGGCTGCTGGACCGGCGCGGGGTCGGCTACAGCGTCCTGGCGGGCAACCACGACGTGAAGTCGTCCAGCACGGACCAGCGCGGTGCGACGCCGTATCTGGACGTGTTCGGTCCGGACCGGTTCAAGGGTGCGAGGACCTTCGGCGGTGCCTCCCCGGACGGCTACAACACGTACCACCTGTTCAGGGCCGGGGGCCGGGAGTGGATGGTGCTCGCCCTGGACTGGCGCCTCTCCGACGCGGGGTACGCCTGGGCGAAGAGCGTCCTGGCCGCCCACCCCAGGACCCCGGTGATCCTGACCACGCACGAGCTGGTCGTCGAGGACGGCAGCCTGTCGGCGTACGGGCAGCAGTTGTGGGACCGGCTCGTCAAGGACCACGACCAGATCTTCCTCACCCTCAACGGCCACTACTGGCCCGCGGGCCGGACGGTCCGCGAGAACTCGGCGGGCCACGACGTCCACCTGCACCTGACGAACTACCAGAACCGGTACTTCGGCGGCGCCGCGATGATCCGCCTGTACCGCTTCGACCTCGACCGCGGTGTGATCGACGTGGAGACGGTCTCCCCGTGGATCCTCGGCCGGGCCGCCAAGGGGCTCAACGAGCTGGAGCGGCAGGAGATCGAACTCAGCGGCGACGCCGACCGGTTCACCGTCGACATCGACTTCGCCTCGCGCTTCGCCGGCTTCGACCCGGTGCCCGCGCGGCCCGCGCGACCGGCGTCGAAGATGCTCGTCCGCGGAACGGCCGCGTACTGGCGCTTCGAGTCGGCCGTCTCTGGCACGGTCCGCGACCTCTCCGGCCACGGCAACGACCTCACCGTGGTGTCGGTGGGTGGCGGCTCGCTGGGCTGGTCCGCGGACCACCACCCGGACCAGCCCGGCCACGGCAGCCTGGAGTTCCAGGGCTACAAGTCGCCGCTCAAGGGCGCGTATCTCCAGACGGTCGACAAGGCGCCGCTCAACTCAGCGGTGTTCAAGGACGGTTACACCATCGAGGTGTTCTACCGCATGCCCGCCGACTGGGACCCGGACCACAACGCCTGGGCAGGACTGGTCAGTCGGCGCGGCACAGGCGGCGCCGCGGGCAAGACCGCCGACGACCCCGACGAGCCGCTCGCCACGCTCTCGCTGTCCAACGACCGTGAACCGCAGTGGGCCATGCGCCCGCTCAACCAGGAGGGCATCGCCACCAACTGGGGCCAGGAGACTCCGCTGGAGACCTGGTGGCACCTCGCCGTCGTCAACGACGGACGGCACACCACGCTGTACGTCCAGGGCTGCCCGGTGGTCCGCAATCCCAAGGCGCCCGCCGTCGGGATCGCCTCGGTCGGCGAGCCGTGGCTGCTGGGCGGCTACACGTACGCCGACCAGATCGACCAGATCTTCCACGGCCGCCTCGGCGACGTCCGGATCGTCGCACGGGCGCTGCCCGTCTCCTCCTTCATGACGCACTGACTGGGGCCACCATGACCGAGCAGCAGTTGCCCTCCTGGGCCGACCCTTCCGTCTCCCCCGCCGACCTCGACGCCCAGGGTGTGTCGAGGCGCGGGCTCCTGCGCCGCGCGGGCCTGTTCGGCGCCGCGTTCGCGCTCGGCTCGGCGGCGACCCCCGCGCTGGCCTCGCCACGGCGCCCGGGCCTCGGCGGCGAGGACCCGCGCCTGGCCTACCTGGTGGGCGACCACCACGTCCACTCCGTGTACAGCCACGACGCCAAGTACACCTTCTCCCAGCAGGCGCAGGCCGCCGCCAGGTACGGCCTCGACTGGATGGTGTTCAACGAGCACTCCAACTTCGGACACGCCTACTACGGCGCCGCGTTGGAGCACGCGGAGATAGTCAAGGCGCGCGCGGAGAACCCGCGCCAGCTGATCTTCCAGGGCCTGGAGTGGTACATCCCGGCCGCCGAGCACTGCACGGTGTTCGCGGCTCCCGGGCCGCACGAGACCGACCTGCTCACGCGGTTCGAGCTGGCCTACGACGGCAAGCTGCTCGGCTACACCGAGGGATCCGTGGGCGCCGCCGACACCGCGCGCAACGAGGCCCACGCCGTCAAGGCGATCAAGTGGCTCGCGGAGCAGCGCCGTTCGGGCTACGTCGACGACGTCCTCGTCATCGCCAATCACCCGCTGCGGCTCGGTATCGACTCCCCGCACGAGATGCGGGCCTGGCGGGACGCATCTCCCGAGATCATGATCGGCATGGAGGGCGCACCGGGCGCCCAGGGTGCGGCGATCCCCGGCTGGCGCGGTGCGACCTCGATCCGCGGCGAGTACGAGAACAAGCCGACGGCGCAGTCCTGGCCGGGCTATCCGGCGGACGCGTATGTGACGTACGGCGGCTTCGACTGGGCGACGGCGACCGTCGGCGGGCTGTGGGACTCGATGCTGGCCGAAGGCAGCCTGTTCTCGATCACCACGAACTCCGACAACCACCGCACCGTCTTCGACACCTGGAAGAACGGCGACTGGCCGACCGGGCAGAACTTCGACAACACCGGCAAGCTGCCCGACCCGGTGAACACCGACACCCCGCAGCCCGGCAGCGACTTCTGGCCCGGCGAGTTCAGCCGCACCCACGTCGGCGTGACCCGGTACGGCTACCGCGCGGTGATGGCGGGCCTGCGCGCGGGCCGGGTCTGGGCGGACCACGGGCATCTGCTCGACGGGCTCGACGTGCGCGTGAAGCGGGACTGCGACCCCGGGCGCGGTGTCACGCTGGGCGGGCGGCTGCGGGTCCGCAAGGGCGAGCGGATCACGCTGTACGTGACGGTCACGTCCGCCTCCCGCCCCAACCCGCAGGGAATCCTGCCCGAGTTGGCGCACGTGGACGTCATCCGGGGCGCGGTGCGCGGCCCGGTGGCCGACCGGGACACCTGGCGGGCGCCCGACACCAAGGTCGTGGCGACGAAGGACGTGTCGGGCCGGAAGGGCACGTACACCCTGCGCATCCCGCTGACCGCCGGGGACGAGTCCTTCTACGTCCGGCTGCGCGGCAGCGACGGCAAGCGGCACGGTACGGGATACCTGGGTGCCTCGGTCGACCCGCACGGCCCGATTCCCCACGAGCCCGGCGACGGGGACCCGTGGGCGGACACGTGGTTCTACTCGAACCCCGTCTTCGTCGACGTCACCGGCTGAGGTCAGCGCCCCAAAGGGGCGTGGGGAACTGCGCGACCAGCCACAGCGGTCCCGCAGTTCCCCACGGCCGGCACTTCCTAGGCGTAGAACCGGGAAAGACTCTGCAGCACCGCCGCCGGCTTCGCGCCGCCCTCGATCTCGATCGCCCCGTCGACGGTGATCTGGACGCCGCCCGGCACCTCCTCGACCTCCGTGAGCTTGGCGACCAGGCGGATGCGGGAGCCGACCTTCACCGGGGAGGGGAAACGGACCTTGTTCAGGCCGTAGTTGACCTTCGTGGTGACGCCCTGGACGTCCAGCAGCTCGGTGAACAGGGGGATGAACAACGACAACGTGAGGTAGCCGTGGGCGATCGGGGCGCCGAAGGGGCCCTCGGCGGCGCGCGCCGGGTCCACGTGGATCCACTGGTGGTCGCCCGTCGCGTCGGCGAAGGTGTCGATGCGCTCCTGGGTGACCTCGATCCACTCGCTGGTGCCGAGGTCGCTGCCGGCGAGCTTCTTCAGTTCGTCGAGGCCGTTCACGGTGAGGCTCATGGGGTTCCTTAACTGTTGCCGTAGCGCTTGCGCACCCGGGACTTGAGGAGCTTTCCGGAGGCGGTGCGCGGGAGTTCGTCCGCGACCACCACCGACTTGGGGATCTTGTACTTGGCGAGCCGGCCGGCCAGGGAGGCCAGGACCTCGTCGGGGTCGGGGGTGGCGCCCTCGCGGGGGACGACGACCGCCCGCGGCACCTCGCCCCACTTCTCGTCCGGGACGCCGATGACCGCGCACTCGGCGATGTCCGGATGGCCGAGGAGCAGGTCCTCGATCTCGGCGGGGTAGATGTTCTCGCCCCCGGAGATGATCATGTCCTTGATGCGGTCGACGATGAACACGTATCCGTCCTCGTCGACCCGGGCCGCGTCCCCGCTGCGGAACCAGCCGTCCGCGAAGGAGGCCGCGGTCTCCTCGGGCAGCCCCCAGTAGCCGGGCATGACGTGGGGGCCCCGGAGCACGACCTCGCCGGTCTCGTCGACGTCGACGGGCGCGAGGTCCGGCCGTACCACCCGGACGTCGCTGAAGAAGTGCGGCACGCCCGCCGACCCCGCCTTGCTGATGGCGTGCTCGGCGTCCAGGAAGAGGGTCCCGGGTGACGCCTCCGTCATGCCGTAGCCCTGGAGGAAGGTGAGTCCGCGCGCCTGGTAGGCGGCGATGAGAGGGGTCGACACGGGGGAGCCGCCGCACGTCAGGATCCGCAGCGAGGACAGGTCCGCGTCCGCCCAACGGGGGTGCCTCGCCACCTGCTCGAACATCGTCGGCACCCCGAACATGAAGGTGATCCGGTGCTGTTCGATCAGGTCGAAGGTGGCGTTCGGGTCGAAGGCCTCGACCAGGACGCAGGTGCCGCCCTTGAGCAGCACCGGGAGGGTCAGCATGTTCAGGCCGGCGGTGTGGAACAACGGGGCGGAGACCAGGGCGCGTTCGTCGGCGATCAGGTCGGTGTCGACGAGGACGTTGATCGCGTTCCAGGTCAGGTTGCCGTGGGTGAGCATGGCGCCCTTGGGCCGCCCGGTCGTGCCCGAGGTGTACATGATGATGCAGGTGTCGTCGGGCGTGACCGGCTCGTCGATCGGTTCGGCCGGTGAGTCGGCGAGCAACTGCTCGTACTCGGCGCCGACTTCGACGTACGTCCGCACATCGGTGCTGCCCGGGAGCCCGGCGACGAGCCCCGCGTGCGAGGGGCCGTAGACAAGCGCCCTGGCCCCGGAGTCGGAGAGCTGGTAGGCGATCTCCGGTCCGGCGAGGCGGGTGTTGAGGGGGACGAAGACCGCGCCGAGGGTGCCCGCCGCGAACATCGTCTCCAGGTAGGAGGGGTGGTTGGGGCCCAGGTAGGCGACCCGGTCGCCGCGCCGGATGCCCCGGGCGCGCAGGGCGTGCGCGAGGCGGATGACGCGGCTGTGCAGCTCGGCGTACGTGACCGTCGTGTCGCCGTGGATCAGGGCGGTGCGGTGCGGGGTCTTGCGGGCCCGGCGTGCGGGCCACGAACCCAGTCCCTCGTTGCGCATCTGGGGCCCCTTACGGCTTGGTCAGCCCGAGCAGACGGGCGGCGTTCTCCTTGAGGATCCTCGGCTTCACCTCGTCCTTGATCGACAGCTTCTCGAAGTCGGCGAGCCAGCGGTCGGGGGTGAGGACGGGGAAGTCGGAGCCGAAGAGGACCTTGTCCTTGAGCAGGGTGTTCGCGTACTGCACGAGCTGCGGCGGGAAGTACTTCGGCGACCAGCCGGACAGGTCGATGTGGACGCCCGGCTTGTGCGTGGCGACGGCGAGGGCCTCGTCCTGCCAGGGGAACGACGGGTGCGCCAGGATGATCTTCAGGTGCGGGAAGTCGGCGGCGACGTCGTCGACGTGGAGGGGGTTCGAGTACTTCAGCCTGATCCCCCCGCCACCCGGGACCCCGGCACCGATGCCCGTCTGACCCGTGTGGAACAGGGCGATGGTGCCCGTCTCCTCGATCACCTCGAAGAGGTCGTAGGCCACCGAGCGGTCGTTGGGGAAGAAGCCCTGGATGCTGGGGTGGAACTTGAAGCCCTTGACCCCGTACTCCTCGACCAGGCGGCGGGCCTGCTTCACGCCCGCCTTGCCCCGGAAGGGGTCGATGGAGGCGAAGGGGATCAGCACGTCGGAGTTGGCGGCGGCCGCCTCGGCGACCTCCTCGTTGGGGACGGGGGCCGTGCCGGTCGCGGACTCGGCGTCGACCGTGAAGATCACCGCGGCCATCTTCCGCTCGCGGTAGTAGGCCGCCGTCTCCTCCAGGGTCGGCTTCCGCTTGCCCTCGACCTTGAAGTAGGCGGAGGAGGCGTCGTGGAGGTCGTCGTCCAGGGAGGAGTGGCCCTTGGAGGACACCTCCGCGTGGGTGTGGACGTCGATGGCGACCAGGTCCTCGATGTTCATCAGGCCTCCGGGAACTTCGGCGCCGGGATGCCGACCGTCTGGAGCTCGGCACCGACCGAGGTGGGGAAGGCGTCGGCCAGGGTCTCGGGGGTCCAGCCGCCGTCCGCGTACGCCGCCTTGATCTCCTGCGGATGGGACCAGAGTGCCACCTTGTCGCCGCCGATGCCGATGGCCTGGCCGGTGATGGAGCGGGCGGCCTCGGAGGCGAGGAAGGGGACGAGGGCCGCGCAGTCCTCGGGGGTGCCGAAGCCCTCGCCCTTGCGCAGGAAGTCCGGCAGCGGCTCGCCGTTCCTCATGGCCTCGATGTACGGGGCGAAGGCGGGGATGGTCTCGGTCATCGCGGTGGCCGCGACCGGCACGATCGCGTTGACGGTGATGTTCGCGCGACCCAGCTCCATGGACCAGGTGCGGGCGAAGGCGGCGATGCCGGCCTTGGCGGCGGCGTAGTTCGTCTGCCCGAAGTTGCCGCGCTGTCCGGCCGGGGACCCGACCAGGATCAGGGTGCCGCCCTCGCCCTGCTCGCGCATCCGCACGGCGGCGGCGCGGGCGCAGGTGAAGGTGCCCTTGAGGTGGGTGGCGATCACCGCGTCGAAGTCGTCGTCGGTCATCTTCCACAGGACCTTGTCGCGCAGGATGCCCGCGTTGGTGACCAGGACGTCGAGCCGTCCGAACTCCTCCACCGCCCTGTTGACCAGGCGCTCGGCGGCCTCGGTGGTGCCGACCGGGACGACCTCGGCGACGGCGGTGCCGCCCGCCTCCGCGATGGACTTCACGGCCTGCTCGGCGACCGCCTCGTCGACGTCGTTGACGACCACGGAGGCGCCGTGGGCGGCGAGGGCGTGCGCGTAGGCGAGGCCGAGGCCCCGGCCGCTGCCGGTGACGACGGCGACCTTGCCGGTGAGATCGATGCTGGGCACGAGCGGGTCCCTTCACGAACGGATGCTGGGGGTGCGGCTTCATGTCGCCGGGGTGCGGCTACGAGATCGAAGCTAAGAGCAATAATTGGTGACGTCAATAGTTGTTGGCGACCTTCGGGTGCGTCATGCTGGAATCTCCCTGACACACCGAGCACGAGGAGCCCGCCATCACACGCCAGCACGTCACCCCGAAGCCCATCGACTCGGAGGAGCCGTGGATGCGCGGGCTGCACGCGGACACCGGTTACCTGCTGTACCGCCTGGGCCTGCGCTCGGGTCAGCTGTTCAACACCTTCCTCCAGGAGTCGGGGCTACGGCTGCGGCACTACGCGGTGCTGCGCTACCTCGCCGGGTCCGAGGGCGCCCTCCAGCGCGAGCTGAGCACCCGGCTCGGCTACGACCCCAGCGCGATCGTCGGCCTGGTCGACGACCTGGAGAAGCTGGGCATGACCGAGCGCCGCCCCTCCCCCGACGACCGCCGCAGCAAGATCGTCGTCCTCACCGACCAGGGCCGGGCCTTCCTGCGCGGCACCGACGAGGCGGGCAGACGGGTCACCAACGACCTGCTCGCGCCGCTGGACCCCGCCGAGCGCGACACCCTCCAGGCCCTCCTGCTGAGAGTCGCCGACCAGCCATGACCGCCCTTCCGGACTCCCGACCGCGCTCGGGCCGGGGCGCCGCCACCGCCCCGGACCGCCTGCTGTCCGTGCTCGCCGCGTTCGACCACGACCATCCGGCGCTGTCCCTGACCGACATCAGCCGGCGGGCCGGGCTGACCCTGACGACCACGCACCGGCTGGTGGGCGCGCTGGCCGACTGGGGCGCGCTGGAGCGTGACGAGGCCGGGGTCTACCACGTCGGGCTCCGCCTGTGGGAGGTCGCCGCGCTCGCGCCGCGCGGGGTCGCGCTCAGGCAGCTCGCGCTGCCGTACCTGGAGGACCTGTACGAAGCCACCCACGAGAACGTGCAGTTGGCGGTGCGGGACGGCTCGGACGTCGTCTACATCGAGTGGATCGCGGGGCGTTCGTCGGTCGGTGTGCACATCCGGGTGGGGGCGCGCTGGCCGCTGCACGCCACCGGGGTCGGCCTGGTCCTGCTGGCGCACTGCGCGCCACGGGAGCAGGAGGAGTACTGCGCGAGTCCGCTCGCCGTCTTCACGCCGCACACCATCGCCGAGCCGGTGCAGCTGCGCCGGGTCCTGGCCGAGGTGCGCCGCACCGGAGTCGCGGTGAGCAGCCGCCAGGTCACCGACGACGCCCTGTCGGTGGCCGCCCCCGTGTGCGGACCCGACGGGACGGTGGTCGCGGCCGTGTCGGTCGTCGTGCCCCACGCCGACGCCCAGGTGCCGACGCTGATCCCGGCGGTACGGCTCGCCGCGCTCGGGATCTCACGGGCACTCGGCTGGCAGCCGACGGTCACGCCCCCGGCGGGCACCGGGCATCCCTCGCACCGGTGAGGTCCCGGCCGCCTCGGCGTCGGTGATATTCGAACGGCCCCGGCGCCGAGGAGCCGCCGCTCCGCCACCCGGCCCTGGTACGCCTTGGTCGGCAGCCCGCGCACACGCCCCGCGTTCCGGCCCCGGATATCCCTCTCATCGGTGAGGTCCCGGCGCCGCCGGTGTCGTGATACTGGAACGGCCCCGGCCCCGAGGAGCCGCTCATGTCCGCCGCCCGGTCCTGGTACGCCCCCGTCGTGACCCGCCTGAGGACGACGAACCCGTACGTCGTCGACAGCGCGCTCGCCGTGCTGGTGCTGTTCGCCGCGTCCCTGCAGTGGATGTTCCCCGACGAGGGCGACGACCGGCTGACCCTGGCGGGCTGGCTGCTGGGGGCCGCCACCGCCGTCCCCCTGGTCTGGCGCCGCCGCTTCCCCTACTCCTGCGCCGTGGCCGTCTCGGTGGCCACCACGGCGATGGCCTACTACCACGCGCCACCCCCCGACGTGCTCTACGGCGGGCTCGTCGTCCTCTACACCATGGCCGCCCAGGGCCTGCCCTGGCAGCGCCGCAGCATGCTGGCGGGCTGGCTGCTGGGGGCGGTGCTGACCATGCAGCACAAGGAGCACTCCGAGCCCTTCGAGTACGCCTTCCACATCACCGGCATGATCTGCGCCTACGGCCTCGGCGGCCTGGCCCGCCTCCAGCGCGCCTACACCGCCGCCGTCGAGGACCGGGCCCGCCGACTGGAACGGGAGCGGGCCGCGGAGACCGCGCGGGCCATCGCCCAGGAACGCTCCCGCATCGCCCGGGACATGCACGACATCCTCGCGCACGCGGTGAGCCTGATGGTCGTCCAGGCGGAGGCCGGTCCGGTCGTGGTGCGCAGCGATCCGGCCCGCGCCGAGGCCGTGTTCGACGCGATCGCGGCCAGCGGCCGGGACGCGATGACCCAACTGCGGCGGATCCTCGGCGTGCTGAAGGAGGAGGAACGCCGGAGCGGCGGCGCCCGGGTCCCTCAGCCGGATCTCGCCGGGCTGCCCGATCTGGTCCGTCAGGTGGCCGAATCGACGGGCCTGCGGGTCGAGTTGAGCGTCCACGGCCGGCCGCGCCCGCTCCCCCCGGACACCGAGGTCGCCGCCTACCGCGCGGTGCAGGAAGCCCTGACCAACACGGTCAAGCACGCGTACGCTTCCTGCGCACAGGTGGAACTCGACTGGGCGGAGGACGGGTTGACCCTCACGGTGACCGACGACGGGCGAGGCCCCGCGCGCACGGAGGGCGGGCACGGACTGATCGGCCTCAGGGAGCGGGCGGCCGCCTGCGGGGGCGGCGCGGAGGCCGGGCCGGGCCCTGAGGGGGGCTTCCGGGTCGTCGTACGGCTGCCCGCGTCCGCGGACCGGGAAGCGGCCCTCGGGTGAGCATCCGGGTGGTCGTCGCCGACGACCAGGAACTGGTCCGCAGCGGCTTCAGCATGATCCTGGAGGCGCAGCAGGACATCGAGGTGGTCGCCGAGGCCGGGGACGGCGCCGAGGCGGTCGACCGGGTCCAGCGGCACACGCCCGACGTCCTCCTCCTCGACATCCGGATGCCGGTCATGGACGGTCTGGAGGCGGCCCGGCGGGTGTGCGCCCGGTCGAGCTGCAAGGTGGTCATGCTGACCACGTTCGACCTCGACGAGTACGTGTACGACGCGCTGTACGCGGGAGCCAGCGGCTTCCTCCTCAAGGACGTGCGCCGGGACGACCTCGTGCACGCGGTCCGCGTGGTCGCGGCCGGCGACTCGCTGCTCGCGCCGACCGTGACCCGCCGCCTGGTCGCGGACATCGTGCGCCGCCGCCGCGAGGAGGCCGCCACCGGGGCCACCCCCGACCGCCTGGACGTCCTGACGGCCCGCGAGGTGGAGACCCTGCGGATGCTGGCCCGGGGCCTGTCCAACGCGGAGATCGCCACGGCGCTCTTCGTGAGCGAGCACACGGTCAAGACCCATGTCAGCAACGTGCTGAGCAAGCTGGGGCTGCGGGACCGGGTGCAGGCGGTGATCTGCGCGTACGAGACGGGTCTGGTGACCCCGGGCGCTCCCTAGGTGCCGAGTTCAGTCGCCGAGTTCGGTGAAGAGGGTGAGCTGGAGCGAACCGGGCGCCTCCAGGCGGGAGTTGAGCGAGTTCCAGGGCGTGCGGGTCGGCTCGGCGACCACGTCCGCGCCCGCCTCGGCCAGCCTGGCCGTGGTGGTGGTCGAGTCGTCGACCTCGAAGGCCACCCTGATGTGCCCGGCGACCCGCCGTCCGACCTCCACCTCGTCGATGAACGCGGCATGGTTCGGATCGGTGAGCTCCAGCGTGGCGCGTCCGGCCTCCAGGATGGTGACCCGCCCGTCGGGCGAGGAGAAAGCGGCCCGTTCGGGCAGCCCCAGGACGTCCCGGTAGAAGCGCAACGCCTCGTCGTAGTCGTCCGCCGTGACGACGAGCCGGAGTTCACGGACAGCGGGTGGTACCTCGGACATACGGCCTCCTCGATGGTGTCTGTCCGGTCAACTCCCGGACCGGTACCGAAGATTCCTCCCTCCGGGGAGTGAGGGAGCACCCCGTCTCACCCGTACGGCGGAGGCCCCGAAACCGCCCGTCCCGGCGATCCGGTGATCAGGCCCGCGGCAGCAGTCTGACGGTGCCAGCAACCACCGCCGACCCCGCCGGGAGGCCCCCGTGCTCTCCACACTCGCCCGGGCAGCGACCCGCCGCCCGCTGACCGTCATCGGCCTCTGGGCCGCCTTCCTGCTGCTGGGCTTCGGCCTCGGGACGGGCGTCTTCGCCGACCTCTCCGACGACGTGCCCGACGTGCCCGGCACCGAGTCCGACCGGGCCGACGACCATCTCTCCGGCGTGGACCCGTCCGGCGAGTCCGTCACCGCGGTCGTCGCGGGCGAGGCCGTCTCCGACGCGGCCCTGCGCGCCCAGGTCGAGCGGACCGTCGCCGAGGTCCGCGAGATCGCCGGGGTGGCCGACGTACCGGACCCGTACACCACCCCCGGTCTCACTGCCCGGGACGGACAGGCCCTCATCATCCCCGTCACCTTCGAGGGCGGCCTCGGCGACGAGGCCGAGGAGAGGGCGACGGACACGGTCGTCGAGACCGTCAAGCGGATCGACGCGCCCGACGTCCACGTCAGCGGCGGCGAACTGCTCGGTCGGCAGCTCGGCGAGCGGGCCCAACAGGACGTGAAGAACGCCGAGTTGATCTCCCTTCCGGTCGTCCTCGCCCTGCTGCTGGTCGTGTTCGGCGGACTGCGCGCCGCCGCGCTGCCGCTGGTGATCGCGGTGAGCGGGATCGCGGGCGCCTTCCTGGGACTGTTCGCCTTCAGCCAGGTCACCGACATCTCGGTGTACGCGATCCAGGTCACCACCATGCTCGGCCTCGGACTCGCCGTCGACTACGCCCTGTTGATGCTGGTCCGTTTCCGGGAGGAGCGACGGCACACCGACGATGTGGTGCGAGCCGTGCACCGCACGGTCGACGCGGCGGGCCGGACCGTCCTGTTCTCCGGGCTCACCGTGGCCGTCAGCCTGACCGGGCTGCTGGTCTTCCCGAGCGTGTTCCTGCGCAGCATGGGCCTGGCCGTCGCCGCCGTCGTGGTGGTCGACATGCTGGCCGCGGTCACCCTGCTGCCCGCGCTGCTCACCAGGTTCGGCGGACGCATCCGGCCCTCGAAGGCGCGTTCCGAGCACGAGGAGGGCCGTGTCTTCGCCCGCCTCGCCCGCTTCGCGCAGCACCGCAGGATCGCCGTCCTGGTCACCGTCGTCCCGGTCCTGCTGCTCCTCGCGCTGCCCCTGACCGGCCTGCGCATCGCCATCGGTGACGCCCGGCAACTGCCCTCCGGCACCGAGGCACGGCAGCTGTACGACACCGTGGACGCGCACTTCCCGAAGGGCACCGGGGTCTCCCCCGTGATCGTCCTCCTCAAGCCCGGCACCGACACCGCGACCGCCGACCGGATCCGCGCCCTGACCCCGGACGCCGAGTCCCGTCGGCTGCCGGGCGGCGACACGGTCGTGGAGCTCCAGCCGTCCGGCAGCGTGGACGGCGGGGCGGCCACCGCCCTGGTCGAACGGGTACGGGACGTGCGTGGCGACGAGCCCGTCGAGGTGACCGGGGTCGCGGCCCGGCTGGTCGACTTCCGCGCGATGCTCGCCGACCGGGCGCCCTGGGCGGCGCTGACCGTCCTGGCCGCCGTCTTCGTCCTGCTGTTCGCCTTCACCGGCTCGGTGCTGATCCCGCTGCGCACGATCGCGACCACCCTGCTCAGCCTGGGCGCGGCGCTCGGCGTGGTGGTGTGGGTGTTCCAGGACGGGCACGGGGCCGCACTGCTGGGGGGTGAGGGGCTGGGCGCGCTGAGCCTGACCGCCCCGCCGCTGATCGTGTCGATCGCCTTCGGGCTCGCCATGGACTACGAACTGTTCATCCTGGCCCGGATGCGGGAGGCCCGGCAGCGCGACGGGGACGACCAGGAGGCTGTCGTGACCGGGCTGCGCCGGTCCGGGCGGGTGGTCACCTGTGCCGCGCTGCTCCTCGCGGTCGTGTTCGGCGCCTTCATGACCGGCGGCTTCTCCCCCATCCTCCAGATCGGTCTCGGCCTGACCCTGGCGGTGCTGATCGACGCGACGGTCGTACGGATGCTGCTGGTCCCGGCGACCATGGCGCTGCTCGGCCGGCGCGCCTGGTGGGCGCCGAAGCCGCTGCGCAGGGCGCACGACCGGTTCGGGCTGCGGGAGGCGCCCACGCCTGAGCGGTCCGTGTCGGCGAACGCCTGACGCGAGGGACGGCGGTGCCCCGGCGCTCATGGTCAGCGCCGGGGCACCGCCGTTGCCGCGTGTCCGTCGGCGGTCCAGGCACCCCTCGGGCTCTCCTCATCGGAATCTCAGCCGGCGGCCCGGCGATTCCGTCCTGGTCGGACTGGAAGGCGGGCAGCGCGGTCTGAGCCGTCACAGAAGCCTGGCGAGAGCGGTCTCGGAGGGGCTGCCGGGCGCCGCCTGGTAGACGATGATCACCTGCTGCTCGGCGCCCCCGACGGTGAGCGCCTGCCGCCGCAGGGCGAGTTCACCCACGACCGGGTGCGCGAAGCGTTTGAGCTCGTCACGGGAGGGCCGTGCGTCGTGCCGCGCCCACAGGCCGCGGAAGTCCTCGTCCGCCTCCAGCTCGGCGACGAGCCGCGCCACCCGGGGATCGCGCGGGTCGGCCTCGGCGCGCAGGGCCGCGGCGGTCTGCGCGGCGATCTCGGGCCAGTCCGGGAACAGCCTGCGGGCTGCCGGGTCGAGGAACACGTCCCGGGCCAGGTTGTGCCCCGGCTCGTACATCGGGGCGAGCGCGCGGGCCCACTTGTTGGCGGCCAGCACGTCGAACCGCCGGTCGCGCACATACGCCGGGGTGCCGGCCCAGGCGTCGAGCAACTGGTGCACGTCCGGGGCGACTTCGGTCTCGCCGGGCGGTACGGGGCCGGGTGCGGCGAGCGCGAACAGGTGCGCGCGGGCGTCGTCGTCCAACTCCAGCGCGCGGGCGAGCGCCCGCAGCACCTGCGGCGACGGA
The DNA here is from genome assembly GCF_040612795.1 of Streptomyces sp. NPDC006335. Taxonomy (NCBI): domain Bacteria; kingdom Bacillati; phylum Actinomycetota; class Actinomycetes; order Kitasatosporales; family Streptomycetaceae; genus Streptomyces; species Streptomyces sp. NPDC006335. The sequence goes on from NZ_JBEXQX010000024.1 coordinate 59,083, forward strand.
TGCCGGTCGACGCCCTGTTCCAGTCGGGTCAGATAGGGCTCGCTCATGCCGGCCAGCCGGGCCAGCTCGTCGCGGCGCAGTCCCGCGACCCGGCGCCTGCCGTGGGCGGGCAGGTCCGCGTGCGCGGGCGGGACCCGTCCCCGCCGGGCCTTGAGGAACTCTCCGAGCGCGTTGTCGGCCGCCATGGCGGAAGGGTAACCCTGCGGGGGTGCTGGCTGCCGATCGGTGCGGGGCGCAGGGTCGAGGGCATGAAGAAGACCTGGTTCATCACCGGCGCGTCCCGCGGCTTCGGCCGGATCTGGGCCGAGGCCGCACTGTCCCGCGGCGACCGCGTGGCCGCCACCGCCCGCCGCGTCGAGTCCCTGAAGCCGCTCGCCGACACCTACGGCGACCGCGTCCTGCCCCTCACCCTCGACGTCACCGACCGCGCGGCCGCCTTCACCGCCGTCCGCCGGGCCGCCGACACCTTCGGACGCCTCGACGTGGTCGTCAACAACGCGGGCTACGGCCTGTTCGGCATGGTCGAGGAGACCAGCGAGGAACAGGCCCGCGCCCAGTTGGACACGAACGTGCTCGGTCCGCTGTGGGTGACCCAGGCGGCTCTGCCCGTCCTGCGCGCCCAGGGCGCCGGGCACATCCTCCAGGTGTCCAGCCTCGGAGGCCTGGCCGCCTTCCCCTCCCTCGGCCTCTACAACGCCTCCAAGTGGGCGCTGGAGGGCATGAGCGAGGCGCTCGCCCAGGAGGTCGGCCCGCTCGGCGTCCGCGTCACGATCGTCGAACCCGGCCCGTACGGCACCGACTGGTCCGGCTCCTCCGCGGTGCACACGGAGCCCCTCGACGCCTACGAGCCGATCCGCGAGGCACGCCGGGCCGGGGCCGCGGCCCGCGCACCCCAGGACCCCGCCGCCACCGCCGAGATCATCCTCGAACTGGTCGACACCGACGAACCGCCCCTACGGCTGTTCCTGGGCACGTACCCCTACCCCGTCGTGGAAGCCGCCTACCGCCGGCGCCTCGACACCTGGAACGAGTGGCGCCCCCTCGCCGCGAGGGCCTGACCGGCCGAACCCGGTGCACTGTGCGGGAGTTCGTCGAGCACGTCGCCGGCGCGGGTGCGGGGGCACGGGGTTTCATCCGCACCGGTCACCGGTCTGCGCGGGACCCGATGACCCGACCCCATGACAGCCGAACAGGACGTCAGAGTACGGGAGTTCGGCGAGCACATCGACGACACGACTGCCGGGGAAACGGCGGTTCATCCGCACCGGTCACCGGCCTGCACGGGCCCCCGAGCCGTGCCGCCACCCTGCCCGGAGACCCAACCCCTGACGGCCGAACGCAGCACCGTGGCCCGGGAGTTCAGGTGCACCCCGCCCACACGGGTCCCCGGAGGCGGCACGCGCCCCCGCCGGTTCGGCCGGTCAGCGCACGCCCCCAGCGGAGCCATCTCCCTACCAGGAGCGACCCGACCCCTATCGCCGAACAAGGCACCTCAGCAAGGAAGTTCGACAACACATCGCGGACGCGGGTCCCCCGGGTGGGGCACCCGACCGCGACGCCGCCCCACCCGGAACCCTGAACCCCGGCCCGCCCCCAGACGTCGACCGGGTCAGCCTCAGAAGGGAGACCGGCCCGGACACCCGCATCGCGGCACCGTACGTCGGATTCACGGGGTGAACTCACCTGCGGCTCAGCGACTTTCACTGTTTCACCTCTTGACGACCGGGGTGGCCGAGAGCACATTGGGCGCACTCTGAGAGCGCTCTCAGAGCGTGCTCGAAGAGCAACCGCACCCGCACCCCCACCCCGTACCCGAGAGGCCCCCCATGAGTGAAACCTCCGGCATACCCAGACGGCGACGCGCTCTCGTCGCCGTGCTGAGCACGCTCGGTCTGGCCGCCGCCCTCGCCACGGCCGCCACCCTCCCCGCCGACGCCTCCGCCCCCACGCCCCCCACGGGCTGGTCGCAGGTCTTCCTCGACGACTTCAACGGGACTGCCGGAACCGGCGTCAACACCTCCAACTGGCAGTACGCGACCGGTACTTCCTACCCGGGCGGCCCCGCCAACTGGGGCACCGGCGAGGTCGAGAGGATGACCAACAGCACGAGCAACGTCGCCCTGGACGGCAACGGCAACCTGCGCATCACCCCGCTGCGCGACGCGGCAGGGAACTGGACCTCGGGCCGCATCGAGACCAACCGCACCGACTTCCAGCCCCCGTCCGGCGGCAAGCTCCGCGTCGAGGCCCGCATCCAGATGCCCAACGTCACCGGCACCGCGGCCGAGGGCTACTGGCCCGCCTTCTGGATGCTGGGCGCGCCCTACCGCGGCAACTACCAGAACTGGCCGGGCGTCGGCGAGCTGGACATCATGGAGAACGTCCAGGGCATGAACCGCGTCTGGGCCACCATGCACTGCGGCACCAACCCCGGTGGCCCGTGCAACGAGACGACGGGCATCGGCAACAACGTCGCCTGTCCGGGCGCGACCTGCCAGTCGGCGTTCCACACCTACACCATGGAGTGGGACCGCTCGGTGAGCCCCGAGACGATCCGCTTCTTCGTCGACGGCACCCAGTTCCACTCGGTCAACGCGAGCCAGGTCGACGCGACGACCTGGGCCAACGCCACCAACCACGGGTTCTTCATCATCCTCAACGTGGCGATGGGCGGCGCGTTCCCGGACGCGTTCGGCGGCGGCCTGGACTCCGGCACCCGGTCCGGCGTGCCCATGGTCGTCGACTACGTCCAGGTGCTGTCGGCGGGTGGGGGCGGCGGTACCACGCCGCCGCCCACGGGTGGTGGTGTCGACGCCTACAGCACCGTCCAGGCGGAGTCCTACAACAGCCAGAGCGGTGTCGGTACCGAGACCACGACCGACACCGGCGGCGGCCAGAACATCGCCTCCCTGGCCAACGGCGACTGGGCGCTCTACCAGAACGTCAACTTCGGCTCCACGCCCGCGACCCAGTTCGTCGCCCGGGTGGCGAGCGGCGCGGCCGGCGGGGTCAGCGGTCTGGTCGAGGTGCGCCTGGACAGTCGTACCGCCACACCGATCGGCAGCTTCGCCCTCGCCAACACCGGTGGCTGGCAGTCCTGGAGAACGGTCCCGGCGAACATCAGCGGCGTCACCGGCACCCACAACGTCTATCTGACCTTCACCAGCGGCCAGCCGGCCGACTTCGTGAACGTGAACTGGTTCACCTTCGGTCGCTGACCGGGCCGTTCGGGATGCCTCGCGAGGGCCGTCACGCCTCGCGGGGCATCACGTCCCGCCGAACAGACAGAACTCGTTGCCCTCGGGGTCGGCCAGCAGGACATGGTCCGCGTACCGGGCCACGACCGTCGCACCGAGCCCGGTCAGCCGCTCGGTCTCCGCCTCCGGGTCGGCGGCGCGCAGATCCGGATGCACCCGGTTCTTGCCGCTCTTCCCCTCGGGCACGCGTTGGAAGAACAGCCGGGGACCGCCCATCGAGGACTCGACGAGCACGGTCGGGTCGTCCTCGACGTCCGTGATCCCGAGTGCCCTCAGCCGGGCCAACTCCTCGTCGTCATAAGGAGCGACGGCGTAGCCGTCCAGCGCGGCCGCCCAGAACCGGGCCGTGGCGGCGGGGTGCGCACAGTCGAAGACGATGTCTCGCAGTCGGGCCATTCGGTCCCCTCCTGTCGAAGGTCCACGCCTATCGAAGGTCCGCGCGGAACGCGGCCGGCGTCATGTCGGTGTGCTGATGGAAGAACTTGGAGAAGTTCGCCGCGTCGGGGAACCCCACCGCCGCCCCCACCCGCCCGATCGGCATGTCGGTGTGGGCCAGCAGCCGCTTCGCCTCCAGCACGACCCGCTTGTCGATGAACCCCTTGGGTGTCTCCCCCGTGGCGGCGCGCACCGCACGCACCAGGGTCCGGCGGGAGTAGCCCAGCGCGTCGGCGTAGGCGCTGACACTGTGGTTCGTGGCGAAGCCCTTCTCCACCGCGTCCCGGAACAGGGTGAACGTCGACTCGGCCCGCCGCCCGGCCTCCGCCGAACTCGCCGCGAGGTGGGCCAACCGCAGCAGGAACGCCGTCAACGAGTGCCGCAGCACCGAGGTGTGCAGGCTCAGCGGCAGGGTCGAGGTGTCCTCGTACTCCCGCCGCAGCAGGGCCAGCGAGGCCTTCAGGCCCGCCAACTGGGCGTCGGAGGGCCGCAGCAGCGGCGGTAGGTCGTAGCGGTAGAGCCCCGTCGCCTCCACCGTCGCCCGCGGCAGGAAGCCCGGCTGCATGGTCAGGACGGTTCCGCGGTACTCGCTCGTCGGTGAGAAGCGGTGGACCTGGCCCGGGCGGATCCACAACAGGTCGCCCGCCGAGGCCTCGTACTCGGCGAAGTCGATCATGTGGCGCACGGGGCCGCCGTCGAAGAGCATCACGACATGGAAGTCGATGCGGTGCACGCGCTCCAACGGGGCATCCGCGTGCCAGGTGCGGTCGGCTCCCATGGGGCCGACCTGCATGCCGACTCCGCACACACTCAGCTCGCTGGGGAAGGGGAACGTTCTGATCCCGTCCACTGTGCCGTCACCGTCTCCACCTTGGATGGAGCCTTGGGGTGTTCTGTCCGCCATGTCCTGCTCGTGCCGCCTGCCTGGAGCGTTCCGTGTCCCACTTTCACCACAGGCTGGCACACCGCGACCTTCCCCCGTAAAAGTCAGACTTTTAAGTTTGAACACGTCAGGCCAGCTTTCCCGCTCCGATCGAGGACTTCTTGAAGATGAGCACGCAGACACCGGACAGCTTCGAATGGACCGAACTCGACCGGCGTGCCGTCGACACCGCCCGCCTCTTGGCGGCGGATGCCGTGCAGCAGGTCGGCAACGGGCACCCGGGCACCGCGATGGCCCTGGCTCCCGCGGCGTACACGATCTTTCAGAAGGTGATGCGTCACGATCCGGCCGACCCCGAGTGGACCGGCCGTGACCGCTTCGTCCTCTCGCCCGGGCACACCTCGCTGACGCTCTACACCCAGCTCTACCTCTCCGGCTACGAGCTGGAGCTGGACGACCTCAAGGCCTTCCGCACCCACGGCTCCAAGACGCCCGGTCACCCCGAGTACGGGCACACCGCCGGCGTCGAGACCACGACCGGGCCGCTCGGCCAGGGTGTCGCCAACGCCGTCGGCATGGCGATGGCCGCCCGGTACGAGCGCGGGCTCTTCGACCCCGAGGCCCCCGAGGGCGAGTCCCCCTTCGACCACACCGTCTGGGCGATCGTCTCCGACGGCGACCTGGAGGAGGGCATCTCCGCCGAGGCCTCCTCCCTCGCCGGCCACCAGAAGCTCGGCAACCTGGTCTTCGTCTACGACGACAACCACATCTCCATCGAGGGCGACACCGCCACCGCGTTCTCCGAGGACGTGCTGAAGCGCTACGAGGCCTACGGCTGGCACACCCAGCGCATCGAGCCCGGCGCCGACGGCGACATCGACGTCCACGCCCTGTACGCGGCCCTGAAGGCGGCGCAGGCGCAGACCGACCGGCCCTCGATCATCGCGATGCGCACGATCATCGCCTGGCCGGCCCCGAACGCGCAGAACACGGAGGCCGCGCACGGTTCCGCGCTCGGCGCCGACGAGGTCGCCGCCACCAAGCGCGTCCTCGGTTTCGACCCGGAGCGCAGTTTCCAGGTCGACGACGAGGTACTCGCCCACACCCGCCTGGCCCTGGACCGGGGCGCCGAGGCGCACGCCGCCTGGGACAAGCAGATCTCCGCGTGGCGCGGTGAGCAGCCCGAGCGGGCCGAGCTCTTCGACCGGGTCGTCGCCGGTCAGCTCCCCGAGGGCTGGGAGGACGCGATCCCGGTCTTCGAGGAGGGCACGTCCGTGGCCACCCGCGCCGCCTCCGGCAAGGTGCTCCAGGCGCTGGGCCCGGTGCTTCCCGAGCTGTGGGGCGGTTCCGCCGACCTCGCCGGCTCGAACAACACCACCATCGACAAGACCAGCTCCTTCCTGCCGAAGGGCAACGCGCTGCCGGAGGCAGACCCGTACGGCCGAACCGTCCACTTCGGGATCCGCGAGCACTCGATGGCCGCCGAGATGAACGGCATCGCGCTGCACGGCAACACGCGGATCTACGGCGGCACCTTCCTGGTGTTCTCCGACTACATGCGCAACGCCGTGCGCCTGTCCGCGCTGATGCAGCTCCCGGTCACCTACGTCTGGACGCACGACTCCATCGGCCTCGGCGAGGACGGCCCGACCCACCAGCCGGTCGAGCACCTGGCCTCGCTGCGCGCCATCCCGGGCCTGAACGTCGTGCGCCCGGCCGACGCCAACGAGACCGCGATCGCCTGGGCCGAGATCCTCAAGCGGCACGCCACGAACCCGGCCCCGCACGGCCTCGCGCTCACCCGCCAGGGTGTACCGACGTACGCCCCGAACCCGGACGCGGCCAAGGGCGGGTACGTGCTCCGGGACTCCTCCAAGGAGACCCCCGACGTCGTCCTCATCGCCACCGGCTCCGAGGTCCAGCTCGCCGTCGCCGCGCGGGAGCAGCTGGAGGCGGAGGGGATCGGCACCCGGGTGGTGTCGATGCCGTCCGTGGAGTGGTTCGAGGAGCAGCCGCGGGAGTACCGGGACAGCGTCCTTCCGCCGTCCGTGCGAGCCCGCGTCGCAATCGAGGCCGGTATCGGTCTCACGTGGTACCGCTTCACAGGTGACGCAGGACGCATCGTCTCCCTCGAACACTTCGGCGCCTCCGCCGACGCGAAGACCCTGTTCACCGAGTACGGCTTCACCCCCGAGAACGTCGTCGCCGCAGTCAGGGAATCCCTGGCCGCCGCGCGTGGTTGATCCGACCGCCAGAAAGAAGATGATCACTGTGACCGAAGCGACCGCGACCGCGGGAGCACTCAAGCGCCTGGCCGACGAGGGCGTCTCCATCTGGCTGGACGACCTGTCACGCAAGCGGATCGAGTCGGGGAACCTGGCCGAACTCGTCGCCACCAAGCACGTCGTCGGCGTCACCACCAACCCGTCCATCTTCCAGGCCGCCATCGGCTCCGGAGCGGGCTACGAGGAGCAACTGACCGACCTCGCCACGCGCGGTGTGACGGTCGACGAGGCCGTACGGATGATGACGACGGCGGATGTCCGCGCCGCCGCGGACGTGCTGCGTCCGGTGTACGACGCCACCGGCGGCCGGGACGGCCGGGTCTCCATCGAGGTCGACCCGCGCCTGGCCCACGACACCCGGGCGACGATCGCGGAGGCCAAGCAGCTCGCCTGGCTGGTGGACCGCCCGAACGTCATGATCAAGATCCCGGCGACGAAGGCCGGCATCCCCGCGATCACCGAGGTCATCGGCCTCGGGATCAGCGTCAACGTCACGCTGATCTTCTCCCTGGAGCGCTACCGCGAGGTCATGGACGCCTACCTCGCCGGTCTGGAGAAGGCAGCCGAGAAGGGCCTCGACCTCTCCACGATCCAGTCCGTCGCCTCCTTCTTCGTCTCCCGGGTCGACTCCGAGATCGACAAGCGGCTCACGGTCCTCGGCACGGACCGGGCCCTGGCGCTCAAGGGCCGGGCGGCGCTCGCCAACGCGCGGCTCGCCTACGAGGCGTACGAGGAGGTCTTCTCCTCGGCTCGCTGGAACTCCCTCGGCGGCGCCCGCGCCAACAGGCAGCGCCCGCTGTGGGCCTCGACCGGTGTGAAGGACCCGTCCTACAAGGACACCCTCTACGTCGACGACCTGGTCGCGCCCGGCACGGTCAACACCATGCCCGAGGCCACCCTGAACGCCACCGCCGACCACGGCGACATCACCGGAGACACGGTGACCGGCGGCTACGCGCAGGCCCGCGCCGACCTGGCCGCCGTTCAGGCGCTGGGGATCTCTTACGACGAGGTCGTGCGCCAGTTGGAGGACGAGGGCGTCGCCAAGTTCGAGGCGGCCTGGCAGGAGCTGCTGGACGCCGTCACGAAGTCGCTGAACAGCAAGGGAGTTGACGCGGAATGACCATCACCGCCGACTGGGAGAACCCCCTGCGCGACGAGCGCGACCGGCGTCTGCCCCGGATCGCCGGACCGTCCGGGCTCGTCATCTTCGGTGTCACCGGCGACCTGTCCCGCAAGAAGCTGATGCCGGCCGTCTACGACCTCGCCAACCGCGGCATGCTCCCGCCGGGCTTCTCGCTCGTCGGGTTCGCCCGCCGGGACTGGGAGGACGAGGACTTCGCGCAGATCGTGCACGACTCCGTGCGCGAGCACGCGCGCACCGAGTTCCGTGAGGAGGTCTGGCAGCAGCTCGCCGAGGGGATGCGGTTCATCCCGGGCGACTTCGACGACGACACGGCGTTCAAGCAGCTGAAGCAGACCGTCGAGGACCTGGACAAGGCGCGCGGCACCAGCGGCAACTACGCCTTCTACCTCTCCGTGCCGCCGAAGTTCTTCCCGAAGGTCGTCCAGCAGCTCAAGAAGCACGGCCTCGCGAACGCCCCCGAGGGGTCCTGGCGGCGGGCGGTCATCGAGAAGCCGTTCGGCCGTGACCTGAAGAGCGCCCGCGAGCTCAACGCCCTCGTGCACGACGTGTTCGAGCCGGACCAGGTCTTCCGGATCGACCACTACCTGGGCAAGGAGACCGTCCAGAACATCCTGGCGCTGCGCTTCGCCAACCAGATGTACGAGCCGATCTGGAACCGGTCGTTCGTCGACCACGTGCAGATCACGATGGCCGAGGACATCGGCATCGGCGGCCGGGCCGGCTACTACGACGGCATCGGCGCCGCCCGTGACGTCATCCAGAACCACCTGCTCCAGCTGATGGCGCTCACCGCCATGGAGGAGCCGGCCGCCTTCGACGCCGAGTCGCTGCTCACCGAGAAGCTGAAGGTCCTCAGGGCCGTGAAGCTGCCGGAGGACATCGGCAAGCACGCCGTGCGCGGGCAGTACGCGGGCGCCTGGCAGGGCGGCGAGAAGGTGCTCGGCTATCTGGAGGAGGAGGGCATCGACCCCGCCTCCACGACGGACACGTTCGCGGCCATCAAGCTGAACGTCGACAACCGTCGCTGGGCCGGCGTGCCGTTCTACCTGAGGACCGGCAAGCGCCTCGGCCGTCGTGTCACCGAGATCGCGGTCGTCTTCCAGACCGCCCCGCACTCCCCCTTCGACCACAACGCGACCGAGGAGCTCGGCAAGAACGCGATCGTCATCCGCGTCCAGCCGGACGAGGGCATGACGGTCCGGTTCGGCTCCAAGGTGCCGGGCACCTCGATGGAGATCCGGGACGTGACGATGGACTTCGCCTACGGCGAGTCGTTCACCGAGTCCAGCCCGGAGGCGTACGAGCGGCTCATCCTGGACGTCCTCCTCGGGGACGCCAACCTGTTCCCGCGTCACCAGGAAGTGGAAGAGTCCTGGAAGATCCTCGACCCGATCGAGGAGCACTGGGCGAGCCACGGCCGTCCGGCGCAGTACGCGTCGGGTACCTGGGGACCCGAGGAAGCCGACGAGATGCTCGCACGAGACGGACGGAGCTGGCGCAGGCCATGAAGATCGACCTGACCGACACCACGGCAAGCAAGATCAACAAGGCGCTGGTGCAGGGTCGCCGCGCCATCGGAACCCCCGCGGTGGGCATGGTCCTGACGATGGTGATCGTCACGGACGAGGAGAACGCCTACGACGCGATCAAGGCGGCCGAGGAGGCCTCGCACGAGCACCCCTCGCGCACCCTGGTCGTCATCAAGCGGCACGCCCGCACCCCGCGCGACCGCACCAACTCGCACCTCGACGCCGAGGTCCGGGTGGGCGCCGACGCCGGCACCGGCGAGACGGTCATCCTGCGGACCTACGGCGAGGTGTCCGACCACGCCGACTCCGTCGTGCTGCCGCTGCTGCTGCCCGACGCCCCGGTCGTCGTGTGGTGGCCGGTGGAAGCGCCGGAGAACCCCGCGAAGGACCCGCTGGGCGCGCTGGCCCAGCGCCGGATCACCGACCTGTACGCGGTGGAGAACCCCCTCGACGTCCTGGCCGCCCGGGTCCGCACCTACGCGCCGGGCGACACCGACCTCGCGTGGACCCGACTCACCCCGTGGCGCTCGATGCTGGCCGCCGCCCTGGACCAGGCCCGCGCGGAGATCATCTCAGGGGCCGTGGAGGCCGAGGCCGACAACCCGGCCGCCGAACTGCTCGCCCGCTGGCTGGAGGCGCGGCTGAAGGTGAAGATCGACCGCGTGGTCACCGCGGGGCCGGTCGTCACGGCCGTCCGCCTCGGCACCGCGAACGGCGAGATCGTCATCGACCGCCCCGAGGGCCCGCTGGCCACGCTGTCCCTGCCGGGCCAGCCCTCCCGCACCCTCGCCCTGAAGGTCCGCTCCACCTCCGAACTCATCGCCGAGGAGCTCCGCCGCCTCGACGCCGACGAGATGTACGCCGTCGCCCTGCGGGGCGAGGGCACCAAGGAGACGCCTGCTCATGTCTGACTCCCCTCTGCTCACGCGTCGCCCCGAGTGGACGGCCCTGGAGGACCACCGTGCCGAGCAGCGCGCGCATCTGCGTGAGCTGTTCGCCGACGACCCCGGGCGCGCGGAGCGGTACGTCGTGCGCGTGGGCGATCTGCGCATCGACTACTCCAAGCACCTGATCACCGACGAGACCCTGGCCCTGCTCCAGGAACTGGCCGCCGCCACCGACGTGTTCGGGCTCCGCGACGCCATGTTCCGCGGCGAGCGCATCAACCTCACCGAGGACCGGGCCGTGCTGCACACCGCCCTGCGCGCCCCGCGCGACGCGGTGGTCGAGGTCGACGGCGAGAACGTGGTGCCCCGCGTGCACGCCGTGCTCGACAAGATGAGCGACTTCGCCAGCCGGGTCCGCTCCGGCGAGTGGACCGGCCACACCGGCAAGCGCATCAGGAACGTCGTCAACATCGGCATCGGCGGCTCCGACCTCGGTCCCGCGATGGCGTACGAGGCCCTGCGGGCCTACACGGCACGGGAGTTGACCTTCCGTTTCGTGTCCAACGTGGACGGCGCCGACCTGCACGAGGCGGTCCGCGACCTGGACCCGGCGGAGACCCTCTTCATCGTCGCGTCCAAGACGTTCACCACGATCGAGACGATCACGAACGCCACCTCGGCCCGCACCTGGCTGCTCGACGGTCCGGCCGGACTCCACGACGACAAGGCCGTCGCCAAGCACTTCGTCGCCCTGTCGACGAACGCCGAGAAGGTCACGGACTTCGGCATCGACCCGGACAACATGTTCGAGTTCTGGGACTGGGTCGGCGGCCGCTACTCCTACGACTCGGCCATCGGCCTCTCCCTGATGATCGCCATCGGCCCGGACCGGTTCCGGGAGATGCTCGACGGCTTCCGGATCGTCGACGAGCACTTCCAGAACGCCCCCGCCGAGGCCAACGCCCCGCTCATCCTGGGCCTGTTGGGCATCTGGTACGGCAACTTCCACGACGCCCAGTCGCACGCGGTCCTGCCGTACTCCCACTACCTGTCGAAGTTCACCGCCTACCTCCAGCAGCTGGACATGGAGTCCAACGGCAAGTCGGTGCAGCGCGACGGGCGTCCGGTGGAGTGGCAGACCGGGCCTGTGGTGTGGGGCACGCCCGGCACCAACGGGCAGCACGCCTACTACCAGTTGATCCACCAGGGCACCAAGCTCATCCCGGCCGACCTCATCGGCTTCGCCCGTCCGGTGGACGAGCTCAGCGACGAACTGAAGGCGCAGCACGACCTGTTGATGGCCAACCTGTTCGCCCAGGGGCAGGCGCTCGCCTTCGGCAAGACCGCCGAGGAGGTGCGCGCGGAGGGCGTGGCCGAGGAGCAGGTGGCGCACCGCACCTTCCAGGGCAACCACCCCACCACCACCATCCTGGCGCGCGCGCTGACCCCCTCGGTCCTCGGTCAGCTCATCGCCCTCTACGAGCACAAGGTGTTCGTCCAGGGCGCGGTCTGGAACATCGACTCCTTCGACCAGTGGGGCGTCGAACTCGGCAAGGTCCTCGCCAAGCGCGTCGAGCCCGCCCTGACCGAGGGCGCCGACGTCCCCGGTCTCGACTCCTCCACCACCGCCCTCGTGGCCGCCTACCGTGAACTGAAGGAAGTGCACTGATATGCAGTTGGGACTCATCGGCCTGGGCAAGATGGGCGGCAACATGCGCGAGCGCATCCGCCGCGCCGGCCACACCGTCATCGGCTACGACCGCAACCCCGAGGTCTCCGACGTGGCGAGCCTCGCCGAACTGGTCGACAAGCTCGAAGCGCCGCGCACCGTGTGGGTGATGGTGCCGGCCGGCGCCGCCACCCAGTCCGTCGTGGACGAGCTCGGCGAGCTCCTGTCCCCCGGTGACACCGTGGTCGACGGCGGCAACTCCCGCTGGACGGACGACGAGAAGCACGCCGAGGAGCTCGGCGCCAAGGGCATCGGCTTCGTCGACGCCGGTGTCTCCGGCGGTGTGTGGGGCCTGAAGAACGGCTACGCCCTCATGGTCGGCGGCGACAAGGAGCACGTGGACCGGCTCCAGCCGATCTTCGACGCGCTCAAGCCCGAGGGGCCGTACGGCTACGTCCACGCGGGCAAGGTGGGCGCCGGGCACTTCTCCAAGATGGTCCACAACGGCATCGAGTACGCCATGATGCAGGCGTACGCCGAGGGCTGGGAGCTGCTTGAGAAGGTCGAGTCGGTGGACAGCGTGCGGGAGGTGTTCCGCTCCTGGCAGGAGGGGACCGTCATCCGGTCCTGGCTGCTGGACCTCGCGGTCAACGCCCTCGACGAGGACGAGCACCTGGACAAGCTCAGGGGCTACGCGGAGGACTCCGGCGAGGGCCGCTGGACGGTGGAGGCGGCCGTGGACAACGCGGTGCCGCTGCCCACGATCACCGCCTCGCTGTTCGCGCGGTTCGCGTCCCGGCAGGACGACTCCCCGCAGATGAAGATGGTCGCGGCGCTGCGCAACCAGTTCGGCGGGCACGCCGTCGAGTCGAAGAAGTAGGCGCGCCGTGGGGGATCTTCTGCTGGTCCGCCACGGCGAGACGGAGTGGAGCGTGTCGGGCCGGCACACCAGCTGGACCGACCTGCCCCTCACCCAGCACGGCGAGGAACAGGCCAAGTCCCTCGCTCCGCTCCTCTCGGACCGGACCTTCTCGCTCGCGCTCACCAGTGAACTGGGCCGCGCGATACGCACCGCCGAACTGGCGGGCATCACCGGGGCCTCGACCGACCCCGACCTCCACGAGTGGGACTACGGAGCCTACGAGGGCGTCACCACCGTCGACATCCACCGCACCCGCCCCGACTGGGACCTGTGGACCGACGGGGTCCCGCCCGGCGCGGAGGGACACCCCGGCGAGTCACCCGAGGAGATCGGCCGCCGGGCCGACCGGGTCCTCGCCCGCGTCGACACCGCCCTCCCCGACGGCGATGTGGTCCTGGTGGCCCACGCCCACTTCCTGCGGGTCCTGACGGCCCGTCGGCTGGGCCTCGCCCCGGCGGACGGCCGGCTGTTCCAGCTCGCGACCGGCACGGTGAGCCGGCTGTCGACGGAACACGACCGACCGGTGATCGCGGAGTGGAACACCAGGGTGTAGCACGGCGGTTGTGCCACGGCCCGGGAGCACAGGCTCCCGGGCCGTCGCCGTTCGGGGGCCTGTTGACACCGTGGCGTGTGCGTTGGAGAGTCACCGCTGATGGAGATCGACAACCTGACCCCGGCCGAACTGCGGGTGTGGCGTGCCTTCCCGAAGGGGGAGGCCGTGGACTTCCGGGCGGCGGAGGACGAGGACGTGTCGGGCGGCGCCGAGTGGGGCGCCGAACGCACCGTGCGGGCCTCCGTGTTGCGGGCCCTGATGCTCAACGGGCCGCAGGAGGACGGGGAGATACCCGCGCTCAAGCTCGCGGGCGCCCGGATCACCGGTGTGCTGGGCCTCCAGTACGGCACCGTCGACCACGCCGTGCGTCTCAGCCACTGCTTCTTCGAGGACACACCGCTGCTGTACGGCTGCCGGCTGCGCCAGTTGAACCTCAGCGATTCCGTGCTGCCGGGACTGACCGCCGCCACCCTGCACGTGGAGGCGGTGCTCCGGCTGACGGACTGCCGGGTGAACGGCCCGGTGCGGCTCGGCGGGGCGCAGATCGCCGGGGCGCTGTTCATGGACCGCGCCGAGATCACCGCGGTCGACGCCGGGGAGCCCGCTCTCCAGCTCAACCACATGAGCATCGGCGACGACCTGTGGGCGCCGGGCCTGCGCGCTCACGGCGAGGTCCGTCTCAACGGCGCCACCGTCGCCGGGTCCGTCAACCTCAACGACGCCCGGCTCAGCCACCCCGGCGACATCGTCCTCGACGCGCAGACCCTCGTCGTGGAGGGCGACGTCCATCTGCGCCGGTCGCACACCTTCGGGTGGATCGGCCTGCGGGGCGCCCGGATCGCGGGCCGGCTCGACTTCTCGTACGCCCATCTGTCGAACCCGGGCGACGCGGCGCTGCGGGCGAACAGCTCCACCATCGGGGAGCTGTGGCTGCGCAAGGGGCCACCCGTTCAGGGCACCCTCAGCCTGCGCCGCGCCCAGATCGACGACCTGTTCCTGGAGCCCGAAGTGGTGCCGGAGGAGGTGCAGTTCAACAAGCTCGTCTACACCTCGCTCACTCCCCAGGAGCCCGCCGAGCGCCGGCTGCCCATGCTGGAGCGCGACCGGGAGGGCTATGTCCCGCACGCCTACGAGCAGTTGACGGCCGCCTACCGCCGTATCGGCGACGACCACGCCGCCCGGCTGGTCCAGCTCGCCAAGCAGCGCCGCCGCCGTGCGACGCTCCCCTGGTACGGACGGCTGTGGGGCCATGTCCAGGACGCCGCCGTCGGCTACGGCTTCCACCCGCTGCGCGCGGGCGTGTGGCTGGTCTCCCTGCTGGCCGTCGGCTCGATCGCGTTCGGCCTGCACCATCCGCCGCCGCTGAAGGCGGACGAGGCTCCGCACTTCGACCCGGTCTTCTACACCCTCGACCTGCTGCTGCCGGTGATCTCCTTCGGCCAGGAGGGCGCCTTCGCCCCGCGGGGCTGGTACCAGTCGCTGTCGTACGCCCTGGTCATCGCGGGCTGGATCCTGGCGACGACGGTCTTCGCCGGTGTGACCCGGACCATCAACCGCCAGTGATCCGGGGTTACTTGGGGGCGCCGACCGCGCCCGTCAGTTCCGTGATGTCCGCGAGCATCCGGGCCGCGTCCGGCTCCCGCCCCGTGAACAGCCGGAACGCGTCCGCGGCCTGGAAGACGGCCATCCCGCCGCCGTCGAGCGTGGCGCAGCCGAGCGCGCGGGCGGTGCGCAGCAGTTCCGTCTCCAGGGGGCGGTAGACCACCTCGGCGACCCACAGCCCGGGGTGGAGCAGGCCGGCCGGGAGGGGCAGGCCGGGGTGGGCGGCCATGCCGGTGGGAGTGGCGTGCACGAGACCGTCGGCGTCGGCGAGCAGCGGGGCCAGCCGCTCCGGGCCGGCCGCGGCCGCGCGCCCCTCGCCGAAGTGCCGGTTCAGCAAGGCGGCGAGGTCGGCGGCCCGGTCGGCGAGCGCGTCGACGACGGTGACCCGTCCGGCGCCCAGGGTGAGCATGGCGTGCGCCACGGCCGCACCGGCACCGCCCGCGCCCAGTTGCACGACCCGCTCCAGGGGCACGTCGGGCAGTCCGCGCGCGAAGGACGCGGCGAAGCCGGTGACGTCCGTGTTGTGCCCGGTCGCCCGGCCGTTCTCGAGGACCACGGTGTTGACCGCGCCCAGCGCCTCGGCCTGCGGGCTGAGCGCGTCCAGGTGCCCGATGACCAGCTGCTTGCAGGGATGGGTGATGTTCAGCCCGTCGAAGCCCAGGTCACGGGCGGCCCGCAGCAGATCGCCGACCGCCTCGGGGCGCACCCCGAGCACGTCGATGTCGATCAGCCGGTAGACACAGCGCAGGCCCTGCCGGTCCGCCTCCCGCTCGTGCAACGCCGGGCTCAGCGAGGGGCCGATCCCGGCGCCGATCAGTCCGACGAGAAACGAGTCCTTGGCCACGCGACCCTCCCGAACGAGCGGTAATGTACGAACCAGTACGTTAGCTATATCAGCCGGACAGCCGCCGGGGAAGGCCCGGACCGCGCCTTCTAGAATCTGCGGCACCGGCCGCTCTCCCGAAGGAACCCGATGACCAGCGTCGACGAACCGGCACGACCAGGCGGGCGGATCCGCGACGCCGCCCGCACCCAGGCCGAGATCCTCGACGTGGCCACCCAGGAGTTCGCGCGGGCCGGCTACGACGGCGCCCGCGTGGACGAGATCGCCGCCCGCACCCGCACCACCAAGCGGATGATCTACTACTACTTCGGCGGCAAGGAGCAGTTGTTCACCGCCGTGCTGGAGCGGGCGTACACCGTGATCCGTGAGGCGGAGCAGACGCTGGACGTCGAGCACCTGGACCCGGTCGCGGCGATCCGGCGCCTGGCGGAGCTGACCTTCGACCACCACGAGCAGCACCCCGACTTCATCCGCCTGGTCAGCATCGAGAACATCCACGGGGCCGAGCACATCGCCGCCTCCGAGAAGCTCGGCAGGATCGGCTCCCCCGCGCTCGACGTGATCCGCCGCATCCTGGCCTCGGGGCAGGAGTCCGGCCTGTTCACGGCCGACGTGGACGCCGTCGACCTGCACGCGATGATCAGCTCGTTCTGCTTCTTCCGGGTGGCCAACCGGCACACCTTCGGCGCGCTCTTCGGCCGCGACCTCGTCGCCCCGGAACAGCGCGAGCACTACCGGGCCATGCTGGGCGACATGGTGATCGCCTATCTGACGGCGGACCGCGCAGCCGACTGAGCCGGCGCTCCCCACCCCCTTGACACCCGGTATGCGCGGGCGCACCATCCTCGGCAACCGCTACTAACTATCCAGTGGGTTAATTAGCTGGATAGCTCCCGGAGTCCCCCCGAAGGAGCACCCCGTGTCCGTCCCCGCCGAAGCCGTCGGGCAACCGAAAAAGGCCGCCACCGCCGCCTGGATCGGCAGTGCCCTGGAGTACTACGACTTCTTCATCTACGGCAGCGCCGCAGCCCTGATCTTCCCGAAGGTGTTCTTCGACGAGTCCGACCCGGCCACCGCGACCCTGCTGTCGCTGGCCACGTTCGGTGTCGCCTACGCGGCCCGGCCGGTCGGCGCGCTCTTCCTCGGCCATTTCGGCGACCGGGTCGGCCGTAAGAAGATCATGGTCTTCACGCTGATCCTGATGGGCCTGTCGACCTTCCTCATCGGCTGTCTGCCCACCCGCCACCAGGTCGGCACCCTCGCCCCGGTCCTGCTGGTGCTGTGCCGGGTGCTGCAAGGCATCTCGGCGGCCGGCGAGCAGGCCAGCGCCAACTCCATGAGTCTGGAACACGCGCCCGCGCACCGGCGGGGTTTCTTCACGAGCTTCACGCTCAGCGGCACCCAGGGCGGGCAACTGCTCGCCACCCTGGTCTTCCTGCCGGTCGCCGCGCTGCCCGAGGACCAACTGCTGTCCTGGGGCTGGCGCGTGCCGTTCTGGCTGAGCGTGGCGGTCGCCGTGGTCGGCTTCGTCATCCGCCGAAAGCTGGACGAGACACCGGCGTTCGAGCAGCAGGCCGCCTCCGAGGGCGTCCCGAAGCTGCCGCTGGCGGTCCTGCTGCGGGAGCACTGGGCGGACGTGCTGCGGGTGATCGGGGGCGCGCTGATCGCCTCGGTCTCCACGATCTTCACGGTGTGGGCGCTGGCGTACGCGACGAGCGACGCGGTCGGGACGAGCCGTTCCTCGATGCTGTGGGTGGGCGCGCTGGCCAACCTCGTCGCGCTCGCCGCGATCCCCCTGTGGGCCACGCTGTCGGACCGCATCGGCCGGCGCCCGGTCTTCCTGATAGGCGCGGCGGGCAGCGCGGTGACGATGTTCCTCTACCTCTGGGCCATCTCCACGGGCAACTACCCGCTGACGCTGCTGCTCGGCATCGTCGCCTTCGGTGTCGTCTACAGCGCCGCGAACGGGGTCTGGCCGTCCTTCTACGGCGAGATGTTCTCCACCCGGGTCCGGTTGTCGGGCATGGCGATCGGCACGCAGATCGGGTTCGCGGTGGCCGGTTTCGCGGTCACCTTCGCGGCGCGGATCGCGGGCCCGGACGGCAGCGACTGGTTCTCGGTGGCCCTGTTCACCGCGGCCCTGTGCGTCCCGCCGCTGATCGCCGCCGTGACGGCCCGCGAGACCCACCGGGTCCCCACGCAGGATCTCGGCTCACGTGCGCCACGGGAGGCGTCCCGCCCTGAGACGGTGACGGCCTGAACGGGCCCGTTCCGTTCGGAGCGGCTACCCGTTCGACCAGCTCCGCGTGCACAGCACCAGCCGGTACCCGTCGGGGTCCTCGACCGTGACACCCCACTCGTTCCAGTACGGGTTCGGCGACCGCACCTGCTTGCCGCCGTGGGCCTCCAGGCGGGCGACGAGGTCCTGCGGCACCGGACCGTCGAGGTAGATCACCAACAGGTCCTCCTCGGTGGGCCGGGGTTCGACGGGGCGGCCCTGCTCGTGGACGAGCTCCAGGTGCCAGCCGGCGTCCGGCAGGCCGAGCATCAGGAGGTCGTGCTCGCCGGGCTCTGGACCGCCCTCGGCACGCCACACGACACCCAGCCCGAGCCCCTCGACCCAGAACCGCTCGGCGGCGGCCAGGTCCCGGGAGGGACGGGCGATGCGAAGGTGGCTGCGGCCGTTGACGGTCATGGTGTCCTCTTTCCTGGATGTGCCGGTCAGCCTAGGCGACCGCCGTTCCCCGACACATCGGCCATCCGCCCTGCGCCCCGGGTCGTAGGACCGACGGCCCATGGTGGCCGGTGCGGTCGGAGACGAGCGGGCGCCGGGCGCCGGTGCGGCGGGGGGTGCCGGGCGCCGGCGCGGCGAGGTGGACGGGTGCGGGACGCCGGCGCGGCAGGATAGACGGGTGCGGGACGGCGCGGTCGGGGTGGGCGGGTTCCCCGCGCCGGCGGTACTCGTACGCCCCGGGTCCGCGATACCGGCAGACCACAGCCGCCGAGGAGCAGACGCGCACGGACCAGCACCCGCCCGCCGAACTCGCGCATCTCCGACCGTAAGGCCGGCAGACCACAGCGCCCGAGGCAGACGGACAACCGCGGGAGGCCAGGCGCGCCTTGCTGGGGCGCCTCGACCCCGGGGCCGGCGGATGTGCCGGTGCCCGCGTCCGGCGTGCGGTGGCGCGTGGTTGTGGCGGTCGGCGCCGTGGACCGTGGTCGGGGGGGGTGCCACCCGGAGGGTCGGTCCCCGGGGAGCGGCGCCCGCCGGTACTGCTCAGGGCGACCAGGCGTTGTTGGGCGCCGTCGTGCAGGTCGCGTGCGATCCCGTGCGGGCGGTGCGCTCGCGCCAGGTCGGTCCGGGCGGCCGGCCAGTCAGTCAGCCGCGCAGCGTCCCCGTGGGGATCCCGTACGCCCGCTCCACCCGCAGCCGCAGCACCAGCCGCCGGTCCCGGACCATCGCCGCCCGGTAGTCGTCCCAGTCGGGGTGTTCGCCCTGGACGTCCCGGTACAGGCGGACGAGTTCCTCGACCGTGTCGTCGTGCGGGTCCTGCGCCACGGGCGTGAGGTCGGCCGTGCCCTCGGCGACCGTGTACGCCCACCGGTCCGCCGTCGTCACGTGGTACGAGGCACGGGGATCCCGGCGCAGATTGCGGGTCTTGGCCCGGTCGTCCGTGAGGGAGACCCGGATGGTCCGCTCGTCGGGGTAGTAGGCGTGGGTGACGTTCGAGAGCTGGGGCCGGCCGTCGCGCTTGAGGGTGACCAGCACCCCGCCGTGGCTCTCGGAGAGCAGCCGGAGCAGTGCGTCCTGGGTCGCGTCCTGAGTCATGACACGATCAACCGGCCCGGCCGCGCCCGGCATTCCCGCGACCGCCCGATCCCGGCAGACCCGCAGCTCGTCGCGGTTTTCTGAGCGACGATGATGTCTGAGGCGGGCCGGGCCGGGTAGGTCGGTCCACACCTCGACGGACGCGACGGAGGAGAGCGATGGCACAGCTTCGGCAAGAGGTCGATCCCGGTGAGGTGGGACTGGACGCGAAGGCGCTCGACCGCCTCGACCGGCACTTCGCCCACTACGTCGACGAGGGCCGGCTGCCCGGTTTCCTGGTGTCCGTCGCCCGCGGCGGACGCGTCGCCCACCTCACCGCGCACGGCCGGCGTGACCTCGCGGCCGGTCTGCCGGTCGAGGCCGACACCCTGTGGCGGATCTACTCGATGACCAAGCCGGTCACCGCCGTGGCCGCCCTGATCCTGGTGGAGGAGGGCCGGCTGTCGCTGGACGACCCGGTCGCCGAGTACCTGCCGGCGTTCGCCCACCCCCGGGTCTACGTGGACGGCTCCGGCGACGGCGTCACCACCCGCCCCGCGGACGGTCCGATACGGGTCCGGCATCTGATGACCCACACGGCGGGCCTGACCTTCGCCTTCTACCACTCCCACCCGGTCGACGCCCTCTACCGCGAGGCCGGCCTGGAGTCCTCCGTCCTGCCCGGCTCGGACCTCGCCAGGACGGTCGACGTGTACGCGAGCCTGCCGCTCCAGTTCGAGCCGGGCACCCAGTGGAACTACTCGGTCGCCTCCAACGTCCTGGGCCGGGTCATCGAGATCGCGTCCGGCCAGAGTCTGGACGCCTTCTTCGCCGAGCGTGTCCTCGGCCCCCTCGGGATGACCGACGCCGGTTTCTGGGTGACGGACCAACAGGCGGACAGGCTCGCGGAGTTGTACGGAGAGAAGGACGACGGCACCATCGAGCCGGTCCCCGGACTGCCGCTGCGGGGCCGCCCCCGTCTGCTGTCCGGCAGCGGCGGCCTGGCGGCGTCGGCGTACGACGTGCACCGCTTCGCGGAAATGCTGCGCCGGCGGGGCGAACTGGACGGGACCCGCCTGCTGTCCGCCGAGACCGTGGACCTGATGACCTCCAACCACCTGCCGGGCGGCGCCGACCTGCGCGCGTTCGGCAGCAAACCGGCCCACGACGAGTCCGGCAACGACGGCCTCGGCTTCGGTCTCGGCGTCTCCGTCGTGATCGACCCCGCCCGCACCCCGGCACCCTCGACCCTCGGTACCTACGGCTGGAGCGGGGCGGCTTCCACGACCTTCTGGGTCGACCCGGTCCGCGATCTGACCGTGCAGTTCTTCACCCAGGTGCGACCGAAGTCGCTGAAGCTGTTCCCCGACCTCAAGCGGCTGGTCCACGAGGCGGTCGTGGACTAGGCCGACCCGGGTCGTCTAGTGATCGACCCTGAGGGTGAAGTGGACGCCGTCGCGGGCGAGTTCGCCCAGCCACCGCTCGGACCGGGCGGCTGTCTCCGCCGCCCGGCTCAGGCCTGCCGGCAGGGAGCCGTCCAGGATGTGGCCGACGCCCAGGGCGAGGGTGCGGGAGACACAGCGGGCCATGGCGCTGTCCTCCTCGTCGCCCACCAGGTCGAGGAGGTAGCCGCCGGACCAGGTGCGGCCGTCCTCGGCGCGCACGTCGAGGGAGACGGCGAGGACGACCCGGTCCCGGTCGGCGTCCGTCGTCGGGTACCTGGCCGCCAACTCCTGGGCCAGGGCGGCGATCCTGGTGTCGTCGCCGGTCCTCAGTTCCTCGAAGACCGGCTCCCAGGCCCGCAGCCAGCCGTCCAGACGCAGGGTCCCGCGCACGAAGGTCCGCGGTGTCCAGGCGGCCGGCAGTCCGTACTGCTCGACGAACGGGAGGCTGTCGCGGTTGGGGTAGACCTCGAAGGTCTCGCCGTCCACGACATGGCGCCGGGTCGCCTCCCAGGGGCGGTCGGCGGTGGTCGGGGTGCCGTGGTCGATGTAACGGGCGGGCGAGCGCAGGGCGTTCAGGACTCCGGCGGGGGCCCAGCTGAAGCGGTACCTGAAGTCGTTGGGTACGGCGGGCACACCACCGCAGTAGGAGGTGAGCCCGTACGACGCCGGTGTGGTGTCGCCGATCGCCTCGCGGGCCCTGGCGACGAGGCTGTGTGCGAAGAGGTGGTCGATGCCCGGGTCGAGGCCCGCCTCCGTGAGGACGACGAGCCCTGCCTTGTGCGCCGCCGGCACCTGTTCGAGGACGGCGTCGGAGACATAGCTGGAGCAGGCGAAGTGGGCGTTCCCGTGGACGCAGGCGGCGAGGATCCCGGCGTGCTCGGGTGCGGGCAGCATCGACACGACGACGTCCCCGGGCGCCAGTTCGGCCGCGAGCGCGGACAGGGTGTAGGCGCGCGGCGCGGCCCGTCCGTTGAGGCCCAGTCCTTCGAGGGCCTCCTCCGCCCGCTCCTCGGTGCGGTGCCACAGCATCACGCGGTCGGCGGTGTCGCACAGTTCGGCCAGCCCGCTGCCGGTGGACAGGCCGGCGCCGATCCAGTGGACGGTGCCGGTGGCGGGTACCAGGTCAGTCACGGCGGAACTCCCCTTCGTCGACGCCGAGTTCACGGCACGCCTGGTGGAACCGGTCCAGACAGCGTCCCCATGGGCCGCCGTCCCCGAACTCCAGCAGCAGGGGCAGCAGGGAGCCCGAGAACCCGACGCTCGACTCCTCGGGGAGCAGGGACGGCAGGTTGTCGATGGCGATCAGGTCGAGCGGTGGCTCCTTGTGCAGGCGGCGGACGGGCTCGGCCCACTCGGTGACGCGGTCGTAGACGGGCACGACGTTCAGGGGCGAGCCGACGTCGCAGGTGACGTCGGAGAGGGTGCGCAGTCGGCGGGCCGGGTCGTCCAGGTCCGCCTCCCGGACGAAGGGCGGGATCGGGCTGGTGGCGAGGACGCAGTTCACCAGGACGTCGTGGGCGAGCAGGGCCGGGCGGTCCAGGTTCCGGGTCTCGTCGAGGTCCCAGCGGGTCGGCTCGATCCCCGCAGCCTGGAGCGCCACGCGGGCGCCCCGTCCGCTGCGGCCCAGCGCCCCGATCACCAGCGCCGTGAACTCCTCGTCCCCGGCGACCGGCCGCAGCGCCTCCTCCAGTTCCTCCCGCGAGGTGGGCGTGAGGGGCGCGGACAGCCTGCCGCGGTGCTGGAGCACGGCCAGGGCGGCGCCCAGGTAGCCGGCCCAGTACCCGAAGGCGGCGAGCCTGCGTCCCTGGTCGTCGACCAGGTACTCCAGGTCCAGCAGGGCCCCTCCCCCGGCGGCGAACCGGCGCAGCAGTTCCAGGGCGCCCGGCTGTTCCTTGTAGGCGTGCCCGAAGAAGACGTGGCGGTGCGTCAGGGCCGCCGGCTCGTCGGGGAGTTCCTTCAGGCCGAGGATCACGGCGTCCCGCGGCGCCCGGGAGGCCCAGGAACCCGCGGGTGCGACACGGCAGCCGACCGCCTCGTACTGCTCGACCGGGAAGATCCGCTGGGGGGACTCCTCGACGGTCAGCGTCACGCCGCTGTCGACGAGCCGCCGGGCGTCGGACGGCACGAGGGGCGTGCGCCGCTCGGTGGAACGGACCTCGTGGCGCAGCCACAGGTGGAGCTCGGTCATACGCGGTTGGCCTCCGGGCGCGGGGCGTCGGCCGCGAACCGGCCGGCGCTGAGCGGGCTGATGTCCACGAAGGGTACGCGGCCGAGGTACAGGTCGCGGACGACCTCGCCGACGGCCGGTCCCTGGAGGAATCCGTGGCCGGAGAAGCCGGTCGCGTACAGGAAGCGGGAGACCGAAGTGGCCTCGCCGATCAGGGCGTTGTGGTCCGGGGTGATCTCGTACAGGCCGGCCCAGCCGCCGGTGCGGCGCAGGTCGAGGAGGGCGGGGGCGCGGTGCCGCATGGCCTCGGCCAGTCGGGGGATCCAGCGGTCGTGAGTGGCGGTGTCGAAGCCAGGTGTCTCGTCGGGGTCGGACATACCGAGGAGGAGGCCGGGGCCCTCGCGGTGGAAGTAGAGGCTGCTGGTGAAGTCGATGGTCATCGGGAGGTCGGGCGGGAGGCCGGGGACCGGTTCGGTGACCGCGATCTGGCGGCGCAGCGGCTCGACCGGCAGGTCCACGCCGGCCATCGCGCCGACGGCCCGCGACCAGGCGCCGGCCGCGCAGATCACCGTGCCGGTGGCGATCCGGCCCCTGGTCGTCTCGACGGCGGTGATGTCGTCGCCGCGCACTTCGATGCCGGTGACCTCGGTGTGCCGGAGGATCGTCACGCCGTGGCGGCGGGCGTCGGCCGCGTAGCCGTGGACCACGGATTCCGGGGTGCAGTGTCCGTCCTGGGGCGAGAAGGCGGCGGCGAGCAGGCCGTCGGTGGTGATGAGCGGGGAGAGCGCGCGTGCCTCGGCCGGGTCGATCAGGCGGCTCGGGACGCCGAGGGAGTTCTGGAGCCGGACGCTCTCCTCGAAGGAGGCGACCTCCTCGGGCGTCGACAGCAGGAACAGGTACCCGACCCGGTGCAGCCCGATGTCCTGCCCTGTCTCCTCCTCGAAGCGGCCGAACGCCTCCAGACCGCGCGCCCCGAGCGCGATGTTGAGCTCGTCGGAGAACTGCGCCCGCACCCCGCCCGCCGCCTTCGAGGTGGAGCCGGAGGCGAGTTCGTCCCGCTCGACGAGCACCACGTCCCGTACGCCCGCGCGCGCCAGGTGGCGGGCGATGCTCGTGCCCATGACGCCACCGCCGATGACGACGACCTCGGCCGTGCGTGTGCTCACCGGCGCTCCCCCTTCGCCGCCCGCACCACGGCCCAGGCCGCGGCGGCGTCCTGGATGCCGAGGCCGACGCTGTTGTAGTAGACGATGTCGCCTGGGTCGGTGCGGGCCACGGCTCGTCCGGTCAGGACGTCGCCCAGGCCGACGAGCTCGGTCAGCAGGCCCGTCCCGAGCGCGTCCACGACCGGCCCGGCGTGCTCCGCCGCGGTCGCCGGGTCGTCCACGACGACCGCCCCGGAGAGCGCCGCCCGCCGCAGGACCTCGGTGTCCACCTCCCGGCGGCCGGGTTCGAAGGAGCCCACGCTCACCACCGTGCACCCGGGCGCGAGCCACTCCCCGCGCACCACCGGGGTCGTGCTCAGGGTGCAGGCCGCGACCAGGGAGGCGCCGGTCACGGCCTCCTCGGCGCTGCCGACCGCCTCGACGGGGAGGCCGAGGTCCGCCAGTGTCCCGGCGGCGCGGGCGCGGTGGCACGGGGTCGGGCTCCACAGCCGTACGGACTTCAGGTCCCGTACCCGGGAGATCGCCCGCACATGGGCCAGGGCCTGGGTGCCCGAGCCCAGGACGGCCAGGTCGGTGCTGTCGGGCGTGGCGAGCGCGTCGACGGCGACGGCGCTCGCGGCGGCCGTGCGCAGGGTGGTGACCGCGGTGCCGTCCATCACGGCGGCCAGGCGGCCGGTCACCGGGTCGAGCACCGAGACGACGGCGTGGATCGTGGGCAGCCCGGCCGCCGCGTTGCCCGGGTTGACGCTGCCGAACTTCGCGACGGCCCCGGAGTCGGCGGAGAGCCGGGAGACGTACGCGAAGACCACGCTGTCGTCGAAGCGGCTCGGATGCATGATCTTCGCCGGGAGGTCGGCCGCCCCGGAGCCGAGCGCGGTGAAGGCCGCGCGCTGCGAGGCGATGGCCGTGTCCACGTCGAGCAGGCGCGTGACCTGCTCACCGGAGAGGAAGAGGACGTCGTCGGTCATTCCCTCTTCCTGTCCGGATCCGCCCTCCCGGAATCCGCCCGCGCTCAGGACAGGTGGGCCACCGCGTCCAGATGGGGCAGGACGTGGTCCAGCCGCTCCCGCTTGGTGCGCAGATAGGTGATGTTGCTCTCGCACGGGGTGATGAGCAGCGGCACCGTCTCGGAGACGGTGATGCCGTGCCGTTGCAGTGCCTCGCGCTTGCGCGGGTTGTTGGACATCAGGCGGACCGAGTTCACGCCGAGGTCGTGGAAGATGCCGGCGGCGACGCCGTAGTCGCGGGAGTCCACCGGCAGGCCGAGCGCGAGGTTCGCCTCGACGGTGTCGAGGCCCTCCGCCTGGAGCGCCATCGCGCGCAGCTTGGCGAGCAGGCCTATGCCGCGGCCCTCGTGGCCGCGCAGGTAGACGACGATGCCGCTGCCCGCCTTGACCACGGCACGCAGCGCGGCGTCCAGTTGGTCACCGCACTCGCAGTGCTGGGAGCCGAACGCGTCACCGGTCAGGCACTCGGAATGCAGTCGCACGAGGACGTCGTCCGAACCGATGTCACCGTGGACCAGGGCGACTTGTTCGTCACCGCGGTCGTGATCGAGGTAGCCGACCGCCTGGAATTTCCCGTACACGGTGGGCAGCGGGGCATTCACCACGCGTTCCACGCCGGTGCGCTGTGATGCCTTCTTGCCGAGGACGCCAACGTTATCTGTCATGATCTGTTTCCTAAGCAGAGACGAAAGGCCGTGAAAAGATGAGCGGTTCGGGAATGCGGTCGGCGGCGTACGGTCTGTTGCCGACGGACACTACGGAAGACGTACGGACGCGGGGGGCGGGCGTCTCAACACAGGTCGCCGTCCTTCCGGTCGGGAGCTTCGAACAGCACGGTCCGTACCTTCCCCTGGCGACCGACACCCTCGTCGCCTGTGCCGTCGCGCGGCAGATCGCCGCGGCGTACCCGGTGCACCTCCTCCCCCCGGTGACGATCTCCTGCTCGCACGAGCACGCGGCCTGGCCGGGGACCGTCAGCATCTCCGCCGTCACCCTTCACTCGGTGGTACGGGACATAGCGGCCTCGCTGCGCCGCTCGGGCGTCGAGGCCCTGGTCGTGGTCAACGGGCACGGGGGCAACTACGTGCTGGGCAACGTCGTGCAGGAGGCCTCCGCCCGCGGCGAGCGGATGGCGCTCTTCCCGGCCGCGGAGGACTGGGAGACCGCCCGTGCGGAGGCGGGAGTACTCACCTCGCTGCTCACCGACATGCACGCGGGAGAAATCGAGACCTCCATTCTTCTGCACACGCACCCGGAAAGTCTCCGCCCCGGTTACGAGACCTCCGATTTCGTCGCGGACGACCGTCGTCATCTCCTCACCCTCGGCATGTCCGGTTACACCGATTCCGGTGTCATCGGGCGCCCTTCACTGGGCTCGGCGGAAAAAGGGAAAGCCTTGCTGGAGAGCCTCGCGGCATCCTTCGGGACGTATTTCTCGATGCTGACCGAAGCAGACGTCGAATCCGACGCCGGCGCCGAGTAGGTCGCCGCCGGGCGCCGCAGACCCTGGTACCAGCGGGCGACCAGGACGGCCGCGCCCGGCAGGCTCGCCACGAAGCTGAGCACGCCGTACACGATCGCCGTCGCGAGGCCTGCTCCGGCGCCGAGGCCCATGGCGGCGAACGCCCAGGCGGTGACGCCCTCGCGGGGGCCGAACCCGCCGACGTTCAGGGGCAGTCCCATGGCGAGCAGGGCGAGCACGGCCAGCGGCAGCAGTACGGCGACGGAGGCGTCGGTGCCCGCGATGCGGGCGGCGAGCACGAACATCCCGAGGTGGCCGGTGAGGACGACGGCCGAGGAGAGCGCGACGCCAGGCCAGTTGCGGCGGGACAGCAGTGCCTCGCGTGCCTCACCGAGGGTCGCGCGCAGGACCCGGCCCCGGCGGGAGGAGGAGGTCCGGTTCATCCGCAGGGCCACCACGACGGCGAGCGCGCCGAGGCCCGCGAGTCCGGCGACGGGGGCGAGGTGGCGGGCCTCGGCCAGCACCGGGGAGTCCAGGGTGAGCAGCACGGCACCGCCGACGACCGCCAACGCGACTTGCCCGGCGACCCGTTCGAGGACGACCGCCCGCACCCCGCGGCCCATGTCGCCGGCGCTCTGCCCGTGGCGCACCGCGCGGTGCACGTCGCCGAGGACACCGCCGGGCAGGGCCGCGTTCAGGAACAGGGCCCGGTAGTAGTCGGCCACGGCCTCGCCGAGCGGCAGCCGGATCCGCAGCCCGCGGGCCACCAGCTGCCAGCGCCAGGCGCTGAACACGGTGGTCAGCACGCCGATCGCGAGCGCCGCCAGGAGAGCGGGGCCGTCGATCCGGCGCAGCCCTTCCAGGAAGACGCCGGTGCCCAGGCGCCACAGCAGGAGGGCGAGGATGGTGACGCCGGCGACGGTGCCGAAGTGGGTGCGCAGGGCCCGGGAGTTGAGGACCGAGTTCAGGGCGGTGCGCCACCGGGGGGCCTGGAGGGGCCGGGCCTCGGTGACGATCACGCCGATCCGGTCGTGGGAGACGGCGGCCTCGGTGAGGTCCGCGGCGGGCACACCGGCGGCGTCGAGGATCTCGGCGCGGGCCACCAGCGCCTCGGTGCGCGCCGTGAGCACCTCGTCCCGGGTCCGGACCACCTCGACCCGCAGCGTGCGGGCCCGGTCGGAGACGGAGCGCGACTCGACCGGTCCCGCGGGCCGCCGTACGGGCAGGCCGGGGCGCCCGGTCTCCGGGCGCACCGTCTCCACGCTCATGACGCTCCGCCCGTCGGGCGGGACAGTGCCAGCAGGTCGCTGTGGTGGACGACGACCTTCAACTCACCGGCGCGGCAGGCCTCCAGGCGGTCCCGGAGGTAGCGCTCGGCGCGCTCCTTGAGTTCGGGGCGCTCCTCGACGGCCGCGCCGACCCAGCCGCGCAGCCACTGCGCGGTGAGCGCGGACTCGGCGGCGCCCAGGCGCCAGGCGCTCGGGTGCAGTCGTACCGTCGCGCCCCGCTCGGAGAACGCCTCGCAGGCGACATTGACGGCGTCCGGGCCGAGGAGTCCGCCGCGCCGCTGGTGGGCGTTGAACGCGTCGGCGATCTCCTCGTCCAGCTTGTCGGGGGGGCTGAGTTCGACCCGTCCGGCCACGGACAGCGTGAGCAGGGCCGGGCAGCCGGCACCGGTGCAGGCGGCGGCGAGGGTGTCGATCTCCTCGCGGGTCAGGACGTCCAGGAGGGCGGAGGCCGTCACCAGGGAGGCGCCGGCGAGGGCCTCCGGGGTGAGCAGGCCGACGTCGCCGCGGCGCGTCTCGACGGTGACCCGGCTGCCGTCGGCCGCGGAGCGCGGGGAGGCGACGGCCGCGAAGTGCAGCAGGTAGGGGTCCCGGTCGTGCAGGATCCAGTGCTGGGGGCCGTCCAGGCGGGACGCCAGCCAGCGGCCCATCGAGCCGGTGCCGCAGCCCAGGTCGTGGATGACGAGTCCGGCCTTGCCGGGCAGGTTGGCCAGCCTGATCCGCAGCGGGTCGAGCAGGTCGGCCGCCCGCGCGGCCGCGTCGGGGCCCTCCCGCAGCTCCAGCCACTCGGGGGCGTAGCGGGGAGCGTCGTCGGGGCCCGCGTCCCGCAGCCGTACGGTGGGACGCTCGCCGGGGCGGGTGCTGGGACCGGCACCGGGGATGACCGATTCCGTGTCGGACGGGAGACCAGGCTGCACCGACGTCACCTCTCGAGGCCCCGGCTGGGCCGGGATCTTCCCGCTCTGCTTCGTTGCCGTCTTCCTCATGCCGCCCTCCTGGGCTCGCTCGGGAGTCGGCCGAGAACTCCGGCCAGGCTGCGGGCCGTGGTCGCCCAGCCGTCCAGGGCGGCCCGCCGGCCCCGGGCAGCCGCCTTGAGCCTGCGTCGTACGTCCGCCTCGCCGAACCAGCCGCGCAGTTCGGCGGCGAGGGCGGCGGGGTCCTCCGGCGGGACGAGGATGCCGGGCACTCCCCCGTCGGGGGCGCGGCCGACCGCCTCGGCGACGCCGCCGACGTCGGTGGCGAGCACCGGGATGCCGCGTGCGAGGGCCTCGGTGACCGCCATGCCGTAGGTCTCGGCGTAGGAGGTGAGGACCAGCAGGTCGGCGGCGGCGTAGCTGGCGTCGAGTTCGGCCCCGGCCTTCGGGCCGACCAGGTGCAGGCGGTCCTGGAGGCCGTACTTCTTGATGAGCATCCGCAGGTGGGCGACGTACTCGGGATCCTGGGTGATCCCGCCGACGCACACGCAGCTCCACGGCAGGTCCTGGGCGCCGGCGAGGGCCTCGATCAGCCGGTGCTGTCCCTTGCGGGGAGTGACCGCGGCCACGCACAGCAGCCGGGAGAGGCCGTCGGTGCCGGAGGCGAGCGGGGCGATGTCGGCGCCCGGGGTGGCGACGTGCACCCGGTCGGGGGCCAGGCCGTGGTGCGAGACCAGACGGCGTACGGCCCAGTCGCTGGTGGCGATGACGGCGGGCACGGCCCGCAGCACCTCGCGCTCCTTGGCGTCGAGTTCGAGGGCGAGCCCGGGTTCGAGGCCGGTCTCGTCGCCGAGCGGGAGGTGGACGAGGACGGCGATGCTCAGCCGCTCGGCCTCCGGGACGACGATCTCCGGGACTCCGCAGGCGACCAGGCCGTCGATGAGGACGACGGTGCCGTCGGGCAGGTCCCGCAGGGTGTGGGCCAGTTCGGTGCGGGCCGCCGCTCCCGGGCGGGGCCAGCTGCCGGCCACCGCGTGCCGCTCGACCTGCCAGCCGAAGCCGGGCAGGTCCAGGCAGACCCGCCGGTCGTAGGCGTTGCCGCCGCTCGGCGCGGTCGGGTCGTCCACGCCGCCCGGCATCACGAAGTGCACGGAGCGCAGGGACATCGGGATGATCTCGGCCTTCTTCAGGGCGGTGTGCTGCACGGGCACGTAGTCGAGTGTGGCCGCCCCCGGCGCCCGCCCGGTGGTCATGTCGGTCACAGGGCACGCTCGTAACTCGCCCACGCGACATGCGACTCGTGCAGGGTGACGGTCAGACCGGCGAGGCCCTTGGCGCCCTCGCCCAGCGCGCCCTTCTCGATGCGCTCGGCGAGCCGGTCCGCGATGACCTTCGCCAGGAACTCCGTGGAGGTGTTGACCCCCGCGAAGTCGGGTTCGTTGTCGAGATTGCGGTAGTTCAACTCGCTGACGACGGCACCGAGTTCCTGGGTGGCCAGTCCGATGTCGACGACGATGTTGTCGTCGTCCAGCTCTTGGCGCCGGAACGTGGCGTCCACCAGGAACGTCGCTCCGTGCAGACGCTGCGCGGGCCCGAAGACCTCGCCGCGGAAGCTGTGGGCGATCATGATGTGATCGCGGACGGTGATGCTGAACAACGGACGACCCTCCAGGTGCGGCGCGTCTGGTCCCCCGGCTGATCCCTGCCGGGGGATGCCGTGTAGTACGGCTCTCCGCTTCCCCGTGTTCAGCCGTCTCTCACTCTTTTCTCAGGTCAGGCGCTCTTGCCGTACCTCACGAGGTGACAGAGGGCCGGAATTTCCCCACTGGCCAGCCTGGGCATCACCTCCGGCAGATCTTCGAACGCGCTTTCCCCGGTGATGAGGGCGTCGAGCGCCGGATCGGCGAGCAGTTTCAGCGCGAGGGCGAGCCGGTCGCCGTAGCCGCGGTTGGCGCGGGCCGGCGAGACGGTGCCGACCTGGCTGCTGCGGACCGTCAGCCGACGGGAGTGGAAGGCCTCGCCGAGCGGCAGGCTGACGCGGCGGTCGCCGTACCAGCTCAGCTCGACGACCGTGCCCTCGGCGCCGAGGAGTTCCAGCGAGCGGGCCAGGCCCTGTTCGGTGGCGCTGGCGTGGACGACGAGGTCGCAGTCGCCGAGGGCGTCCGCGGGGGACGCGAACCCGACGCCGAGGGCCTCGGCGGTCGCGGCGCGGGCGGGGTCGGCGTCCACCAACTGGACCCGTACACCGGGAAAGCGGGCGAGGAGCGCGGCTACCGAGCTGCCGACCATGCCCCCGCCGACCACCGCGATCCGGTCGCCGATCAGGGGGGCCGCGTCCCAGAGGGCGTTCACCGCGGTCTCGACCGTGCCGGCCAGGACGGCCCGTCGGGCGGGCACGTCGTCCGGTACGACCGTCACGGCGCTCGCGGGCACTACGTACCGCGTCTGATGCGGGTACAGACAGAAGACGGTCCTGCCCTTCAGCGCGGCGGGCCCCTCCTCCACCAGCCCCACGCTGAGGTAGCCGTACTTCACGGGTCCCGGGAAGTCGCCCTCCTGGAACGGTGCCCGCATGGCCGCGTACTGGCTCTCGGGGACCTGACCACGGAACACGAGTGTCTCCGTGCCCCGACTGACTCCCGAGTACAGCGAGCGGACCAGCACCTCGTCCTCGCCGGGGGCCGGAAGCGGGGCCTCCCGTACCTCGCCCTCCCCCGGGGAGCGGAGCCAGAACGCGCGTGCGGCGGGCTTCATCGAGAACCTCCTGAACGATCGGCGAGCCGTGCACGTACCTGGTTCACGTACCGAGATGTGCACAGGCCGCGCACAGTACGCGGCCTTGATCGACTCTGTCATCTGGCCGGAGGAATGTGCGGTGGCCCTGAACAACACTTACGAAGCAAGGCTGGTCCAGCAGGAGACCGCTGTCGGAGCGGGCGTTCAGATCCTGTTGCTGGCCCTGCTCGGCACGGCGATCGGCATGGGGCCGGCGGGCTGGCTGACCGGTCTCGCCTTCGCCGTCGCCACCTGGGCCGTGCTCTCCAGGGCGCTGCACCGCACCCGGCCGCGGTCCTTCGGCCCGGCCAACCGGGTCACCCTCGGCCGGGCCACCCTGGTCGGCGGAGTGACGGCGCTGGTCGCCGACTCCTTCCAGGACTCCCCGCCGGTGACCCTCTTCGTCGGCCTCACGGCGGTGGCCCTGATCCTCGACGGCGTCGACGGCAAGGTGGCCCGCGCGACGGGCACCTCGACGCCGCTGGGAGCGCGGTTCGACATGGAGGTCGACGCGTTCCTGATCCTGGTGCTGAGCGTGTACGTGTCGATGTCCCAGGGCCCGTGGGTCCTCCTGATCGGCGCCATGCGCTACGGCTTCGTCGCCGCGGCCCGCGTCTGGAACTGGCTCAACGCCCCGCTGCCGCCGAGCATGGCCCGCAAGACGGTGGCCGCGCTCCAGGGGATCCTGCTGCTGGTGGCCGCGTCCGGCTACCTGCCCCACCTGGCGACCTTCGGGGTCGTCGCCCTGGCCCTCGCCACGCTGGTCTGGTCGTTCGGCCGGGACATCCTGTGGCTGTGGCGCACCCACCGGGCGGACCAGGCGGCCGTGGAGGAACTGCTGGACCTGGTGCCGGCGACCGCACCGCAGGTCGTGGCGTCGAGGGCCTGACGGGACGTGGCTCCTGGCGCCCGCGCAGGCACGGGGACGGGCTGGACCTCGATCGGGGAGCACCAGAAGGCGGCCCGCCACCGGCACCACGAGTCGCCGCCCTTCACCGGCGCGCGCCGCACCTCAACACCCGGCCGAGGACTCTCGGGACTGGCCCTGACACCGGCACCGCAGACACCAGGCGCACAGGATCGGGACCGGGAACCCCCACCCCGGCCCCCGAAGCCGATCGCCCCCTGAGAGACGCTCAGCCCTTCACCGGACGCGCCGCGCATCAAGGCCCGACCAGGAACTCCCCCAGCGAATCCCGACGCCGACACCGCAGACACCGGACGCGCCGCGCCTCAACCCCCGGCCGAGAACTTCCCCACCCGGGTCCCGACACCGCCACGCCAGGCACCCGGCGGACCGGGCCGCGACCAGGAACTCCCCCGCAGAGGATCCCGGCACCCGCACCGAAGCCGATCACCTCTTGAGGGGCGCTCAGCCCTTCACCGGCCCGTGCCGCACCTCAACACCCGGCCGGGCACTTCCCGAGCCGGGTCCCGACACCGCCACGCCAGGCACCCGGCGGACCGGACCACGACCAAGGACTCCCGCAGCGGATCCCGACACTCACACCGAAGCCGATCACTCTTGAGGGGCGCTCAGCCCTTCGCCCGTGCCACACCTCAACACCCGTCCGGGCACTTCCCGAGCCGGTCCTGACACCGACACGCCAGGCAGCGGGCAGACCAGACCACGACCAGGAACTCCCGCGGCGGAGCCCGGCGCCGCGTCGCCCGACCGAGAACTGGGCCACAGGTCACCTCCTGAGGCGCTCAGCCCTTCAGCGGTACCCGGTACACCGTCGACTCCCGCTGTCGGAACCCCTGCCGTTCGTACAGCCGGTTGGCGGCCGCCCGGTCCGGGCGGGAGGTCAGGTCGACGGTACGGGCTCCGGCCTCCCGGGCGAGCCGGATGGCCTCCCTGATCAGCAGTCCCGCGATGCCCTGGCCGCGTGCCGCGTGGTCGACGATCACGTCCTCGATACGGGCCCGCAGCCCCGCGGGCGCGGGGAACATCACGAGGGTCAGGGTGCCCACGACCGCACCGGACGCAGACCTGGCGATCAGCATCGTGTTGGCGTCACAGGCCAGGATGCGGTCGAGCGCGGCAAGGTCGAGGGCCTCGGCAGTCGAGGACAACTGCGGCAGCATCCGCGCGAAGGCGTCGACGAGCTCCTGGTCCGCCTCCCGGGCGATCTCCACCCGGATGTCCTGAGTCTCCATGGGGTGGACCCTATCGCCGCGGCGTCGCAGTCCTACGGCAGATCCGATCCGCCGGGGCGCGTGAGCCGTTCGGCGGATCACGGGGCGGGTGGGTGAGGGGACCCCGGAGCACCTGCACTCTCCGACGCGCCACCCCTGCCCGCAGGACCGACGTCCGAAGCGCCCGTTTCCTACCGCCGGGGCAACAACCCCACCGCAGCGACCGGCACCGCAGCCAGCACCAGCCACGGCACCGCGGCCGGCAGGCCACCCTCCAGGAGGGAGCCGGTGACGGAGCTGCCGATCAGGACGATCAGGCCGGAGACCGAGGACAGCGCCCCGGTGTAGAGGCCGAGTCGGCCCGGTTCCGCGAGGTCGGGGACCCAGGCCCGGGCCACCGGCGCGACGAGCATCTGCCCGAACGTGAGCAGCACGACGAACCCGGCCGAGGGCAACAGACCCGCCGTACCGCTCCAGTCGGCGGGACGGGACACCGCGACGACCGCGAACCCGGCGCCGATCAGCAGCAGTCCGGCCGCCATCGACCGGCGCAGCGTCAGCCTGGAGCCGGCCCAGCGGGTGACGGGGAGCTGGGCGGTCACCACCAGCAGCGAGGACAGGGCGAACAGCCAGGCCAGCGCCGACTGCGAACCGGTCGCGCGCTCCACCTCGTCGGGGAGGGCGAGGTAGAGCTGGTTGTAGGCGAGCAGGTAGGCGCCGTAGGCGCAGCACAGGGCGAGGAAGCGGCGGTTGCGGACCAGCGCCCCCAATCCCCCTTCCAGTCGCACCCGTTGCCGTCCCGGGATGCGCTGCGGCAGCATCCACGCGTGCCCGGCGAGGACGATCACGAAGATCCCGGCGCCCGCCAGACACACCGTCCGGAAGTCCACCGACAGCAGCAGCGCGCCGAGCAGCGGCCCCACGAAGGCGCCGGCCTGCCCGGCGACCGTGAACAGCGCGAGCACGCGGGTGCGTTGACCGCCCTCTTCCTCGTGGACGACGGCCTGACGGGCGACCTCGGACTCCACCGCCGGCGAGAACAGCGCAGCCGCGAACCCGATCAGCAGGACGGCCCCGATCACCGACCAGGTCTCCCCCGCGTACCCGAGCCAGACGAATCCGGCGACCCGCAGCACGCATCCGGCGAGGACGACCGGTCGGATCCCGTACCGGTCGGCGAGCGCGCCCCCCACCACGAACAGCCCTTGCTGGCTGAAGGTCCTGAGCCCCAGCACGAATCCGACCAGCCATCCCGCCATCCCGACGGTCTGCCCCAGGTGTTCGGACAGGAAGGGCAGTACCGCGAAGAAGCCGACGTTGAAGGCGAGTTGGGTGACGATCAGCAGCCGCAGCAGCGGCGAGAGCGGGGCGGGGGCGGTCCGGGGCGCATCGACCGGCGTCGACGTCATCCGGCCTCGGCCTCCACCAACTCTCTGGCGGGCACGCATTGTTCGGTTCCTTTCGTGGTCGAACCAGGACGAGAACGAGGACGAGGACGAGGGCGCCGTCGCGGCCACCGCACCCCGCCCGCCGCGCTCACGGCGAGCGCGCCCAGCAGGGCGAGGGCGGCGGCGGGGGCGAGGACGGCCCAGGGGGCGCGTTCGGCGTAGGGCTGGTTCTCGGCGAGGAGCAGGCCCCACTCCGGCGAGGGCGGCTGGGCGCCGAGGCCGAGGAAGCCGAGGGAGGCGAGGGCGAGCGCGACGCCGGGCAGGCGCAGCAGGGCGTGCCGGGTGACGGGCGGCAGGATCGCGGGCAGCAGTTCGTGGCGCAGGAGGTACCAGCGGCTCGCGCCCAGGGCGCGGGTGGCCGTCAGGTGCGGGGTGGCGTGTTCCTGCCGGAGCAGCGAGGAGGTGTGCGCGGCGAGTGCCGCCCAGGAGACGGCGGCCACGGCGAGCGCGGGGGTGGCGGGGCCGCTCCCGGCGACGGCGGTCACGAGCAGTGCGGCGAGCACCGGCGGTACGGCGTTGACGGTGTCGACGAGCGGCCCGGACAGCCGGGGCAGCAGCCCGAGCAGGACACCGGCCACCAGTGCGGTGACGCTGATGGCGAGGGCGGCGAGCAGGGTGTCGAGGGCTCCGTGGCCGACCCGGGCGAGCAGATCCCGGCCGAGCGCGTCGGTGCCGAACGGGTGGGCCCAGGACGGGGGTTGGAGACGCGCTCCGGTGTCCAGGGTGAGCGGGTCGCGGAACAGGCCGAGCGCCACGACAGCGGTCAGGAGACCCCCGTACAGCAGAGGCAGGGTGCTGCGGGTGGACCGTCGCGGGCGGTGCAGGGAGTCCAGGGCGCCGTCCCGCAGGGCCGGGCCGGCCAGGAGGCGGACGGCGAGTGCCGCGAGGCCGGTGGCGGTGACCGCGAGGAGCAGGAGGGCGAGGGTGCCGGCCTGGAGTACGGGCAGGTCCTGGGCGAGGGCGGCCTGGAGGGTGGTGCGGCCGAGGCCCGGGATGTCGTAGATCTGCTCCACGGCGACCGATCCGGCGGTGAGGCCGACGACGAACAGGGCCAGGTTGGGCAGCAGTGCGGGTACGCAGCGGCGGACGGCCTGGGCGGCGACGGTACGGCCCGGCAGTCCGCGGGCGTCCGCGGCGAGCGCCCAGGGTTCGGTGAAGGCGCCGGGCAGCAGGTCGTCGAGGAGGCGTCCGAGCACGGCCCCGGCGGGCAGGCCGAGGGCGAGGGCGGGCAGGACGGTCCACCGGGGCCCGTACCAGCCGAGGGCGGGCAGCCAGCCGAGTTGTACGCCGACGACGGTGGCGAGCACGGAGGCGGTGAGGAACTCGGGCAGCGCGGCGAGCATCGCCGAGGTGCCGCCGCCGGCCCGTCGCCCGTCCAGGCGCCGGTGCGCGCCGAGCCACAGGGTGCGGGCGCACACCAGGGCGGCGGTGGCGGCGGCGACCACGAGGGCCGCCGTCACCAGCAGCAGGGACACCCCGAGTGCCTGGACGACGGTCGGGGTGACCTGCGTGCCGTTCAGCCACGAGCGCCCGGCGTCCCCGCGGGGCAGCCCGCCGAGCCATTCGCCGAGCAGGTGCAGGGGGCCCTGGTCCAGGTCCAGTTGGGCCCGGATGTCGGCCAGTACCCGCGGTGTCGGGTCGCGGTCGGCGGACCGCGCCTTGAGCACGGTGAGGGCGGGGTCGGTGCGCGACAGCCACGGCAGCAGGCCGATCCCGCAGACCAGGGCCGCCGCGAGCAGGACACGCCACAGCAGGGTGGCCACTCGGTGCCGCATGGATCAGCGTCGCGTTCCGGGGCCGACGAGGGTTCGTTCGTACGGGTCGAGCAGCACGCCCCGGACGTCGGTGGCGACGCCGACGATGATCTCCTGGTGGGCCAGTGGGACGACGGCGTCGGTGCCGAGGATCGCCGCTTCGGCGCGCATGGCCGCGTCCTGCCGTTCGCCGGTGTCGGCCACGGCGTCGGCCTCGGCGACCGCCCGGTCGACCTTCCGGTCGCACAGCCGGGCGAGGTTGTAGCCGCCGTCGCAGGTGTAGTCGCTCGCGAGGACGCCGACGGGGTCGCCGGTGTCGACGAGGCTGTTGCGGGCGCCGATGAACGCGTCGAACTTCCCCGCGAGCGCGTCGCTTTCGAGCCGCGAGTACTCGCGCACCACCAGCGTGACCTTGAACCCGGCCTTCTGGAGCTGCTGTTGGAGGACCTGGGCCGCCTCGGGGAGTTCGGGCCGGTTGTCATAGGTGGCGAGGGTGACGGAGGTGCCGTGCGGGTCGGCGGCGGTCGCGCGCCCGGTGGGCGGTACGCGCTTGCCCTCCGCCCAGGTCACGGCCGGTCCGTAGAGGCCGGCGCCGGGATCGGCGTACCCCTCGAAGACGCCCTTGACCACGGCGGAGCCGTCGATGGCCTCACGGGCGGCGGCGCGCAGCTTCGGGTCCTTGAACGGCCCGGACCTGGTGTTGAGTTGGAGGCTGGTGGTGCGGGTGGTGGCGGCCTCCTCAAGGGTGGCCTTGTCCAGGGTGGCGGCCTGGGCCACGGGGATCGCCTCGGCGATGTCGACCTGGCCGGTGCGCACGACGTTGGCGCGGGCGGTGCCGTCGGCGATGAAGCGGGCGTCGACGCCGGAGGCCTGGGCGCGGCCGCCCCAGTAGTCGTCGAAGCGGTCGAGGGCGGCGGAGGTGGAGCCGGTGACCTCGGTCAGCTCGAAGGGGCCGGAGGCGGTGCCGACCGGATCGACGCCGCCGTCCTTGCCGTAGGCCTTCGCGGCGAACACGGCGAGGCTCGGGCTGGACAGCCGCAGCGGCAGGACGGGGTCGGCGGTCCTCGTGGTGATGCGTACGGCGCCGTCCGCCGCC
Organism: Streptomyces sp. NPDC006335; assembly: GCF_040612795.1. Taxonomy (NCBI): domain Bacteria; kingdom Bacillati; phylum Actinomycetota; class Actinomycetes; order Kitasatosporales; family Streptomycetaceae; genus Streptomyces; species Streptomyces sp. NPDC006335. The sequence goes on from NZ_JBEXQX010000024.1 coordinate 97,563, forward strand.
TTGGCCGTGAGGGTGACGCCGGCGAGGGCGGCCGGGGCGGGCCTGGCCTTTGTGGCGTGGGTGAGGGCGGCGGCGACCGCGGCCGGGGTGACCTCGGAGCCGTCCTGGAAGGTGGCCTCGCGCAGGGTGAACAGCCAGGTGCGGTCGTTCTCGCGGCGCCAGGACCGGGCGAGCGCGGGGGCGGCGGCGCCGTTGGCGTCGAGCGCTGTCAGGCCCTCGCTGACGCCGAGGCGGCTGAGGAGGGTGGCGTCGGCGCCGTACGGCGAGAGGTTCTCGGCGGGCGGGAAGGCGAGGGCGACACGGAGGCGGGCGCCGTCGCCCGCGTCATCTGCGGAGTCGCCGCCCTGGGAGGCGAAGCAGGCGGTGAGCAGCGGGGCGAGCAGGAGGGAGCCGAGGGCGTGCCGGCGGCGCATCACGGTCACCGTCCCATCGGTATCTCGAAGTGGACGACGTTGCTCGCGCCGCCGGGGGTCTCGCGCTCGTCGTGCACGACCTTGGCGATGGAGCGCCAGAAGGGTTCGGCGCCCGGGACCGCCGGGTCGGTGTGCAGATACACGGAGCGGTAGCCGCCGTCGGCGGCCGCGAAGGCGAGCAACCGGTCGACCATGCGGCGGGCGAGGCCGCGCCTGCGGTGCTCGGGGCGGACGTAGATCCGCCGCAGTTGGGCGGTCTCGCCGCTGGGGTAGCGCTCGGCCAGCTCGCGTGGGTTCGGCGGGTGGGCGGGGCCGCGGGAGTCGAGGGCGGCGGTCGCCACGACGGCCTGGTCGTCCGGGTCGAGGGCGACGAGGAGGGTGTGGCGGGCCGGGACGAGATAGGCGGCGGCCGGGTCGATGATGTCGGCGTGCCAGCGGGGCACGTACCCGGTTCCGAAGTCGCGGTAGACGGTGTCGAGCATCACGGCTCGCGCACCTTCGAGGTCGTCCGGGCTCGCCGTCCTGATGCTGTAGTTACGCACTTGCACATCATATGCATTAAGGATTCCGAGGTGATCGCGGGGGCGATTTGACAGTGATCTAACGCACGCCATAGAACCTACCGACATGACATCCATTTTCAAAAAGATGGAGCGGTAGTGCGCATCGCCTTCGTCGGCAAGGGCGGCAGCGGCAAGACCACCCTGTCGGCGCTCTTCTCCCGCCATCTGGCCCGTTCCGGCGCACCAGTGCTGGCCGTGGACGGCGACATCAACCAGCATCTCGCCGAGGCGCTGGGCCACGACGGCGACGAAGCCCTGGGCGCCCCGCCGTTGGGCGCGCACGTGGCCGACATCAAGGACTTCCTGCGCGGCACCAATCCGCGGATCGCCTCCCGCGAGGCGATGATCAAGACCACGCCGCCGGGTCGCGGCTCGCGCCTGCTGCGGCTGCTGGGCGATGACGAACTGCACGCCAGACACGTCCGGCGGGTGGGTGACGTCCCGCTGATGGTGACGGGCGAGTTCGACGAGAGCGATCTCGGCGTGGCCTGCTACCACTCCAAGCTGGGCGGGGTGGAGCTGTACCTCAACCACCTGGTCGACGGTCCCGGCGAGTACGTCGTCGTCGACATGACCGCCGGCGCGGACGCGTTCGCCTCGGGCCTGTTCACCCGCTTCGACGTGACCTTCCTGGTGGCCGAACCCACCCGCAAGGGCGTCTCCGTCTACCGCCAGTACCGGGACCACGCACGGGAGTTCGGGATCCGGATCGCCGTGATCGGCAACAAGGTGACCGGCGAGGACGACCTGCTCTTCCTCAAGGAGCACGTCGGCGACGACCTGTTGACCCACCTGGTCCAGTCACCCTGGGTGCGGGCGGCCGAACAGGGCCGCGCCGAGGGCGGCCCGGAGTCGCTGGAACCCCACAACCGGCACGCCCTGTCGATCCTGCGCGAGACGGTCGACGCCCACCCCCGCGACTGGCCGACGCTCCACCGCCACGCGGTCGACTTCCACCTCCGCAACGCCCGCTCGTGGGCGAACGAGGCGACCGGCCTCGACCTGGCGGACCAGGTGGACCCGGACTTCGTCCCGGGCCCGGCCTCCCTCCACTGACCCACCTCCTCCCAGCTCACGACAACAGGACAGGAACCCCCCTCACATGTCTCTCGACGTCTCCCCGAAGCTCCTCGCCGAAGCCGAACAGGGCGACATCCGCGAGGAGGACTTCGTGGACACGGTCCGCACGTCCCTCCCCTACGCCTACGACCTGATCGCCACCCTCGCCACCGAACTGCGCGACGGCCAGGCCGAGTTCACCGACAACCAGACCCCTCCCCCGTCGGAGAAGGAACGCGGTCAGCTGCTGCGCGCCCTCGCCAGCGACGCCATCCGCGGCAGCCTGGAACGCCACTTCGGCGTGGCCCTGGCCTTCCAGAACTGCCACCGCGTGGCCGCCTTCCGCCCGGAGTCGGTCGACGGCGAGACGTACGCCCGCTTCACCTCGGTGCGCTCGCAGGTACTGAACCAGTCGCCGGAGTTCCGGGACTGCTGAGCCGGCCCCGGTGGACCGTGTGGCCCTCCCCGGACACGGGAGGGCCACACGGTCGCTACCTCCGGACCGCCGCCTCGGCCGGAGCCGGCGCGTACCCCGTAGGCCGGGCCGTGAAGGTGCCCCGGCCCTGGGTGCGGCTGCGCAACCTCGTGGCGTAGCCGAAGAGTTCGGCCAGGGGCACGGTCGCCGTGACGACGGCCGAGCCGCCCCGCGTGGCCGAGCCCGAGACCCGGCCGCGGCGGGCCGCGAGGTCGCCGAGGACCGCGCCGACGGCGTCCTCGGGCACGGTGACCGTGACCTCGACGACGGGTTCCAGGAGCACCATCGCGCAGGCGCGCAGCGCCTCACGGAGGCCGAACCGGCCCGCTGTACGGAACGCCGTGTCCGAGGAGTCCTTCACATGGGTCGACCCGTCGGTCAGCGTGACGCGCAATCCCGTCACCGGGTGCCCGCCGAGAGGCCCCTCGGCCAGGGCGTCCCGGCAGCCGGCCTCGACCGCGCGGACGTACTCCTGCGGGACGCGCCCGCCGACCACCGTGGAACGGAACTCGAAGCCAGCTTCGGCGGGTTCGACATCGAGGACGACGTGCGCGAACTGCCCTGCCCCGCCGTCCTGTTTGACGTGCCGGTGGACCAGCCCGGACACCCCGCGCCCGACCGTCTCCCGGTAACTCACCTTCGGACGGCCGACGTTGAGCGTCAGGCCGTGCTCACGCCGTACTTTCTCCACCGCCACCTCCAGATGCAGTTCACCCATGCCGGACAGCAGGGTCTGCCCCGTCTCGGCGTCCGTGCGGACGACGAGCGAGGGATCCTCCTCGGCCAGCCGGGCGAGCGCCGTGGCCAACCGGTCGGTGTCGACGGCCCGTCGGGGCTCGACCGCCACCGACACGACCGGCTCGGCGGCACCGGGCGGTTCGAGCACGAGCGGGGCGTCCGGCGCGCACAGGGTCGAGCCCGCTCGGGCCGCCTTCAGCCCGACGACGGCGACGATGTCACCGGCGACCGCCCGTTCCAACGGGGCGTGCCGGTCGGCCTGGACCCGCAGGATCCGTCCGACGCGCTCGGTGCGCCGCGCACCCGCGTCCCACACGGTGGCTCCCTTCTCGATCGTCCCCGAGTACACGCGTACGTACGTCAGCCGTCCCGTGGCAGTGGCGTTCACCTTGAACGCCAGCGCCGCGAAGGGGGCCGCCGGGTCGCAGGGCCGTTCCTCGCCGTTCTCGCCGCATACGGCGGGCACGTCGAGCGGTGACGGCAGGTACGCCACGACAGCGTCCAGCAGCGGTTCGACGCCGCGGTTGCGGTAGGCCGAGCCGCACAGGACGACCACACCGTCGCCGCTGCGGGTGAGGTCGCGCAGGGCGGCGGTGAGGGTGCCGGCGGAGAGGGTCTCCCGGTCGCAGAACTCCTCCAGAGCGGCCGGATGCCGTTCGGCGACGGCCTCCTCGAGCGTGCGGCGACGCCTGAGCGCCTCCTCGCGCAGCCCGTCCGGCACCGAGCCTTCCTCGGCCGTGTCACCGTCCGCCCAGGTCAGCGCACGCATCCGCACCAGGTCGACGACTCCGCTGAAGCCGTCCTCGCTGCCGATGGGCAACTGCACCACCAGCGGGGCCGGATGCAGCCGTCGCCGGATCGACTCCACGGCCGCGTCCAGGTCGGCGCCCGCGCGGTCCATCTTGTTGACGAACGCGATCCTCGGCACACCGTGCCGGTCGGCCTGCCGCCACACCGACTCGCTCTGCGGCTCCACGCCCGCGACCGCGTCGAACACCGCGACAGCTCCGTCGAGCACCCGCAGCGAGCGCTCCACCTCGTCGGCGAAGTCGACGTGTCCCGGGGTGTCGATCAGGTTGAGGCGGTGTCCGTCCCACGCGCAGCTCACGGCAGCGGCGAAGATGGTGATCCCGCGGTCCCGCTCCTGCGGGTCGAAGTCGGTGACGGTGGTGCCGTCGTGGACCTCACCGCGCTTGTGCGTGGTCCCGGTGGCGAACAGGATCCGCTCGGTGACGGTGGTCTTGCCGGCGTCGACGTGGGCGAGGATGCCGAGGTTGCGGACGACGGCGAGCGGGTCGGGGTGGTGGATGGTGCGCACGGCCCATGGCCTTTCGGGTGGTGTGATGACAGGGCTGCGCGATGACCCGTACGACGACATGACGGCACGTCACATAGGTGTGTCGTGACGGAGTTTGCTGTGTCAGGCGGTCGTCGCGGGCGTCCGGTGCCGGCCGCGCAGCGGGCACCGGAGGGTCGAGGACACGAGGATCACGTCGTACGACGTCCGGGGAACGGCGACAGCGCTGCGCACGCACACGGCCGTACCCCTCTCACTCGTCGTCCTCTTCATGGGCTGCGTGGTGAGTGTAGGGACAAGGGAAGGGGCGGGGCACAGGATTTTTTCCGTGCCCCGCCCCTTCGGGTCCGGGAGTCGGTCTAGAGGCCCTGGAGTCCGTCGTAGGCGGACATGACGAGGTCCAACCCCCGGGTGTCCTCGGCGGGTTCACGCATCTGGTTGGTCGCGTACGCCACCGCCATGCGGGTGTCGGGGTCGATCATGACGAGGGATCCGCCCCAGCCGCCCCAGCCGAAGGTGGTGCCGAAGAGGCCGTAGCCCAGGCCGTAGCGCTGGGTCATGCCGATCACGCGGTCCTCACCGCTGAACTGCTCCTCCCGGGCCCGCGCGGCGCCCGCCGCCGACAGCAGCCGTACGCCCCGCACGGTGCCGCCGCAGGCGAGCGCGGACTGGACGAGCGCGATGGAACGGGCGTTGCCGAAGCCACTGGCGGCGGGGATCTGGGCGCGTCGCCACGCCACGCTGTTGCCGTCCCGGACACGCGTCGCGGTCCCGGTGGCGGGTGTCGCGTCGTTGCCCGGGGCGCTCGCGGTGTAGTCCTCGTCCCGGCCGGGCGGCGGGAGGGTGCGGGCGACGCGGTGGTCGTGCTCGGCGGGCAGTCCGATGTGGAAGTCGGCGCCGAGGGGTCCGGTGACCTCCTGGGCCAGGAACTCGCCGACCGTGCGGCCGGTGATCCGGCGCAGGACCTCGCCGACCAGGAATCCCTGGGTGAGGGAGTGGTAGCCGGCCGCGGTGCCGGGTTCCCAGAGCAGCGGCTGGGCGGCGAGCCGGGTGGTGGCGGCCGGCCAGTCGTAGAGCTCGTCGACCGGGCCTTCCCAGTGGGGCAGCCCCGCGGTGTGCGACAACAGGTGCCGTACCAGCACCTTCTCCTTGCCGGCGGCGGCGAACTCCGGCCAGTACCGGGCGACCGGGGCGTCTAGGTCGAGATCGCCGCGGTCGGCGAGGATCAGGGCGCACAGCGCCGTCATCGTCTTGGTCGTGGAAAAGACGTTGGTGATCGTGTCCCGCTCCCACGGGATCGTCCGGTCGGCGTCGGCGAAACCGCCCCAGACGTCCACCACCGGTTCACCGTCCACGAGGACGGCCACCGAGCCGCCGACGTCCCCCTCGTCCAGCAGCGCCGCCAGCTTGTTGGGGACGGCGGAGAACAGGTCGTCGTACGTGCCCTGGATGTCGGCCATGACGGGTATTGAGCCCGCGGCACCGGGCCGAGGTCAACCGAATTACGGCTTACGGGTAAATGAGCGTCGCGCTCGCCGTTTCCCGTACGGCGGACGGGCCTTGAGTGGATCATTGGGGGAGCCCCGTTGCAGCGCGGGCGCGGTGGGTCGCGGGCGGAGGTGGCTGAGTGACGGTCGACGTTCAAGGACCGGCATGGGCGGTCCAGGGGCTGGGAGTACGATCCGGACGGTATCCGCTGGCAGTCGAAGGGCCGGTGATGCGAGCGGTGGACCGCCTGGTGCCCGGGGTGTCCACGGTGACCCGGTACCTCCGGTACCACTCCCTGTACGCGGCGATCGCCGCCCATGCCGAGCGGCGGGACCTCGACACCACCGCGTGCCGCGGGCTGGTTCGCCGCTGCGAGGTGCTGCTGGCCGCGCTTCAGTGCGCGGACGCGTCGGCCGAACCGGAGTGGTCGGCCCACGGGGTCGATCGGGTACGTCGCTTCTGCGGGGAGGACCTGGAACTCGCGCGAGCGGTGGGCGAGGAGGACCTGAGCCAGTCGTACTCGCCCCGCCGCTGGGGCTTCTGGGACCAGTACGGCGGATCTGCCGTGGTCCTCGGCACCGTGGAGCTCAGGCAGGCGGCGCTCAGGCCCGGCCGCCACCCGTGCCCGCCCGCCGTCGGTGAGGCCTTCGCCCCGCTGCTGTCACTGGCGGAACGGGACGTCGTCCCCTCGCCCGCGTTGGAAAGAGCCGGGCAGGCCGCCCTCGGAGTGCCGCTCGCCGCCGAACGGGAATGGCTGACCCGGCTGATCACCGCGACCGCCGCCTCAGGCGTGCACGTCCCGGAGGACTGGGAGGCGTCCGACCTCACCCGCCGTGCGACGCTGCGCACCCTCGGCCGGGCGATCGAGCTCCACGGCCACGACGGTGAGGGCTTCCAGGAGACGCTGCGTTCAGCGGTGGCGTTCGGCGAGACCCTGACCGGCGACCCGGTGCTGGCCTCGATCCCGGAGGCCGCGGGCTGGCGGGGACTGCTGCTGCGGCACTACTCCGTCGGCGCCTGGCGCAGGCTGTGGGCGGCACTGGTGGCGGAGATCGGGTCCAAGGACGGCGAGGCCGACCGGTCCGCCGAGGAGCTTCGCGGCTGGCTGGCACAGCAGGCCCCCGACCGGACGCTGCGGCGGACGCTGGACGACCTGCCGCCGCTCAAGGACACCGCGGGTCACCTGCTGCCGGCCGAACGGCAGGTCCTGGAGCAGGGCGGTGACACGCCGATGACCGCTGTGCTCCTGTTGCTGGTCGGCGCGCTCCGGTCCCGGGAGGGCCATCTGCCCGGCGACGTACGGGCCGTTTTCCTGGGGCGGCGACGGCGTGCGGCCGAGTTCCTCGACCCGACCTGGGTCGACGGCCTCGTCGTCGACCACCTCGACCGGCCCGTGAGCGACCTGGCCGCCCGCCTGGTGGACGACATGCTCGCCCAGTCCCGCCGGGTCGCGCTCGCCAAACTGCGCCCCGACCCGGCGACCGGCGGACTGAAGATCTTCTCCCGTCTGCATCTGCGGGACGAGAGGTACTTCAAGACCGGTGACGAAGGAGACTCCGACATCGGTACACGCATCCCCCAACTCGGCTCCTTCGGAAGCCAGTTGGACCTGTTCACCGTCCGGGACGACTGTCACGCCGTCACCGCCGCCGGCCGGACGATCCTGGAGTTGAGCTCGTGAGCGTGGCCCGGCACACCCGTTTCGCCTCCCCGGTCACACTGCTGCACGACTGGCTCGAACGCGGCGGCAGGCCCCTGCACGAGGCGCTCTTCATGGGGTTCACCGTCGATCTTCCGTTCCTGGAGAAGGTCGCGATCCCCGTGGCGCGCGCTCTCGGCGCCCGCACCGCGGTGATCAGTGACGCAGCCCAAGGCCTCCACGACCCGGTCGACGTACGCATGGCCGGCCGAAGCTACCTCCACGGCCCCGCCACCTGTCACGGCGCGTTCCATCCCAAAGTCGCGCTGTTGCTCGGCGAGGACGCCTGCCGGGTCGCCGTCGGCTCGGGCAATCCCACCCTGTCCGGTTGGGGCGCCAACGACGAGCTGTGGACCGTGGTCGAGACGGAGCAGGGCGCCTCCCACCCGGTCCTCGCCGATCTCGCCGACTGGCTGGACGAACTGCCCGCCGTCGTGGACCTCGCGCCCTGGTCCGCGGCCCATCTCCGGGAGATCGCGGCCATCCTGACGGAGCGCCATGTCAACGCCCCGCCCGGGGACTCGGAGGCCGGGCCCCGACTGCTGCACAACCTCCACCGCGGTCTGCTGGAGCAACTGACACCCGGCCCCGTGGACGAGCTGCACGCCTACGCCCCGTTCGTCGACCCCTCCGGCCAGGCCCTGCGCCTGCTGGTCGAACACCTCGCACCGCGCCGTACGCTCCTGGGACTTCAGCCCCGTTGGTCGAGCTACGACGCCGAAACGGTGAAGGCGGCCCTCAAGGACACGTCCGCGCAGATACGACTGCTCGACGAAACCCGCATGCGCCACGGCAAGTTCATCCAGTGGCGGCAAGGCGATCGCCGGTACGCGCTGACCGGCAGCCCCAACCTCACCCGAGCCGCCCTGTGCACCAGCACGCGGGACACCGGCAACTGCGAACTGGCCGTACTCGCCACCGAGCCCTCGTCGCTGCTCCCCGACGAGGGACGCGTCACTCCCCTCGCCGGCCTGACGGGCCGCACCGTCCGGCCCTTCACCGCCGCCGCCCGCACATTGGTCCTGCTCGGGGCCAAGGTGGACAGCGACGGTCTGCACGTCGCCCTGGACCGGGGGCGCCCGACGCCCGTCACGATCAGCAGCTCACCGGACGGCTCGCCGGGTTCCTGGACCGAGCTCGGCGACGTCCCCACCGGGCGGCGGACCTGGTCGTTCCCGCTTCCGGAGATGCCCGGTGCGGCGGTGCGCGCCACCTGTGTCCGGCCTGACGGTGACACCGCCGAATCCGCCGTCGTCTTCGTCTACAGCCCGGTGCACTGCGCACGCCGTGGCGACGCCGACAGCGGGATCACACTGAAGTACGACTACACGGCACAGGCCCTCTTCTCGGACGAACGTACCGCACGGCGCTTCGAGGCCGACCTGCTGCGCCTGCGGGAACTCACCGCCGCGAGCTCCCCGCCCCGGGTGAGCGCCGCGACCAGCACGACGTCCGGTCCTGTCGCGGTCGGTGCCGTCAGCGAGGTCGACCGCTGGGACGCCTACCTCGCGGACTGTCGCAGGATGCTCGGGGACCGACTGACGGACCTGGCATTCGGCACCTCGCAGTTCGACCTTCCGCAGGCACCCACGTCACCGTGGATCCTGTCGGCGGTCTCCGGTACGGATGACGACGAGGCGTACGAGGACGACACGGACGACCAGGAACCCACGGACGAGGACCTCGCACCGTACGTGGCGCCGGAGCAGCGAGCCCTCTGCCGCACCTGGGTCCGGCGCTGGCTGAGAACGCTGGCCGATCCCCGGCCCCAGGCCGTGTGCGCACTGCCGGTGCGGCTGCTCGTGGCGAGTCTGTACGTCCAACTGCTGGCCGCAGGTGTCTGGGACGAGGACGACGACAGTTGGCGCACCGGACTCGGCGACCTTCTCACCGCCCTGACTCCGGAGGGTGCGGCGGCCGTCGCGGACGAGCAGGCGCCGCCCGAGTCCCGGCGCCGGCTGGAAGCGGTCACGGCCGTGGTGATGACGCTGCTCAGCCAGGACGCCGTGTTCACCGGCGGCGGTGAGCACGACGTACGGGCCGCCCACGCCTGGCGGCGGAGCAAGGCCGTGGTCGCGAGAGCCGAGCCGGACCGGGCGCGGGACCTGATGATCTCGCCGCGGCAGGCCCTGGCCCGTGTCGCGTCCTGGAGCGAGGTGGAGCAGCTCATCGGCCTCGCCCAGGAGGCCGACCCCTATGCCGAGGTGACCGCGGAGTTCTCCGCGGCGGGCTGGTCGGCCGGGTACGAGGACGGGCTCTGGGAGATCGAGGGCTCCTTCGGCAATCCGGTACCGGTCGTCGCGAGAGTCGCCGACCGGCTCGGGCGGCACACCTCCGACGCGGTGCTCGTCCGGGCCCGGGGCCGGGACCGTTGGACGTTCGTCGCGTGGGCGAAGCCCTGCCTGGTGCTGCTGCACTCCCCGGCGCGCGTCTGGCGCACCTACGAGATACGTCCCCCGGCCACTCCGGAGTCACGGTTCGCCACTGGTGATCTTTCCGCGGTTCCGGGTCGTGTCGGCGCCCCGGCCCCGCTGCGCAACGGTCCGCCCGAAGCCCTCAGGACGATCCTCGGCGAGGTGGGGATCCCCTACCCCGAACTGGTGCGCCGCCTGTACTCGGACGGGAGCTGAACGGCGCCCGCCGGGTCCGGGCCCCGCTCACCGGGCCACCGGTGTGCCGCGCTGTTCGGGCCGGGTGGGCGCGATGATCGTGGGAGCCGATCCGGGCCGGCCGGGAACCGCTTCGCCGAGAACCTGGCAGCGTGCCAGACCGTGCCGGGACCACAGAGCGGCGGTCCACGCGCAGAGCAGCGCGTCGATGAGGTCTTCGCGATGTTTGTAGGGGGCGTCCCGCTCGGGTGAAGGCTCGGTCATGAGTCGCCGGGAAACCGGGTGTGACGCCGGCAGCAGCGGCGGGTCGGCCTCGGCCAGGCCCGCGAGGCGGGCGATCAGCGCGTCGCACACCTGCGCCCGCGTCAGCCGCCATCCCTGCGGGGGCCTGCGCCCCGGGCGCTTGTACCGGGGCCGCTCCAGGTCGTAGCCGAACTCGGCGGCGCCGACCAGAGTCGTGTACGGATAGCACTCGGACAGGACGAGCCCGTCGGTCGGTGGGCCGTCGAGGCCGTCGTGGTAGGCCCAGCCGGATTCCTGGAGGCGTGCGCGCAGCAGGACTCCGGCCTGGTGGCGGGAGTTCTGGTTGGTGCTGTTCGCGCTGACCTTCCAGCGGCCGTACCGGCGGCCCACCTCCCGCTCGCAGGGTCGCTGGCCCGCGGGGTTGTCGACGACGAGGGGCGCGTCGACGAAGGCCAGCGTCGATCCCTCGACGGCCGCCTCGGCCATCCACGCGACGGTCTCCTCGACACCACGGGTCCAGCCGCAGTCGATCACCGTGCCGGCCTCGTCGATGACCGCGACGCCGGTCTCGTTGGGCCCGATCCGTGTGCCGGTCCGCGCCCAGGCGAGGTCGACGCCGATGAACCGTCGCATTCCCATGCACCGGTGGTACCAGAGCAGTCCTGACACGCGAAAGACCCCCGCTCAGCGGGGGTCTTCGTCAGTGTCCGAGGGGGGACTTGAACCCCCACGCCCGATAAAGGGCACTAGCACCTCAAGCTAGCGCGTCTGCCATTCCGCCACCCGGACCAGGTGTCTGCCGCCTTGACGGGGCTGTTCCCCGCGGCGACATGGACAACAATACCAAGCTTTCGGAGCGCCCTTCACCTGCATATCCCTTCGGGGAGAGTCCGTGACGACAGTATTCTGTATACTGTTGGCTCCAAACGGCCCCTGCTCGGAGGCGACATGGAAGATCTGGATTCCGCGGTGGTGCTGGGGATGGCAGACCAGGCACCCGACGGCGTAGTGATCATCGACAGGGAAGGGCTGATCCGCTACTGGAACCGGGGGGCGGAGCGCATCTTCGGGTTCGCGGCGGCCGACGTGGCCGGGCGGAGCCTGGACGTCATCATTCCCGAGAGGCACCGCAAGCGGCACCAGGAAGGCTTCGACGCGGCCATGGAGCGGGGGTCCAGCAAATACGGGGACGCCGATCTGCTGAACGTGCCCGCGTTGGCGGCGGACGGACGCAAGCTGTCCATCGAGTTCAGCGTGGTGCTGCTGTCGGGCCCCGACGGCAGCCCCTACTGCGGCGCGGTCATCCGGGACGTCACCGCGCGGCGCGAGCGGGAGCGGGAGCTGATGCGGCGCCGGGCCGAGGCTGCCCAGGCGTCGGCCTGATCGCTGCTGCATGGTGAAGGGGCCGTGACCTTCGAGGTCACGGCCCCTTCAGCGTTCCGCTCAGACGATGACCCCGCTCTCCTTCAGCCGGCCGATCGTCTCCTCGTCGTAGCCCAGCTCGACCAGGACCTCGGAGCTGTGCTCGCCCAGCAGCGGGGCGCCGACGACCTCCGGCTTGAAGGAGGAGAACTTCACCGGGCTGCCGACGGTCAGATACGTGCCGCGGCCCTTCTGCTCGACCTCGACGACCGTGCCGCTCTTGCGCAGGTCCTCGTCGTAGGCGATCTCCTTCATGCTCATCACCGGGGCGCAGGGCACCTCCCACTCCCGCAGGATGTCCACCGCCTCGTACTTCGTCTTGTCCGCGAGCCACTTCTCGATCTCCTCGAAGATCTCGAAGATGTGCGACTGGCGGGCGCGCGCGGTGGCGTACTCCGGGTCCTCGGCCCACTCGGGGTGGCCGATCACCTCGGCGGTGCGCTTCCAGTTCTGCTCCTGGACGGTGAAGTAGATGTACGCGTTCGGGTCGGTCTCCCAACCCTTGCACTTGAGGACCCAGCCGGGCTGGCCGCCGCCGCCCGCGTTGCCGCCGCGCGGCACCACGTCGGTGAACTCGCCGTTCGGGTACTGCGGGTACTCCTCCAGGTAGCCGACCCGCTCCAGGCGCTGCTGGTCGCGCAGCTTGACGCGGCAGAGGTTGAGCACGGCGTCCTGCATGGAGACGGAGACCTTCTGGCCCCGGCCGGTCTTCCCCCGGTCGATGATCGCGGTGAGGATGCCGATCGCCAGGTGCATCCCGGTGTTGGTGTCGCCGATGGCCGCGCCGGAGATGGTGGGCGGGCCGTCCCAGAAGCCGGTGGTGGAGGCGGCGCCGCCCGCGCACTGGGCGACGTTCTCGTAGACCTTGAGGTCGTTCCAGGACGACTGGTCGTTGAAGCCCTTGACCGAGCCGAAGATCAGGCGCGGGTTGAGCTCCTGGATGCGCTCCCAGGTGAAGCCCATGCGGTCCAGGGCGCCGGGCGCGAAGTTCTCCACCAGGACGTCGGCGTCCTTGATGAGCTTCTCCAGGACCTCCTTGCCCTCGGCGGTCTTGGTGTTGATGGCGAGGGAGCGCTTGTTGCTGTTGAGCATGGTGAAGTAGAGCGCGTCCAGGTCCTCGATGTCCCTGAGCTGACGGCGCGTCACGTCACCGCCGTTGGGGCGCTCCACCTTCAGGACGTCGGCGCCGAACCAGGCGAGCATCTGCGTGCAGGCGGGGCCGGCCTGGACCCCGGTGAAGTCGATCACCTTGATTCCGGCGAGCGGCTTTTCACTCATGTGTGCTTCCTTTTCGTGAAGTTGCGCGGTCGAGGTGGCCCAGGAGGTCTGGGCGGTCACTTCTTCGCCGGCGTGATGTTGCCGACGGTGATGCCCTTGGGGTTCAGGTGCGAGATGTGGCCGCTCTCGGTGCCGGCCGAGGGGTCGATCACGCAGTCGATGAGCGCCGGGCCGCCGGAGGCGAGGGCCTCGGTGAGGGCGGCGGTAACCTCGGCGGGCGTGGTGGCCCGGTAGCCCTTGCCGCCGAACGCCTCGATCAGCAGGTCGTGACGGGCGGCCGACATGAGGGTCGTCGGCGAGGGGGCGTCGTCGTACGGGTTGGTGTCGTCGCCGCGGTAGACACCGCCGTTGTTCATGATCACGGTGACGACGGGCAGCTTGTAGCGGCAGATCGTCTCGATCTCGATGCCGCTGAACCCGAAGGCGCTGTCGCCCTCGACGGCCACGACCGGCGCGCCGCTCTCGACGGCCGCGGCGATGGCGTAGCCCATGCCGATCCCCATGACACCCCAGGTCCCGCTGTCGAGGCGGTGGCGCGGGACGTGCATGTCGATGACGTTGCGCGCGATGTCCAGGGCGTTGGCGCCCTCGTTGACGAGGTACGTCTCCGGGTGCTGGTGCACGACGTCGCGCACGGCTTTCAGGGCGCCCATGAACTGCATGGGGTGCGGGTCGGCCTTCAGCCGCTCGGCCATCTTGGCGACGTTCTGCGCCGAGCGCGCCCCGAGTTCCTCGCGCCAGGCCGAAGGGGCCTGGATCTGGCCGGGTTTGGTGCGTTCGGCGAGCGCGTCGAGCACCGACTCGATGTCACCGACTAGCGGCGCGGCGATGGGCTGGTTGCTGTCCATCTCCTTGGGGTCGATGTCGATCTGGACGAACTTGGCGTCGGGGTTCCACCCCGTCTGGCCGTGGCCCAGAAGCCAGTTGAGGCGCGCGCCGATCAGCATGACGACGTCGGCCTTCTTCAGGGCCAGGGAACGGGCGGTGGCGGCCGACTGCGGGTGGTTGTCGGGCAGCAGGCCCTTGGCCATCGACATCGGTACGTAGGGGATGCCGGTCGACTCCACGAACTGCCGTACCTTGTCGTCCGCCTGGGCGTACGCGGCGCCCTTGCCGAGCACGATCAGCGGGCGCTCGGCGCAGGCCAGCAGCTCGATCGCGCGGTCCACGGCCTCCGGCGCCGGGAGCTGGCGCGGCGCGGGGTCGACGAGACGGCTCAGCGTCCGGTCCCCCTCCGCCTTGGGCATGATGGCGCCGAGCACCGCGGCGGGGATGTCGAGGTAGACACCGCCGGGGCGCCCGGAGATCGCGGTGCGCAGGGCCCGGGCGATGCCGCGGCCGATGTCCTCCACGCGGCTGACCCGGTAGGCGGCCTTCACGAAGGGCTGCGCGGCGGCGAGTTGGTCCATCTCCTCGTAGTCGCCCTGCTTGAGGTCGACGAGGTGACGTTCGCTGGAGCCGGAGATCTGGACCATGGGGAAGCAGTTGGTGGTCGCGTTCGCGAGGGCGACCAGGCCGTTGAGGAAACCGGGGGCCGAGACCGTGAGGGCCACGCCGGGCTTCTTGTTGAGGTAGCCGGCGATGGCGGCCGCGTGTCCGGCGTTGCTCTCGTGGCGGAAGCCGATGTAGCGGATGCCCTGCGCCTGGGCGAGACGGGCCAGGTCGGTGATCGGGATGCCGACCACCCCGTAGATGGTGTCGACGTCGTTCATCCTGAGCGCGTCGACGACCAGGTGGTACCCGTCGGTGAGCTCGGTCGGAACGTCGGCTGCTGCCGCGGTCTCCAGGGGCGAGGGAGCGGTCATGGTCCGAGGTCCTCCTTGGGCAGGTCCTGCCGGAGCGGCTACTCCTCTCACCATCGGCAGCGCGCTCGCCCGCGTCCAAGACCCATCGGCGACCAGCCGATAAACGGCGTCTATCGAGGCCTGGTCACAGGCCCGGCAACTCCCTTGATAGACGCTTGCTATCGGCCGTTCGCCAGCGGGTATTGGACGTCCCCCGGGTGCCACCGCACGCTCGCAGAGGATGTTCCGTTCGGATCTGTGCGAGGGGGTGGGGTCATGGCCGTTCCGGCCGCGGCATCCGTGCGTGACGCGAACCGGTACCGGCCCGCGGAGGTCTCGGGCCTCGTCGACCTCCTCGACCGCCAGGTACGTGAACGCCCCGACGCCCGGGCCCTGGTGGTGACCGGTGAGCGGCTACCGCTGTCGTACGGGGTCCTCTTGGCCCTGGCCGACGACGTGGCCGTCCGGCTCCGCGCGGCGGGGCTGGACCGTGGAGACGCGGTCGGCCTCATCTGCGCCAACACGGCGGAGTTCGTCGTCGGGTTGCTCGGTGCGGCGCGGGCCGGCCTGGTCACGGCTCCCCTGGATCCCGCGCTGCCCGGGACACAACTGTCCGCGCGGCTCGTGGCGTTGGGGGCGCGGGCGGTCCTCCTAGACGCGTCGGCCTCCGGTGCGGACGCGCTCCCGGTGCCCGCGTGGCCGCTGCGCGTGGACGTCTCGCGGGCGGGGACGGCTGCGGTGGAGTTCGAACCCGGTGTCTGCGAGACGGTCCAAGTCCGAGGCGGCGCAGGCGAGTTGTCCGAGCGGGACGCACTCGTGCTGTTCACCGCCGGCACCACCGCCCGGGCGAAGATGGTTCCACTGACCCATGCCAACGTGGCCGCATCCGTCCGGAACATCTGCGCCACCTACGAGTTGGGTCCCGGTGACGCCACGGTGGCGGTGATGCCGTTCTTCCACGGCCACGGGCTGTTCGCGGCTCTGTTGTCCTCACTGGCCAGCGGGGGCTGTGTGCTGCTGCCCGAGCGGGGGCGGTTCTCGGCGGGCACGTTCTGGGACGACATGCGGGCCGTGGACGCCACGTGGTTCACGGCGGTGCCGGCCATCCACGAGATCCTTCTGGACCGGTCGGAGCGGGAGTACCCGGGACCGCAGGCCCCGCCGTTGAAGTTCGTCCGCAGTTGCAGCGCGCCCCTCAACACGGCGACTCAGCGGGCCCTGGAGCGGACGTTCGGCGCGCCGCTGCTGTCCGCGTACGGGATGACGGAGTCCTCGCACCAGGCGACCAGCGAACCGCTGCCGCAGCGGGGAGCGCTCCGGCAGGGGTCGGTGGGCCGACCCACGGGCGTCGAGGTGCGGGTCGTGGACCGGGGCGGGCGTTCCTGCCCGGCGGGTGTGGAGGGCGAGGTGTGGGTGCAGGGGCCCACGGTCGCCCGGGGTTATCTCTCCGACGGCGAGGAGTCGGCGCGGACCTTCGTCGACGGGTGGCTGCACACCGGTGATCTGGGCGCGCTGGACGAGGACGGGTACCTGACCCTGACCGGACGGATCAAGAACCTCATCAACCGGGGCGGGGAGAAGATCTCACCCGAACATGTCGAGGACATCCTCGCCGGGTGCCCCGGGGTCGCGGAGGCGGCCGTGTTCGCGGTCCCCGACACGGTGTACGGGCAGCGGGTCGGGGCCGCCGTGGTGCTCCGCGAGGGCGACGCCGTCGACCGCGAGGAGATCCTCCGCTACTGCCACGACCACCTGGCCCCCTTCGAGATCCCGGACCGACTCGAACTGGTCCCCGCCCTGCCGTACACCGCGAAGGGGGGCCTGGACCGGAAGGCGGTACAGGCGCGGTACGCGCCCTGACAAAGCGCGGTGCGGCCGTCGCCTGCGCCCACTTCGCGCCGCTCGCGTCGGCCGGTTCAGCGCACCCGGTGGTCGGGCGGCAAGGGGCGGGCGAAGAAGTCGTCCAGGGACAGGCCGGTCGCCGCGTTGACGAAGGCGCGGGCGGCGACCGAGCCGGGGGTGGCCGCGTGGATGGCCACCGAGACCTGGGCGCCGGCCTCGGGGTCGACCAGGGGCAGTGCTCGGGTCCGGCCGACCACCGGCATCGCGCGCAGCCACGTGTGCGGCACGATGCTCGCCCAGCCACCGCCGCCGACGTGCGCGTAAAGGGAGGCGATGGAGTCCGTCTCGACCTGCGGGGTGACCACGTATCCCTTCTCCGCGAACACGGTGTCGACGATCTGCCGGATCCGCATGTCGGGTGTGAGCAGGGCGAGCGGCAACTGGGCGGCGTCCGCCCAGGACACGGTGGCGGACTGGGCCACGAGCTGGTCGTCGGAGACCAGCAGCATGTATCTCTCCTGGTAGAGGGGGACGACCTGGAGGCCTTCCTGGTCGTCCGGGTCGAAGTGGGCGATCGCCACGTCGAGTTCGTAGTCGCGGAGCTGGCGGTGGAGCTCCTTGGTCGACAGCCTTGAGCGGACCTGGACCTTGGCCAGCGGGTGCGCCGCGCAGAAGGCGGCCACGGGCAGGGCGAGGGTCGTGGACGCGGTGGGGTCGGTGCCGAGGCGGAGGGTGCCGGTGATGCCGGACTGCACGGCGGCCACCTCGGCCTTGAAGGCGTCCTGTTCGGCGAGGATCCGCTTGGCCCACACGACGAGCCGCTCGCCTTCGGGGGTGAGGCCCTGGTAGTTGTGGCCGCGGTTGATCAGCGTGACGTTCAGCTCGCGTTCCAGCTTGGCGATCGCCGCCGAGAGCGCGGGCTGGGAGACATAGCAGGACTCCGCCGCCCGGGCGAAATGCCGTTCCCTCGCCACCGCCACGAAGTACTCGAGCTGCCGGAACAGCATGAGCGGCTCCTCCCTGCCCCTGGGATCCACTGGCTCCATACTGTATGCAGTCCGGGATGATGTACAGGGAGGAGACCGAACAGGTCAGCGCAGGAGTTTCACCGCAGCCACCACGAGGGGGTCCAGGCCGTCCGCTCCGGCGTCGGCGAAGTCGTAGAGGCGAGAGCGCATGCGGGGGTCCCAGAACCTCCCGATGTGCCCCGCGATGGCCTGCGCGGCCTCCTCCCCCGGCAGATGGCCGAGGTTCCTGGCGATGTCGTTGGCCATGCGGCACTCCGCCGGCACAGTCGCTGTCATCTCAGTCCACCGCCGTCACGAGGTCGTTCCCGGCGGCTTCGGCCTCGCTCGACCGGTCCGGGCGGGCGAGCGCCACCTGTACGGCGGTCACCTTGTACTCGGGGCAGTTGGTCGCCCAGTCGGAGTTCTCGGTGGTGACCACGTTGGCGCCGGTGACGGGGTGGTGGAACGTGGTGTACACGACCCCGGTCGGCATGCGGTCGGAGATCTCGGCGCGCAGGGTGGTCTGGCCGACACGGCTGGCCAGGGTGACCATGTCGCCGTGGTTGATGCCGCGCACCTCGGCGTCGTGCGGGTGCAGCTCCAGGACGTCCTCCGGGTGCCAGGCGACGTTGCCGGTACGGCGGGTCTGAGCGCCGACGTTGTACTGGCTGAGGATGCGGCCCGTGGTGAGGACCAGCGGGAAGCGCCGGGTGCTGCGTTCGTTGGTCGGCACGTAGGAGGTGACGACGAACTTGCCCTTGCCGCGCACGAATTCGTCCACGTGCATGATGGGCGTGCCCTCGGGCGCCTCCTCGTTGCACGGCCACTGAACGCTGCCGAGCTTGTCGAGGAGCTCGAAGGACACCCCGGTGAACGTGGGGGTGACCGAGGCGATCTCGTCCATGATCTGGCCGGGATGGTCGTAGGACATCGCGTAGCCCATGGCCGTGGCGATCTCAGTGACGATCTGCCACTCGTGCTTGCCCGTCTTGGGCTTCATCACCGAGCGGACCCGGTTGATGCGGCGTTCGGCGTTGGTGAACGTGCCGTCCTTCTCCAGGAAGGACGCGCCCGGCAGGAAGACGTGCGCGAACTTGGCCGTCTCGTTGAGGAACAGGTCCTGCACGACGACGAGTTCCATCGCTTCGAGGGCGGCGGTGACGTGCTTGAGGTTGGGGTCGGACTGGGCGATGTCCTCGCCGTGCACGAACAGGCCTCGGAAGGTGCCGTCGATGGCCGCGTCGAACATGTTGGGGATGCGAAGTCCCGGCTCGGCGAGGAGGGTTCCGCCCCAGAGGTTCTCGAAGACGGTGCGGACCGCGTCGTCGGAGACGTGCCGGTAGCCGGGGAGTTCGTGCGGGAAGGAGCCCATGTCGCAGGAGCCCTGCACGTTGTTCTGGCCGCGCAGCGGGTTCACGCCGACGCCGTCGCGGCCGATGTTGCCGCACGCCATCGCGAGGTTGGCCATTCCCATGACCATCGTGGAGCCCTGGCTGTGCTCGGTGACGCCGAGGCCGTAGTAGATGGCGCCGTTGGGTGCCTCGGCGTACAGCCGTGCTGCGGCCCGGAGTTCGGCGGCCGGTACGCCGGTGATCTCCTCGACGGCCTCCGGGCTGTTCTCCGGCCGGGCGATGAACTCGGCCCAGTCGTCGAAGCCTTCGCACCGCTGGTCCACGAAGGACCGGTCGACCAGATCCTCGGTGACGACCACGTGGGCCATGGCGTTGACGACGGCGACGTTGGTGCTGGGCCGCAGCTGGAGGTGGTGCTGGGCCTCGATGTGCGGGGAGCGCACGAGGTCGATGCGGCGGGGGTCGACCACGATCAACTTGGCGCCCTCGCGCAGCCGTCGCTTCATCCGTGAGGCGAACACCGGGTGCCCGTCGGTGGGGTTGGCGCCGATCACCATGATGACGTCGGCCTCGGCGACCGAGCGGAAGTCCTGGGTGCCGGCGGACTCGCCGAAGGTCTGCTTGAGGCCGTAGCCCGTCGGGGAGTGGCAGACGCGGGCGCAGGTGTCGACGTTGTTGTTGCCGAAGGCCGCGCGGACCATCTTCTGGACCACGTAGACCTCTTCGTTGGTGCAGCGCGAGGAGGTGATGGCGCCGATCGCGCCGGCGCCGTGGCGGTCCTGGATGTCGCGCATGCGGCGGGCGACCGTGCCGATCGCCTCGTCCCAGTCGACCTCGCGCCAGGGGTCGGTAATCCGGTCGCGGACCATCGGCTTGAGTTGGCGGTCGGGGTGGGTGGCGTAGCCGAAGGCGAAGCGGCCCTTCACACAGGAGTGGCCCTCGTTGGCGCCGCCGTCCTTGTACGGCACCATGCGCACGAGTTCGTCGCCGCGCAGTTCGGCCTTGAAGGAGCAGCCGACTCCGCAGTACGCGCAGGTGGTCACAACTGACCGTGTGGGCATGCCGAGTTCGACGACCGAGCGTTCCTGGAGCGTGGAGGTCGGGCAGGCCTGGACGCAGGCTCCGCAGGAGACGCACTCGGAGTCCATGAAGGACTCCCCCGCGCCCGCCGCGACCTTGGAGTCGAAGCCGCGGCCCTCGATGGTGAGGGCGAAGGTGCCCTGGACCTCGCCGCAGGCGCGGACGCAGCGGGAGCAGGCGATGCACTTGGACGGGTCGAAGTCGAAGTAGGGGTTGGAGGTGTCCTTCTCGGCGTCGAGGTGATTCTCGCCCTCGTAGCCGTAGCGGACCTGCCTGAGGCCCACCACCCCTGCCATGTCCTGGAGTTCGCAGTCCCCGTTGGCGGGGCAGGTGAGGCAGTCCAGGGGGTGGTCGGAGATGTACAGCTCCATGACGCCCTGGCGGAGCTTCTCCACCTTGGGCGTCTGGGTGCTCACCTTCATGCCGTCGGCGCACGGGGTGGTGCAGGAGGCGGGGGTGCCGCGCCGGCCGTCGATCTCGACCACGCACAGACGGCAGGAGCCGAACGCCTCCAGGCTGTCGGTGGCGCACAACTTGGGTATGTCGACGCCCGCTTGGGCCGCCGCGCGCATCACCGAGGTGCCCTCGGGGACGGTCACCGGCAGACCGTCCACCTCCACGGACACCGTGGCCGGGCCCGGCCGTTCCGGGGTGCCGAAGTCGGGTTCCTTGAGGAGTGTCATGCCGTGCCCTCCGTCTTGGGGCCAGTCGCCTGTACGGGCTGGATGTCCAGGAGTCGACGGCCGCCGAGGAAGTCGTCGGGGAAGTGGGTCAGGGCGCTGCGCACGGGCAGCGGGGTCAGCCCGCCCATCGCGCACAGCGAGCCCTCGGTCATCAGGTCGCAGAGGTCTTCGAGCAGGGCGAGGTTCTCGTCCCGGTGGGTGCCGGCGACGATCTTGTCGATCACCTCGACTCCGCGTACCGCGCCGACCCGGCACGGGGTGCACTTGCCGCAGGACTCCTCGGCGCAGAACTCCATGGCGAAGCGGGCCTGGGCGGCCATGTCCACGCTGTCGTCGAACACGACCACGCCTCCGTGGCCGACCATCGCTCCGGCGGCCGCGAACGCCTCGTAGTCCATGGGCAGGTCGAACATCGACTCCGGCAGGTACGCGCCGAGGGGGCCGCCGACCTGTGCGGCGCGCACCGGACGTCCGGAGTGGGTGCCGCCGCCGTACTCCTCGATGAGTTCGCGCAGGGTGATGCCGAAGGCGGTCTCCACGATGCCGCCGTGGGCGATGTTGCCGCCGAGCTGGAAGACCTGGGTGCCGCGGGAGCGTTCGACGCCGAGTTGCTCGTACGCCTTCGCGCCCTCGGCCATCACGACGGGCACGGTGGCCAGGGTGAGGACGTTGTTCACCACGGTCGGCTTGCCGAACAGGCCTTCGATCGCGGGGATCGGCGGTTTCGCGCGGACCATGCCGCGCTTGCCCTCCAGGCTCTCCAGCATGGAGGTCTCCTCGCCGCAGATGTACGCGCCGGCGCCGACGCGGACGTGCAGGTCGAAGTGGAGGGCGGAGCCGAGGATGTTCCTGCCGAGCCAGCCGTGCTCGCGGGCGATCCCGATCGCCCGGCGCATCGTGGCCACGGCGTCCGGGTACTCCGAACGGATGTAGAGGTAGCCCTCGCTCGCTCCGACCGCGTGGGCGGCGATGGTCATGCCCTCGATGAGCATGAACGGGTCGCCCTCCATGACCATGCGGTCGGCGAAGGTCCCGCTGTCGCCCTCGTCGGCGTTGCAGCAGACGAACTTGAGCTCGTCGGCGCACTCCAGCACGGTCTTCCACTTGATGCCGGCCGGGAATCCGGCGCCGCCGCGGCCGCGCAGCCCGGACGCGGTGACCTCGGCGACCACGTCGGCGGGGGCGAGCTCCAGGGCGGCGCGCAGTCCGGCCAGGCCGCCGTGTGCCTCGTAGTCCTCGGCGGACAGGGGGTCGGTCACGCCGATCCGGGCGAAGGTGACGCGGTTCTGGCTCGCCAGCCAGGGCAGTTCGTCGACGACACCGAGCCGCAGCGGATGGTCCGCGCCGTCGAGCATCCCGGCGGCGAGGAGTCCGTCGATGTCCTCGGGGGCCACCGGGCCATAGCCGACGCGTCCTTGTGGTGTCACCACCTCGACGAGGGGCTCCAGCCACAGCATGCCGCGCGATCCGTTGCGTACGACGTCGATGGCGAAGTCGCCGCGGTCCGCCGCGTGTTGGAGGGCCTGGGCGACCTCGTCGGCGCCGACGGACCTGGCCGCGGAGTCGCGGGGGACGTAGACGGTGGCTGTGGAGTGGGATGCGTTGTTGTGGGATGCGTTGTTCATGAGGAGACCGTCCCGTTGAGGAGGGAGCCCAGCCGGGCGGGGCCGACTCGTCCGTGGAGCCGTCCGTTCACCTCGACGGCGGGCCCCAGCGCGCAGTTGCCGAGGCAGAAGACCTGCTCGACGGTGACCGAGCCGTCCGCCGTGGTCTCCCCCAGCGGCAGTCCGGACTCGCGTGCGTAGCTCACCAGTTGGTCGGCGCCCAGGGCCTGGCAGGCCTCGGCGCGGCAGATGCGCACGGTGGTGCGGCCCGCGGGCTCGCGACGGAAGTCGTGGTAGAAGGTCACGACTCCGTGGACGTCCGCCCGGGAGAGGTTGAGCTCCTCGGCGAGCACCGGCACGGCCTCCTGCGGCACATGTCCCAACTCGGCCTGGACGGCGTGCAGTACGGGCAGCAGCGCACCGCGCTCACCCCGGTGCCGGGCCACCGCCCTCCGGACCACGCTCTCGACCGTCACGTCACTCCCGCTGGTCGTCATGATCGCTTCGCCTTCCGTCACGCGGGTCCCCGGCGAGGGGTGCAGGAGACTCGGACAATACTCCATACAGGCTTCTGTATACACAACCCTGCCGTAAGGGCGGGAGGGTTGACCGCGGGCGGCTGTCCCATCTCGGGGCGGGAGAGCGCGCCACGCCATGTTGCATACCAAAACCTGTATGCTGACGCGGCCGTCGGCAACCCTCCGCACGGCCCCCACTCGGCACAGCAGCCGCCCGGCGACACCGGCGGCAGAACGGGACAACCATGCGCGAGGCACTCACGGCCGCAGCGTCCCGGCGCGTCACCCGCCCGGCACCGCTGCGCCAGGCCGTGTACGACGCCCTGACCGAGCTGATCGTCAACGGCTCCCTCAAGCCCGGCCAGCATCTGGTCGAGGCCGAGCTCGCCGAACACCTCGGCGTCAGCCGCCAGCCGGTGCGCGAGGCCCTCCAGCGGCTCCAGACCGCCGGCTGGGTCGATCTGCGGCCCGCCCAGGGAGCCTTCGTCCACTCCCCCACCGAGGAGGAGGCCGCCCAACTCCTCGGCGTCCGGGCGGTCCTGGAGACCTACTCGGCCCAGCTCGCCGCCAAGAACGCGAAGCCCGAGGACATCGCGCGTCTCGACGAGCTCCAGTTGGAGGGCATCGCCGCTCTCGCCGACGGCGACGTCGAACGGCTGGTCTCCGCCAACACCGCGCTGCACGACTTCATCACCGCCGTCGCCGACAACGCCGTGCTGGCCGGACTGATCGCCCAGGTGGGCCAGAAGGTCCGCTGGTACTACACGCCCATCGCCAAGCCCCGAGGCAAGGAGGCCTGGAACGAGCACACCCAGCTCATCCGGGCCATCGCCAAGGGCGACGCCGACTTGGCGGGCGAGGTCATGCGCAAGCACACGGAGCGGACGACCGACTTCTACCGCAGGCAGATCGCGGCCAGGGCGAACGAGGACTGACGTCTTCGCGGGCACGGTTCAGGACGCGGCGAGGGAGCCGGCGGGACGACGGGTACCCCCGGGTCCGAGGGCGGGGTCGAGGACCGGTGTGCGGCGGGCCCCGGCGGCGGCCCGCAGTTCGAGCAGCCACGGCAGGACCGTGCGCAGCACGATGTCGAGCCCGCCGCCGTCCGCGCCGAGCATCGCCTCCGCGGGCACCCGCACCGGGTCGGCGAACACCGTGGACGTGGCGCTGCCGCGAGGGCCGCAGGCGCCGGGCCGCGCCGGGACGAACAGGTCCGGGGCGTGTGCCGGGACCGCCCAGAGCGTCAGTCCGTCGGGGGCGGCGAGGGGCCGGGAGGACCAGACGTAGAGGTCGGCCTCCCCGGCCGCGACAACCCGCTGCTTGCGGGCCCGCAGGGCCACCACCTCACCGGAACGGGTGGCCACGGAGCGCGGCACGAGAAGCTGGGTCTGCGCCGTCGGGCCGTCCGGCGCGCCCTCCTCCTCGGACTCCGCGAGGGCGAGACTGGCGAGATGGCGTCCGGCGGCGATCTCGGCGCGCAGCCAGGGGCCACCGTGCGCCTCGACCACGGCGACGGCCGTGTAGTGGGACTGGAGCACGGCCGCCGTCGCCGGGCAGAGGCGCGCGGTGCGCGCGACCACGTCGGCGGCTTCCGGCAACCCCCCTCCCCCGCCGCCGAACTCGGTGGAGACCGTGAGTCCCAGGAGTCCCGCGCGGCCGAGGGCCGTCACGGCACCGCGCGGGAACCGGCCCTGGACGGCCGTCGCTTCGGCGACGGGTCCGACGACGCCGGTCAGGACTTCGGAGAGAGCGGTGCGGTACGACACGGGGCGACCCCCTCAGGCGTGGCTGATGTTCCACTGCCGAACGATGATTGCATACAGTATTCTGCATGTGAAGGTGACCGCGCCAGGGGTCAAGCCGGGCAGTTTTCGGATTCGGCGCTGTGCGAGACAGGGCACGGTGCGCGAAGTGGCGATGGACGGACGGCTCGACCCACCAGTCGAACGAGGGAGACAGGGCCCATGCCCGACACACCCACCGTGACAACCCGTGGCCCGATCAGCAGGCCCACCCCGCTGCGCCAGGCGGTCTACGAGGCCCTCACCGAACTGATCATCAACGGCTCGCTCACCCCCGGCCAGCACCTCGTCGAGGCCGAGCTGGCGGAGAGCCTCGGGGTGAGCCGGCAGCCGATCCGTGAGGCGCTGCAGCGGCTCCAGACCGCCGGCTGGGTCGATCTGCGCCCCTCCCAGGGGGCGTTCGTCCACTCCCCCACCACCGAGGAGTGCGCCCAACTCCTCAGCGTGCGGGCCCTGCTGGAGACGCATTCCGCGCGCGGCGCCGCCCAGCACGCCACTCCCCGCGACGTCGCCCGGCTGTGGGAACTCCAGCAGACCGGTCTGACCGCCCTCGCGGAAGGGGACGCCCGTGCCATCGTGGAGGCGAACGCCGCCCTCCACGGCCACATCACCCTGCTGTCCCGCAACGCGGTCCTGGCCGAGCTCATCCCCCAGGTCGACCTGCGGGTGCGCTGGTACTACATGCCCATCGCCAAGCCCCGCGGCAAGGACGCCTGGAACGAACACGCGAGGATCATCGAGGCCATCGGCGAGGGCGCCCCCGACCGCGCCGAGGAGCTGATGCGCCGGCACACCCGCAACACCACCGACTTCTACTGCCGGCAGATCGCCGCGGTGGCCGGCCGGGACGACTGACCCCGGCCGACCACCACGCCCCCCTCCAACGGACCCGGGCGGCTCAGGAGTTCGGTGCGATCTCCCGCAGCAGCCCTGTCGTGACGTCGAAGACGAAGCCGCGCACGTCGTCCGTGTGCGGCAGGAACGGCGAGGTGCGCACCCGCTGGATGGACTGCCGTACGTCCTGGTCGATGTCGCGGAAGGCCTCCACCGCCCAGGCGGGGCGCTGGCCGACCTCCAGCTCCAGTTCGTGCCGGAAGTCCTCGGTCAGGGTCTGCAGACCGCAGCCGGTGTGGTGGATGAGCGCCACGCTGCGGGTGCCGAGGGCGCGCTGACTGATCGTCAGGGAGCGGATCGTGTCGTCGGTGACGACACCCCCGGCGTTGCGGATGGTGTGGCAGTCGCCGAGGTGCAGGCCGAGTGCGGCGTGCAGGTCGAGGCGGGCGTCCATGCAGGCCACGACGGCCACGCGCAGGACGGGTCGGGCACCCATGCCGGGGTCGGTGAAGCCGGCAGCGTAGGCGCGGTTGGCCTCCACGAGCCGGTCGGTGACCGTCGCGGTGCGGGGTACGGAAGTCGACATGTGGGGCTACCTCACTCCGGTCGAGTCGGTCAGATGACGCCCTGCTCCTTGAGCTGCGGCAACTCGGCCCGGGAGAGCCCGAGTTCATGGACGTAGATGTCCTCGTTGTGTTGGCCGAGGAGGGGTGGGGTGGTGATGGTGGTGGGTGAGTCGGAGAGTTTGAGGGGGTTGCCGACCGTGGTGAAGGTGCCGCGTTCGGGATGCCCGACCTCGACGATCATGTCGTTCGCCGCGAGTGAGGCGTCTTCGATGATCTCTTTGGGGGACAGGAT
>NZ_JBEXQX010000025.1:0-120586 GCF_040612795.1 Streptomyces sp. NPDC006335
ACCCCCGCCACATACGCCGCCACACCACCGAACGTGACCTGCACACCCTTCGGCCGCCCCGACGAACCCGACGTATACACCACATACGCCAGCTGCTCGGCCCGCGGCTGCGACGGCTCGACGGGCACCGTGGCCGCCAGCGTCAGCCGCACCACCGGATCGTCCAGCTCCACGACACGCAACCGCCCCGCGGGCAGGTCACCCACCGTCTCGCCCGTGCCCACCACCACCGCCGCGCGGCTGTCGGCGAGCATGAACCCCAACCGGTCGGCCGGGAACGCCGGATCCAGCGGCAGATACGCGGCACCCGCCAGCCACACCCCCAACACCGCCGTCACCATCTCCACCCCCGCGGGCAGACACAGCCCCACCACGGACTCAGGCCCCACCCCAACCCCACGCAAATACCCGGCCAGCCTCCCCGCCCGCTCCGCCAGACCGCCGTACGTCAGACACCCCTCCGGACCCACCACCGCCACCGCGTCACCAGCGAAACCCGCACGCTCCAACACCAGGTCCGCAACCCCACCCCGAGCCAGGTCCGCAACCCCCGCCCCGCTCCAACCCTCCACCAACTCCGCACGCTCGTCGGCGGTGAGCATCGGCAGACCCGACAGGCGGGTCTCCGCGTCACCGGCGACCGCGCCCAGCAAGGTGATCAGGTGACCGGTGAGCCGGGAGATCGTCGCCGCCTCGAACAACGCGGTGCTGTACTCCACCATCCCGATCAGGTCCGTGCCGTCGTCCACCATGATCAGCCGCAGATCGAACTTCGCGATCACGTCCGTACCGACGTCGCCCGGATCCTCGACGTCGTAGTTGAAGAACGCCTGGAACAGCGGGGTGCGGGAGCGGTCCCGCTCGCTCACCAGCGCCTCGACCAACTGTTCGAACGGCAGGTCCTGATGGGCGAAGGCCCCCAGGGCCGCCTCTCGCACCCGTCCCACCAACTCGGCGAAGGACGGGTCTCCCGACAGGTCGGCGCGCAGCACCAGGGTGTTGACGAAGAATCCGATCAGGTCCTCGGTCTCGGCACGGTTCCGGTTCGCCACCGGAGTGCCCGCCACGACGTCGTCGGTTCCGCAGTACTGTCCGAGCAACGCGGCGTATGCGGCGTAGACCACCATGAACATCGAGGCGTCGCTCTCGCGAGCAACCCTCCGCAGCCCCTGTGCCGTATCGCCGGGAACCGCGAACCGGGTGACCCTCCCCGACGACGACCGGACCGGCAAACGCGGGTGGTCGGTAGGCAGTTCGAGCACGGGCAGGCCGTCCAGCCGGTCCCGCCAGTAGGCCAGCTGCCGGTCCAGCACGTCGCCGGTCAGCCACGAGCGCTGCCAGAGCGCGAAGTCGGCGTACTGCACCGGCAGCGGCGGCAGTGGATCCGGCTGCCCCGCACGGAACGCCTCGGTGAGGGCCGCGAGTTCACGCCGGAGGATCCCGCCCGACCATTCGTCGAAGGCCACGTGGTGCATCGTCAGCGACAGCACGTAACCGGCTTGGCCGAGCCGGATCAGACAAGCGCGCAGCAGCGGACCGGCGGCAAGGTCGAAGGGGGCGACCGCGTCGAGGGCGATCAGCCGGTCGGCCGCGCGCACCGGCTCCGCCGTCGCCGACACGTCGGCAATCGGCAGCGGTACCGGGCCGGGCGGATCGATCACCTGCCAGGCCGTCCCGTCGGAGCCGGCCACCAGCCGGGTCCGCAGCGCCTCGTGCCGGGCGACCACGGCGTCCAGCGCCGCCCCCAGGGCGCGGACATCGGTGTCCGCCGCCAGCGGCACCCGCATCGGCACGTTGTACTCGGCCGACCCGGGTTCGAGCTGGTCGATGAACCAGAGCCGCTGCTGGGCGAAGGACAGCGGCAGCGCCTGGTCGCGGGGCGCCGGTGTCACCGGCGGGGCCGGGGTCCGCGCCGACGGCCCTTCGACGGCCGCGGCCAGGCCCCGCACCGTGGGCTGGTCGAACAGGACGGCGAGCGGCAGCTCGACCTCGAACACCGCGCGCACCCTGGAGATCACCTGCATGGCGAGCAGGGAATGTCCGCCGAGTTCGAAGAAGTCGTCGAGTGCCCCGATCGGGCGCACGCCCAGGACCTCGGACAGGATCTCGGCCAGCAGGTCCTCGGTGGGCGTCGCGGGCGCGACGTAGGGGCTGTCCAGACCGGGGCGGTCCGGGCCGGGGTCGGGGAGGGCGGACCGGTCGGTCTTGCCGGCCGGAGTGAGCGGCAGTGCGGACAACTCGGTGTACGAGGCCGGAATCATGAAGCCCGGCAGCTTGCCCCGCAGGTACTCCCGCAGGTCGGCGGCGCTCGGGATGCCCGCGCCGGGACCGGCCGGGAGCAGGTAGGCCGCCAGCCGGGACCGCGTCCCGTCCCCGGCCGGCGCCACGACCGCGGTCCGGACGCCGGGGTGGCCGGCCAGCACGGCCTCCACCTCCCCCAGCTCGACCCGGAATCCGCGCACCTTGACCTGGTCGTCGGTCCGGCCCACGAACTCCAGGTCACCGGCCGCGGTCCGCCGCACCCGGTCGCCCGTCCGGTACAGGCGCGTCCCGTCCCCCGCGAACGGGTCGGCGACGAACCGCTCCGCGGTGAGGGCCGGGCGGTGGCCGTAACCGCGCGCCACCTGCGGTCCGCCGATGAACAGCTCCCCGGTGACCCCGGCGGGCACCGGCCTCAGCTCCTCGTCCAGGACGTGCAGGGACATGCGGGACACGGCGGAGCCGATCGGCGGCGCCTGCCGGACCTCGGGATCGACCTGGCCGGTGGTGACCATCACGGAAGCCTCGGTCGGCCCATACGTGTTGACCAGCCGGCGGTTCCGTGCCCACGCCCGCGCCACCCGCTCGGTGAGCCGCTCGGCGCCCACCAGGACAGTGCCGAGGCCGGGCAGGTCCTCCGGTGACAGCACGCCCAGCAGGGACGGCACCACACTGGCGGCCTGCACCGCACCGGCTTGGAGCAGAGCGGTCAGCCGGGACGGCTCGGCCCGCTCCTGCCCGGTGGCCACCACGAGGGTCGCGCCGTACGCCAGCGTGGCCGCGATGTCGAGCACCGCGGCGTCGAAGCTGAACGAGGCGAACTGCAGCATGCGCACGCCGGGAGCCACCCCGAGCACGGGTCCCAGCCCGGCCACCAGATTGGCCAGCCCGGCGTGGGGCACCTGGACGCCCTTCGGCGTCCCGGTCGATCCCGACGTGTAGATCGTGTAGGCCAGTCCGGCCTGGTCCACCGCCACCGGTTCAGGCGGCGCGGTGGGCAGCGCGGCCAGCTCCGCGCGTACGGCGGGGTCGTCCAACCACACCACCTTGGCGTCGTCCACCGCCTGCGCGACGGCGTCGTCCGGGCCGCTCGCCGCGGTCCGGTCCCCGACCAGGACGGTGGCGCCGCCGTCGGTGAGCATGAACGCGAGCCGCTCGGGCGGGTAGTCCGGATCCAGCGGCAGGTACGCGCCCCCGGCCTGCCACACCGCCAGTACGGCTACCACCATCTCCGCACCGCGCGGCAGGAACAGCGCCACCGTGGATTCCGGCCCCACTCCCAGGGCGCGCAGATACCGGGCCAGCCGGGCCGACCGCCCCAGCAGCCCGGCGTAGGTGAGCGACCGCTCCCCGCATACCAGTGCCACCGCATCCGGGTGGGCCGTCGCCCGGGCGGCGATGAGCTCGTGCACTGCGATGAAATCGGCCATTTCCCCACCGGACGGGTACTCGGAAGGCACTGCCAACACCTCCGCCTCAACGCGGCGTTCAGGAAGTCGTGGGACCGGAACCGCCGCCGGCCTGCCGGACGAACTGCTTGTCGTACAGATCCGCGTAGAGGCCGCCCGACTCGAGCAGCACCTCATGGGTGCCGCGTTCGACGATCTGGCCCCCGTCGACGACCAGGATCTGGTCGGCGTCGCGGATGGTGGACAGTCGGTGCGCGATGACCAGCGAGGTGCGGTCGGTCAGCGCGGTCTTGAGCGCACTCTGGATCGCCGCTTCGGACGCGGAGTCGAGATGAGCCGTGGCCTCGTCCAGGACGACGATCGACGGGGCCTTCAGGAGCAGCCTCGCCAGGGCGATCCGCTGCTTCTCGCCACCGGACATCCGGTAGCCCTGGTCGCCGACCATCGTGTCGAGGCCGTCGGGGAACGATGCGATGAGATCCCAGATCCGGGCCGCGTCGCAGGCCTCGACCAGCTCGGGCTCGGAGGCGTCCGGCCGCGCGTACAGCAGGTTGGCCCGGATCGTGTCGTGGAACAGATGGGCGTCCTGCGTCACCACGCCTATCGAGTCGCGCAACGAGGTCAGCGTGAGGTCACGGATGTCGTGCCCGCCGATCCGCACGGCTCCCGAGTCCGGGTCGTAGAACCTGGGCACCAGGTGGGTGATGGTGGTCTTCCCCGCGCCTGACGGACCGACCAGCGCCGTAAGCCGCCCGGCCGGAGCGAGGAAGCTCACCTCTTTGAGGATCGAGGCCTTGTCGCCCCGCTCGGGTGCGGGGAGCGAGATCGACTCCAGCGAGGCCAGCGAGACCTTCGCCGCGTCGGGGTAGCGGAACGAGACGTGCTGGAACTCGATCTCCGGTACCGCGCCGTGGCCGTTG
This sequence comes from Streptomyces sp. NPDC006335, assembly GCF_040612795.1. Lineage (NCBI taxonomy): Bacteria > Bacillati > Actinomycetota > Actinomycetes > Kitasatosporales > Streptomycetaceae > Streptomyces > Streptomyces sp. NPDC006335. Next base: position 4,589 of record NZ_JBEXQX010000025.1, read on the forward strand.
GAGGCGGCGCTCGCGGCGACGGGTAGCACCTTGGCTTCGGGCCGCTCCGCGACCAGTGGCTTGAGGTCCAGCACCTCGAAGATCCGGTCGAAGCTCACCAGCGCGACCAGGACACTGACCGGCAGGCTGGACAGCATGTTGACCGGGCCGTACAACATGGTCAGCAGGGTGATCATGGCGACCAGCGTGCCCACCTGGAACTCGCCGTTGACGACGAGGGCGCCGCCGACACCGAGCATCAGGGCGAGGGCGAGCGTGCTGGCCAGGCCGATGACGAGGGCGAGCGTCTCGCTGGTCACGTCGGTCTTCACGCCGATGTCGCGGACCCGGCTCGCACGCCCGGTGAACAGGGTGGACTCCTCGTCGCGCCGCCCGTACAGCTTGACCAGCATCGCCCCGGCCACGTTGAACCGCTCGTTCATGAGCGAGCCCAGCTCGGCGTTGAGCTGCATGGTCTCCCGGGTGAGCCGTTCCAGCCGGCCTCCGATGATCTTCGCGGGGAGGATGAAGAACGGGATGGTCAGCAGGGCGGCTATGGCCAGCTGCCAGGACAGGTAGAACATGGCGACCAGCACCAGGACCAGGGTCAGCAGGGTCTCCGCGGTCTGTGACAGCAGCATCGTCACCGCCTGCTGCGCCCCTACGACGTCGGTGTTCAGCCTGCTCACCAGCGCGCCGGTCTGGGTACGGGTGAAGAAGGCCAGCGACTGCTCCTGCACGTGCGCGTAGGCCTGGCCCCGGAGATCGAAGATCAGGCCCTGCCCTATCCCGGCAGACAGCCGGGCCCGGAAGTAGTCGCTTGCGGCCTTCAGCAGGGCCAGCCCGGCGAGGGTCAGGGCCAGCCCGACGACGACCTCCATCCTGCGCGGCACGACGCCCTCGTCGATGACCTTCCCGAACAGCACCGGGGTGAGGGCCGCGGTGCCGGCGCCCAGCAACGTGACGGTCGTCAACAGCAGCAACAGCCAGCGGTACGGGCGGACGTAGGGGACGATCCGCGGGATCGTCCCGGGTCTGAGCCGCTGGTGGGGCTCCGGCCGATCTGCGACTTCCGTGCCGTCCAGTCCCGGGGGACCTGGAACAGTCCTGCCTGTCATTCGACCGACTCCGTCCGGTACCCGTCCTCCACTATCCCTATGTGCTGATGGCAGAGAAATTCTGGGCGAAATAAATCAGCAGATTGCATTCTTCGTCGTCCGATACCTGCACGCCGGTGACGACGCCGATCAGCAACAGATGGGTGTTTCGCTCGATGATGTCGTCGACCTTGCAGATGAAACTCGCGGGGGCGTCATCAAGGACCGGGACGCCTTCCGCACTGGGCCGCCACTCGCCGTGGTCGAACCGGGCGGTCCCGCGGATCCCGGCCACGTTTCCGGCGAACACCTCGGCGACCCCGCGGTGCCGCGTGCCGAGGATGTTGACCGCGAAGGCGGGCACATCCTTGATCACCTCCCCCAGCCGGCTCCGCCGGTTCACACCGACGACGAGGGAAGGGGGGCACAGCGACAGCGACGAAACCGCCGTGGCGGTCAGGCCGCACCGCTTGCCGTCGGCGGTGGCGGTGGTCACGACGCACACACCGCTCGCCAGCCGCCGCATCCCCCGGACGAAGCCGTCGGCCAGGTCCATGATCAGTTCTCACTCCGCAGTCGGCGGAACCCGCGGGGGGCGGGCGGCGACGCCGCGAGCGCACTCTGCTGCTCGCGGCAGCAGTTCCCGTGGTGCCAGGAAATGCCCGCGGAGCTGCCGCCCTTCCCGGTGCTCCTGGTCACCAGCGCCATTCATGCTGGCCGTAGAGGTGGTCGGCCTTGACGCCCTGGGCGGAGCTCCAGGTCATGAACTCCTCGACCTGCTTGAGCTGGACGGAGTCCTCGTTGTACGAGGTCGCCATGACGTGGCCGACGAGCCACTGCTCCTCGCCCATGGCGTAGATGTAGGCCTCGCTGGCGCCCAGTTCGGTCACGATCGTGCTGGCCTGTGCCGCGTTGGAACCCGACAGCGTCCGCGAGTCGCTCATCTTCTTGCTCACCGGCCGGACCAGCAGTGCCTGGTACAACCACGTGAGCGGAGCGCCCGCGCATTCCATGCCCAGGAACGCCACGTCGATCTGCCCGACGTGCTGACGCATGTGGCGGTAGAGCCCGGGATCGATGCCGGAGGAATCCGCTCCCACGAAGATCTTTCGCCCGCCCAGTTCCAGGAAGTACGTCGACTTGGCCCTGATGTCCAGGTCGGCGTGTTCGCCGAGGAACGGCGCCGCGGTCACCTTTCCGCCCGGGAACTCCACCTCGGAGAAGTCGTCCACCTCGATCACGGGCAGACCGACGTGCTGCAGGTAGAGCGCCAGCGACGGATCGCAGATGTTGCCCCGTGAGGCCCGCGGAACGACGACGGCGCCGACCCGGCCGCGCAGCTGCAGCAGCGTCTCCAGCACGATGTGGTCCTGGTGGCCGTGGGTGAGCAGCACCAGGTCGATGTAGTCGGGCAGGTCCCGGTAGGTGTACCGGTCGGACGCCGTGCTGTCGGCGCTGACCCAGGGGTCGGTGATGATCGCGGCTTCCGGCGTCTGCATGACCAGGCAGGCGTGCCCGAAGTAGCGGATCCGGCCGCCGGCATCGATGTGCCGGTCGCTCGCCAGGTCGGGCGCGTCGGTCAGGAGTGCGTTGAGCTGGTCGGCTTCGGCGTCGCCGAGTTCCAGCGCCTCGCGCAGGCGCGCCCGTGTCGTCGGCTCGATCCGGGCCCGGAACAGGTCGACGAGGCCGGGGTGGCGGAACGGGATGGGCAGGTCGAGCACGCCGGGGTTCGGCAGTCGCGGGGTGCTGAGGATGAAGGGCCGCTCGATCCCGGTCTCGCGGGACAGCTGCACCGACTGCCGGTCCTCGGAATAGACGCTGCTCGCGTACACCACCGGCTCGTGGAACCGCATCGACGCCTGGTTGCTGACGTCGTAGGCGATCTCCACGAGCCCGGAGAGCTCGGGGGGCAGCTTCGGGTAGAGCGGTGTCAGGTCGAACCCGGTCGCTTCCCGCCCGACGAGCTCGTCGGCCTCGGCGATCGCTTCGGCGAAGCGAAGCTGCTCCGCCCGATCGCGCTTGATCGAGGCCAGCAGTTCGCGTACTTCGCCGCTGCGCTCCTCAGGGATGTTGACGAAGAAGCCGCCCCGCAGCTCGGGGTTGGCACTCGCGTTGATATGCACCTGCGGAGACTGCAGGTACGACTCGAGAAGCGGCACCTGAAGGAAGGCCAGGTTCATCGCCGACTGGACCGGGGCCACATTGTGCATCCAGGCATAGAACCGGTCAACGAGCGGTTCTATGATCGCGTCCGAGCGAAGAAATATCGGCTCGTCCATTTCGGTTCTCCTTCAGCTGTCCGGTGCTGCTCAGTCGACGAGCACTTCGGCTTCTGCTACAGCCTTCAGGCGCCCGGTCCCCTTGAGGGTGGTCAGGTCGATATCGGCGATGCAGCGCACGTGGTCGTCGTTGAGAATGAGCGTTCCCTCGACGTGCACGCTGCCGCTGCCCTGATCGAAATCGGCCCCGCTGGTGTCGGAGGCCGAGCGGTCCAGTTGAATTCCCAGATCGGTGCCGCCACGTGTCTCCGTGAACTTGATGAACACCGTGCCGATCTCGTCCAGCCGGGTCCTGAACTCCTCCAGCGAGGGGTTCGGTCCACCCACCGCCACCGGCTGATCGGTGGACAGGCGCTGGGTCAGTTCATCCATGGGTTACCCTCCCGAGGGCGATTTCTTCGCCGGTTGTCCGCTCAGCTCTGTTCCGACTCCGTGTAGGCGAAGGCCAGATCTTCCGGAATCTCGAACTTCAGGACCTCCGTGCAGAACTCCCGCCATTCGGGAGTGACGTCGGAGAAGAGCCTCTTGTCCTTGTCCTTGCCGACCGGACTGATCAGCACCGTGAGTTCGTCACACAGAAAGACCGGCTGGTCATCCGCGATGTCGTGCTCCTCCGCCGCCGCGCCGGCGGCCCAGCCGGGGAACTTGCGCAGCTCACCCAGTGAATAGGCTTTGCAGTACTTCTTCACCAGTAACCCTCCAGAAGTTCCTGCCTTCATCAGGGATCATTCGGCGCCAGATGGACTTTACGACAGCGGCGCTTCCCCATCGAGAGTGTCAGCCGCGAATCCCGGAACCGCACCTGTTCAACTGGCGCGATTCACCGGTTGAACAGGTGCGGTCATCATGTCTTGGCAGTGATGTTCCTGGATGCCATAGTTCAGTGATCTCATACCGCGGGGCCCGCGACCATTTCACGGCCGGCCCCGGACCGCGCTCCTGCCGGAAGCGAGATGTAGTCGATGAGCAGCACCGAGGGCATTAGCGAAGAAGCGCACGTGGTTGTCGTCGGCGGCGGACCTGGCGGATCCACGCTGGCGACGCTGATCGCGATGCGCGGGCACCGTGTCGTCCTGCTCGAGAAAGAGAAGTTCCCCCGGTGGCAGATTGGCGAGTCACTGCTCCCGTCCACCGTCCACGGGGTCTGCCGCCTCACCGGCGTCGCCGATGAACTCGCGAAAGCAGGTTTCACCAAGAAAAAAGGCGGCACAATGCGCTGGGGAGCGAACCCCGAGCCGTGGACGTTCTCCTTCTCGGCGTCGCCAAGAATAACCAGTGAGACTTCCCATGCCTACCAGGTCGAGCGGAGCAGATTCGACCAGATCCTGCTCGACCATGCACGGCACACGGGCGTGGACGTCCGCGAGCAGCACGCCGTCGTCGACGTCATCGACGGCGACGGCGACGGCCGGGTTCACGGCGTGACCTACACCGACGCCGAGGGCTCCCGGGGAACGATCCGCGCGCGGTACGTGGTGGACGCCTCGGGCAACAAGAGCCGCATCCACCAGCGGGTCGGGGCGACCCGGGAGTACTCGGAGTTCTTCCGCAGCCTCGCGCTCTTCGGCTACTTCGAAAACGGCAAGCGCCTGCCGGAGCCCAACTCGGGCAACATCCTCTGCGCCGCCTTCGACAGCGGCTGGTTCTGGTACATCCCGCTCAGCCCCACTCTCACCAGCGTCGGCGCGGTCGTGCGGCGGGAACTCGCCGACAAGATCCAGGGCGATCCGGAAGAAGCGTTCACGTCGCTCATCGCCGAATGCCCGCTGATCACCGAGTACCTCCAGGGGGCCACGCGGGTCACCGAGGGGCAGTACGGGCAGCTGCGGGTGCGCAAGGACTACTCCTACGCGAACACGAGATTCTGGCGCCCCGGCATGGCGCTCATCGGCGACGCGGCGTGCTTCATCGATCCCATCTTCTCCTCCGGCGTCCACCTGGCCACCTACGGTGCGCTGCTCGCAGCGCGCTCCATCAACAGCGTGCTCGCCGGGACGCTCGACGAAGACACCGCCTTCCGCGAGTTCGAGAGGCGGTACCGCCGCGAGTACAGCGCGTTCCACGACTTCCTGGTGTCCTTCTACAACCTGCACGTCAACGAGACCTCCTACTTCTGGTCCGCGAAGAAGGTCACCGACAGCAACAGTTCCGCGCTCGAATCGTTCGTCAGCCTGGTCGGCGGGGTGTCCTCGGGCGAGGCCGCCCTGGCGACGCCGAAGACGCTGGCAGAGCGCTACAAGAGCCAGTCCAGCGAGTTCGCGGCAGCGGTGGACGAGCTCGCCGGCAGCGAGGAACCGAGCATCCTGCCGCTGATGCGGGCCCAGGTGGTCAGGGACGCCATGCAGCAGGGCGCCAACGAACAGATCCGCGCGCACCTCGGGTCGGGCATCGGGCCCGAGACCCCGCTCTTCGACGGCGGCCTGATCGCCTCGCCCGACGGCTTGAGCTGGTCACCGCCCGCCTGACCCGTGGAGGCGACCGGTACCGGAAGGATTCCCATGCGGATAACCAGGCCAGCCGCACACGCGCGTGTCCCCCTCGACCAGATCGATCTGACGGACACCGACCTCTACGTCAACGGAGACGCCCACCTCGTATGGCAGACGCTCCGGGCCGAGTGCCCGGTGTTCTGGCAGAACCGGGGAGACGGCCACGGGTTCTGGGCCGTGACCCGGCGGGCCGACGTCCAGCGCGTGCTCAGTGATCACGAGACGTTCAGCTCCGAGGGCGGGACCGCCATCGCCATGCTCGACGCGCCGGACCCGGCCGCCGGCCTCATGATGCAGTCGACCGACCCGCCCCGGCACCGGAAGTACCGTGAGCAGCTCGGCAAGCCGTTCTCCGCTCGCGCCGTGCCCGCCTACACCGAGTTCGTGCAATCGTTCGTCAAGAAGTCCATCGAGCCGGCGCGTGACGGCGAAGTGTGGGATGTGGCGTCGTCGTTCGTCCGACTGCCGATGGCCCTGTGCGCCATGATGATGGGCCTGCCGGACGACGACATCGACCCGCTGCTCCGGCTTGCGTACGCCTCCCTCGCACCGGACGACCCCCGCTACAGCACCCATGGCGCCGCGAAGCCCACCGCCGGTCCGGCGCACTACGAGATCATGGGCTACTTCGCGAAATGCATCGGGGACCGGCGCAGGAATCCCACCGACGACCTGACCAGCTACCTGATGTCGATCGAGGTGGCCGGGCGGCGCCTGACCGACGAGGAGCTGCTGTACAACTGCCTGAGCCTGCTCCTGGGCGCCGTGGTCACCACCTCGCACGTCGTCAACGCGACGATCATCGCGCTGGCGGAGGAGAACGGCGGGGAAGGCTTCTGGCCGCACGCCATGCCGGCGCGGACGGCCGTCGAGGAGGCGTTGCGCTGGGCCTCGCCGGTGACCCACTTCATGCGGCGTGCTCGCCACGACACCACGATCGCCGGCCAGAAGATCGCGGCCGGTGAGGCGGTCACCGCGTGGCTCGCGTCCGCCAACCGCGACGAGAGCACGTTCGAGCGGCCGTACGGCCTCGATTTCGAACGCACGCCGAACCGGCACATCGTGTTCGGGGCCGGTCCGCACACCTGCCTGGGCCGTCATCTGGCCCAGCTGATGCTGCGGAGCTCCTTCACGGAGCTGTGCGCAGCCATCGAGTCCTTCGAACTCGCCGACGAGCCCGTGCACCTCGCCTCCAACGAGATAGCCGGCGTGGTCAGCCTGCGCGTACGGACCACGTTCCGGCGCTGAGGATCGAGCCGCCGCTGCCGACCGGACACCTAAGTCCGCAGACCTGAGCGGGGAGGGCGGTGGCGTGATCACCGGCGGGTGATCGACGCGATCGCGTTCAAGTACCGCACCGGCACGCCCTGGAGGGACCTGCTCGAGCACTGCTGACGGGACCTGGGGGAAGGTCTTCACCGCCCTGCTCGCCCAGGCCGACGCACGCCGCCGGGGCCCGGCAAAAGGGGCCCCGGCCCGTGAACCGGACGACCATGCCCTCGGACGGTCCCGCGGCGGTAAGACACCAGGATCCATCTCGCCGCGGACAGCCGCAGCCGGCCACTCGCCTTCGTACCCACGCCCGGCCAGGCAGGCGACGCACCTGCGTTCCCCCAGGTCATGGCCAAGTCACGGGTGCCGCGGGCGATCGGCCGGCCCGGAACCACCCCGGAGGTGGTCCTGACCGAAGGCCTATCCTCAACCCTGCGACATGGTCGCCCGGTGCAAGAAGCGAGGCCGAGCCGGCGGCCGCCCGCCGGCCTTCGACCGCGAGGCGTACAAGCGGCGCAACGCCGTCGAACGGTGCATCTCGTCAGCGAGTGATCCGAAGGAAACGGCCTGGGTGTGCTGCCCGGCGGATCATCCCGCGGACGCGGGGCTGCCACACTTATCCGCGTTGATCAGCCGCCGTTGCTTTCCTGCGACCTGATCCGCCGGACAGGATCTGGCGCCGTAGCCGCACGGCACCCCCCGCGGCTACTCCTCCCAGCTCACGGCGGGAGCCGGATCCCTCTCCAGCACCACCGGGAGGCTGCTCATGCCGGTGAGGAAGTTCGAATAGATCCAGCGTTCGGGCCCGGCCTGCTGGATCCCGCCGACGAAGGCTCGCAGACCGTCCAGCATCGCGCGGATCTCGATCCTCCCCAGGTAGGCACCCAGGCAGAAGTGCCGCCCGTGCCCCAGCGCCAGGTGCCTGTTCGGCGAGCGGGTGATGTCGAATCGATCGGGGTCCTGGAACACCGCCTCGTCCCGGTTGCCGGAGATCAGCCACAGGGTGACGAGGTCGCCCGCCCTGATGGTGCGGTCCCGCAGGCTGACGTCCGCGGTGGCGGTGCGTCCGAAGTGCATCGCCGGTGTGGTCCAGCGCAGCACCTCCTCTCCCGCCGCCTCGACGGACGACTCACGGCCCTTGAACGCCCGCCACTGATCGGGATTCCGGATGAAGGTCCGGACGGCTCCTATCATGGCCAGTCTGCTGGTCTCGTCCCCGCCCATGATCAGGCTGTAGCAGTTGAGGACGATGTCGAGGTCTTCGAGGCGCCGGCCGTCCACCTCCGCGGTCGCCATCAGGCTGATGGGATCGGCCCCCGGGGCTTTGCGGCGTTCCGCCACCAGGTTCTGGAAATACACCACGAGGGCGCTGCGCGCAGCCATGTCGGCATGGGCTTCCGGATTCTCGTAATCCGACGCCAAGGCGGACTTGGTGAGCTTGGCGACTTCCTGTCGGTCCCCCCGGGGAATATCTAGAAGGTCACATATCGTCTCCAGCGGTATGGCGGATGCGATATCGCGGGCGAAGTCGCATTCCCCCTTCTCGGTGGCTTCGACTATCAGCTGCCTCGCGATCCGGCGCACATGGCGTTCGACCCCCGCCACTGCGCGCGGAGAGAACGCCTCGAGCAGGATCTTCCGCAGGCTCGTGTGATAGTTCCCGTCACTGACCGCCAGCATGCGGCCGGCACCCATGTCCGCGCCCTTGAGCATGGTCGCCAGGACATTGCCCTTCTCCGACGTGAAATTGCCGTCGTCCCGCAGCACTCGCGCGATGTCGTCATACCTGGTGACCACCCAGAATCCTGGCCCCTCGGACGTCGCCGCGTGCCAGTGCACGGGATCCTGGGCACGCAGACCCCGCCACACCTCGGGCATGTCATGATCGCGGTAACTTTTCGGGTCCACGAGATTCGGCACTACGAGCGAGGATCGGGCCATGATTTTCCGTCGTCTCCTTCGCGTGCGCATCCATCGATGACGCATCAGGTCGAGGATTTCTCCGGTCTGAAACTCAGCCCGTCGGAGCGGAGCCGGTCGATCACCGCAGTTGTCTCGTCGAGCAGGCCCATGCCCGCCAGCCAGCTGTCCGAGTAGAAGGTGTCCAGATACTTGGCGCCGTCATCGGGGCACAGGCACAGCGGAAGCGAGGTTTCCAGCAGATCGGCCCCGGTGACCATCGCGTAGAGCACGCTGCCGCTCGAACCGCCCACGGCGATTTTGAGGTCATCCCTCAAGACCCTGCACATGGCGAAGGACTCAGCTGCTCCGATCACGGCGAAATCGTCGTAACAGGTCTCGTCGAGGAAGCTCGACCGCAGGCTGGACCCGATGCCCGGCACAAGTCGCCGGCCCGCGCTGTCGGTGATCGCCTGCGACCCCACCGCGTCGACCGCCACGATGCGCATGTCAGGGCGGTGGCGGCGCAGGTACGACGAGACGCCGGCGAGCGTGCCTCCGGTCGAGACGGCGACGTAGACACCGTCACAGGCGGGGCCGCCCTGCTCAGCGATCTCCCGGCCGGTCGTGAGCTCGTGAATCCGCGGGTTGGCGTGATTCCGGTACTGGTCGGGCCACCGGTACTCGGGGTTGGCGTCCAGCAGGCGGGCAACCTCGCGCAAGCGGCTGACCAGGTACCCGCCGTACTGGTCCGGTTCGTCGATGAGTACCGTCTCGGCTCCCCAGCGGCTCAGCCGCTCGCGTGTCGCGGCCGGTGTCCTCGGGTCGATGACCGCGATGCACCGGCAGTCGATCTGCCGCAGTAGTGACGCCATCGCCAGGCCCAGGTTGCCCGATGTCGACTCGATGACAACACTGCCCGGAGTCAGTGGTCTTTCGTTTTCGAGCATCAGGATCAGGCCGCTTGCCGTGCGATCCTTGATCGACCCGGTGATATTCTCACCTTCGAGCTTGAGCAGAAATCTGTGGCGCATCCCGCGGTATTCAAAGGCTGCGGGCACCGTGGGCGTGGGTCTGAGATTGTTGCGGAGAAAGGAGGCGACAGTTCGTGCCGAAGTTCGGTCCACTGTCCACCCTCCCGACAACACGATGAGCGCCCGCAAAAAGCACGGCCCCAAACCCTGCGAATAAACCTAGGGCATGACTGATTTGGGAGCTACCTCGATACTTGGTGCCCCGCCTCCGCCTTCCTCGGCGTCCGGGCCGGAACCGGCAGCGGACCGGCGACGGCGGCCTCGTCGGCCTCGTCGGCCGAGAAGGCACGCCCCGACGGCCGGAACGGGCACAATGAGGGCATGGGCCTGACGAGTGGGGGCTGGGCGGGAAAGGAGCGGCAGACCGGGGCAGGTCCGCTGCCCCTGAAGGTGACGGGCGTGCTGCTGGGTGGGGCGGCGACTGCCGAGTCCATCGGACGAGCGGTGATCTCCGACTGGAGTCTGTCGAACGTCTCGGTGTTCTGCCTGCTCGGGCTCGCCGGCACACTGCCACTGGCCTTCCTGCCCCCTGCCGCGGCCGCGGCGTGCATCTGCGCCATCGCCGTCCTGTCACTGGCGGGCTTCCACGCCCTGACCGTGGCGGCCTCGTGTGCCACCTTGATCGTCTTCTACCGGCTCGGCCGGACGGGCCCCCGGCACGGCGGCGCCCTCATGCTCACTCCAGCCGCGGCCGTGTCGTTCCTCTCGCTGGCACTGTTCAGCAACCCGGAGCGTGAGGTCGGGATTCTCACCGTCGTGCTGGCCTCGCTCGCACCGGCCGCGGCCTGGGCCGGTGCCGTCCAGCGAGGACACATCGACGCCGAGCAGCACGGGGCGGCCCGGCAGGCCATCATGGGCCGTCTCATGGAGCACACAGCCCGGGGCGAGCGTGCGCGCATCGCCCGCGAGCTGCACGACGTGGTCGCACACCACATCTCCATCATCGCGGTGCAGGCGGAGACGGCCCGGCTGACCACTCCCGGTATGCCGCCCGCCGGGGCACAGCGCCTGTCCGAGATCGGCGACGCCGCACGGGCCGCGCTGACCGAGATGCGGCGGCTGCTCGGCGTGCTCCGCGAGGACACCGAGATCAAGGACACCGAGGACCGCCGCCCGCAGCCCAGCCTCAGTCAGCTCAACGAGCTGCTGGACGACGTCCGGAACACCAACAGGTCCGGGACGAGGCTGATCATGCGGGGCCGGCCGGTGCCACTCGATTCCGGCATCGAGCTGGCCGCCTTCCGCATCGTCCAGGAAGCACTGACCAACGCACGGCGGCACGCGCCCGGCGCTGCGGTCGATGTCGAGCTGGTCTACACCAAAGAGGCGTTACTCCTGCGTATTCGCGACAACGGACCTGGGCCGCCTGCGGCGCCGTCCGGCGCGGGACACGGACTGCTGGGGATGCGCGAACGCGCCGCAGCGGTCGGCGGCCGGCTGAGCGCCGGGGCCGCGCTGAGCGGCGGTTTCCTGATCGAGGCCACGCTGCCGGCCAGGGTGGAACAGTCCCCGCTCAGCGCGGTGGACACGGTGAACGTCGAGACGGGGAGCATGCGGTGACCGGTTCGCCACCAGACATTCGGATCGTCGTGGCTGACGATCACCTCGTGGTCCGCACCGGGTTCGCCGCGCTGCTGGACACCCAGCCCGACTTCACGGTGACCGGCACCGCCTCCGACGGGTTACAGGCGCTCCAGATGTGCTCTGATCTGTCCCCGGACGTCGTGCTGATGGACGTGCGCATGCCCGGCATGGACGGCATCACCGCCACCCGGCAGCTCACCGGTGCAAACCCGGGCGGCACGCGCATCCTCATCCTGACGACGTTCGACCTGGACCATTACGTCTACGACGCGCTCTGTGCCGGCGCCAGCGGCTTCCTGCTCAAGGACGTCAACGCCGAGACCCTCTTCGAAGCGGTACGGGTCGTAGCGAGTGGTGAGGCGCTCCTCGCGCCGAACGTGACCCGCCGTCTCATCGCGGAATTCACCCGGCTCCGCCCGCAGTCGCAGGACACGCCCGCTCCTGAGCTCGACAGGCTCACCGCGCGCGAGACCGAGGTCTTGCGGCAGATGGCGCGCGGCCTGTCCAACGCGGAGATCGCCAGTCGGCTCGTCATCACTGAGGAGACCGTGAAGACACACGTGAGCCGGATTCTGGCCAAACTGGAACTGCGTGACCGGACGCAGGCCGTCATCATCGCCTACGAGACGGGGCTGATCATCCCGCAAGCCCGGTAACCAGGTGACTCCGTCGAGGATCACCTTCGCTGCTCGTACCGGTCTCCGGCAATCGAGGCGTGTCGCGACTGCCGCCGGTGGGTCCAGCGGCCGGCGCGTGCGTCCGGCTGAAGTCCCCGGACAGGCGAAGAAAGGAACCTCGTCCGGTGGCGCAGCCGCGCCGTGTAGCCTTCCGGATCATTCACCACCAGCCTCCGGTGCAGATTCCGGATCTGATGATGCGGAACACCCGGCCACAGGTGATGCACCGTGTGATATCCGTCCCCGTGCGGATGGATGAAGATTCGCGACATCAGTCCCAGGTTGGAGATGGTCGCGTCGAACACGGTCTGCGAGCCGGTGTAGACGTGCTCGTTGCACTCTCCGAGGAAACGCACCACAGGCAACAGGACGCCGTAGCCGAGGAGCCAGACGCCCGCCGCGGCGAAGGCGGCCGGCCAACTCCCCCACACGAGCCCCGCAGGCCCGATCGCCAGTACGACGGCCCAGAGGAACGGTATGGCGGGAAGCCTGCCCAGCCCCCCTGAGGTCTCCTTCCACCGGCGCCGGTAGGCCCGCGTCCGGCTGAGCGAATCCAGCGCGAACGACAGGATGCTCGCCCGGTCCAGCTCTTCCCATCCGAACTGCCGGTAGTTGGCGAGGTCAGGATCCTCGCGGGTTCCGAAGCGCCTGTGGTGCCGAAGGTGCGACGCGCGATAGACGCCGAGCCGCGCCCCGGTCGGAACGCAGGCGAGCACCGTGGCCAGCAGATCGTTGAGGCGGCGGTTGACGCGGGTCCAGTTGTGGTGGGACGCCTCGTGGGCCATGCACTCCAGCGCACGAAACTGCCGCCCCAGCAGCACTGCGCCCAATCCGGACACGGCCAGCCCGGCCAGGATGTGCCAGCCGGTCCACAGGACCGGCCAGGCGCAGCCTATGACGATCATGACGATGACGGCCTGATCCACCATCGCCAGCAGGGCGGACAGCCACAGCTTGGTCGCATGAGCGTCGGCGACCGCCCGGCGCTCCTGCGGCGGCGTTGCGTATCCCCGTTGATAGGGGCGGTCGGCAGCGCGCCGGGGCGACGACCCCATGGACGGGCTGGAGTGTTCACCGGCTGCGCTGGACATCGTCAGCTCTTGTCCAGGAATTCGACGATCGCCGAATTGACCTCGTCGGGGCGCTCCAGATACCCGAAGTGGCCGCAGGCCGGGATCTCCACGTAGTCACAGTCGGGTATGGCCTCCGCGACCTCCGCGGCCAGGTGCGGCGGGGTGATGAGGTCATGCTCGAAGGCGATCACCCGGCAGGGTACGGCCACATCCCGAAGCGCCTTCCTGCGGTCCTGGCTGGTGTCGATCCAGACCTGCCCGCCGCCCACGTCACCGCTCGGTGAGAGCCGGAACGTGTCCAGCCACAGGGGAATGGTCCCGTCGTCGTTCAGCGTCGCCGGCGACAGCGCCTGCATCGCCGCCGTCGCGGCGTGGTAGTCGGGCGGAAGCTTGATGCCGCTCGCCTCCAGCGCCTGCTCCGCCTTGGCCTGGGCGTTGCGGATGGCGTCCGAGCGCGCCTTCGTGGCGATGAGCACGGCGCACCGAACCAGTTCAGGGGAACTGATGAGCAACTCCTGAGCGATCAGCGCGCCCAGTGAGGCTCCGACGATCCGGCACGGCGCGAGGGCCAGCCCCTCGATCACTCCCCTGGTGTCGGCGACCATGTCGGCCAGTGAATACTTCCCGGCGGGGACGTCCGAGGGCGGGATCCCCCGGTTGTCGAACGTGATCGCCTGGTACCCGGCCTCGCCCAGAGCGGGCGTCTGATGCATGGTCCAGACCCGGCCGGCGGCCGCGGATCCCATGATCATGAGGACGCGCTCGCCCCGGCCGAACCGCTCATAGGCAATCCGGATGCCATTGGTGAAGACGTACGGCATGGCGGTATGGACTATTCGCCATCGAGCGCGATGCGCAGGCTCTTGGGCCGCATGTCGGTCCAGGTCGCTTCCAGGTATTTGTCGCACTCTTCCTTCGAGGCGCAAACCCCCGTCTCCGTCCAGCCGCCCGGCACCTCCAGATCGGCCGGCCAGAGTGAGTACTGCTCCTCGTGGTTGATCAGCACCTTGAATCGCGCTTCCGGTGTATCGAAGTCAAAACTCACGGTTCGCATGACAACCTCCCGCTTCCGGGTCAGGACATCTCCACTATCGCAATTCACCGCGCATTTATTCAATGCTGTGCCGTTCAACTGCGGCACGGGATCGGTTGAACACCCGGGCACGTCCGCTCACCGGGCATTTCTCTCCTACGAGACAGCCCGGCTACGGCGGTGTCCGGCGGTCAGTCGGCGTCCGAATCATGGGCCGCCTGCTTTTTCGCCTGAAAACGGCCTGCTTTAGCTATCACATCGTCGCTGTAGAGCCGCAGCGCCTGCTGAAGCGAGAATTCCGCCATGTACCGGAGGAATTCCTCGGGAGTTTCCTCGGCGAGAGTCTGCATCCGCCGGTTGGCCACCACCGCGGGGCTCTGCAGACGAGCCAGGCACCTTTCCGTGGCCGCGTCCAGTTCATCGGATTCCGCGATCTCGTCGACCAGCAGCCGGGCGTCCGGTTCGCTCGCCCGGATCCTGCGCCCGGTCAGGATGATCTGGCGGGACAGCCGCGGACCGGCTCGTTTGGTCAGCCGGAGGTTGGCGGCACCGGGAATGATGCCCTCGTCGGCCGCGGGCAGGCTGAGGTAGGCGTCGGCCGCGGCGAGCACCTGATCGAAGACGAGCAGCAGCTGTGCGCCTCCGCCGATGGCGAAGCCGTCCACCACGGCTACCCATGGCTTCTCGATGGTCCGCGAGTGCCAGCGCGCCCCGTCCACGGTCAGAACTCCACGAAGCAGCTTGTGGATGTACCCCAGTTCGCGCCGGAGCAGGAAGTCCACCAGCGAGATGCCACCGCCGTGCAGCGCCCTGAGGTTGATGCCCGCGCTGAACACCCGCCTGCCTCGATAGCGCGGGTGGGTCATCACTCCGCCGCGCAGCAAGCCGACGCTCACGTTCGGGTCGAGCAGCGCGAGGTCCACCGCGGTCTCCATGTCGTCGACCTGGCGGTCGTCTTCCGCGTTCAGGCAGTCGTCCCGGCACATCGTCAGTCGTGCCACCTCACCGGTGCGCAGCAGTCTCACCGACCCCAGGTCGGCGCTGCCGGTCCGGATGAACTCCGGGAGCAGCCGCAGTGCGCGAGGCGTCGGTCGCAGCATGGCGTCGAGCAGGTGGGGGCCTGCCACGGGCGAGCGCAGCACGCGGCTGAAGAAGATGCCCTGATCTATCTCGTGCCCCTCCTTGCCGGCCTGCGGTCGGCGTCGTTCGGCGGCGAGCTGGTCAGCGGTGGGCACCAGACCGGGAAAGGCACCTGCTGCGGCCTCCACGAGTTCCGCCAGGCGCAGGTGACGCGTGCGGCCATCGGTGAGCTCGTCGTAGACGGCCTCGGCGTGGGCGTCCATGAACCTGCAGCGCAGCGCACGAGCGGTGTCCTTGGCGGCGGCCGCTGTGGCCCGCTGCTCCGGTGACCGTTGGCCGGGCGCCGGCAGGGCCGCGAGTGCGTCGTCGCTGCGGCGGGCCGCCCCGGCCAGCGCCCGCCGGGCACAGGAGAGGTCTTCCGCGCTGACGGCCGGAGGCTCCTCGAGCACGGCCGGCGCCGCCCCCGGCCCGGTCATCGGCCGCTCTCGGCAGAGGAGAGCCGAAGCGCACGATCGCAGGCTGCCAGGTGCGCGCCCAGCGCTTCCTCGAAACTGATCACGGAGGCGTCATGCATCAGTTGCCGCCTGATGGCGAGCTCTGATCCGGGAATCGCCTCGGCCAGCCGCATGGCGGCCGTCAGCGCGGTCTGCGTGTCCACGGTCAGCTCGTCGATCAGGCGCATCGCGACCGCGTCGGCGGCCATGATCGGGATGCCGAGAAGCACCGCCCGGCGAGCCGCGGCGGAGCCCGCCTGCCGCACGATCCGGTACAAGGCCATACCCGGCCAGGTCGCCAACGCCTGTCTGGCCATGAGCAGCCGCAGCGAGTCCGTCCCGATGCGGTAGTCCGTGGCCAGGAGTGCCTCCAGCGCGACCCCGCCGCACTCGCCCGAGGCCACCGCGACCGTGGCGGCCGGGAGGCGCTCGAAGCGTCGCAGTGCGCGTTCCCACTTGCTCACCAGGGCAACGGTGATGCCCTCGTCGGAGGGCTCTGCGGGGGCTCCTGACACATGCAGGATGACCGAACCGCGGTCAGCGCGGTCCTCCGCACGGTCGCACAGGACCTCGAAGGCCGCCACCAGCTCAGCCGACAGGGGGAGCCTGCCGTCGACCCGGATGACCAGGTCGTCCCTCTCCCGCGTCACCACTGGACCAGCGCCGTCTCGATGGTCGATCCCGGCCCCATCGTCATCAGCACGCCGTAGTCACCGGGCCTGGTGACACCCTCGCGCACCAGTCGCTGGTAGGAGAACAGGAAGGAGGCGCTCGACAGGTTTCCGTAGTCCCGCAGCACTCCGGTGGTGTGCCGCACCTCATGGCGAGTCAGGCCCAGGTTCACGCGGACCGCGTCGATGACCTTCTTGCCGCCGGAATGGACCAGCCAGTGGCTGATGTCGCTGCGGCGCAGCCCGGCTCCCGACAGGAGTCGGTCGATGACGAACTCGGCATGGGCGCCCACGACGTAGGGGATGCCCGGGTCCAGGAAGAAGCTGAACTTCCCCTGCGACCCGTCCCAGTCGTAACGCATCGCCTCGAGCGCGTCCGTGATGACGTGGCTGGCGAACGAAACGAGCCGCGGCGTTCCGGTGGCGGGCGCCGACGGGGCGCAGGCCTGGCCGTCCGCCCGGTCGCCGCTGACTATCCCGACGGCGGCCGCACCGTCGCCGAACAGGCTGTTCACGACCGCGGTCCGCATCGTCGAGTCGAAGACGTAGGCCGCGGAGCAGGCCTCGGCGCACAGCATGACGGCCAGTTCGCCGGGGTGAGCGGCCGACCATGAGGACGTCACACCCAGCGCGTTCAGCCCCGCGTTGCATCCCATGCCCACTATGTCGACCCTGCTGCACGACGGCGCGATGCCCAGGTCGCGGATGAGCAGGGCGCTCAGACCGGGGGTGAGGAATCCCGTGGAGGTGACACAGCACAGGTGTCTGACGTCCTCCAGCGCGGCTCCCATGTCCTTGAGGCACGCCTCTATGGCCCGCGCTCCCATGTCGACCGCCAGCGCCTTGTGCTTGGCGAGCAGCTCTCCTTGGGTCTCCTGGACGCGGACCCCACCGTCCCCTGGTGCGGGGAGCGTCAGGTAACGCCGCTGAATGGCGCTGTTCAGGAAGACGGACCGGACCTTGGTGTCATCGATGCCGAATTCCTCCAGCACCTCTTCCTGGGAATACGCCTCCCCGGCCACGGCAGTCCCGACGCCGGCGATCTCCGGGGTACCCGGCGCCGCTGGATTCCGGACGCCGGAACTCGCGAGCTCCACGCACATGGTCATCGGTACTTCCACCCCCACCTGCGACGCTGACTCCGCACAGGCGGCTCTGCCTTGATCATTGGTCTTTCCCTTCCGGTGGGCGGCACCTGGTTGCTGGTCACTTTTCGGTCTCGGCCACGATGAAGCGGGCGAGCCGGAGGATCCCTTCGGTGATCTCCTCTTCGGACAGGTAGCTGACCGACAGCCGGATGCCGTGCTCCCCGCCGCCACCCGGGTAGAAATACGACATCGGCGTCCAGATGACGCCGAATTCCTCGGCCGACCGCGCCAAGGCGGCATTGCCCGCCCGGAACGGGACGCGCATGCTCAGGAAGAAGCCCCCGGTGGGGGTGTTCCACCGCACCCCGAGGGCCTCTCGCCGGTCCGCTGGGAAACATTGCTCAAGCTGCCGCAAGGTGGACCGCATCGCGGTGGCGTAATGATCGGCCGTCTTGGCGTTGAGTTCCGAGACTCGCCCCTGGCAGCTGAGGAGCATTCCGGCCACGACGGCCTGGCTCAGCGGCGAGGTGTTCACTGTCACCATGCTCTTGATCTTGGCCAGCTCGGCGGCCAGCGGGCCGGTGCCGCCCGCCCGGTCGGCGACCAGCTGGTCGGCCACGGCGAAGCCCACCCGGGCACCGGGAAAGGCCGTCTTGGAGTAGGAGCCCAGATGGATGACCCTGCGGTCGCGGTCCAGTGACTTGAGCGTCGGCAGGTACGGCGGGGGGCTGACCAGGCGGTAGGGGCTGTCCTCCAGGATCAGGATGTCCTCGCGACGGGCAAGGTCGAGAAGTTCGTGGCGCGTGTGCACCGGCATGGTGGTCCCCGCCGGATTCGAGTGGTCGGGCACCACGTAGAAGGCACGAGGGCGCCGGCCCCCCGCGCGTTCCCTCCTGATGGCCTCCTCCAGGTTCGCGCAGCTCAGACCGTCCTCACGTTCCTCCACCGGCGTCGGCTCGATGTCGAGCAGCCGGGCAGCGCCCGTCATCCCCACGTAGCACGGGCTGGACACCAGAAGGACGTCCGTCTGGTCGGCGATGAGGGCCCGCAGCACCAGGAACATGGCCTCCTGGCAGCCCACGGTGACCACGATCGACTCC
The DNA here is from genome assembly GCF_040612795.1 of Streptomyces sp. NPDC006335. Lineage (NCBI taxonomy): Bacteria > Bacillati > Actinomycetota > Actinomycetes > Kitasatosporales > Streptomycetaceae > Streptomyces > Streptomyces sp. NPDC006335. The sequence goes on from NZ_JBEXQX010000025.1 coordinate 23,438, forward strand.
GGCCCGACGTCGATGCCCTCGTCCGCGCGCAGCGAGTCCGCGATCAGCTCCTGGATCCGGCCGGCCGTCGGGCCGTACTGGAAGATCGCGTCACGGATCCGGTCGGCGGAGCTCCCGCCCGCCGCCAAGTGATCGATGTACTCGTGGAGATAGGCGAAAACCTGATCGACATCGAAGAATCCGTCATAAGGCCTGCCCGGTGCGAACGAGATCGCCTCCGGATACCGAAAGGTGACCTCATTCAGAAAGTTCATCGTGTCCAGCAGCGGGTCGGACAGACTGCCGTGCAGATCGCCGATATTCAACTCAACGTGCGGGATGCCCTGCGCCGACATTGGACCGCCACCACCTCGGCAAATTGAAGTGAGCCATTTATTGTCCCGCGCCGCCGCATCTTCCGCCATGGCCACACACTGGGATAACTGTTGCGTTCCAGCAATAGCCTGTCAAGGCAGGCTCAGCAATGTTCGACTGCTGCAAATCCTCAGTTGAACACCGCACGGGGGGCCTCGCCAATAATCAGCGAATTGACATTTCGCTGCCCCGCTCCAATAATTCCGGACCGCAGGCCACCTAGGACGTGATTCACCGATTGCGGCTGGAACTTACGCGGCATGATCGATTCCGCCGTCCTTCCGCTCGACGTCTCGGCCCACCGCTCCGAACGTAAGCCTGTACTACGGCAACCACGGCGCCCAGGCCGCGCGGCAGTCTGCCTCTGAAGAGGGATGTCCTTGCCAACTCATGGACCAGGTACGGCAATTCGGTGTCAGCCGACCACCAGTCGACCGCCAGCATCGCCGCGTAGCGTCAGCGCCAGTTTCGCTCAACCGAACCATGCGAAGGAGCGCAGCCGTGGCCCATCCAGGTGCTCGTGTGTCCCAGTCGGTGAGCAATACAGCGTCCTCTCATCCACCCGTCGACGACCTGGACACACACACCAGCAGTGACAGCACAGCGGTGGTGGTGTCCGTACCCCTGCTCTCGCTTCGCCCGGCCGATTCCCCACGGCTGAACGGCGAGGACAGGGCCCACATCATGCGCCTCGCCGAGGCCGAGACGCCGCTACCGCCGATCCTGGTGGACCGGCGCTCCATGCAGGTGATCGACGGGATGCACCGCCTCATGGCCGCGTCCCTGCGGGGCCAGGAAACCATTGACGTCATGTTCTTCGAGGGCAACGAGGCGGACATCTTCCTGCGTGCCGTCCAGGAAAATGTCACGCACGGCCTGCCGCTGTCCCGAGCCGACCGCCGCGCCGCGGCGGAGCGGATCATCGCCTCGCACCCGCACCTGTCCGACCGGGCGATCGGCCAGACGGCGGGGCTGGCGGCGAAGACGGTCGCCGCCATCAGGAAGCTCTCCGGCGAAAGCGCACCACAGCCGAGTGTGCGGGTCGGCAGGGACGGCCGGGTCCGCCCGCTGGACGGCCGGGCTGGTCGACGGCGAGCCGCGGAACTGCTGGCCGAACAGCCGAACGCGTCCCTACGCGATGTGGCCCGTGCCGCGGGCATCTCCCCGGCGACGGCGTTCGACGTGCGCAAGCGCCTGGAAAGCGGTGAGTCACCTGTTCCGGAGAAGGCAGCCGGGCGCACAGGCCGGGCACGTACCGCCGATACGGGCGCGAACGCCGGGAACGAGGCGGCCGGTCACGGCGCCGGTGTCGGCCAGGACAATGCCACCGCTGCCCCCGTGCCGCCGCTGCGCATCGAACCGCGGTCGGGCTCCGGGAAGGCGCCGGATCCTGCCGCCACGGTCGAAAAGCTCATGCGTGATCCGTCCCTGCGCAACAGCGAGCAGGGCAAGAGCATCCTCCGGCTCCTGCATGTCAACGCGGTCGGCTCGAAACAGCTGCCGGACGCGGCCGAATCGGTACCACCGCACTGCGTCGCCATCATCGTGCAACTCGCCCAGCAGTACGCCAGCATGTGGCAGGACTGCGCTCGGGAACTGGACAGGCGAGCCCGCATCGTCGACCCCTTCGCGAGCCGCCCGCCGACCAGATCCGCCTGAGGTGCCGGACCGGTCCTCGGCCGACGGGCACCCGCTACGCGGGAGGGTTGGCTCTCTCCCGGACGTGGCCGCCGCAGGGTGTGGGCCGGCGGCCGCGTCCACACCCATGGTCCGCGCTCACAGGGGCACTGTCCCGATGCCGCCATGCCCGCGTCAGCCGCCCCAGTGGCAGTGGATGTCAGCTTGCCTGGGAATAGGGGCAACAGCGCAACCCCAGTTCACGGTAGGCCGTGGGCGCGCGGCTGCTGAGATGCACTGCCTGCCGGCGCCCGCCGAGCCGGACGAGGCAGGAGTCGATGGTGTGGAGGGCCCGGATCTCGTCTTGCAGGTCTGCGGCGTCACGGGACAGCCGCACCACCTGTCGTGCCTGGGCCGTCGTCACCAGGATGCGATGCTGCAAGGGCGGGACGTGGGCGCGGCTGAGACCCGACGGCGCCTGGAACCGACCGTTGCCGAACTGCTGAGTCACCTCGTCGGCCTTGTCCAGGTGGTGACTTGCGCTGACGACATCACCGAGCAGAAAGCTCAGCCAGCCAAGCTGCTGACGAGCCATCGCCTGGCCGACGAGATCATCCTGACCGATGGCGACGGCCAGTGCGGCCTCCTGAGCGGAAGCGAGCCTTCGCCAGCATGCCTGGCCCCGGAAGAACCACCCCGCAGTCCAGGGCAACTCCCAGGCGTACGGGGCGTAGCCGCCTTCGGCGGCCTGCCTGATGACGGCGAGCAGGACGTGCTGTTCGTTCTCAAACCAATCGGCCGCCTGTTCCAGGCCCTCGATCTCCTCGAGGGTGATCCCAGGGCGTGGCGGGACGGAATCGACCTCTGCCTGACCATGGCCGAGGAAACTCGACGCCAGGACGGAGGCACGCAGGTAGTGGTCGAGCACACGCTGTACCGCGGCCCGCCGGTCTTCTTGGTTCTCGCGGAGGCCGGCCTCTTCGGCCGCGTAGGAGCGCAGCAGCTCATGACAGGTGTAGCGACCAGGCAGGTGCTCCGTCAGCAGGTGCTCGGCGCACAGTTCTCCCAGTGCCAGGCGCGTCTGTCCTGGTGTCAGCGCCGCCAGACTCGCCGCCACCGGAACAGTGATGTCCGGGCCGGGATAGATTCCCAGCAGCCGGAACAGGCGCGACGCCAAGCTGCCGAGCCTGGCTCGCGACCAGGAGAACACCGCCCTGAGGCCACTGACCGGCTCCCTCGCGTCCGGCGCGTCGAGCCGCCTCCGTGTGTCCGGCAGCTCGGACGCGAGCGTGGCCAGTGGCAAGCCGGGGCTCACGACAGCACGAGTGGCGGCATCGCACACGGCCAGCGGCAGACCGCCGCACGAGGCGGCCAGTTCATTGATCACGGCAGGATCGGCCGTCGTCGATCTGGCACGCAGGTGCAGGGCCAGCAGTTTGCGCGATTCGTTCTCCGGCAGGGCTCCCAGCGTCATCAGATGGGCGCCTTCCGCAGCCAGACCGGTCAGCCAGCTCCTGCTGGTTATCAGGACCAGACAGGTCGGTGATCCCGGCAGCAAGGGGCGGACCTGTTCCGCGTCGTGAGCGTCGTCCAGGACGATGAGCATGCGACAGTCCGCCAGCAGGCTGCGGTACAGGGCGGCCCGCCCATCGATGTCCGGAGGGATCCGCCCAGGCGGCACGCCGAGTGAGAGCAGGACGCCGGCCACCGCGTCGGCCGGAGCGACCGGCGTTCCGGACGGCCCGGAGCCGCGCAGGTTGACGAACAACTGCCCGCCGGGGAACCGAGGGGCCATCTGATGCGCCCAGTGCACAGCCAGCGCGGTCTTGCCGATCCCGGCCGTTCCCGTCAGCGCCGCGATGACCACGCCCTTCGCATGCGTCATGTCCTGTTCCGCCAGGGCGGAAAGCCAGGCGAGTTCGCCGGCACGTCCGGTGAAGCAGCGCGGCGCGGCGGGCAGCTGCCTCGGCACCGGGTGCCCGGCAGCGGCGGCGATCGGGGGCATCCGGGCGTGCGTCGGCTCCCGGTCCGGAGCCCGAAGGTCCTGCCGCAGCACCCGCATGTAGGCATCGGCCAACTCCTCGCCCGGATACAGTCCCAGCTCGCGGTCCAGGCGCGACCTCACGCCCTCGTAGACCCGGATGGCGTCCGCCTGCTGCCCGGAGCCGGCCAGAGCGATCATGAGGTAGGCATGGACCCGTTCGTTGAGCGGCTCGGCGTCGGCCAGCGCCTGCAGCCGCACCAGCGCCCGGTTGTGCTGGCCCAACTCGCGGGTGAGCTCCGCATACTGCAGCAGGACCCCGACCAGTTCCTGTCTGAGTGCCGTGATGCCCGGGTGTCCCCGGAGTGCGGCGACGTCGGCGAACGGCTCACCGCGCCACAGGCTCATCGCCCGCTCGTAGTACTCGACTGCGGTCGCGTCCTCCCCGTCCTCCCGGGCCGCGGCGGCACGAGCGGCCAAGTCCCTGAAGTCCAGCAGATCGACTTCCATGGCCGAGAGGCTCAGCCGGTAGGCGCCCCCGAACGAATCGATCACCTCGTCATCGCCACCGACGCGGCGGCTGCCTTTCAGGGCCCTGCGGATTCTGCTGACATGTGCCTGTACCAGGCTCACCGCGGTGCGAGGCGGCGCGTCACCCCACAGCAGGTCGACGATCGCGTCCCGGTGCACGGGGACTCCTGGGTCCAGAAGGAGCAGCCCGAGCACCGCTCGCCGCGCGGGGGAACCGAAGCGCAACGGCTTCCCGTCCGTCCAGGCCTCGAGTGGGCCGAGGACCGACAACCACAGTCCTGTGTCATGGCCGGGCGGGTGCGCCCTGCGCGCGCAATCGGAACCACCGAGCGGGCGATGTGCCGACGGCACCTCATCGGGACGTCGCCGCGGTAACGCGGCCGCCCGGGCCAGGCTGGCCGCCTGGTCTGCGTCAAGGCCCAGAGCGTCGGTCAGCGCGGTCAGCGAATCCGCTCGCGGCCGCACCCGCCGAGACTGCTCGAAGTCGCGCAACGCGGCGAGGCTCAGTCCTGCCTTTGCCGCGAGTTCCCGTTGGGTCAGCCCCATCTCGCGACGATACGCACGTACTAGCGACCCGAAATGTCGGTTCTTGTCACTGTTCCCCACCATCATCTGCCCCCGTATCAACATGATGGCAACATAAGCGATCCAACTTCAATATTGTCAGGGTCAGACGAGCCAGGTTGTCACTTACCGCGCAAATCATGGCCACGGCTACGGTCCCGTGTGATGGTGCAGCGGAACACCAAACGCCTGGTCAGTGGACGATGCGGTAGCGGTGCTCCGTCGGCCGGTCGAGCCGCAGCGGAGTCCGACCCGGACCAGGCCCTCCCGCACGAGGCGGGATTCCCTTTCGTTCCGCATACAGTTCCGTCAGCCGTTCCATCGCGGCATCCTGTGGCCTGGAGCCAATCTCCTCCGCCTGGGGCACAGTTGACCGTCGACAAGGTCGACCGGGTCGGCGCCCATGACGAGGGCCTGCTCGCCGACGCCCGGCGCAGGCTCACGCCGTACGTCGCCCCGCTCGCGGAGGTGACGAGCATCGGCACGTCCGGGGCCGGGGTGGCCGCCCTGCCCGAGGACGGCCGGCTGGCCGAGGCCCTCACCGAGGTCGACCCGGGCATTCTGGCGGCGCTCGTGGACGGCCCCGAGCCCACAGGTCGACCGGCGCGAGGCCCTCACCGCCCGCACCGCCGACGGCTCCTTCCACCCGGTGTTCTTCGGCTCCACCCTCGGCGGCCAGGGCGTGGCCCACCTCGACGAGGCGTGACCCGGCTGAGCCCGGCCGACTCCGCGACACAAGAGGGTGAACCGCGCGGCACCGTGTTCGCCGTACGTCCCGGACCCGGCGGTGAGCGCATCGCCTCCCTGCGCCGCTACGACGGTGAGGTGACGGAGCGTCAGCGGCTTACGTTGCTCAGGTGCGAGGCCGACGGCGCGACGAGCCGGATCCGCGGGCGGGTGACCCACCTGAGCGGACCCCTCACCGCCCACACCATCGCGGCGCTGACGTTCTCCTCCGCACTCCGCGTGGGCGACCGTCTCGGCGAACTCACGGACACCGCACCGCAGTTCGCTCCCCCGACCCTCCAGACCCTGGTCACCGCCCGCCGCCCCGGTCAGGCGGCCCGGCCGCGCTCGGCCCTCCTCGCCCTCGCCGACCAGACCCCTTCCACGCACGCCCCGCGGCCGGCGGCGGCACCGTGCTGCTCCTCTACGGCGAGGTCCAGATGGAGGTGCTCGCTGCGCCCCTCGCCCAGGACTTCGGCGTCGAGGCGGACTTCGAGCCGGGCCGGGTGCGCCGCCTGGAGCGTCCGCGCGGCACGGGGAAGCCTGCGAGGAGAGCCCCTGGCGTCCCGGGACCCGCTACTGGGCGACGATCGGGCTGCGGGTCGAGCCGGGCGAGCGCGGCTCCGGTGGGGTCTTCGCTTGCGAGACCGAACTCGGCGCGCTGCCCCGGGCGTTCCACCAGGCCGTCGAGGAGACCGCCCACGCGAACATGCGCACCGGTCTGACCGGCGCGACCGTGACGGACTACCGGGTCACCCTCGTCCGCTCCCGTTTCGTGGCACCGCTCAGCACCGCCGCCGACTTCCGCGGGCTCACTCCGATCGTGCTGTGCCGGGCCTTGAGCGTGCGGGGACCTGGCTGTTCGAGCCGTACCACGCGTTCGAGGCGGAGGTTCCACTGGACGCGCTGGCTCCGGTCACCGGACAACTCGCCGCCGTGGGAACCGAGTTCACGGGCACGACAGGCAGGACCACGGCCTGGACGGTCGCCATGCTTTGCACTTCTGACGCTTGAGCGAGCCGGGCGGTCGGCCGCAGCCCGGAAGCGCGGCTGTCAGGGCAGGCGGGGCAGTACGTCCCGCGCCGTGTGGCTCAGGATGCGCAGGTTCTCGGCGAACCGCTCCCGGTCGCCGGGCGGCAGGGGTTCCACGAAGTAGCGCCTGATGTTCTCGACGTGTACCCGGGACGCGGTGACCGCGGTCTCCTCGCCCTTCGGGGTGAGGCGCACCAGCCGCCCCCGGCGGTCACCGGGATCCTCGGCACGCGCGACCAGGCCCGCCGCCTCCATGCGGTCCACCAGCCGGGTCGCGCCCCCGGTGGTCAGCACCTGCTCCTGGGCGACGGCCCGCATGGACAGTCCGGGCTCACCGGCCCGGCCCAGGATCAGCAGCACCTCGAACATGAGATGGCTGATCCCGCACTCCTGCTCCAGGGCCCGTCCCAGGATGTACTCCAGCCGGTTGGCCGCCCCCTGAAGCCGCCCGAAGGCCAGCACCAGCGCGTTGTTCGCGGCCTCCTGGGCCGTCGAGATCTCCGCCTGTCCGTCCACGTCGTCCCCGCCGCCCTTCCGATCAGGTTGCCGCACGCCTCGTGCACCGATCATGCCGTGCGCCGAACGATCTGCGGGACACGGGTGAGCGCCATGGCCTCCGGGCCGCCCCTTCCGCAGGTAGGCGACCGGGACAGACAAACAGACGCGGTACCTCGCGCTGGGCGAGCGCCTCCGCCTTGTCCATCGCGGGGAAGTCCGGCGGGTCGACCCGGTCAGCGCCCGAGGCGGTCCTGGACGGTGATCGCCGCCTCGGCTCAGCTCCGGCTCGATCGTCCCGTGGCCCCCGCCCTCCGCCGACCTGTTGCTCACGAACTGGACGTCGCCGGAGGGGCGGTGACATACCGTCAGGGCATGGACCTGGTCAGCGGCGTCGTCGGCATCGCGTACTCGCACTTCTACGTCAGCGAGTACGTGGAGCCCGGCTTCGACAACAGCACACAGGCACCGGACTTCCGCACCGACGCCCCGGTGATCCTCACGCCTGGCCGGCTCACCATCGTCAGTCAGGTGCAGACCCATGACGCCTGGGTGACGCTCATGTTGTCCGATGCGGAGCCCGTCCAGCAGACGGAACAGTGGCAACGGCTAGGTACATGGCCCTATGCGCCCGTGTACGGGGGGCGGATGGGTGTGTCGGGCCCCACCACCGGTCCCGCGACGCCCGCCATGGGCTGGCTCTCCGGAGGGCAGGGCGATGACCGGTCGCTGGCACTCGATCCCTCCCGGGTCTACACCGTCCACGTCTACGCCAGGGGCCGCCAGGACTCCCGAGTCAGGTTCGAGGCAGCCATGGAGCGCGAGCCAGGGGGCGTCCATGAGGGCTACGAGGACTACGTGGTGGTGTTCGTCCCCTCCGGCCACCAACCGAAGCCCCAGCCCGCACGGTGAACGCCAGGTTCGCTGCTGACGCGGCCCGGGGCATCAGGCCGACCGCGTTTCACCCCCTCCCCGGAGTATCTCGATACCCGCTCGGTCGGTGTCCTCCGGTACCGCGTTCAGGCGATGGATCAGCACCCAGCGGCCGTCGTCCATCGCTCCGGCGAAGAGCGAGGCGTGGCGTGTCGCCCCGTTGTGCCACCGCAGCGGGCCTGACGTCTGCCAGCTCGGCGCGGGATCCCCCAGCCGACGCTCCACCAAGAGTCGTACCACCAGGTCGGCCGCCGCACGGGGAGTCGCCCACAGCCCTCCCGCCGGAAGGATCGCGCCGTCCATCTTCCACGGCCTGCGGGGCCGGCCGAAACGCCCGGGGATCGGCAGACGCCGGCCGGGATCGGGGTGGGCGGTCATCTCCGTGATGCCGAGGGGCCGCAGGACGTACTCGGTCACCAGTTCCTCGTACGTGGTCCCTGAGGCTGCCGTCAGGGCCGCGCCGAGCACGGCGTAGCCGAGGTTGGAGTACTCCTCCACCTCGCCGGCGGGTCGCGTGGCGAGCGTGTCGAGGCGGGGCAGCAGCCGGTCCAGGGCGGGGCGGTCGAACGCCGCGTACGGGTCGCGCCGGGAGTGAAGGCCGGGTGGCAGGCGAGGGAGACCGGAGGTGTGCCGGGCCAGGTGCAGGAGTGTGATCCCTGTCCCCGGGGCCACGGGCAGCCACCGCTCGACGGGGTCGTCGAGCGCCAGCACCCCGGACGCGGCCATACGGGTCAGCGCCGTGCCGGTGACAACCTTGGTGAGGGAGGCGATCTGAACGAAGCGGTCGACGGCGTGACCGTCGCTGGAAGCCGGCGGGCCGGTGTCGCTGAACACACAGGTCGGAATGGGTCGGCGCACGACGGCCCTCACGCGCCGCGCGGCGGCACCGCGCAGGCGGGCGTGCCGCCGGGCAGACGACGCCGGTTGCGGGACACCCAGCGGTAGAGCGCGCCGGCGCAGGCGCGGATGCCGGGAAGGCGCACCACGGACGCGAGCACGCGGTACGCCCGCGCGGGCGAGGTGCCCATGTAGGAGGCCAGGGCGTCCACCCCGCCCGCGAGGACCTCACCGTCGCGCAGCAGCAGAACCTCACGGTCCAGACGGTCGAGATGCGGCGCCGTCGACCCCGCGGGCAGGAACTGCCACGGCACCGCTTGCAGTGCCGGTGTGGCGAGGGCCCGGATCCGGTCGACGGACGCCTGGCAGAAGCCGCAGTCCCCGTCGTAGGCGAGAACGGGTCGTGGCGGTGCTGCCGAGGGTGATGGCTTGACGCGGGGGTGGCTCACGGGGTCTCCGTCCAGTGCTGCACCAGAGGCCTCCGCTTCGGCGGGGCGAGGGGCACGTGATCTGGAGGAATTACATCAGCCCGTCCGTGAGCAGGACAGGGGAGGTCTTTCGGGGTGGCCGGCCGGCAGCCGCTCGGCCATAGGCCGGAACGGGTTCCGGCACCCGTCCGGCATCAGGCCCCGCGGACAACACTCGCCCTCTCCCCGCCCAGCACCTGGCGATAACTCAACGTAACGAAGCATGACGAGGGTGGCTGCTCACCAGGACACCGGCAGCCGTCGTGGGCCGCGCGTCATCTGCCCCTCCCGCCACGCGATGGTGTCCGGGGTGAACTCGGCCCGCAGGCCCGGGAAGCGGACCGCCAGCCGGTGCAGGGCCAGGCCCAGCTCCAGGCGGGCCAGCCACGCGCCCAGGCAGTGGTGGGGACCGGCGCCGAAGACCACGCTCGGTGTGGTCAGCGGGGCGAACAGGTCGGTGTCCTCGGGCCTCGGGAAAACGTCCGGGTCCCTGTTGGCCGCGTTGGTCTGGACGGCGACCACGGCCCCCGCCGGGATCGTCACCCCGCCGACCTCGACGTCCTCGACGGCCCGGCGGATCAGACCGGGCAGCACCCTGCCCTCGCTGAGCGGGATCGTGCGCAGAAGCTGTTCGACGGCGGTCTCAGCGGCTTCCTGGCTCTCGGCGAGGCCCGGCCAGGCCTGCCGCCCGTCGGTCAGGAGGTGGACGACGATGTTGCCGAGGGCCGTCGTGGTCGTCTCGTGCCCGGCGACCACCAGGCCCAGGACCAGAACGACCAGGCGCGGCTCCTCGATGCCGAGGCCGTCGCCGGCCACGACCAGGGCGCTCACCAGGTCGTCGCCCGGTTCCTTGCGTCGCTCGGCGACCAGTTCCGCGCAGAAGAGGCCGAACTCCCGCATGGCCGCGCCGACCTCCTCGGCGGTGTGGGCGCCGCCGGACAGGGCGTGGTCGGCCCAGTCGCGGATACGCTCCCAGTCGGCGTGTTCCAGCCCCATCAGCCGGGAGATCACCGAGACCGGCAGTCGGCGGGTGAACGCCTCGACGATGTCGGCGGGCTGCGGCTGCCGTGCCAGGTCGTCGAGGAGGGACTCCACCACGGCGGCGGTCCAGGGCCGCCAGCGGGTGATCGCGCGCGGGGTGAAGGCCCGCTGGACCGTGCCCCGCAGCAGCTGGTGGGGCGGGCCGTCCTGGTTGAGGAGGCCGTCAGGGGAGTCCAGCAGGTTCGGCACGAGGAGCAGCGGCGGTGCGTCCTCGTCCCTGAGCGACTTCCTGTTGAAGCGGGGGTCCATGAGCACCTGGCGCACGTCGGCGTAGCGGGTGACGAGCCACACGGGGGTGCCGGTGGCCAGGGTGGTGAGCCGGGGCGGGCCGTTGTCCGGCAGGGGGATGCGGTGCATGGGAGGAAGGGGCCGGGCCGTGCTGTCTGTGCTCATCCGGGTCTCCAGACACGCCGGTACGCGGAGTGCTCCACGCTAGTGCGCCCCGGAGTGTCCCGTCAGTGTCCCAATCGGCCAACAAGACGGACCGGCAGGGCTTTTGGGGGTCATCCGTGGGCATCCGTGCAGTAGGAAGGAGGGCCGTCGCATGACGACTCCCATCAGGCGCGTGTCCAGGCGCATGCCCGGCTGGGCGAAGGCGGTGAGCGCCGTGGTGCTGGTGCTCGTGGTGTTCTTCGTCGGTATCCGGTTCAGTGTGATCCCTGGCCTCAAGGACCTGTTCGGCACGGAGACCCACGACCGCTCGGGTCCCGCACTTCTGGAGTCCATCCAGGACATCAGCCGTTACGACGCCGCCTCCGGCAATTTCCAGGTCGTCGTGGACCTGGAGAAGGACACCAAGTTCCTGCCCGACGCGATCCGCGGCTCCCGCACCCTGTACGTCGGGGCCGGCGCCGTCGACGCCTACGTCGACCTCGGCAAGGTCGCCAAGAACGACGTGACGGTCAACGAGGACCGCACCGCCGCCACCCTGCACCTGCCGCACGCCCGGCTCGGCAAGGCCACGCTGGACGCCGACCGCTCCTACGCGGTCTCCAAGCAGCGCGGTCTGCTCGACCGGCTCGGCGACTTCTTCTCCGACAACCCCAACAGCGAACAGGCCGTGCAGAAGCTCGCGGTGAAGCACATCACCGAGGCCGCGAAGGAGAGCGAGCTGACCAAGCGGGCCGAGACCAACACGACCAACATGCTCAAGGGACTGCTGAACTCGCTCGGCTTTAAGAAGGTCGAGGTCACCTACGGCACCTGATCAGCCGCCGAGCATGCCCGGCAGGGTGAGGGCGCCGAGACAGGCGGCGCCCTCACCGACCGCGAGTTCCAGGGTGTCCACGGTGCTGATGAACACGAGCCAGAGCACGGCGAGTGCGGCCCATCAGCCGAGGAGGTCGGCCGTGGCGAGGAGTGTCGTACGCCTGCTCATGCGCCACCTCCTGCACACCGCGGCCCGGGAGACGTCCGTCACGCGCCATCCGAACACCGCCCCCGGGGGCGTGCGGTGGCGACACGCGCGGTCCTCAGCCCCAGTGCCCCGACCGTACGAAGGGAAACCGGAGTCCGGTCTGCGCACGGCGGCATCCTCGGGCCGTTCAGGGGTAATCGCCTTACGACACAGGGAAGTTGCAGAGCGGAGGATCTAATGGCCTGGGCGCCCTCACGTTCGCGAGCGGGGTCAGACGCCGGCACCGCCAAGACCGAGCGCGCGGCACAGCCCGCCCGCCCGCGGCGCAATCCGGTCTCCCTCGTCGTCCGTTTCGTGGCGATGGTGTTCGCCTTCGCGTTCATGGTGGCGTTCGCCGTGGTCCTGGCCCGGCTCACGCTCGAACCCTCGCCCGCGTCGGTGGACCTGACCCACACCAATCTGCATCCCGGCGCGTCACTCAGGGCCTATCTGGACCAGCCCGAGATGCGGGACGCCGTCAAGCAGATCGGCGGGAACATCCTGCTGGGCGTGCCGTTCGGCATCCTGGTCCCGATCATCGCCCCCAAGACCCGCGGACTGCTGCGGATCCTGCTGCTGACGGCCGTGGTGATGCTGCTGGTCGAGTTCGCGCAGGGCGCGCTGGTGGAGGGGCGGGCCTTCGACATCGACGACGTCATCCTCAACTCCTTCGGCGCCCTGATCGGTTATCTGCTGCTGGGACGGCGGCTGAGCCGGGCCGTGCACAAGCCGGCGAAGAAGGCGTAGGGAACTCGGGGGCCGCTCGACTTCTGGTCTGTACCAAAGTATTGACGCCCCCTTAACTCACTCCTTAAATCAAGAGGCGACATCTTCACCCCCCACCTCGAAGGAAGAGCCGTGGCCGCCTCACGCCTGTTGCGCGGATGTCTCCTCGCCGCACTGTCCGCCGTACTGATCTCCTCCGGTACCGCCCAGGCGGACCCGCCCGCCGTCCCCGCCGCCGCCGCGGTGGCGTTCTCCGACACCTTCGACGGGCCCGCCGGAGCCGCGGTCGACTCCTCGAAGTGGCAGATCGAGACCGGCGACAACGTCAACAACCACGAGCGGCAGTACTACACGTCGGGCAACAAGAACGCTGCCCTCGACGGCCAGGGCCACCTGGTGATCACGGCCCGTCGCGAGAACCCGGCGAACTACCAGTGCTGGTACGGCACCTGCCAGTACACCTCGGCCCGGCTGAACACCTCCGGGAAGTTCACCGCGCAGTACGGGCATGTCGAGGCGCGCATGAAGATCCCACGCGGACAGGGCATGTGGCCGGCGTTCTGGATGCTCGGCACACCGGTCAACTGGCCGGACTCGGGCGAGATCGACATCATGGAGAACGTCGGCTTCGAGCCCTCGACCGTGCACGGCACACTCCACGGCCCCGGTTACTCCGGCTCGGGCGGCATAGGCGCCGGCTACACCCTGCCCAACGGCCAGGCCTTCGCGGACGCCTTCCACACCTTCGCCGTCGACTGGGCACCTGACTCGATCACCTGGTCCGTGGACGGCACCGTCTACCAGCGGCGCACCCCCGCCGACCTGGGCGGCCGCACCTGGGTGTTCAACAAGCCGTTCTTCCTGATCCTGAATCTCGCGGTCGGCGGCTACTGGCCCGGCGACCCGGACGGCTCCACGTCCTTCCCGCAGCAGCTCGTGGTGGACCACGTGTCGGTGACCACCGGCGACACGGCCACCGGGACGGCGATCCGGGGCCTGGCGGGCAAGTGCGTCGACGTGGCCGGGGCGAACCCGGCGAACGGGACGGCCGTACAGCTCTACGACTGCAACGGCACCGCCGCCCAGCAGTGGACCGTCGGCTCGGACGGCACGATCCGCGCACTCGGCAAGTGCCTGGACGTGACGGGCGGCGGCACCGCGGACGGGACGGCGGTCCAGCTCTACGACTGCAACGGCTCCGGCGCCCAGCGGTGGACCGTCACGGGCGCACGCGACATCGTCAACCCGCAGGCCGGCAAGTGCCTCGACGTGACCGGCAACAGCTCGGCCAACGGCACCCGGCTCCAGCTGTGGACCTGCACGGGCGGCGCCAACCAGAAGTGGACGGTCGGCTGAGCCGGTCGGTCAGTGCCGGGTCCAGGTGAACTTGTCGCCGCCCACCCAGCGCACCACGTCCGGGTCGTCCAGGTCGTGGATGGTGATACCGAAGGCGGCGGCCGCCTCCAGCACGTCGGTGACGGCCCTCGCCTCGCCGACCACCTCCCCGTCGATCTCCACGATCCGGAACGGCGGCGTGGTCGGCTGCACCCCGAGCACGATGATCCGCGGATTGGCGATGTGCGGGCTCCCGATTTCGGTCATGGAACGAGCGTAGAACGCATCCCGCGGGAAGGAGAGGCGCGCCTCATCCGCCGAGCAGGTCGAGGACCGCCCCCTCGACCGCTCCCTGGGTGGCCGGCCGCCCGAAATCCCCCTGTTCACCCAGCCGGGTGAACGCCAGGGCTACGGTCCTCACCTGCTCGAACCGCCGGCGTGTTGCCCAGGTAGTGGCTGACCTCGCGCACGGTCCGGGCCGTCCTCGGCGGTGACGGCGAGGGCGACGGCGGTCAGGACCGCGGCGTGCCAGGTCCGGAAGTCCTTGGCGGTGACGTCGGTGTCGGACAGTCGGCGCAGTTCCCCGTTCTGGTCCTGCTGGGCGCCGGCGGCGTCCGGCGGCGTCGGTCCATGAGCGCGTCCGGGTCGGTAACCTGCTCGCCCTCGGCGCCCCGGTAACGGAAGCCCCGGCCGGAGCGGGCGCGGGAACTGGTCCGCGGTGTCAAGGGCGCCGCCACTCGTCGCCCCCGAGGTGCGAGCCGGCCTGCGGGCCCATGCGCAGCATCCCGCCGTCGACGCTCCAGGACGCGCCGGTGACGTAGGTGGCCTCGGGACCGGCCAGGAAGGCGATCACGGCGGCGACCTCGCGGGCGTCACCCGGGCGGCCGAGCGGGACGCCGGGGCGGTCCTCGGTGTGGACGTCGGTGTCCTCCTGGCCCGTCATCGGGGTGGCGATCTCGCCGGGCGCGACGGCGTTGACGGTGATGCCGTGCTCGGCGAGTTCCAGGGCCATGACCTGGGTGAGCAGACCGAGGCCGCCCTTGGCCGCGCAGTACGGGGCCGCGCCGACCCGGGGCTGGTGCTCGTGGACGGAGGTCACGTTGACGATCCGGCCGCCGGAGCCCTGCCGGATCATGTGCCGGGCGGCCCGCTGACCGCACAGGAAGGGGCCGACCAGGTCGACGTCGAGGACCTCGCGGACGGTGTCGAGCTCCAGGTCGAGGAAGGGCGTCATGGTGCCGGTGCCCGCGTTGTTGACCAGGACGTCGAGACGCCCGAGCCGCTCGCACAGCTCGTCGACGGTGTCGGCGGCTTCGGGGAGCCGGGTGAGGTCCATCCGGGCCACCGCGGCACGCCGGCCGAGGGCGCGGACCTCCTCGGCGGTCTCCTCCGCGCCCTTGAGGTCGGTGTGCCAGGTGATGCCGACGTCCATCCCCGCCCGGGCCAGCCGGACGGCGGTGGCCCGGCCGATGCCGGAGTCGGCGCCGGTGACCACGGCCACCTCGGTGCGGGGTTCGGTGGGGGCGGACATCTCGGCCTCCTCGGGACGGGGTGTCGTCAGGGCTGACGAGGCAGCCGCCGGACGTCCGGGGTCCGGGTTCGAGGGACGTCCGACGAGCCATCGCAGTACCCGGCGGCGCGTGCGACAAACCGCGCGCCCGTCGTGCGGCCCCCGGGTGCCTGGGGAACTCTGGAGGAGGAGGTGGCCATGGATCCCGTCGAGGCCCTGGAACGGATCGCCTTCCTGCTGGAGCGGTCCCTGGCGCCGACGTACCGCGTCCGTGCCTTCCGTACGGCGGCCCGGGTGCTGACCGGGCTGTCCGCGGACGAGGTGCGCGAACGCGCGGAGGCCGGGTCGCTGGAGTCGCTCAAGGGCGTCGGCCCGAAGACGGCCCAAGTGGTGCGTGAGGCGCTGGCGGGAGGCGTGCCCGGTTATCTGGAGAAGCTGGAGGCGGAGTCCACCGCGCCCCGGGGCCGGGGCGGCGAGAAGCTGCGGGCGCTCCTGCGCGGCGACTGCCATCTGCACTCCGACTGGTCGGACGGCGGCAGCCCGATCGAGGAGATGGGCCGGACCGCGGCGGAGCTCGGCCACCAGTGGGCGGTGCTGACCGACCACTCGCCGCGCCTGACCGTCGCCCGGGGACTGTCCCCGGAGCGGCTGCGGGAGCAGTTGGACGTGGTGGCGGCCCTGAACGAGACCTGGGCGCCGTTCCGGCTGCTCACCGGCATCGAGTGCGACATCCTCGACGACGGATCCCTGGACCAGGAACCCGATCTCCTGGACCGCCTGGACGTGGTGGTCGTGTCCGTGCACTCCAAGCTGCGCATGGACGCCCGCGCGATGACCCGGCGCATGGTGGCCGCCGTACGCGATCCGCACGCGAACGTCCTCGGGCACTGCACGGGACGGCTGGTGACCGGGCGCGGGCGGCCCGAGTCGCAGTTCGACGCGGACGAGGTGTTCGCCGCGTGCGCCGAGTCGGGCACGGCGGTGGAGATCAACAGCCGCCCGGAGCGCCTCGACCCGCCGCGCCGACTGCTGCGCCGGGCGGTCGAGGCGGGCGTGCTGTTCTCGGTCGACACCGACGCGCACGCTCCCGGCCAGCTGGACTGGCAGATCCTCGGGTGCGAGCGGGCGGAGGAGTGCGGGGTGCCCGCCGAGCGGATCGTGACCACCTGGAATCTCGACGAACTGCTCGCCTGGTCCCGGGAGGGCCGGGTGCCCGCCCGAGTGGCGGGCACCTGAAGTGGTACCCGTGCGGCCCGAGAGAGAAGGAGCGGTTCATGGAACGGGCGGCAGTGTTCGACGTCGACGGCACCCTGGTCGACACCAACCACCTGCATGTGGCGACCTGGTGGGAGGCGCTGCGGCAGGCGGGCCACCGGGTGCCGATGCACGCCGTCCACCGGGCCATCGGGCTCGGCTCCGACGACCTCGTCGCGCATCTCCTCGGTGAGGACCGCGACAAGGACCAGGACGCCGAGCTGAGCGCCGCCCACAAGGCCCTGTACGGGCAGTACTTCGACCGGCTGCCCGCCCTCCAGGACGCCGGCCGGCTGTTGCGTCGGCTGGACCACGAGGGCTGGCGGGTGGTGCTGGCCACCTCGGCGGGCGGGGCGGAACTGTCCGCGCTTCGCCGGGCGATCGACGCGGACGACGCGATCCTGGCCACGGCCAGCGCCGACGACGTCGAGGAGGGCAAGCCGGCCCCCGAGCCCGTCGAGCACGCGCTGGAGCTGGCCGGGGTGCCAGCGGAGCGCGCGGTCTTCGTCGGCGACACCGTCTGGGACATGCAGGCCGGCACCCGGGCGGGGGTGCGCTGCGTCGGTGTCCTGTGCGGCGGCATCCCCCGCGCCGACCTGGAGGAGGCGGGCGCGCAGGCGATCTACGACGATCCGGCCCACCTGCTGGCCTCCCTCGCGGACAGTCCCCTGGCATGACGTTCTCGCAGGCACGGAACCCACAGCGCATGACTGGTGTGACACAAGCTCTCCGCCGACAGCCCCGTCCGACACATGCCCTGCGGCAGGGAGCCGGTGCCCTCGGCCGGGCCGCCCGTGCCGCCTGCCGCGGGCCGGGGCGCGAGCGCGACCTGCTCGTGCAGTCGCTCAAGGCCTCGGCCGCAGCGATCCTCGCCTGGCTCGTGGCGGGCGTGTGGATGGGCGATCCGATGGCCCTGATGGCGCCCTGGGTGGCGGTCGTGCTGGTGCAGGCCACCGTGTACGGCTCGCTGGTGCAGGCCGCGCGGCAACTGGCGGCGATCTGCTGCGGCGCCGTCTTCGCGTCGGTGGCACTGGCCGTCACCGGGAGCACGCTGGGCGCGGTGGCCCTGTCCGTGCCGCTGCTGGTGCTCCTGGCGAACTGGCCGCGCTTCGGCGACCAGGGGATCTACGGCGCCACCACCGCGCTGTTCACCCTCTCCACCAGCACGGTCGGGGCGTCCGCGGTCGGCCACCGGGTGGGACAGGCCGCGCTCGGCGCGGTCATCGGGATCGCCGTCAACGCGTTCGTCTTCCCACCGGTCCATCTGCGGGACGTTCGGGAGAACCTCGCGGGGCTGGCCCGGGAGGCGGGCGACACCCTGCACACCGTGGCCGGTGACCTCCGGGACGGCGAATGGGACACCCAGGGCTGGTCGCACGCCTCGTCCCGGCTGGAGCGTCGGCTGGCGGCGCTGCGGTCCGCCCGCGCCTGGAGCCGGGAGAGCCTGCGGCTGACCGCCACCCCGCTGCGTGCCGTCCGGCGGCCTCCCGCGTCGCTCCCGCCGGAGGAGGACGACGAGCGCTGGAGCCGTGTCACCGGGCACATCCGCGCGCTCACCCGGACGCTGGCCGTGGCCGCCGACGACGACCGCGCCCCCGTGCCGCCCGACGGGCCGGTACTGGCCTCGTACGCCGACCTCCTCCAGCTCATCGGCGACGCCTGCCGCGCCGAGGGGGACCGGCTGCTCGCGGCCGGCGGTGAGGCCCGGCCGGACGACCACGCGGAGGCGGCGATGCGGGAACTGCGCGGTCAGCTCCAGGACGGCCTGCGGGAGCACGCCGGACAGAACGCCGAGGGCACGACCGTGCTGGGGACCCTGCTGCTGCAGGCAGAGAACCTGTGGAGCGAGACCGTTCCGACCGGTCGGCCCGGGTGACGCAGCTCACCCGGGAACGCCCCGAGCGGCGGAACACCGGAGGGTCGTTGCCCGTTGAACAGACCGTGGGTACGGATGGGACAGTGTCCCCGGGCCTCACCTTTTGCCCACAGGGACGATCGTTCGGCTGAAGCCCTGTGGAGCCTTTCGCCGAGAGGCGACCGCCATCCGTACCCGCCACTCGACCGCCCCGACCGTGATTCCCCCGTCCGGTCGGGGCTTCCTTCTGTCCGGGCCCGGTGGGCCGGGCGGGCCGCGCTTGACTTCGAGAGCACTCCAATTCGTAGCGTTCCCGTCATGAGCACTGCACAGCACAAGATCGGTTCGGGGTTCGGCGCCCACAGCACGGCCGACGACGTCCTCGCGGGCGTCGACCTGTCCGGCAAGCTCGCCATCGTCACCGGCGGCTACTCGGGGCTCGGTCTGGAGACCACCCGGTCCCTCGCCAAGGCCGGCGCCCGGGTCGTCGTTCCGGCCCGGCGTCCCGACACCGCCGGGAAGGCCCTCGCCGGCCTCGACGGTGTCGAACTGGACGAGCTCGACCTCGGTGACCTGGACAGCGTGCGCGCCTTCGCCGAGCGGTTCCTGGAGACGGGCCGCACGGTCGACTTCGTCATCGACAGCGCCGGGATCATGGCCTGCCCGGAGACCCGCGTCGGACCGGGCTGGGAGGCGCAGTTCGCGACCAACCACCTCGGGCACTTCGCACTGGTCAACCGACTGTGGCCGGCCATCGAGCCCGGCGGCGCCCGGGTGGTCTCGGTGTCCTCGCGCGCCCACCACTTCTCCGGCATGCGCTGGGACGACGTCCACTGGCGCACGGGCTACGACAAGTGGCAGGCGTACGGCCAGGCCAAGACGGCGAACGTCCTGTTCGCCGTCCACCTCGACAAGCTCGGCGCCGACCGCGGGGTACGGGCCTTCTCGCTCCACCCGGGCGGCATCCTCACCCCGTTGCAGCGCCACCTCCCCAAGGCGGAGATGGTGGAGCGCGGCTGGATCGACGAACAGGGCAACGTGCTCAACCCGTCGGGCTTCAAGAGCCCGGAGCAGGGCGCGGCCACGCAGGTGTGGGCGGCGACCTCCTCCCAGCTGGAGGGAATGGGCGGCGTCTACCTGGAGGACTGCGACATCGCCGAGCCCGCGGTCGACGGCGACCAGAGCAGCGGTGTCAGGGCGTGGGCGACCGACCCGGACCAGGCGGAGCGGCTGTGGACGCTCTCGGCGAAACTGACGGGCGTGAACGCGTTCGCGTGACGCCGGGACCCTTCGGACAGGTCGGCACCGAGAGCTCAGGACCCGCTCAGCGCGGACCGGTCGGCGCCGAGGTTTTCGGACCCGCTCGGCACGGCTGCCGGATCCGGCGCGGCGAGACCCGGCCTGTTCCGGGCACGGCCGACACCGAGGGCCGTGAGTCCGGTGCGGCACGCCCCTGAACACCCCGGGTCGGCACGAGGCGCTATGGCGCGGTGAGTTCCTTCACGCCGTACAGCGCGGCGGGTGCCCCCGTCTCCAGGGCCCAGTAGCGGTCGCCGTAGGACCAGTGCCACCACTCGGTCGGGTAGTTGACCAGGCCCGCCGCGGTCAGGGCCCCGCTCAGCAGGGCGCGGTTGGCCCTGGCCTGCTCGGTGATGTTGGCGGCCGCCGTGTAGCAGGCGCCGTCGCTCTCCTCGGGGTCGGCGTTCATCGCGGTGCCCAGGTCGAGTTCGCGGCCGTCGGCGTCGGCGAGGGTGAGGTCGACGGCCGCGCCGGCACTGTGCGGGGCTATTCCGGGCGGGGAGACGTAGCGGCTGGCCGCGGTGTGGATCCGGTCCGCCGACCAGTCGGGGTGGGCGACGCGCAGGGCGCCCGCGTACTTCTCGAAGTAGTGCCGCTGGAGCGCGGGCGGCCGGTACCCCTCCACGAAGAGCAGGCGCAGACCGTCGGGGAGGAGGGCCTGCGCCCGGAGCAGGCGGTCGAGGACACCCTGGCGCAGATGGACCTCGGCGCCGCGGGAGTCCTCGTGCTTGCGGTCGTCGACGAGGAGGTGGTCGCGGACGTCCACGAGGGGCTCGCCGTTCTCCCGCACGGGGACGGCGGCGACACGGGCGTCGGACATCAGGATGATCTCGCTCATGGGCTGATCATCCCGTGGCCGCGCACCGGACCGGGCACCGCGGGCATCCGCGCGGGCCGGGTACTCGGGCGGCTCCCCGCCCCAGCGGCCCGAAGGAGCCGAAGGTGAGCACTTCAACCGGCAGCAGGATCGTGGTCACGGGCGCCACCGGCAACGTGGGAACCAGCGTGGTGCGCCTTCTCTCGGAGGATCCGGAGGTCGGCTCCGTACGGGGCCTGGCCCGGCGCCTGCCGGACTGGTCGCCCGCGAAGACGGAGTGGTCCGCGGTCGACCTGTCAGCGGAACGGACGGACCTGGCCGAGGAGTTCGCGGGCGCCGACGCGGTGGTCCATCTCGCGTGGGCGTTCCAGCCGACGCACGACCCGGCGGTGACCTGGCGCACCAACGTCCTCGGTTCCATCCGGGTGTTCGAGGCGGTGGCGGCCGCCAAGGTACCGACGCTGGTCCATGCCTCGTCCGTGGGCGCCTACTCCCCCGGCCCCAAGGAGCACGCGGTCGACGAGTCGTGGCCGACGCACGGCTGGCCGGATGCCGCGTACTGCCGGGAGAAGGCGTACCTGGAGCGTGCCCTGGACACCTTCGAGCGCGACCACCCCGCCGTCCGGGTCGTACGGATGCGTCCGGCGTTCCTCTTCAAGCGGGAGTCGGCGAGCGAGCAGCGCCGCATCTTCGGCGGCCGGTTCCTGCCGGGTCAGCTCGCCCGGCCCGACCTGCTGCCCTTCCTGCCCGACATTCCCGGCCTGCGGGTGCAGGCACTGCACACCGACGACGCCGCCCGGGCCTATCGGCTCGCGGTCCACTCGGACGTGCGGGGCGCCTTCAACCTGGCGGGCGAGCCGCCGGTCGACGCCGAGCTGCTGGGTGAGCTGCTCGGCGCCCGTCCGGTACGGCTGCCGCGCACCGCGGCCCGCTCGGCGATCGCCGCGGCGTGGGGGCTGCATCTGCTGCCCGCGTCCCCGCACCTGTTCGACGCGGTCCTGCGGCTGCCCCTGATGGACTGCACACGTGCGCGTACGGAACTCGGCTGGCGTCCGGAGCACACCGCGACCGAGGTCCTGGAGGAGTTCCTGCACGGGATGCAGCAGGGCGCGGGGGCGCGCACGGAGCCGATGAAGGGCCGCAAGGTGGGCTGACCCGGCGGACCGCGTGGATCAGCCGGAGGACTCCTCGGCTCCCGGGTGCTCGGGGTGCACGGTGTCCGACCGCGGCGCCCCCTGCCGGCCGGTCCCCGCCTCGTCGGTGTCGGGGACGTCCTCGGGCTCGTCGGTGCCGGGCTCCCCGTCCGGGACGGTGGCGACCTCCCAGGGGTCCTCGCCCTCGCCCGCCTGCTGGTCCGGCAGATCACGCGGGACGGGGTCGCCGTTCTCGCCCGGTCCTTCGTTGCGGTGGTCCACGGTGTTCTCCCTTCGTGTGGACGGCGGGAGCGCGAGTACCTCCGCGCAGGTCGGCGAAACGTCAGTGCGGGGCGCGCTCCTCCAGGGCGGTCCGCCAGGCCGGTGCCGGCCCCTCGGGCGCGGGTTCGGGGCGCCGGCCGCCGCGGGCGAAGAAGTCGGCGAGCGGGAGGATGGCCGCGCCGACGGTGACCGCGTCGGGGCCGAGGCGGCCGAGGTCGACGGTGACCTTCCCGGCCGGGTACCGCAGCGCGTACGCCGTCGCGTGGCGCCGTACGGAGGGCAGGAACCGTTCGCCGAGCTGGAGCCCGGCCCAGCCGCCGACGATGATCCGCTCGGGCTGGAAGAGGTTGATCAGGTCGGACAGTCCGGCGCCCAGGTACTCGGCGGTCTCCTCCAGGACGGCGAGCGCCACGGGGTCGGCCGGGGTGCCGTCGGCCGGGTGGGCGGCGGCGAGCATCGCGGTCAGCGCGGTCTCCTCGTCGGCGCCCTCGGGCGGGTGGCCGCCCTCCTCCCGCCAGCGCTCCAGCAGCGACTCGGCGCCCGCGTAGGCCTCCAGGCAGCCGAGGGCACCGCAGCGGCAGCGGCGCCCCCTGACCCGTACGGTCAGATGCCCCCATTCGACCGCGCGGCCGTGCTCCACCTCGGGCGTCACCAGACAGGCGCCGACGCCGGAGCCGAAGAGGACCACGACGGCGCTGCGGGCACCGCGCCCGCCGCCGAACCACATCTCGGCCTGGCCGAGGGTCTTGGCGCCGTTGTCGATGAAGTACCGGACGCTGCCGGGCAGCGGGGAGCCGGTGCGCAGCAGTGCCTCCAGCGGGACGGCGTCCCAGCCGATGGTCTGTCCGTGCACGACGGCCCCCCTCTCGGGGGTGTGCGCGACGATGCCGGGCACGCCGATGCCGACGCCGAGCAGCGCCTCGGGCTCGATCGCGGCACCGGTGAGTACTTCGGCGATGCCGTCGCGGATGTGCCCGACGATGGCCTCGACGTCGTAGCCGTGCTGGGTCAACGGGCGTTCGGCGCGGGCCAGTTCGGTGAGGGTCAGGTCGAACAGCTCGACGCGCACCCGGGTCTCGCCGACGTCGACGCCGATCATGTGGCCGCTGCCGGGCGCCACCCGCAGCAGGGTGCGGGGGCGTCCGCCGTCGGAGTCGACGCTTCCGGCCTCCTCCAGCAGGCCGTCGGCCACGAGGTCGGCGACGACGTTGCTGACCGAACCGGAGCTGAGCCCGGTGACGGGGCCGAGCTCGAAGCGGCTGAGGGGTCCGTCGAAGTAGAGGCGCTGCAACACGGCCGTGCGGTTGGCGCGTCTGAGGTCGCGTACGGTGCGTCCGTTCAAGGGTGTTCAGGCTCCCGTGACCCTGGCGAGGGCGTCGATCTCGTCGAGGGCGGCGACCAGTTCGGGGGCCACCGCCGACTGGACCCAGCGTTCCTTCTCGTCGTCGACCGCGCGGGGGACGGTCTCGGTGAGCATGATCAGGTAGAGGTAGGCACGGTACAGGGCCAGCCGCACCCGGGCCGGTACGTCGAACTCGGCCCGGCCGCCCGCCTCCCGGTAGCCGGCGAGGAACGCCTCGTCCTTCTTGATGTCCCCGAGCAGCGCGAGCGAGACGAAGTCGGCGAGGGGGTCGCCCCAGAACATCCGCTCCCCGTCGATGAGCCCCCCGATGCGCGGCTCCCCGTCGGCCGGGCGGTGCAGCAGGATGTTCCCGTCCCACAGGTCGAAGTGGACCAGGGCGGGGACCGTGACCTCGTCGAGCGCGGGGCAACCGGCCCGGAGCGTGCCCTGGACCTGCTCGACGGAGCGGGGCAGCCGCGCCCCGTAGTCCCGGGCGTCGTCGAGGACGGCCTCGGTCATGGCGGTGAACGCGGTCCGCCAGTCGGGGGCGAGCGGGCCGAGTGCGCGGGAGGGGTAGCCGAAGCCGGGCCCGGTCACCGTGTGCAGCCGGGCCACCTGACGGCCCAGCTCCCTGCGCAGCGGGGTTCGTTCGGCTTCGGTGACCGACCCGTCCCAGGGTTCTCCGGGACAGGCCGTCATCAGCAGATGCGGTACGTCGGCGCCGGCGTGGAAGGCCACCACGTGCGGTGCCGGGACCTCGGCCACGGCGGCCGCGCGGTAGAACTCCGCCTCGGAGACGAGGAGTTCGCGCTCGTAGCGCAGGCCGGGAACGGTGGACGCGGGCGGGACCTTGAGGACGTACCGGGTGCCGTCGGTGAGGAGGAGCTCCTCGACGGTGTTGTACGTGCCGCCGCTCAGGGACCGGACGCGGGCCAGCCGGCCGGGGTCGAGGCCCGCGCCGTCCAGCACCTGCCGAGCCCACTCCCAGGAGTCCACCAGCGTCCCGCCCCTTCTCCCACCCCGTGGCGTACACGTCCTGTCGGGCGTGTGTTCCCGGAACAGGGTACGGAACGAGTCCGGCACGCCGGGTGCCATTCGTGATCCGTCCCCGCACGCGTAGTGGTCGCGCGGGCCTACGGGCTCGGGGTGCCGGCCACTGGGGTCCGACCCCCGGCGGCCTCCCCCGCGTAGCCCGTCCCCGCGGAAGCCGTCCCCGCGGAGGCCGTCCCTGCGGAGGCCGTCCCCGCCGGCCCCCCGAAGCGGGCCAGCGTGTGCCACACCATCTTCAGGTGCTGGAGTTCGTGGCGGCCGGTGCGGGCGGCGTCGCCGATGATCCGCGGGTCGACCAGTCCGTCCTCGGCGATGCTCGCGCCCAGCTCGGCGTACTCCTCGCCCCGGTAGTGGGCGTGACGGCGCAGTGCGGCGACGGTGATCCGGTAGCCGGGGTGCCACTCGACGGGGACGGGCAGCAGGCGGGCCGCCGCCTCGACGGGGGTGTTCCGGTAGCTCGGGTCGAGGACGAGCGCCTCCACGTCGCGGGCCAGGTCGACGCCCCCGTGCACCTGGGCCTCGATGTAGTCGTCGAGGGCGTCCCGCTCGTCCGCCTCCGCGAGGGCGATCAGCGACATGCCGGCGGCGACGCCGAAGTGGACCGGCTCGGCGGCGCTGTCGGGGTAGCAGAAGGTGGCGCGGGCGAGCGGCTCGGCGGTCAGCCGCAAGTACGAGGAGCCGAACCGCGGGGCGGCGCCGACCACTTGGCGACGGAAGTTCAGCGCGCCGTACACCGGCCGCTCGTGCGCGTCCGCGTCGTCGTAGGCACCGCCGAAGATCCGGCTCTCCCAGCGCCACCGGTCACCGCCGGGGTGGGCGGTCAGGCCGCCGTTGCTCGTGCCGGTGACGAACTGCGAGTGGTAGACGCCGTCCTGGGCCAGCGCCTGGAGGAGGGGCAGGCCGCGCGCGAGGCGGTCCGGGTGGAAGTTGAGCGTGACGCGCACGTCCGGGGCGACGGCCGGCCCCTCGGACACGGCCGCCACATGATCCAGCGCCGCTCGCGCCCGCACCGATCCGATCGAGTTCACCGTCGCCTCCTCACCCTCCACCACTCACCGGATGATCACCTGCCGAGGAAGCCGCGCGCACCTCAATTGCCGACGTCCGGACCGACGGTGAGCACGATCTTGCCGCGGTTGTCACGCCGCTCCAGCCGCTCGTGGGCGGCCCGCGCCTCTTCCAGGGGTACGACGGTCTCGATCGGCACACGGTAGCCGCCGGCGGCGACACGCTCGGCCAGTTCTCGCAGGTCGGGGCGCGGGTCGTAGCCGTGGAGCTGGAGGTTGGTGAGCTGGAAGCCGAGGATGGAGGCGTTCTTGGGATAGAAGTCGCGGGTGTCGACGGTGCTCGGTTCCAGCGCGACGTTGGCCAGGGCCACGACCCGGCCGCCGTGACCCACTTCACGCAGGCTGCGCCCGAAGGCCCGGCCGCCGACGGTGTCCAGGACGATGTCGGCGCCGCGTCCGCCGGTGAGCCGCAGCACCTCCTCGACCTCGGCGTCGTCGGGGTGGGCGGAGGTGTCGAGGGTGACGTCGGCGCCGAACTCCCCCGCCCAGGCGGCCTTCTCGGCCGACCCGGCCAGCGCGATGACCCGCGCTCCGGCCTCGGCGGCGATCTGCACGGCCGCCGTGCCCACCCCGCTCGCCGCCGCCTTCACCACCACGGTGTCGTCCTTGGTGACCCGGGCGAGGTGGCGCACGCAGTACCAGGCGCTGAGCCAGGCGATCGGCAGGGCGGCCGCCCGGGTCGGGTCCAGGCCGTCGGGGAGCACGACCAGGTGGGTGGCGGGCACCGTGGCCAACTCGGCGTAGAAACCGGAGGACTTGCCGCCGTCGATGGCCATGACCCGCTGCCCCGGCGCGACGCCCGTCACCCCCTCCCCCACCTCGACGACGACGCCGGCCGCCTCGGCACCCGGGACGAGCGGCGGCTGTCCGGCGCGGTGGTACAGGCCGGCGCGGAGCAGGGCGTCCGCCCGGTTCACCCCGGCCGCGACGATCCGCACCAGCACCTCTCCGGGCCCCGGCACCGGGTCGGGCACGTCGCCCGGCACCAGTACCTCCGGTCCGCCGAACCTGTCGATCCGCACCGCGCGCATACCGCACCTGCTCCCTGCCCGGACACCCGAGCCACTGACACCAGTTGAAGTGGTGTCACCATCCGACACCTGCTCAACCGGTGTCAAGAGGTGTACGGCGGCACGTCGACACCACATGAACCGGTGTACTCTCGACGGCATGACCGGCAGCCCCGCCCCCGCCGACCCGGCCCTCGCGTTCCCGTTCATCGGCGGTCGCCCCTGCCTGGACTTCGCCGCCACCCTCGGCAAACGGCACGCCGTCCCGCTGGAGCGGCTCCCCGACACCGCCGCGCTCGCGCGTTGGTTCACGGAGGCCGGGCTGACCACCGGCGCGGATCCGGTGCGGGTCACCGCACGGGATCTGACGCAGGCCCGTCTCCTGCGTGAATCCCTGTACTGCCTGGTCCGCGCCGCGATGGCCGGGCGGGACCCGGACCCGTCCGACGTGGAGCGGGTCAACGCGGCCGCCGCCCAGCCGGACCTCGCGCCCCAGCTCGGCCCGGCCCGCTGGACGGCGCGCAGTCCGGCCCGCGCGGCCCTGGCGACGGTGGCGCGGGACGCCGTACTCCTGGTGCGGGGGCCGCTCCTGGAGCGGGTCAAGGAGTGCGAGAACCCGGACTGTTCCCTGCTGTTCCTGGACGACTCGCAGGCCCGCCGCCGCCGCTGGTGCTCGATGGACCGCTGCGGCAACCTCGCGAAGATCGCCGGTTACCGGTCCCGCAGCCGGGCCGCCACCACCCGGTGAAGGTGGATCAGGACGTCATGGGTGCGGGCCAGGGCGACGTCGTGCGGGCCCTCGGGGTAGGCGGTGCCGATCCGGTAGGTCGGGCGGGCCTCGTGCAGCCATGCGCGGGCCGGTGAGCCGACGGTCCGCAGGTCGAGGGCGTAGTCGCGGTACCGCACCCGGTCCAGGGTCCGCTCGTTGCTGCCCGGGGCGGCCGGGCCCACCGTCCAGCGCCGCACGGCGGTCTCGTCCTGGCCGGTGGCGTTGAAGGAGCCCCGGTCGAAGGTGAGGCCGATGTTCACGTACGCCGGGCCCAGGCTGTCCCGCAGGAACGCGCCCTGCATCTGCGGGTAGGCGGCGTCGTAGCTCTCGTAGCCGACATGGGCGTCGTGCGCGGACAGCAGGATCTTGGTGCCGGTGTGGCGCTGCCACCAGACGACGTTGGCGGCCATCGCCTCGTCGCGGTAGCGCATGGCCGCGGCGATCTGTCCGGGCTCCTCGAAGTCGAAGGCGTACTGGCGGGCGGTCCGGTCGATCGCCGTCGCGTCCTGGACGGTCCGGTCGTCGGCCCCGGCCCGCCGCACCAGCTCCAGCGCCGCACCGCTGCGTGCGGCCATCTCCCTGCGTTCGGCGTACGGCCTGCCGAGGTAGTGCTCGATGTACGTCCCCGTGGGCAGGGTGGGCCGCAGCCCGCGGTACAGCCCGGCCAGGCGCCGGCCGGCGGCGGGGTCGGCGGCGGCCACCCGGGCCACGACCGCGTCGTACGTCTCCGGCCCGGTCCAGGCGGTGTCGTCGCCGACGAAGCGGACGGGGTCGCCCGGGTGGCGGACGTTGTACGCCCGCATCCACTCGACCAGCCGCAGATAGTCGCTGTTGTTCCACCACAGGTAGTCCCGCTGGAACTCCTCGCGCATGATGCGCCGCGGGTTCCCCCTGCCGTGCACGACGTAGTCGTCGAGCCGCAGACCGGTGCTCCAGGGGGCCTCCAGGGCGAAGGTGCGAAAGCCCTTCTCCTCGACGAGGTGGCGGAAGAGGCGGTCCTTGAGGGCGAAGAAGTCGTGGGAGCCGTGCGTGGCCTCGCCGACGCCGACGACCTCGGCACCGGCGATCATCCGGCCGAGGGGGCGCAGATCCCGGGTGTCGCCGCCGGGTTCGACGGTCCGCAGGGGGTGGGCGGCCCGGTCGAGGGCCCCGACGACGGAGGGTGCCGGTGCCCGGGTCGTGGCGGCGGCCGGCGCGGTCGTGCCGAGAGTGATGAGCAGGGTCAGGATGGTCGAGGTCCGTTTCCAGTTCATCGCTCCACGCTTTCGCCCCGGACCGGTCGCGGGCCATCCGGCGGCCCACCGTCGACGACGGGGGTTTTCCCCAGGGGTCGTCCGAGGTGGCGCCGGGTGTCCGCCGTCACTGCCCCGGGTCCTTGCCGTGGACCTGCCGCGCACCACAATGGGGCACGTTGCGGACGGTCACCGTCCGCAAGGAGTGCACCGGCCGCTTACGTGGAAGAGGAACACACTGAGGATGCGAGATGTACGTGAGTGGACGGCGTCCCTGGCGCACTTTGTGAAAGGGCGCCGGGACCCCGTGGTCGTGCAGACGCTGCGGTCGGCGGCCGCGGCGACGATCGCGTACGTCATCGCCCTGCGGCTCAGCCCCGAGGCGGCCCCGCTCACCGCGCCCCTGACCGCGCTCCTCGTCGTCCAGGTCACCCTCTACTCCACGCTCACCACCGGCATCCGCCGGGTGAACTCGGTGGTGACCGGTGTCCTGGTGGCCATCGCGTTCAGTCTGCTGGTGGGTCTGACCTGGTGGAGTCTGGGCCTGCTGATCGTGGCGTCGCTCGTGGTCGGACGGCTGGTGCGGGTCGAGGAGTTCGTGCCCGAGGTGGCGATCAGCGCGATGCTGGTGCTCGGGGTGACGACGGTCGGGGACACCGCCTGGGCCCGCGTGGTGGAGACGCTGATCGGCGCGGTCGTCGGCCTCGCCTGCAATCTGCTGCTCGCTCCCCCGGTATGGGTGGACGAGGCGGGCGAGTCGATCGAGGGGCTGGCCCGCCGGGTCCGGAAGCTGATGCTGCGGATGGGCGAGGAGGCCGCGGGCCGTACGCCCGTGGAGCTGGCGACGGCCCGGCTGTACGAGGCGCGGGAGCTGGACCACGACATCGTCGAGGTCGACGCGGCCCTCAAGCAGGCCGAGGACTCCCTCAAGCTGAACCCCAGGGTGAAGGAGGGCCTGCTGCACCGGGTGGTGCTGCGCACCGGCCTGGACACCCTGGAGATCTGCACGGTCGTGCTGCGGGTCCTCGCGCGCACCCTCACCGACCTCGCGAAGGAACGCGACCCCTTCGCCGACGAGCCGTTCGCGAGCGAGGAGGAACAGGCTCCCGAGCCGCTGTTCGGGCCGGAGACCGGTCGGGCCGTGGAGCAGTTGCTGTCCGAGATCGGCGATGCCGTGGTCAGCTTCGCCGTCCTGGTCACCACCCATGTCAGTGTGAGCGCCGAGTCCGCGGAGGCCCGGCTCACCGCCGAACTGCGCCAGGCCACGTCGACCCGCGACAAGCTGGCCCAACTGCTGCTGGAGGAGATCCAGCGGGACTCCCGCCAGTGGCAACTGCACGGGGCGGTGCTCACCGAGGTCAACCGCATCCTCGACGAACTGGACACCGAGCACCGCTCCCGCCGTCTGCTGGAGGAGCTGGACCGTGCGTCCCGCGAACAGCGGGAGCGGATGCCGCACCTGACCCGCATGCAGGAACGCTGGCGCAGGAACCGCGCGGCCCTCTCCCGTCGTTCCAGCTGACACAGGCACGATGGGACCAGTACAGGGGGCGGACGGATGACCGGCACGAGCGTGCGGATCGACGGGAACACACTGCGGCTGCCGGGCGGTGCGGCGGTGCGGTTCATCCGCACCCTGCGGCTTCCCGAGACGGGCACGCACCCGCTGCCGCCGGGGCTCGGCGAGTTCCCGGTGCGCCGCGTCTGCGACTACCCGGACACCGTGCCCGCGCAGTGGCGGGCCCGGGGCGGGGTGATGCTGCCGGTGTATCTGCGGGAGGCGATGTGGCTCAGCTTCGGGGGCACCGTCGAACCGGCCGCCCTCCAGGTCGGGGTGGGCAAGGTGTGCGCGGTCTCCGGGAAGCCTTGGAGCGACCGGCTCGCCCGTGACCCGCAGAACTACGTGGTCCTGCCCCGTCAGCCGTGGCTGGACGGCATCAACTCCGGCAAGGGGACGGTCCGCCAGTTCGTCGCGGTGCCGCTCGGACTGGGCGCCACCGTCGAGGGACAGGTCACGGGCGAAGAGGTGTGGGGCGGCGTACAGCTCCAGGCCTTTCCGCTGGTCGAGGAGCGGCTGACCGAGTGGCGGGAGGCGCAGCGGCGGCTGCGCTCGACGAGCGGGCCCGCCATGGCCTACGGCGCGGCCGTACCCATGGCGATGGCCGCCCCGCCCGCCCCGGCGGGGGCACCCCGCAGCGCCCCCGCGATGGGACTCGGCGTCGGCGGTTCCATGCGCCAGGAGGTCTACCAGGACGAGCGGCCGCTGTCGGACTGGAAGGACACACCGGCCGGGCGGGTCTTCGTGCACCTGGTGACACCGCCCGAGTGGCGCCGCATCACCGGCGAGGCTCCCCCACCGTCGCCCGTGGACCGCGCGGCCTACACCCGGGCGGGGCTGCCGTGGTTCGACTACTACGACCAGGACGCGGAGGATCTCGCCCCGACGGGCACCCTGGAGGGCGTGAAGCCGGTGGGCGACTGGCTCGGGGACGACCACGAGCCCTGGCAGCAGCCCACGCCACAGCAGGTCGAGCCGCTGGGGGACGCGCCGGGCAAGCCGGTCGAGGACGGCGACTGGTAGCGGGCGGCGAGGGCTCGGGTTGCACCGGCCGGGCGATCCGGGTGAAGGTGGCTGTCCAGGTCCGAGTCGATCGATCACCGGGGTGCGCAGGGATGGGCAGTGCGAACGGCGGCTGGAGCAGGCGCCGGTTCGTCGGCGCTCTCGCGGGAGCGGGCGCGGGCCTCACCGGCTGCTCCACGTCATCCGGACCGTCGTCGACGGCGTCCGGTCCTTCGTCGGCCTCATCCGGACCCGCGTCGGCGCCCTCGAAGGCTCCCCGCTCCCCCGGCACCACCTCACCAAGCCCGGCGAGAACCCCGTCCGCTCCGGCTGCGACCGGCCCGCGCCCCCTCTATCTCGGCACCTACACCTCCGCCGAGGGCGGCGGCACCGGCATCGGCGTCGCCACCTACGACGCCACGAGCGGCCGGATCACCGGCACCGGCACGATCACCGGGGTCACCAACCCGTCGTATCTGGCGCCGCACCCCGACGGGCGCACCCTGTACGCGGTCGCCGAGCAGGACGCCGGTGCCGTGACCGCCGTACGCCTGTCCGACCGCAAGGTCCTGGGGAGCCGGAGCACCGGCGGGGCGGGGCCGTGCCACCTGTCGGTGCATCCGGGCGGGCGCTGGCTGCTCAGCGCCAACTACGGCTCCGGCAGCGTGGCCGTGCACCCGATCGACTCCTCGGGGGCGCTCGGTGAGCGCAGGGACGTGGTCACGCACTCCAGTCCGGCCCCGGGACCGGGTCAGGAGGGCCCGCACGCCCACCAGTTCCTCACCAGCCCGGACGGCGGCCATGTGCTCGCCGTCGACCTCGGCACGGACACCGTCTACAGCTACCGCCTGAACGAACGGACCGGTGCCCTCACGGAGGTCTCGCGGGCCCGCACCCGGGCGGGCGCCGGACCGCGCCACCTCACCTTCCACCCCGGGGGCCGGTACGCCTATCTGGCCAACGAGACCGACAACACGGTGGCGGTCTGCGCCTACGACCGCCGGACCGGCCGTCTGTCCGTCGGGGCGCCGCAGTCGACGGGCACGGGTGCGGGCACGAACTACCCGGCGCAGTTCCTGGTCACCGCGAACGGCGCGTACGCCTACCTCGCCAACCGGGGGCACAACAGCCTCACCCGGTACGCCGTGGAGGCGGACGGCGCCCGGCTGAGGCTGCTCGACACGGTGCCGGTGGACGGTGACTTCCCGCGGCACATCGCCTTCTCCCCGGACGGCCGGCTGCTCTTCGCGGCGAACCAGAGGTCCGGCACCGTCAGCGTGTTCCACGCGGACGTCAAAAGCGGTGAACTGCGCCGCGCGGGCAAGCCGTTCGCCTCACCCGTCGCCGTCTGTGCGCTGCCGCTGTAGGGCCCGGGGGCAGGACGCCGCGCTCGCCTGGGTCAGCAGCACGTGCATGCGCTCGGTCAGCCGCGCCACGTCGTCGGCGGGTGCGTGGAAGGGCAGGCGTACTTCGCCGTCGGCACGGGCCCGCTCGATGCGCAGGGTCAGGCCGTGCCGGTCGACGGCGAGGGGCTGGACGCGGACCGCGCCGTGCAGGCTGTCGGGGTCGACGAGCCGGGTGAGCCGCTCGATCGCGTCCGGATGGCAGTCGGCGAGGTGGGTGAGCAGCCGGGCCTCGGCCGTGGCGAGGGGGTCGGGCGCGGCGGCGGCGAACTCGTCGAGGTCGACGACCACCGCCCCGGACGGCCGGCGCAGCACCACGCGCGTGGCCTTGAACTCCAGCCGCCGCTCCTCCTGCCCGGGGACGAACCAGCCGGCGATCCACAGCCGGGCGCGGATACGGCTGCGCACCGGGACCGGGGCCACGTCGGCGAACTCCAGGACGGCCGACGGCTCGCCGCGGGGTGCGCAGATCGCGGCCGCGAGCAGGGTGCTGTCCTCGGGCACGTCCAGCGTCACCCGCCCGTCCTCGGCGACGGTGTGCGCGCCGACGAACTCCTCGCGGCCGCCCTCGGCGGTCACCGCGCAGGACCACGAGGCGGCGAGCACCGACCGGGCGTGTTCCGCCGCGGAAGGCGCGGCCGTCCACGGTTGGCTGTCACCCATCCAGTTCCTCCTTAGGTAAGCCTTGCCTAACCTATCGAAGATCGGCGACGAAGCCAACCGAAGACGTGTGACGGACATGCGAATTCCGGTCAGGGCGTGAGAACGCCGAGCAGTGCCCGCGCGCACAAATCGCGCACCTGTTCCCGGGGTAGGTCCTGGCCTCGCAGCCACTCCAGACAGACCGCCGTCGTGAACGCCAGCCAGCCGCGCACGGCCAGCTGGAGGTCGGGGCGCTCCTGCGCAGCCGGACCGAACTCGGGATCGGCGGCCAGTGCCGCCAGGATCTGCCGCTCCTGTGTGGCCAGCGCCCGCTGGTAGACCCGGCGTACGGCCTGGTCGCCGGCGGCATCGGCACGGTGGAAGGCGCGGAAGCCGTGCGCGTGGGCGTGGACGTACTCCAGATAGGTGTCCAGCCCCGCCGTGAGCTGCTCGCGCACGGGGATGCCGGGCACGGCGGCGGTCATGGCCAGCATCCGCTCGCTCTCGCGCTCGACGACCGCCGCGAAGAACTCCCGCTTCGTCGGGAAGTAGTGGTAGAGCAGCCCCCGCGAGACACCGGCGATCTCGGCGACCTGCTCGATCCACACGTCGTCGTACGGGCTCTCCGAGAACAGCCTCGCCCCCACCGACAGGAGCTGCTCCCGACGCTCCCCGGTGCTGAGCCTGCGGCGCGTGCGCTCGCCCTGCTTCCCGGCCATGCCCGCACTTTACTTGACGCCGGTTCAACAAGGGGACGAGACTGATCGCGTTATTGAACCCACGTACAACGCGCTCAACTGCCGCTGGATCAAGGGAGATCTCGTCATGGCGGAGACGACGACGGCCACCCGGCCCACGGGATTTCGCAGCGCCGAACTGGGCTGGCCGGAGCTGCACCGCATTCCGCATCCGCCGCGTCGGCTCCCCCTGCTCGGTGATGTGCTGGGCGTCAACCGGGCCACCCCGCTCCAGGACTCGGTGCGCTTCGCCCGCCAGTTGGGGCCGATCTACCGGCGCAAGGCGTTCAACAGGGAGTTCGTCTTCACCTGGGGCGCCGAGCTGGTGGCGGACCTGGCGGACGAGTCACGGTTCGCCAAGCACGTCGGCCTCGGGGTCGCCAATCTGCGGCCGGTCGCCGGCGACGGACTGTTCACCGCGTACAACCACGAGCCGAACTGGCAGCTCGCGCACGACGTGCTGGCACCTGGCTTCAGCCGGGAGGCGATGGCGGCCTACCACCCGATGATGCTGGCCGTGGCAGGGCGGTTGACGGACCACTGGGACCGCGAACAGGCGGCGGGCCGGTCGGTGGACGTGCCCGGGGACATGACCAGGCTGACCCTGGAGACCATCGCGCGTACCGGGTTCGGGCATGACTTCGGCTCCTTCGAACGTGACCGGCCGCACCCCTTCGTGACCGCGATGGTGGGCACCCTGACCTACGCGCAGCGCCTCAACTCCGTGCCGTTCCCCGCTCTGCTACGGCGTGCGGCGCGGCGCAACGCGGACGACATCGCCTACCTCAACCGCATGGTCGACGACCTGGTCCGGGCCCGGCGCGCGACGGCCGGGGACGGCGACCTGCTGGACCGGATGCTGGAGACGGCCCACCCGGAGACCGGTGAGCGGCTGTCGCCGGAGAACGTCCGCCGGCAGGTCATCACCTTCCTGGTGGCCGGCCACGAGACCACGTCCGGCGCGCTGTCCTTCGCCCTGCACTACCTCTCCCGTCACCCGGAGGTCGCGGCACGCGCGCGTGCCGAGGTGGACCGCGTCTGGGGCTCCGCCGAGACGCCGGGCTACGACCAGGTGGCGAAGCTGCGG
Organism: Streptomyces sp. NPDC006335; assembly: GCF_040612795.1. NCBI lineage: Bacteria > Bacillati > Actinomycetota > Actinomycetes > Kitasatosporales > Streptomycetaceae > Streptomyces > Streptomyces sp. NPDC006335. The sequence continues at coordinate 58,522 of NZ_JBEXQX010000025.1, forward strand.
TACGTGCGCCGGGTGCTGGACGAGTCGCTGCGGCTGTGGCCGACGGCGCCCGCGTTCGCCCGGGAGGCCGTCGAGGACACCGTGCTGGCCGGACGGCACCCGATGCGCCGGGGCGCGTGGACGCTGGTGCTCACGCCGATGCTCCAGCGCGACCCCGAGGTGTGGGGCGCCGACGCCGAACGGTTCGATCCGGACCGCTTCGACCCCAAGGCCGTACGCTCGCGTCCCCCGCATGTCTTCAAGCCGTTCGGCACCGGGGCGCGGGCCTGCATCGGGCGCCAGTTCGCGCTCCACGAGGCCACGCTGGTGCTCGGGCTGCTGCTGCGCCGCTACGAGCTGCGGGCCGACCCCGCCTACCGGCTCAGCGTCACCGAGCGGCTGACGCTGATGCCGGAGGGGCTGCGGCTGCACTTGGAACGGCGGGCTCTCAGTGGCTCCGCGGCCGTCCCCGTGCCGGTGCCCGACGAGGTCCCGGCCGCGGAGTCACGCTGTCCAGTGCACCGGGCGGGTGACTGACTCCGGCAGCCGGGTGCCGGCGCTGCCCCGGGCCGCGTTGAGCTGGGGCTGGGTGAGGAAGAACGCGCCGGTCAGATCCGCGTCCGTCAGCTCGGCGTCGCGCAGGTCGGCGCCGATCAGATCCGCGCCGCGCAGGTCGGCGCCGGTGAGGTCGGCCGCGATGAGGTAGGCGCCGCGCAGACTGGCTCCGCGCAGGTCGGCGCCCCTGAGACGGGCGCCCATCAGGTCGGCGCCCCGGCGGTTCTTCTTCTTGCCGCCGATCCCGGCCCGCACGAGGTCGCTGGTTCGCAGCAGGAGGACGTTGACCTCCTGCCGGTGCGCGGGGACGTCCAGGGCGGCGAGTTCCTCGGCACTTGTCCGGGTGAGCGCCTCGGTCCGCTCCAGCATGCGGCGCAGGTCGGCGTGGACGGGGCGGGCGGCGGGCAGGGTGAGCGCTTCGGTGAGGTACCAGAGCAGTTCGTGGAGCTGGCGCACCACGGGGAACACGTCGAACATCCGGCGGGCGTCCGCGCTCGTGCCGGTACGCCAGTCCCGGCCGCCGAAGGTGACCTGGGAGACCTTCTGTCCGGCACCGAAGCAGTCGTAGACCGTGCACCCGGTGTAGCCCTCGGTGCGCAGCCTGGCGTGGATACCGCACCGGTGGTCGTCCCGCAGGTTCAGGCAGGGCTTGCCGGCCGGCTTGTCGCGGGCGAAGTCGGCGGAGGCGGCGAAGGGGAGCGCGACACAGCACAGGCCGAAGCACCGCCCGCAGTCCCCGCGCAGATCGATCATTTGTTCTTGCATTGCCGCCAGCCTAACGGGCCCGCGGAGCGGCCCGCCTTCGGCCGTGGCCGCCCGTGTCAGTGGGCGGTGCCCGGCAGGTCGAGGCGGGCGAGCCTGGCGGGGTCGGCCAGGACGTGCAGGGCGGCGATCCTGCCCTCGGTGACGGTGACGCCCGCGACCGCGAGCGGACGGCCCTCGGGCAGGTTGACGATCCCGACCTCGCCGTTGACCAGCGCGAGGCGGGCGCAGTCGGCGAACTGCCGGAATTGCAGGGCCTGTTCGGCCACCGCTCGGGCACCGTGGACCTTGGAGGCCGGCGCCCCGGAGTCCGCGCGCAGCACCACGTCGGGGTGGAGCACGGCGACCAGGGCCTCGACGTCCCCCGCCCTGGCGGCCGCCAGGAACGCTCCGAGCACCTCGCGCTGCCGGTCCAGGTCGGGTTCCGCGGCGGGGGCGGCCTCGCGCACCCGGCGCCGGGCACGACCGGCGAGTTGCCGCGCGGCGGCCGGAGGGCGTTCCACGATCGGCGCGATGTCGTCGAAGGGCACGGCGAACATGTCGTGCAGCACGAACGCGAGGCGCTCGGCGGGGTCCAACTCCTCCAGCGCCACCAGCAGCGCGAGACCGACCGCGTCGGCGTACAGGACTTCCTGTTCCGGGTCGGCCGGGGACAGCGGCGTGATGACGGGGTCGGGGACGTGGGCGTCAGCCGAGGGGTCCGCACGGCGTGCGGCGCGTGCGCGGAGCCGGTCGAGGCACACCCGGCCGACGGAGATGACCAGCCGGCCGCCCGGGTCCGGGATCTCGCCGGGGTCGCTGCGGCTCAGTTCGAGCCAGGTCTCCTCGACGGCCTCCTCCGCCTCGCCCAGCGAGCCGAGCATGCGGTAGGCCACCGCCCTGAGGTGCCCACGGTGCTCCTGGAAGCGCTCCGCGAGCAGTTCCGTTCCGTTCACGCCACCCCCGTGTCGTCCGTGAAAGCGAGACGATCACATGATGCCCGGCTCGGGTCAATACCGTTGCGCCTTCGCCAGCTTGGGCGTCAGCGCCGGATCGGCGGGCTTGCGGCTCACGGCGACGGGCTGCGCCTTCTCCCCCGGCTTCAGGTCCTCGGCGCCGACGTAACGGGTCTCCACGACCTTGTCCGAGGAGTCGAGGAAGTCGACCTGGACCGCGTACGAGGCCGCCTCGTCGGTCTTGTTGGTGATGGTGACGACCACGGCGAGCAGGCCGCCGGTCTCCGAACGCGGCTTGCCGGTCATGGTGACCTCCGACATCGCGTTGCCCTGCCCGTCGACCTTGGCGAGCTCGGTGCGCGCGGCCAGGTTGGCGCGTTCCGTCTCGGCGGAGACGGAGGCCTCGAAGGAGGAGGCGGCCGCCGAGGCGGACGCGGCCCGTTCGGAGGCCTCCGCCCGCGCCGAGGCCTCGACGGACGCGAGAGCGGAGGCCGCGTCGCCGGAGAAGGAGGCGGTGTCCGGGGCCGTGGGCCGTTCCGCGGAGGCCGACGTGCCGCCGGAGTCGTCGTCGCTGCCGCACGCCGTCAGCGCGAGCGTGCCGGCGGCGGCCAGAGTCACGGCCAGGGCTGCGATCCGGGACCGTCCGTGGGGTGACGGTGTGCTCATCGGCTGACGTCCTCTCGACTCCGGCGTCGACACTCGGCCGAAATGAACCCTATGCCGGAATCGAGAGTGAGGCATGTCGTCGCCCGAGGGCGCCCGCGGCCACGAACGCCCAGGTCTTTGGCGTCAGACCTCGTCGCGGGCGAGGGCGAGCAGCCGGTCCAGGACACGGGGGCCGCCCGCGCGGACACCGTCGTGCTCGAACTCGTCCGTCACCCAGGTACGCAGACCGCGGATGGCGCGGGCGGTCTCCAGGGAGTGGGCCGTGTCGACGTACATGTCGTCGTAGTACACGGCGGCGGCGACCGGGACCTGGTTGGCGGCGAGGCGGGCCGGGTCGTACAGGGGCTGCCAGTCGGTGCGGGCGGCGAGGAGTTCGGCGGTCTCGCGCAGCGGTCGCAGGGCCGGGTCGCAGTCGAACATCCAGGGGTGGATGGTCTCCCCCGTGAACAGCAGCGGCTCGTCGCCGGCGAGGGACTTGGCCGCGTCGAACTGCGGGAACTCGGCGCGCACCCGTTCGGCCGACCAGGCGGTGGGGCGCTCGTCCTGACCGTAGGCGGCCTCGTGGACGAGGGCGTACAGCGGGTGGGACGCGTAGGAGAGGAGGCCCTGGACCTCTTCCTGGAACGCGTCGCAGAGCTCGGGGCCCTGCGGGGTGCGGACGAAGGCGTGTTCCAGGAGGAAGTGCAGGCGGTGGCTGCCCTCGCCGCCGCCGAGGAGGATGCCGAGGGACTGGAAGGCCTCGACGGTCAGCCGGTAGCCGTTCGGCAGCCTCACTTCGTGCGTGAGGAGGTGGTCGGCGATACGGCGGGCCCGCTCGACGTCCTGCGGATAGCGGGCGTAGTGCGCGGCGACCTTGCGCTCCACGCGCGGGTAGGCGGCCCGGTAGACGTCGTCGGCGTGGGCGTCGAGGGACGGGAGGCCGCCGGTGACGAGGGCGCCGGCGAGACCCTCCGGGGCGAAGGAGAGATAGGTCGTCGCGCAGAAGCCGCCGAAGCTCTGGCCGAGGACGGTCCAGGGGGCACCGCCGGTGACCTTGGCGCGGATCGCCTCGCAGTCGCGGACGATGGAGTCGGCACGGAAGTGGGTGAGGTAGTCGGCCTGGGCGGCGGCGTCACCGCGCAGGGGCAGCGTCTGCCGGTTGGCGGGGCTGGAGTGGCCGGTGCCGCGCTGGTCGAGCAGGAGGACGCGGTACTCCTTCAGGGCCCGCCCGAACCAGGCTCCCTTGCCGACGAAGCGGTTCGCCCCGAAGCCGGGGCCGCCCTGGAGGTAGACCAGCCATGGCAGGTTCTGGCCCGCCTTGTCGCTCGCCACGGCCTCGCGGGCGTAGAGCTCGATCGTCTCCCCGGCCGGGTCGTCGTGGTCGAGGGGGACGGTGAAGCGGCGGTCGGTGAGGACGAGGCCGGGCTGGCGGTACGTCGAGGTCAACAGGGCTCCCGGGACGGACGGATTCTTCAGGGCGCGTCCCAGTTCAGCACATGTTCCTCCGCCGCCGGAGCCCTTCGATCATGAAATCTTACTGACTCTCCGGTCAGCGAGCCGCCAGGCTGGAGCGGCGCACGACCAGTTCGGGCTGGAGCACCACCCGGCGGTGCTCGTGCCGCTTGCCGGTGGTCTCCGCCTCCGTCTCCTCCAGGAGCAGTTCGGCGGCCAGGGCGCCCATCGTGACGGCGGGCTGGCGGACCGAGGTGAGGGGGACGGCCGCGGCGGCGGCGAACTCGATGTCGTCGTAGCCGACGATGGCCAGGTCGTCGGGGACGGTGACCCCCGCCGCGTACATGGCCTGGAGCACGCCGAGAGCGAGCAGGTCGTTGGCGCAGAACACGGCGGTCGGGCGGTCCGCGAGACCGAGCAGGCGGGCGCCCGCGTCCCGGCCCGCGGCCACGTCGAGCCGTTCGGTGGGCAGCTCGCGCAGGTTCTCGGGGCCCAGGCCCGCCTCGGCCAGCGCGCCCAGGGCGCCGGTGCGGCGGTCGCGGACCTGGTTCAGGCCGGGCGGGCCGCTCACGTAGGCGATGGAGCGGTGTCCCGCGTCGACGAGGTGGCGCACGGCGAGCGCGCCGCCGGCGACGTCGTCGACGGAGACCGAGCACTCCGTGGTGCCCTCGGCGACCCGGTCGACGAGGACGAAGGGGATGCCGTGGCGACGGAAGGAGGCGATGTTGCGGCCGGAGGCGTCGGTCGGGGTGAGCAGCACGCCCCGGACCCGCTGTTCGGCGAAGAGGGAGAGGTACTCGGACTCCTCGCTCGTGCTCTGGGCGCTGTTGCAGACCATCACGCCGAGGCCGTCCTCGCGGGCGGCCCGCTCGGCGCCGCGCGCCACGTCGACGAAGAAGGGGTTGCCCATGTCGAGGACGAGCAGGCCCATGATCCGGCTGCGGCCCGCGCGCAGCTGGCGCGCGGACTCGCTGCGGACATAGCCGAGCCGGTCTATCGCGGACAGGACGCGCGCCCGGGTCTCGGTCGCGACGGAGTCCGGACGGTTGATGACGTTCGAGACCGTACCGACGGAGACTCCGGCGGCGCGGGCGACGTCCTTGATACCCACCGACTGGGCCATCGGGCAGGGACCTCCAGGGAGACGAGGGGCGGCAGGACGACCTTCACATTATCGTCGAGCCGCCCCCACACCGGTCACGATCAGGTGGGCAGTGCGAAGTCGACCACGTGGAGCGCCGAGGGGGTCGTACCGCTCGACTTCTCCTGGTACATGAACGACAGCACGTTGTCCTGTGCCACCCGCGCCTCGTCGATCACGACCTCGCCGAAGGCGTTGAGGCCGCTGCCGTCGAAGAGGACCTTCCAGTCGGTGTAGCCCGACGCCTTGGAGGCGGCGGCGATCCGGCCGAACGGGAAGATCGCGTAGGCGTTGTCGTACTTGTCCAGGATCAGCTTGGTGCGCTGACTGGAGCCGAGCACGACCGGGATCTCGGTCTTCTGCCAGGTGCCCGTGGAGTTCTTGCGGAGGTGGAAGGCGCGACCGTTGGCGGTGCGGTCCGCGACGTAGTTCGTGGTGCACTGCCCGAAGCGGCCGGGGACGTAGCTGATGATCGCGTGCGGCAGGCCGGAGGAGTCGGTGGACTGGCTCTCCTGGTTCATCAGGGAGTGGTCCGGGTTCAGCGCGTCGACGACCAGGCCGCTGTCGGTGACGGCGACCTTGTCGGAGCCGCCGGTGGTACCGACGACGGTGCCGCCGTTGTTCCGCCAGGTGCGGCCGCGGTCGTCGGAGTAGACGTAGCCGGTGTCGTGGTTGGTGATGCCGCCGGAGGAGCACATCACGGCGCCGTTCTGCTCGCGCCAGGTGAAGAAGGAGTGCAGCCGGCCGTTCCTGTCGTAGTCGATGCCGTGCAGGTACATGTTGCGGGCCGTCGAGGAGCCGTGCTCGCTGGTGTAGGTGCCGGTGGAGCTGGACCACTCCCCGAGGTTGGTCCAGGCCGAACCGTTGTACTCCGCGAGGGCGTTGCGGCCGTTGCCGGATATCCCGACGCGGTAGCTGAGCTGGAGCTTGCCGTCGGGGGTCGAGATGAACTGCGGGTAGGTGAACTGACTCGTCAGCGCCAGGCCGTCCAGGGTGGACTGGGGTGCGCCGAAGCGGGCGGAGGTCCAGCTCAGCCCCGCCGGGTTGTCCATGAGCCCCGCGACCGACTTGACGTAGGTGAAGCCGTCGCTGTGCGAGTCCATGTTGAGGTGGAGGCGGCCGTCCACCTTGGACACGCCCATGGAGATGACGTTGTGGGAGTCGCTGGCCTTGAGGGTGTGGCCGACCTGGACGGTGGACCAGGTGCTCCCGCCGAGGACGCGCCGGCCGACGACGGCGTTCTTGTCGGCGGTGTACCAGACGGCGTACTGGTAGCCCTTGTAGGTCAACAGGCCGTTCTTCTGGAACGAGTTGTTGTTGACGAGGCCGTCGTAGGAGACGAAGAAGACGGCCTGGCTGTCGAGCGTGGTGGTGCCGGTCCGGGTGACGGAGGGACCGGGGTCGGCGGCGCGGGCGGTGCCGCCGGTGAGCGCGGAGGTGGACATGGCGGACACGATGGCACCTGCGAGCAGCGTGCGTCTTTTCATGGAGCGGCTCCTGCTGTCCTGATCGGGCCCGATGGGGCCTGATGGGGAGGCTCAGGCGAGGTGGAACACCTCGGTGAGCGGTTTCATCGCCTCGTCCGGGCGGGCTCCGTCGAGGGACTCGAAGAACTCGCCCATCTCGGCCTGCCAGCGGGCGTTGACTTCGGTGGCTTCCATACCTGCCTTGGCGGCCTCGAAGTCCTCGGTCTCCAGGTAGCCGACGAGCAGGCCGTCGTCGCGCAGGAAGAGCGAGTAGTTGTGCCAGCCGGTGGCCGAGAGTGCTTCCAGCATCTCCGGCCACACGGCGGCGTGGCGTTCGCGGTACTCGGCGAGTCGGTCCTCACGGACCTTGAGGAGGAAACAGACGCGCTGCATGAAGTACCGCTCCTTGAGGGGGAGATCAGAAGTTGAACTGGTCGATGTTCTTGGCGTCGAACACGGTCGGCTTGCCGAGGTTGATCACGCCGTCCTTGCCGATGGTGTACGTGGTGCCGCCGGCCTTGAAGGTCTCGCCCTCCTTGCCGGTGATCTGGCCGGAGACCAGCGCGACGGCGGTCTGGGCGGCCAGCGCGCCGAGCTTCGACGGGTCCCACAGCTCGAACGCCTCGACGGTGCCGTTCTTGACGTACTTGCGCATGTCGTTGGGGGTGCCGAGGCCGGTCAGCTTGACCTTGCCCTTGTACTTGGAGCCGGAGAGGTACTGGGCGGCGGCCTTGATGCCGACGGTGGTCGGGGAGATGATCCCCTTCAGGTTCGGGTACTGCTGGAGCAGGCCCTGGGTCTGCTGGAAGGACTGCTGGGCGTCGTCGTTGCCGTACGCGATCTTGACGAGCTTGATGTTCTTGTACTTGTCCTGCTTCAGCTCGTCCTTCATGAAGTCGATCCAGGTGTTCTGGTTCGTCGCCGTCTGGGCGGCGGACAGGATCGCGATCTCGCCCTTGTAGCCGATCTGCTCGGCGAGCAGCTGGACCTCGGTGCGGCCCAGGTCCTCGGCGGAGGCCTGCGAGACGAAGGCGTTGCGGCACTCCGGCTTGGTGTCGGAGTCGTAGGTGACGACCTTGATGTCGTTCGACATGGCCTGCTTGAGGGCGGTGCACAGGGCGCCCGGGTCCTGCGCGGACACGGCCATCGCGTTCACCTGCTGCTGGGTGAGCGTGTTGACGTAGGAGACCTGCCCGGCGGTGTCGGTGGCGCTGGAGGGGCCGACCTCCTTGTACTTGCTGCCCAGTTCGGTCAGCGCCTTCTCGCCGCCCTTGTCCGCGGAGGTGAAGTACGGGTTGTTGACCTGCTTGGGCAGGAAGCCGACGGTCAGGCCCTTCTTGGTGGCCGCGTTCGGGTCGGCCTTGGCGGTGGAGGCCGCCGAGGCGCCCTCGTCCTGCACGTCCTTCTTGGTGGTGCCGCCGCACGCGGTGAGCGCGAGGGCGAGCGAGGTGCCGGCGGCGAGGGCTGCGCAGGAACGGCGGAGGGATGACTTACGCATGACGGATCTTCCTTACGAGGGTGAGCGGATACGAGGTTTCCGGGGCGCCCGGGCCTAGCCGGCCGGGGCGGGCGCCTTGGACGCCGGTGTCGAGGCGGCTCGGCGGCCGGCCCTCGCAACCGAGATCTGCCGTGCGACCCGCGGGCCGAGCACGGAGAGGACGAGCAGAACGCCGGTGACGACGATCTGGGACTGGGCGGAGACGTCCTGGAGGCTCATCACGTTCTGCAGCGCGCCGAGCAGGAAGACTCCCGCGATCGCGCCGCCGAGCGTGCCCTTGCCGCCGTCGAAGTCGATGCCGCCCAGCAACACGGCCGCCACGACGGAGAGTTCGAGCCCCGTGGCGTTGTCGTAGCGGGCGCTGGCGTAGTGCAGTGCCCAGAAGATGCCGGTGAGCGAGGCCATCAGGCCCGTCACCGTGAACAGGATCAGCTTCTGGCGCTTGACCCGGATGCCGGCGAACCGCGCCGCCTCCTCGCTGGCGCCGGTCGCGAACACCGAGCGTCCGAACGGCGTGGCGTGCAGGACGACCACGGCGATCGCGAGCAGGACCAGGAAGGGCAGGAAGGCCTGCGGGATGAACGTGTCCCCGATCCGTCCGGCGGCGAAGTCCAGGTACTGCGTGGGGAAGTCGGTGACCGCGTCGGAGCCGAGCACGATCTGTGCGATGCCCCGGTAGGCGGCGAGGGTGCCGATGGTGACGGCGAGGGAGGGCAGGCCGAGCCTCGTGACGAGCAGGCCGTTGATCAGCCCGCACACCACACCGAGGACCAGGCAGATCGGGATGATCACCTCGATCGTCAGGCCCTGGTTCCACAGGGCGCCCATCACCGCGCCGGACAGGCCGGCCGTGGAGGCGACGGAGAGGTCGATCTCACCGGAGACCACGAGCAGGGTCATGGGCAGGGCGATCAGCGCGATCGGCAGGGTGTTGCCGATCAGGAAGGACAGGTTCAGCGCGTTGCCGAACCCGTCGACCGTACCGAAGGACAGCAGCAGGACGACGATCAGGAGGGTGCCGACCACCGTGTCCCAGCGGATCGCACGCGTGAGGGAGTCAGGCATGGCGGGCGTTCCTCTTCTTCAGGGCGGAGGCCACGCGCAGCGCGACGACCCGGTCGACCGCGATGGCGAGGATGAGCAGGATGCCGTTGATGGCGAGCACCCAGACCGAGCTGACGCCGAGGGCGGGCAGCACGCTGTTGATGGAGGTCAGCAGCAGGGCGCCGAGAGCCGCGCCGTAGACGCTGCCGGAGCCGCCGGTGAAGACGACACCGCCGACCACGACCGCGCTGACGACGGTCAGTTCGTAGCCGGTGCCGGTCCCGGAGTCGACGTTGCCGAACCGGGCCAGGTACATCGCCCCGGCGAGACCGGCGAGGCCGCCGCAGAAGGTGTAGGCGGCCAGGATCCGCTTGCGCACCGGGATGCCGGCGAGCCGTGCGGCCTCGGGGTTGGAGCCGAGCGCGTACAGCTCGCGTCCGCTGCCGAAGTGCTTGAGGTAGTAGGCGGTGGCGACGAGGACCGCCAGCGCGATCAGGGCCAGCCACGGCACGGCGGAGATCCCGCCGGAGCCGAAGTCGACGAAGCTGTCCGGGAGGTCGGCCGCCGTGATCTGACGGGAGCCGACCCAGATGGAGTCGATGCCCCGGATGATGTAGAGCGTGCCGAGGGTGACCACGAGCGCGGGCACCTGGCCGAGGCTGACGAGCAGGCCGTTGAGGAGGCCGAAGCCGATGCCGAGCAGGACCGCGAGCACGATCGCCACGACGGGGTTCCCGCCGCCGTGCAGGTACGTGCCGGCGGCGAAGGCGCTGATGCCGAGGGTGGAGCCGACCGAGAGGTCGACGTTCCTCGTGATCACGACCAGCGACTGACCGGTGGCGACCAGCACCAGGATGGTGGCGTTCAGCAGCAGGTCCTTGATGCCCTGCTCGGTGAGGAAGTCGCTGTTCCCGATCTGGGTGACGACGATCATCACCAGGAAGACGACCAGGATGGCGAGCTCGCGCATCTTGAAGACGCGGTCGACCAGGCGGGTGCCGCTGGACTTGGGTACGTCGGTCACGGGGGCCTGGTTGGGAGTCGTCACCGTCATGCGGCGGCCCTCCCGGTGGCTGCGGCCATCACGGTTTCCTCGGTGGCGTCGGAGCGCGGGATCTCGGCGGTGAGGCGGCCCTCGTGCATCACGAGCACGCGGTCCGCCATGCCGAGGATCTCGGGCAGGTCGGAGGAGATCATCAGGATGGCCACCCCGTCGGCGGCCAGCTCGCTGAGCAGCCGGTGCACCTCGGCCTTGGTGCCGACGTCGATGCCACGGGTCGGCTCGTCGACGATGAGCACCTTGGGGCCGGTGGCCAGCCACTTGGCGAGGACGACCTTCTGCTGGTTGCCGCCCGACAGCGTGTTGACGGTGTCGGCGATGCGGGCGTACTTCACCTGGAGCTTGACCGCCCAGTCGAGTGAACGGCTGCGTTCGGCGCCGCGGTCCATCAGACCGGCCTTGACGGTCGTGCGCAGACCCGTGAGGCCGATGTTGCGCTCGATGGACATGTCCATCACGAGGCCCTGGGCGCGCCGGTCCTCGGGGACCAGGGCGAGGCCCGCGGCCATCGCGGTGGACGGGGCGCCGTTGACCAGCGCCCTGCCGTCGACGGAGACCTCGCCGGCGTCCCAGCGGTCGATGCCGAACACGGCCCGGGCGACCTCGGTACGGCCCGCTCCGACGAGACCCGCCAGGCCGACGATCTCGCCTCGCCTGACCTCGAACGAGACGTCGGTGAAGACGCCCTCCCGGGTCAGCCGGCGCACCGTGAGCGCGACCTCGCCGGGGCGTACGTCCTGCTTGGGGTAGAGCTCGTCGAGGTCACGGCCGACCATGCGGCGGACCAGGTCGTCCTCGGTCATGCCGTCGATCGGCTCACTGGAGATCCAGGCGCCGTCGCGCAGGGTGGTGACCGTCTGGCAGATCTGGAAGATCTCCTCCAGGCGGTGCGAGATGAACAGCACCGCGGCACCCTGCTCACGGAGCGCCTTGACGACCCCGAAGAGGCGGGCCACCTCGCTGCCGGTCAGGGCCGCGGTGGGCTCGTCCATGATCAGGACGCGGGCCTCGAAGGACAGCGCCTTGGCGATCTCGACGATCTGCTGGTCGGCGATGGACAGGCCGCGCGCCGGACGGTCGGGGTCGAGCTCGACCCCGAGGCGCTGCATCAGGGCCAGGGTCGCGGCATGGGTGGCCTTGTGGTCGATCCGGCCGAGGGCCCGCCGGGGCTGGCGGCCCATGAAGATGTTCTCGGCGATCGACAGGTCGGGGAAGAGCGTGGGCTCCTGGTAGATCACGGCGATACCGGCGTCGCGGGCGTCACCGGGACCGTGGAAGACGACCGGCTCACCGTCGAGCAGTACCTGGCCGGTGTCCGGCCGGTGCACTCCCGCGAGGGTCTTGATGAGGGTCGACTTGCCCGCGCCGTTCTCGCCGGCGAGGGCGTGTACCTCCCCGGGAAACAGCTCCAGGGAGACGTCCCGCAGGGCGCGAACCGCGCCGAAGGACTTCGAGATGTCCTTGAGCGCGAGAACCGGGGCCGGACCCGTGGTGGACGGGTGGGTCATTGGGGGCTCCTCGACGACGCCGGCGGGACGGCCCTCACGGCGTCGTGAAAGGTTTCAACTTGGTTGCCGGGACGTTAGGCATGGAGCGCATGTCACGTCAATGGGTTCGTGTCGAAAAAGTTTCGATGGACTCAGGTCACAGGGGGGTCACGGGCAACAGCCTTGGTCGCAGGGGTTGACACCCCCGCGAGGTCCCCATACTTTCCCGTCTTGAATCGTTTCACAGTGAAGCTGTTCGGATGCCCTTCAGACCCGACGTCACAGGAGCCCTCAAGTGACCGAGCTCGCCGCGGTGAAGGCCGCTCTCAAGACCCAGGCCGTCGAGACGCCGTCGTGGGCGTACGGGAACTCGGGAACCCGCTTCAAGGTGTTCGCCCAGCAGGGTGTACCGCGTACCCCGCAGGAGAAGCTGGAGGACGCGGCGCAGGTGCACGCGTTCACCGGAGTGGCCCCGACCGTCGCCCTGCACATCCCCTGGGACAAGGTCGAGGACTACGCCGCGCTGGCGAAGTTCGCCGGGGAGCGGGGCGTGAAGCTGGGCGCCATCAACTCCAACACCTTCCAGGACGACGACTACAAGCTGGGCAGCATCTGTCATCCGGACGCCGCGGTGCGCCGGAAGGCTCTCGATCATCTGCTGGAGTGCGTCGACATCATGGACGCGACCGGCTCCCAGGACCTGAAGCTGTGGTTCGCCGACGGGACGAACTATCCCGGCCAGGACGATCTGCGGGCCCGGCAGGACCGGCTGGCCGAAGGTCTCTCCGAGGTGTACGACCGTCTGGGTGACGGGCAGCGGATGCTGCTCGAGTACAAGTTCTTCGAGCCGGCCTTCTACTCGACGGACGTACCGGACTGGGGCACGGCGTACGCGCACTGCCTCAAGCTCGGCCCCAAGGCCCAGGTCGTCGTCGACACCGGGCACCACGCGCCCGGCACCAACATCGAGTTCATCGTCGCCACGCTGCTGCGGGAGGGGAAGCTCGGCGGGTTCGACTTCAACTCGCGGTTCTACGCCGACGACGACCTCATGGTGGGGGCGGCCGATCCGTTCCAGCTCTTCCGGATCATGTACGAAGTGGTGCGCGGGGGCGGGTTCACCTCCGAGGTGGCGTTCATGCTCGACCAGTGCCACAACATCGAGGCGAAGATTCCGGCGATCATCCGGTCCGTCATGAACGTCCAGGAAGCGACGGCCAAGGCGCTCCTGGTGGACCGGGATGCTCTTGCGGTGGCTCAGCGCGAGGGGGATGTGCTGGAGGCGAACGCGGTGCTGATGGACGCGTACAACACGGATGTGCGGCCGCTGCTCGCGGAGGTGCGCGAGGAGATGGGGCTGGACGCGAATCCCATTGCCGCGTACAAGCGGTCCGGGTGGGCCGAGAAGATCGTGGCCTCGCGGGTTGGTGGGGAACAGGCTGGCTGGGGGGCGTAAGCGTCTGCCTGGTCCTGTCGTCTGCGGGGTGCGGGCCGGCTGTGGCTGGTCGCGCCCGCGCGGCGGAGCCGCAAATTGATACAGCCCCGCGCCCCTGAAAGCGAAATCCCGCCCTCTCTCCAGTAAGGAACCGAAAGTCATGGCACCCCATCCCGAAGCCGCCGCCCTCCTCGCCCGTTCCCGTCGGCTTGGCTCCGATCCCCGTAACACCAACTACGCCGGTGGCAACGCGTCCGCCAAGGGCACCTCCGTCGATCCCGTCACCGGCGGGGACGTCGAACTGATGTGGGTCAAGGGGTCCGGGGGCGACCTCGGGACCCTGACCGAGGCCGGGCTCGCCGTTCTGCGGCTGGACCGTATGCGGGCGCTCGTCGACGTGTACCCCGGTGTGGAGCGCGAGGACGAGATGGTCGCCGCGTTCGACTACTGCCTGCACGGCAAGGGCGGGGCGGCTCCCTCCATCGACACCGCCATGCACGGGCTCGTCGAGGCCGCTCACGTCGACCACCTGCACCCCGACTCCGGCATCGCGCTCGCCTGCGCCGCCGACGGGGAGAAGCTGACCGCCGAGTGCTTCGGGGACACCGTCGCCTGGGTGCCGTGGCGGCGGCCGGGCTTCCAGCTCGGACTGGACATCGCCGCCATCAAGGCGGCCAACCCGCAGGCGATCGGTGTCGTCCTCGGCGGGCACGGCATCACCGCCTGGGGCGACACGGCCGAGGAGTGCGAGAAGAACTCGCTGCACATCATCCGGACGGCCGAGAAGTTCCTGGAGGAGCGTGGCAAGGCCGAGCCCTTCGGCCCCGTCATCGAGGGGTACGGCGCTCTGTCCGAGGCCGAGCGCCGGGAGCGGGCCGCCGCCCTCGCGCCGTACGTCCGCGCGATCGCCTCCCAGGACAAGCCGCAGGTCGGGCACTTCAACGACTCCGAGCCGGTGCTGGAGTTCCTGGCCCGCGCCGAGCACCCGCGCCTCGCCGCCCTCGGGACCTCCTGCCCCGACCACTTCCTGCGGACCAAGGTGCGCCCGCTCGTCCTCGACCTGCCGCCTACGGCTCCTCTGGAGGAAGCCATCGCGCGGCTCGACGAACTGCACGCCGAGTACCGCGAGGAGTACGCCGCCTACTACCAGCGGCACGCCCTGCCCGACTCCCCCGCCATGCGCGGCGCCGACCCGGCGATCGTGCTGATCCCGGGTGTCGGCATGTTCTCCTTCGGCAAGGACAAGCAGACCGCCCGGGTCGCGGGTGAGTTCTACGTCAACGCGATCAACGTGATGCGGGGCGCCGAGGCCGTCTCGTCGTACGCGCCGATCGAGGAGTCCGAGAAGTTCCGCATCGAGTACTGGGCGCTGGAGGAGGCGAAGCTCCAGCGGATGCCGAAGCCCAAGCCGCTCGCGACCCGGGTCGCGCTGGTGACCGGCGCCGGCAGCGGGATCGGCAAGGCCATCGCGCAGCGGCTGGTCGCCGAGGGCGCGTGTGTCGTGGTCGCCGACCTCAACGGCGAGAACGCGGCCGCGGTCGCCGAGGAGCTCGGCGGGCCCGACAAGGCCGTCGCCGTGACCGTCGACGTCACCTCCGAGGAGCAGATCGCCGAGTCGTTCCGGGCCGCTGTGCTGGCCTTCGGCGGGGTGGACCTCGTGGTCAACAACGCCGGTATCTCCATCTCCAAGCCTCTCCTGGAGACCTCCGCCAAGGACTGGGACCTCCAGCACGACATCATGGCGCGCGGTTCCTTCCTGGTGTCGCGGGAGGCGGCCCGCGTGATGATCGCGCAGAAGCTGGGCGGCGACATCGTCTACATCGCCTCCAAGAACGCCGTGTTCGCCGGTCCCAACAACATCGCCTACTCCGCCACCAAGGCCGACCAGGCCCACCAGGTGCGGCTGCTGGCCGCCGAGCTGGGCGAGCACGGCATCCGCGTCAACGGTGTCAACCCCGACGGCGTGGTGCGCGGGTCCGGCATCTTCGCCGGGGGCTGGGGTGCCAAGCGGGCCGCCGTGTACGGCGTGGAGGAGGAGAAGCTGGGCGAGTTCTACGCGCAGCGGACCATCCTCAAGCGCGAGGTGCTCCCCGAGCACGTGGCCAACGCCGTGTTCGCGCTGACCGGCGGGGAGCTGACGCACACCACCGGGCTGCACGTCCCGGTCGACGCCGGCGTCGCGGCCGCCTTCCTGCGATGAGCGCGTCCGTGAAGTCGTACGCCGCGGTCGACCTCGGCGCGTCCAGCGGACGTGTCATGGTCGGCCGCGTGGGCCCCGACAGCCTGGAGCTGACCGAGGCCCACCGGTTCGTGAACCGGCCCGTGCGGCTGCCCGAGGGCCTGCGCTGGGACATCCTCTCGCTCTACGGCGGTGTCCTGGACGGGCTCAGGGCCGCCGGGCAGGTCGACTCCGTCGGGATCGACAGCTGGGCCGTGGACTACGGGCTGCTGGACGCGGACGGCAAGCTGCTCGGCAACCCCGTGCACTACCGCGACTCCCGCACCGAGGGCGTCGCCGAGAAGGTGTGGGCGACCGTGCCCGCGCCGGAGTTGTACGCGGCGACCGGGCTCCAGTACGCGCCCTTCAACACGCTGTACCAGCTGGTCGCCGACCAACTCACCGGCGCCGAGCGGCTGTTGCTCGTCCCCGACCTGCTCACCTACTGGCTGACCGGCGAGCAGGGCACCGAGCTCACCAACGCCTCGACGACCCAGCTGATCGATCCCCGGACGCGCGGATGGTCGTACGACATCGCCTCGCGTCTCGGCATCGACCTGGAGTTGTTCGCGCCGCTGCGGCAGCCGGGCGATCCGGCGGGGCTGCTGCGGCCGGAGGTCCTGGAGGAGACCGGACTCCGCGGGCCCGTGCCGGTGACGGCCGTCGGGTCGCACGACACCGCCTCCGCGGTCGCCGCTGTGCCCGCGTCCGGCGAGCGGTTCGCCTACATCTGCACCGGCACCTGGTCCCTCGCGGGTCTTGAGCTCGACGCGCCGGTGCTGACCGAGGAGAGCCGGGCCGCCAACTTCACCAACGAGCTGGGGCTCGACGGCACGGTCCGGTACCTGCGGAACATCATGGGGCTGTGGCTGCTCCAGGAGTGCGTACGGGCCTGGGGCGACCCGGATCTGGGCGAGCTGCTCCTCGACGCGGCCAAGGTGCCGGCGCTGCGGTCGGTCGTGGACGCGGGGGACGCGCGGTTCCTCGCGCCGGGCCGGATGCCGGAGCGGATCGCCGAGGCGTGCCGTGCCTCGGGGCAGCCGGTGCCGGGCACACCCGCGGAGATCACGCGCTGCATCCTCGACTCGCTGGCCCTGGCCCACCGCAAGGCGGTCGAGGAGGCGCAGCGGCTGGCCGACCACCCCGTGGACGTCGTGCACGTCGTCGGGGGCGGGACGCGCAACGCCCTGCTGTGCCAGCTCACCGCCGACGCCTGCGGGCTGCCGGTGGTGGCCGGGCCGACCGAGGCGGCCGCGCTCGGGAACGTCCTGGTCCAGGCTCGGGCCCACGGGCTCGTGGGCGACCTCGCGGGCGGGCGCGCGCTGCTCACCCGTACCCAGCCGCTCACGCGGTACGAGCCGCAGGGCGATCCCGCGCGCTGGCGCGAGGCGCAGGCCCGGCTCGCCGGGAACTGACCCGGGGTCTCCCCCGGCCCTCACCCCCGGACTACGCTTCACTCATCCGATGACCGACCACAAGGAGCCGCGATGCGTGTCGCCCTGTTCCTGACCTGTGTCAACGACACGCTGTATCCGGACACCGGGCGCGCTGTGGTGAAACTGCTGACCAGGCTGGGCGTCGACGTCGACTTCCCGATGTCCCAGACCTGCTGCGGGCAGGCGCACTACAACACCGGCTACCGGCATGAGGCGGAGCCGCTGGCCCGGCATTTCTCCGATGTCTTCCGGGACTACGAGGCGATCGTGACGCCGTCCGGATCCTGCGGGGCGATGGTGCGGGAGCTGTACCCGCGGATGGGTGAGCGGGCCCGGGCCGAGGGTCGCGGGGAGGGCCTCGCGGCCGCGCTGGCGCCCGTGGTGCCGAAGACGTACGAGCTCACGGAGTTCCTGGTGGACGTGCTGGGGGTGACGGACGTCGGGGCGTACTACCCGCACACGGTGACGTACCACCCGACCTGTCACGGACTGCGCGGCCTCGGGCTCGGCGACCGGCCGCGGTGGCTGCTCCAGGCGGTCAAGGGGCTGGAGCTGAGGGAGCTTCCGGGTGCCGACGAGTGCTGCGGCTTCGGTGGCACCTTCGCCCTGAAGAACGCCGATGTCTCGGCGGCGATGGGCACGGACAAGGTGCGCAACGCCGAGTCGACGGGCGCCGAGGTGCTGTGCGCGGCCGACAACTCCTGTCTGATGCACATCGGCGGCACGATGGGCCGGCTGGAGTCGGACATGCGGCCGGTGCACATCGCGGAGATCCTGGCGAGCACTGAGGAGGAGGCGGCCGTATGAGCGGGACGTTCGTGGGGATGCCGGCCTTCCCGAAGGCCGCGCACGAGGCCGTCAACAACAAGACCCTGCGCGGCAATCTGCGCCACGCCACGCACACCATCCGCGCCAAGCGGGCGAACGCCGTCGCCGAGGTCTCCGACTGGGCGGAGCTGCGCGAGGCGGGCAAGCGGATCAAGGACCACACGCTGCGCCATCTCGACCGCTACCTCGTGCAGTTGGAGGAGTCGGTGGTCGCGGCGGGCGGCACCGTCCACTGGGCGGCCGACGCCGACGAGGCCAACGAGATCGTCACCCAACTCGTCAAGATGACGGGCGAGTCGGAGGTCGTGAAGGTCAAGTCGATGGCCACGCAGGAGATCGGGCTCAACGAGGCCCTTCTCGAAGCGGGCATCCGCGCCTACGAGACCGATCTCGCCGAGCTGATCGTGCAGTTGGGCAAGGACCGGCCCTCGCACATCCTCGTCCCGGCCATCCACCGCAACCGGGGCGAGATCCGGGACATCTTCGAGCGTGAGATGAGCGAGTGGGGCCGCCCGGCCCCCGAGGGCCTCACCGACACGCCCGCCGAACTGGCGGAGGCGGCACGGCTGCACCTGCGGGAGAAGTTCCTGCGCGCCAAGGTCGGCATCTCCGGCGCCAACTTCATGGTCGCCGACACCGGCACCCTGGTGGTCGTGGAGTCCGAGGGCAACGGACGGATGTGCCTGACCCTGCCGGAGACGCTGATCTCGGTCGTCGGCATCGAGAAGATCGTGCCGAGCTGGCAGGACCTGGAGGTCTTCCTCCAGACGCTCCCCCGTTCCTCGACCGCCGAGCGCATGAACCCCTACACCTCGACGTGGACCGGCACGACCGACGAGGACGGGCCGCAGAACTTCCACCTCGTGCTTCTCGACAACGGCCGCTCCGACACCCTCGCCGACGAGGTCGGCCGCCAGGCGCTGCGCTGCATCCGCTGCTCGGCGTGCCTGAACGTGTGCCCGGTGTACGAGCGGGCCGGCGGGCACGCGTACGGCTCGGTGTACCCGGGCCCGATCGGCGCGATCCTCAGCCCGCAACTGCGGGGCACGGCAAGCGAGATCGACGCCTCCCTGCCGTATGCGTCGAGTCTGTGCGGGGCCTGTTACGAGGTCTGCCCGGTCGCCATCGACATCCCCGAGGTGCTGGTGCATCTGCGGGAGCGGGTGGTGCAGGGCGGTCCTGTGGTGCGCGAGGGCAACAAGGTGGTGCTCAAGCCCGCCAAGGGACACGCGGCCGAGCGGGCGGCGATGCGGGCGGCCCGCTGGGCGTTCGCCCACCCCGGTGTCCTGCGCACCGGCCAGCGGGCGGCCTCGCGGACCCGCCGTCTCCATCCGCGTACCCTGCCGGGTCCCGGCAAGGCGTGGAGCGGCACCCGGGATCTGCCGCCGGTGCCCGCGGAACCGTTCCGTGACTGGTGGCAGCGCACAGGCGGCGGCAAGGAGGGCGGCAAGTGAGCAGCAGGGAACGGATCCTGGGCCGGGTGCGGCGCGCGCTGGCCGACGCCCCGGGCGAGGATGTCCCGATCGAGCGCGCTTATCTGCGGGAGCACGGCGACCGGAGCATCGAGGAGACGGTGGAGCTGCTGGCCGAGAACCTGGCGGACTACCGGGCGATCGTGCACCGCTGCACCGCGGCCGATCTGCCGGCGACGCTCGCCGGGATGCTGGCGGCCCGGGGTGCGAAGACCGTCCTCGTGCCGCCCGGCCTTGAGTCGGCGTGGCTCGCGGACGCCGACTCCGAGCAGGTCCCGGACCGGGCCGAGAGCACCCCGCACGAACTGGACCGGGTCGACAGCGTGGTCACGGCGTGCGCGGTGGCCGTCGCCGAGACCGGCACCATCGTGCTGGACGGCGGCCCGGACCAGGGCCGCCGCCGTATCACCCTGGTGCCGGACCACCACATCTGTGTCGTACGGGTTCCGGACCAGGTCGTCTCCTCGGTGCCGCAGGCCCTCGAACGCCTCGACCCGGTACGCCCGTTGACGTGGATCTCCGGTCCTTCGGCGACCAGTGACATCGAGCTGGACCGGGTCGAGGGGGTGCACGGTCCGCGCACCCTGGAGGTGGTCCTGGTGGACACTCAGGCGAGCGAGGACGTCAACTCGTAACGGCCGGAGGGGATGTCGTACCGAGCGCTCCCCTCGTCGAAGCCCAGGTACTGCACCCCCTCCACGCGTGACAGAGGTGTGCCGCCCTCGTGCACGGAGTCGGGGTCGGCCGTGGGAATGCGCAGGGTCGCGGTGCTGTTGGCGGGGACCGCGACCCGGTGCGTGAACTCGCCCTCCCGGACCGTCCAGGCGCTGACGATCTCGCCGTACGGCGACCGGTGCGAGCCGGTGACCCGGGTGATCCTGCCGGTCGGGTCGAGGTGGGGCCGCAGGAAGAAGTGCTTGAAGCCCGGGTGGGCCGGGTCCTTGGCGATGCCGGCCATGCTCTCGTACATCCACTCCATGATCGCGCCGTAGGCGTAGTGGTTGAAGGAGTTCATCTCGACCGGCCCGAAGCCGTCCTCCTTCGAGTACGAGTTCCAGCGCTCCCAGACCGTGGTCGCGCCGTTCCTCACCGAGTACAGCCAGGACGGCATCGCGTCCTGGTGCAACACCTTGTACGCCAGCTCGACCTGGCCCTCCTCGGTGAGGACGGGGGCCAGGACGTTCACCCCGAGGAAGCCGACGGAGAGGGTGTTCTCGGCGTGGCCGACGCGGGTGCTGCCGGGGTGGGCGGCCTTGTAGTCGGCGGAGTTGCCGATGTTCTGGACGAGGAGCTCGACGATCGCGCGTCGCTGGGCCTCGGTGTCGTACAGGCCGAGTTTGAGGACCCACAGCAGCGCGGTCTGACTGTCGTCCTCGGTCCGGGTGGGGCTGCCTCCCGGGGTCCACGGCGGTGGGGAGCCGAGGCTGGAGCGGACGGTGAGCCGGCCGTCCTCGGTGTGGAGGTACTTGGTGACGAACGCCCGCTTGATGCGGGAGAAGAGGTCCTCGTAGGCGTGGGCCTCTGCGGTGCGGCCGGTGGCGCGGGCCATGTCCGTCATGAGGCGGGCGCTGTAGGCGTAGTAGGCGTCGCTGACGAGTTGGGTGCTGGTGACCTGGAAGGCCAGCCAGTCGCCGAAGATCGCTCCTTGTCCGGCGTACGTGTCGCCGGTGCGCGCGCGGATCCAGTCCATGTAGGCGGTCATCGCGTCCCAGCTGCGGTCGACGATGGTGGTGTCGCCGCTCATCTGCCACACGGTCCAGGGCACGACGACCCCGCAGTCCGCCCAACCGCTCGCCGGGACCGGCTCGTTGTAGCGGGCGCCGGGCGCGATCCAGGTGAACTGGGCGCCGTCCGCTCCGTAGGTGTGCTGGGAGTCGATCAGGATGTCCTGGAAGTGGCTCAGGAAGGCGACCGCTTCGGTGTTGTAGAGGCCGGTCTGGGCGAAGAGCTGGGTGTCGCCGGTCCAGCCGCAGCGTTCGTCGCGCTGCGGGCAGTCGGTGGGGACCCAGAGGTAGTTGCCGCGCTGGCCCCAACGGACGTTGCTGGTCAGTTGGTTGATGTCGGGGTCGTCGGTGGTGACCTGGCCGATGTCCCGGAGGGCGGAGGTGGCGACCCTGCCGGTCGCTTCGGTGAGGGTGACCGTCTCCGACGTGGTGACGGAGAGGTAGCGGAAGCCGTAGAACGTC
This sequence comes from Streptomyces sp. NPDC006335, assembly GCF_040612795.1. Taxonomy (NCBI): domain Bacteria; kingdom Bacillati; phylum Actinomycetota; class Actinomycetes; order Kitasatosporales; family Streptomycetaceae; genus Streptomyces; species Streptomyces sp. NPDC006335. The sequence continues at coordinate 80,121 of NZ_JBEXQX010000025.1, forward strand.
AGGGAGTCCTCATGCGTCTCGCCCTGCGGGTCGCCCTTGAGGATGTAGGTGCTGGTCGCCCCGGCGGTGCGGAGGTTCGCCCGGTACACGGAACCCTCGGGGCCGTCCGCGCCCGCGCTGGTGTCGTTGAGCATCTCCCCCGGTCTGAAGGCGACTTCGGCTCCGGCCGGGCCGCGGAGGGTGTAGCGGGGGACGCCGACCAGGTTCTGGCCCAGGTCGATCACGGCGGTGTCGCCGGGGTGCAGGGTGAGGGGGGCGGTTGCGGCCTCGGTGGGGTCGGTGCCCGTGCGGGTGGGGTCGGCGACGAAATCGCCGCCGCCGGTGTACACGGAGATCGACCGCGGCCTGTGGTCCCACTCGGGCATCAGCCGGGCCGATTCGCCGGGGTGGGCGACCAGCCGGGAGTCGGGGAACCGGGTGGTGAAGTCGTGCTCCTCGGTCGCGGACCAGGCCGAGGTGTCGAAGCCGTTCGCGGTCCAGCCGGGCAGTTCCCGGCGGGCGTCGTAGGTCTGGCCGTCGTAGAGGTCGTCGGCGCGGTAGGGGCCGGTGTCCGTGGCCTGCCATTCCTCGCCGGGGGTGGTCACGACGGTCTGGGTCGAGCCGTCCTCGTAGCGGATCAGGAGCTTGGCCTTCAGGGCGAGGCGGTCGCCGGCCTCGGAGTAGTAGACGCTGTTGTCGGAGACACGGCTGTTGTACCAGCCGTTGCCCAGCACCGCGGCGAGGGTGACCTGCGGCTCACCCGCCACCAGGGCCGTCACGTCGTAGGTGAAGTAGTTGACGGTGGTGTCGTAGTTGGTCCAGCCCGGGGTGAGGAGCTCATACGTGCTGCCGCCGTCCTGGGGCACGGTGACCCGGCGGCCGTTGACGTAGGTCACGTACACGCCGAGCGCGGAGACGTACAGCCGGGCTTCGCGCACCCGGCCGGTCCTCAGGGCCGTCTGCCTTCTCAGGAGCGGCGAGCCGGGGCTGTTCGGCGCCTTGCCCGCCATGCTGATCCACTTCGCGCCGTCCCAGCCGCTGACGCCGTCGGTGCTGAGCAGGCCGGTCTCGAAACGGGCCGCCGGGGCGTCGGGAAGCCTGTGGCCGTTCTCGTCCCAGAGCTGGACCGTCCAGTGGTAGCGGGTCGAGGGGCGCAGCTCGGGGCCCGTGTGGCGCACGGCCACCGAGTCCGCCGAGTCGGTCCGGCCGCTGTCCCAGACGTCCGCACGGCCGTCGGCGAGCCGGTCCGGGGTGGACGCGACGAGGACGCGGTACGCCGTCTGCCGCCGGCCGCGCACCCGGGACGCGGTGCGCCAGCCGAATCGGGGGCGGGCCGCGTCCACGCCGAGCGGATCGGTGCGGTGCTCCACCGTGAGGCCCTCGACGCCGTCCGTGCTGCCGGCTCCGTCTGTCATGCCGTGGTCCCTTCGACTGCTCCCAGTTGTATCGATTCAGCTGGGTGGGCGGTTGAAGTTAACGGCAGATGACAGGGGTGTCCACCGTCCGCGCCGCGAGGTGAAACCGTTCAAGGACTGCCGCCTTGACCCACCCTCAGGTCAGCAGTAGACGATCGGGCAGCCGCGCCGCAGGGAGTGCTGGGCGGCGCGCAGGTACAGGGCCACGTAGAACGCGGCGTCGAGGTCGTCGGCCCACGGTCCCGGCCGCGCGGCCGCCACGTCCTTCACCGGCCCGTCCAGGAACCACATGGTCAGGTCGAGGTTGTCGCAGGCCTCGGGTATCTCGTCCACCGGCAGGCCGACGGCCCCCGCGAGCCGTTCGGCGAGGGCGAGCACCTGCGGGGCACCGGCGACCGTCGTCGTGTCGGCGTAGGAGTTCTCGACCGGCAGCCGGATCTCGTCGTCGAGCGCGAACGGCACCAGGAGCGACCAGCCGCAGAGCATTTGGTACTCCTCCTGCGACAGGTGCTCCCGGCACAGTGCCCCGAACCCCTCCATGGGAGGCACCAGCTTCTCCTCGAACGAGAGCCCCGCCCCGCGCACCACCCGCTCCGGTTCCTCCGGCACCGACTCGTACGGCGGCAGGCCCCGTCGGCGCAGCTCCTCGCCGAGCGCGGCGGCGAGGACGCCCTTGCCGCCCTCCTCCTCGTCCGCGTCGAACCACTCCCGCGCGCCCACGCTCACCAGGTAGATCCCCATGAGCCGAAAGTACAGCGCCCCACTGACAACGCCCCCGCGTGCTTCGGCGGCCCCTACGGCCAGGGACCGGTCAGCAGGAGTGTGGGCAGGGTGTCCTCCAGGATCCGCTCGCGGGGCAGGGTGAGGCCGAAGTGCTGCTGGAGCACCTCCAGACAGGCCCGGTGCACGACAGGGTGTTCCAGGTCGTCGTCGGGAAGTCCGGCTGCGGTGAGCCGCTCCTGGACGGCGGCGACCACGTCGGGGTCGCCCTCGGGGCTGCCGTGGCCCCAACTCCCGTCCAGGTGCAGGTTGAACGCGCACATCAGGTTCTCGTCGTGGCGGTAGGCGAAGTTCGGGGGCACCGGCTTGCCGTTCTCCTCCTCGTACTCCAGGTGGTAGACGTGCAGGCCGCCGCGGTCGACCGGTCGGCTTCCGGTGCCGAACTCGCCCTGCCAGCCGCCGTACTTGATGACGTAGGACCACTCGTCGAGCTCGCCGTGGCGCAGGGCGATGCCCTGGGCGACGTCTTCGTACAGGCCTTCCAGCAGGTCGTGCACCTGGCGGCCGGTGAGTTCGCCGATGGGGCGGGGTCTGGTGGGTCGGTGGGCGGTCTCCGCGATCCGTCTCGCCAGCGACTCCGATTCGAGGTCGGGGGCGATCACCACGCTGTAGCCGCCCCACGCGATGGACTGCGGTTCGGCGAGCCACGCTATTCCGTCGGTCATGGCGAACAACCCTGCCGCATCCGTCGAGGGGTGTCACTGAGTACACCCCCGAAGACGGGTTCTGCGCCCAATGTGCCCCGGTCCACGACTCCGTAGCTTCTTCAGCAAGGCACACGGCGTGCCGGACGAAGGGGGACGACGATGTTTCGCACAGGTTCACGAGGCACGCACGACGCGGGGCCCGCCACGGAGGCGCTGCGGCTGGTGAAGGTCAGCAGGACCTACGGCACCGACGACAGTGCCGTGACCGCTCTGGACGGGGTCACCCTGAGCCTGCGCCGGGGCACCTTCACCGCGGTGATGGGGCCGTCCGGGTCCGGCAAGTCCACGCTGCTGCAGTGCGCGGCCGGTCTCGACCGGCCGGACAGCGGGATCGTGCGGGTGGACGGCACGGAGCTGACCGGCGGTGGCGAAGCGGAGCTGACGAGGTTCCGGCGCGGGCGGGTGGGGTTCGTGTTCCAGCAGTACAACCTGCTGGAGACGCTGACGGTCGCACAGAACACCGTCCTGCCGCTGAAGCTCGCCGGCCGGAAGGTCGACCGGAGGCGGGTCAGGGAGGTCCTCACGGCTGTCGGTCTGGGCGACCGGCTCGGGCACCGGCCCGACCAGCTCTCCGGCGGTCAGCGGCAGCGGGTGGCGATCGCCCGCGCGCTGGTCACGGACCCCCGGGTGATCTTCGCGGACGAGCCGACGGGTGCCCTGGACACCCGTAGCGCGCGGGACGTGCTGCGGCTGCTCCAGGAGGCGGTGCGGGTGCACGGCCGGACCGTGGTGATGGTGACCCACGACCCGGTCGCCGCCTCCTACGCCGACTCCGTGCTGTTCCTGGCGGACGGCCGGCTCGCGGGCCGGATGGACGCGCCGACGCCCGACGCGGTGGCCGAGCGGCTCGCGCACCTGGGCGACGACATGACGACGGAGGTGTGAGCCATGTTCATGCTGGCGATGCGGTCGATACGACAACGGCCCGGACGGTTTCTCGCGACCCTGCTGGCCGCCTTCCTGGGCGCGGGGATCATCATGACGTTCAACTCGCTCTACGACACGGCGGGTCGGCCGGGTGTCGACCCGGCGAGCTCAAACACCCTGACCACCTCCGCGAGCGTGGTCGGCGGTTACGGCACCCTCCTGGTGTTCTTCGCCGTGGCGTCGACCCTGACGGTCAACGTACGTCAACGCGCGGGTGAGTTGGAGCTGCTGCGCTGTTCGGGGGCGACACCGGGGCAGATCAGGCGGATGGTGGTGGGCGAGTCCGTGGCGGTCGCCCTGATCGGTGCCGCGCTGGCGATCGGTCCTGCGATGCTCGGCGGGCGGGCGCTGCTGGACGTCTTCCAGGACAGCGGGCAGGTCGCGCAGGACGTCGACCACTCCTTCGGCCCCGTCGCGCTGCTGTCGGGCGTCGACATCACCCTGGTCGCGGCGGCGGGCGCCGCCTTCCTCGCCGTACGACGAGCCACGCGGGGGCGTCGGCAGCGGGGCCGGGCGCGCACGTACCTGGCGTACGCGGCGCTCGGTCTCGGAGCCCTGTCGGTGACCTCCACCTTCGCCTTCTCGGCGACGGACGAGGCGCTCATGGCGACGCCGGCGTACGGGGCGATCCTGCTGTCCGTGGGGTTCGCGCTGCTGGCGCCGCGGCTGCTGAAGGGTGTCCTGGACCGGTTGCCGCTGACCGGTGCGAGCGGCTGGCTGGCCGTGCGGAACCTGCGCCGGCGGGTGGACCACCTCGCCGGGATCCTGGTGTCGCTGATCCTGTTCACGGCGGTGTCGGTCGCCACGCTGTACATGCAGGCCGTGGAGAGCGACGCCATGAGGGACTCGGGTGCGGTCAAGACGGTCGACGCGAAGAACCTGGAGACACTGAACCTCACGGTCGTCGGCATCATCGTGGTGTTCGTGTGCGTGATGCTGGTCAACTCGCTGTACGCGGCGACCACTTACCGCAGCCGGGAGTTCGGTCAGCAGCGGCTGGCCGGGGCGAGCCCGGGTCAGGTGCTGGGCACGGTGGGTACGGAGGGGCTGATCCTCACGGTGGTCGGGCTGTTCTTCGGCACGGTGGCGGCGCTGGCCGGGATCATCCCGTTCACCGTCGTCCGCACCGACTCGGTGCTGCCCCACCAGGGCCTCGGCATCTGGCTGGCGGTGGTGGGGATCGCGGCGGCCGCGACGATCGGGACGAGCCTGGCCACGGCCCACCGGGTGCTGCGCACTCCGGCGGTGGAGGCGGTGGGACTGGCGGCGTGAAGGACACCGGTCGGCCCGGGGCGTCACTTCGGTGACGCCCCTTCTCGCTGCCCTCCGGCCGCGTCCACCGGCCTCGACCCCGTGACAGAAGAGGTGAACAAGCGCTTAGATAGTTGGCGGAACGAGTTCGCGCCGCCCTGGAGGCCCCGTTGCTGTTCACATCCGTCGACGACGTCTCCGCACGCCTCGCCGAGACCGGCTACCTCGCCTCGCCCGCGGTCGCCACGACCGTCTTCCTCGCCGACCGGCTCGGCAAGCCGCTCCTGGTCGAGGGTCCCGCCGGGGTCGGCAAGACGGAGCTGGCCAAGGCGGTGGCCGAGGTCGCCGGGGCGCGACTGGTCCGGCTCCAGTGTTACGAGGGCGTGGACGAGTCGCGGGCACTGTACGAGTGGAACCACGCCAAGCAGCTCCTGCGCATCAGCGCCGGCCGGGACGAGACCTGGGACGAGGCGCGCACGGACATCTTCAGCGAGGAGTTCCTGCTCTCCCGGCCCCTGCTGACGGCGATCCGCGGTGACGAGCCCAAGGTCCTGCTGATCGACGAGACCGACAAGGCGGACGTCGAGGTCGAGGGCCTGCTCCTGGAGGTGCTCTCCGACTTCCAGGTCACCGTCCCCGAGCTCGGCACGATCACCGCGTCCCGCCGCCCCTTCGTCGTCCTGACCTCCAACGCCAGCCGCGAGCTGTCGGAGGCCCTGCGCCGCCGCTGCCTGTTCCTGCACATCGGGTTCCCGGAGGAGGAGCTGGAGCGTCGGATCGTACGGCTGAAGGTGCCGGGCCTCGACGAGACGCTGGCGAAGTCCGTGGTGCGGGTCGTGGGGGCGCTGCGGGCCATGGACCTGCGCAAGGTGCCCTCGGTCGCGGAGACCATCGACTGGGCACGCACGCTGCTCGCGCTCGGCGCGGACCACCTCGACGAGACGGTCGTACGGGACAGCCTGGGCGTGCTCCTCAAGCACCAGGACGACATCCTCAAGGCCGGGGCCAAGCTCGACCTGGACGCGGTGTGAGCACCGCCGAGCGGCTCACCTCCCTGGTCGGCGCCCTGCGCGCGCACGGCGTGCGGATCGGGACGGGCGAGACGGTGGACGCGGCGCAGGCGGTCGAGGCGCTCGGGTTCGCCGACCGCGAGCGGCTGCGGGAGGGGCTTGCGGCGACCCTGCTGCACAGCACCGCGCAACGGCGGGTGTTCGACCCGGTCTTCGACCTGTACTTCCCGCGGGGCGTCGGCGCGCCCGAGACCGGGCCGGCGGACCGGGAGGACCTGCGCGAGCGTCTCGCCGGGGCCCTCGCCGCGAACGACGAGACCCTGATGGCCCGCCTCGCGGCGGAGGCCGTCGACGGGTTCGGCGGATACGGCAACTCCCCCTCCTCCGACGGCTGGTCCTCGTACCAGGCCCTGGACCGGCTGCGCCCGCAGACGCTGCTCGCGCGCGTCCGGGACGACGTGCGGGCGCGGCAGGGCATGTCCGGGTTCACGGACCGGCTCCTCGAGGACGAGATCCGGGGGCGCATCGAGGCGTTCCGCGCGCTGGTGGCGGCCGAGGCCCGGCGGCGGGTGGCGGAGCGACGGGACCGGGACGAGATCGCGCGGCGGGCGGTGGCCCCGACCACCGACCGGGTCGACTTCCTGTTCGCCGGGAAGGACCGGCTGGCCGAACTGCGGCGCACGGTCCAGCCGTTGGCCCGCAAGCTCGCCACCCGGCTGGCGGCCCGCCGTCGTCGTGCCGCGCGGGGCAGTATCGATCTACGGCGGACCCTGCGCGGTTCGCTGTCGACGGGCGGGGTGCCGATGAAGCCGGTGCTGCGGCGGCGCAGGCCGGCCCGTCCCGAACTGGTGCTGCTGTGCGATGTGTCGGGCTCGGTGTCGGGGTTCTCGGACTTCACGATGCTGCTGGTGCAGGCGCTGCACGACCAGTTCAGCAAGGTGCGGGTGTTCGCCTTCGTCAATCGCATCGACGAGGTGACCCGGCTCCTCGAACACGGGGCGGCGGACGCGGAGGGGCTCGGCGCCCGTATCCGCGCCGAGGCCAGGCTCACGGGGTGGCACGGCAGCAGCGACTACGGTGTGGCGCTGGGCGAGTTCGCGTCGCTGTACGGGGACGCGCTGAGCCCGCGCACGACGGTGTTCGTGCTCGGTGACGCCCGCACCAACATGAGCGACCCGAACCTGCCCGCCCTCCGGGAGATCACCGAACGGGCGCGCCGCGTCCACTGGTTGAACCCGGAGGCACGTGCGCAGTGGGGCACGGGTGACTCGGCGGCTTACGAGTACGCCGAGTTGGTGGAGATGCACGAGTGCCGCAATGTCCGGCAGCTGAGCGCGCTGGTGGGGCGACTGCTGCCGATCTGAGCGGCAGGGCCGCGGGCCGCGCCGGATGCCGTCGGGCCGGGCGGGGGGGGTGACGGCGAGGCCTCCCAGAAGGTTGCTGTCCGGTGCGCCGCCCCGAACCTGTGAGCCGGGGTCGCCGGCCCGGTGCCGGAGCGTGGGCTCCCGTGCACGCACCCGGCGACAACGACCGTCACCGCCCCGAAAACCGGCCGCACCGGGAACGGCGGGCCGACGCGGCCTCGATGCGAGCACCCACCGGCGCACCCGCGCCACGCGTCCGGGCGCCTCAGGCCGCCAACTGCGCAGCCCCGCGAAATACCGAGTGAGTTCCCGACACCCACCCGGCGACGACGACCGTCACCGCCCCGAAAACCGGCCGCACCGGGAACGGCGGGCCGACGCGGCCCCGCCTGGAGCACCCACCGGCGCACCCGCGCCACGCGTCCGGGCGCCTCAGACCGCCAACTGCGCAGCCCCGCGAAATACCGAGTGAGTTCCCGACACACACACGGCGACAACGACCGTCACCGCCCCGGAGACCGGCCGCACCGGGAACGGCGGGCCGACGCGGCCCCGATGCGAGCACCCACCGCCGGTTCGCGCCGTGCGTCCGGGATCAGTCCGCCAATGGCGCCAGCCCGGTGCCCCTTACGTGGGTTCCCTGACACACATCCGGCGACAACGACCGTCACCGCCCCGGAGACCGGCCGCGCCGGAGACGGCGGGCCAGTGCACCCCCGGTGGGAGCGCGGGGCCGCGCGTCCGGGTGTCTCAGGCCGCCAACTGCGGGTACAGCGCGGCGAGATCCGCGGCGAGGCCGGCCTTCACCTGTCGGGTCAGGTCATCGGCGAGGACCTCGAAGGCGCCGGACTCGATGCCGTCGAGGGCCTGCGCGGCCACGCTCTCGGGAGTGACCTTCGGGGCGTCGATCTTCGCGGTCATGTCCGTGTCGACGTACCCGACGTGCAGCCCGGTGACCTCGATGCCGCGCGGCTTCAGGTCCAGACGCAGGGAGTTGGTCTGCGACCACAGGGCGGCCTTGGAGGCGCTGTAGGAGCCGGCGACGCCGAGCCAGGACAGCACCGAGTGGACGTTGAGGAGGTGCCCGCCGCCGTTGCATTCGATGACCGGGACGAACGCGCGGGTCACGAGGAGCGGGCCGTAGAAGTTGGTCTCGAACTCGCGGCGGACGTCCTCGACGGGGGCGTCCAGGAAGCTCGCGCTCACGGCCGCGCCGGCGTTGTTGATCAGCAGGGTGACGTCCTGGGCCTGTTCGGCGGCGGCCGCGACGGAGGCGGGGTCGCTCACCTCCAGGGCCAGCGGCACCGCGTCCGGGTGGGTCACGGTCCGCGGGTCGCGGGCGGTGGCGTACACCTTCTTCGCGCCACGCTCGTACAGGGCGGTCACCAGCGCCCGGCCGATGCCGCGGCTGCCGCCGGTGACCAGGGCGACGGAACCTGCGATGGTGGTCATGGGAGCCTCCAGAGCGTCGGGAAACCGATCGGTTTAACTACGACCCCCACAGTAAACCGATCGGTTTCCGATGGCAAGCCGAGGCCTCTTCCCTACGCTCCCAAGCGACGGAGGGGGTCGCATGAAGGCAGTCGTCCAGGACCGGTACGGCTCGGCGGACACGCTGGAGCTGCGGGAGGTCGAGCGGCCCGTGCCGGCCGCCGACGAGGTGCTCGTGCGGGTGCACGCGGCCTCGGTCAACGCCTACGACTGGCACTACCTGCGCGGCGACCCGAAGATCGCCCGGCTGTCGTTCGGACTGCGCCCGCCGAAGGTGCGGATCCGGGGCCGGGACTTCGCGGGCCGCGTCGAGGCGGTCGGCGCCGAGGTCAAGGGGCTGCATCCGGGCGACGAGGTGTACGGCGAGGCGGACGGGACGTTCGCCGAGTTCGTGTGCGCGAAGGACAGCGCGACGGACCTCAAGCCCGCCGGCCTCTCCTTCGAGCAGGCGGCCGCGATGCCGCTGGCCGCGAACACTGCCCTCATCGGACTGCGGGACGTGGCCGGAGTCAGGGCCGGACAGTCCGTCCTGGTGAACGGCGCGTCGGGAGGTGTGGGGACGTTCGCCGTGCAGATCGCGAAGGCGTACGGCGCCGAGGTGACCGGCGTGTGCGGTGCGCGCAACGTCGAGCTCGTCGGATCCCTCGGGGCGGACCAGATCGTCGACTACACCCGGGAGGACTTCGCCCGCACCGGGCGCCGCTACGACGTCGTACTGGACCTGGTGGGCAATCGTTCACTGCGCGATCTGCGGCGCGCGACGGCTCCCGCCGGAACGGTCGTGCTGTCCGGCGGGGGTGTGTACGAGGGCGGCAGCGTCCTCGGCCCGGTACGGCTCACGCTCCGGGGACTGCTCCTGTCCCCCTTCGTCCGGCAGCGGGTGCTCCAGCTCCCGGCGAAGGCGCGCAAGGACAACCTGGCCGCCCTGCGGGAACTCGCCGAGGCGGGGAAGATCGCCCCGGCCGTCGAGCGGATGTATCCGCTGAGCCAGGCGGCCGAGGCCATCCGGCATCTGGAGGTGGAGCACGCACGCGCGAAGATCGTCGTCACGGTGTGAACCGTGACGGTACGGAAGCGGCGTGTCGCCTCACTTGCCCTTCGCGTAGTCCTTCGCCATGCCACCGGCGAAGTCGTAGACCACGCACTGCTCGTCGCCGACGACCCAGGCGTCGTGCCCGGGTGACACCACGAAGATGTCCCCGGGGCCCACTTCGCCCTCGCCGCCCTCGTCCATGACGATGTGCATGCGGCCCTGGACCACATAGCCGTTGTGGTGGACCTCGCAGCTCGTGGTCCCCGCTAGGGGTGCCACGGACTCGGACCAGCGCCAGCCCGGTTCGAAGGTGGCCACGGCGAAGTCCAGTCCGCTCATGTGGACCGCCTCGAGGTGGCCCCGCGGGAAATCGCGGCGCTCGTCCGGCTTGTCGAGCGTCTTCACCTCAAACATGACGGCTCTCCCTTCCGGCCGTGTTGCGGTACGGCCGGGGCCGGTCTCCGTCTCCCGCCCTTCCTGGGCGGCACCGGCGGGGGCCGCGCCCCATCACCCCATCGTCCGCCTGTCCACTCGGGCCTGCCATTCGAGTGAGGATGCCCGGTCACTCCCCGCCCGGTCACTCCCCGCCCGCGCAGAGCCGCGCGAAGCGGTCCGCGTCGACATTGCCACCGGAGACGATCACCCCGATCCGGTCCGGGAGGCCGCTCACCCGCCCGCTGAGCAGGGCGGCCAGCGGGCTCGCACCGCTCGGTTCGACGACGATCTTCAGCCGCTCGAAGGCGAACCGCATGGCCGCGCGGATCTCGTCGTCGGAGACCAGCGCGATCTCGTCGACCAGCCGCCGGTTCACCGAGAAGGTCAGTTCGCCGGGCGTGTGCAGGGCCTGTCCGTCGGCGATGGTCTTAGGCACCGGGATGCTGACGCGCCGCCCCGCCTCCAGGGACCGCTTGGTGTCGTCGCCGGCCTCCGGTTCCACGCCGACCATACGGATGCCCGGGTGCAGGCCCTTGGCGGCGGTCGCGCTCCCCGCCATCAGCCCGCCGCCTCCGACCGGGGTGAGCAGGGCGCCCAACTCCCCTACTTCCTCAAGGAGTTCGAGAGCGGCGGTGCCCTGTCCCGCCATCACGTGCGGGTGCTCGTACGGCGGGATGAGCGCCAGGCCCCGCTCGGCGGCCAGGGCAGCCGCGATGGCCTCGCGGTCGCCGGTGTAGCGGTCGTACGTGACGATCTCGGCGCCGTAGCCCTCGGTGGCCGCCCGCTTGGAGCCGGGGGCGTCCTCGGGCATGACGATCACCGCGGTGGTGCCGAGTTCGCGGGCGGCCAGGGCGACCGCCTGGGCGTGGTTCCCGGAGGAGTAGGCGGCGATGCCCCGGGCCAGCTGCTGCGGGCTGAGCCGGGAGGCCGCGTTGTAGGCGCCGCGGAACTTGAAGGCACCGACCCGCTGGAAGTTCTCGCACTTGAGGAAGACCTCGGCGCCGACCAGGGCGTCGAGGGTCCGTGAGCGCAGCACCGGGGTGCGGTGCGCGACGCCCTGGAGCCGGGTGGCCGCGTCCCGGACGTCGTCCAGGGTGACCGGCGGGGTGGTGGTCGTCACGGGTGCCCTCCAGTGTGCGCCTGTTTGCGGGACTGGGACAGATAGCTGTAGGCGGAGGCGCGGGAGATCCCGAGCCGTCCGGCGACCTGTTCGATCGCCCGCCGGACGGCGAAGACGCCCCGTTCGTCCAGGCTGCGGAACAGGTCCAGGCGAGCGGCGCGGTCGAGCAGCGCCCACGACTGGTGCCGGTGCGTGTCGAGCATGACGTCGACGACGGAGTCGATGTCGTCGCCGAAGGTGGTGACGGGCGGTTCCCCGAGGGCCGTGCCGATGCCCGCCAGGGCTCCCAGCAGGGCATGGACCTCGCTCGCCGCGGTGACGTCGACATTGAGGCACAACGCGCCGAAGACCGCGCCCGAGGAGTCCCGCAGCAGCATCGTCGACGACTTGACGAGCTTGCCGGTGTCGGTGCGGGTGACGTAGTTGAGCTCGTCGGCCGCCTCGTCGCCCCGGGCCACCATCCGCAGGCCGATCTCGCTCATCGCCCCGCCCACCGTGCGCCCGGTCACCGAGCCGGCGATGGCCACCACCGAGTTCTCCGGTCTCCGGTAGTCGTGCAGCACCGCCTCGCACACCGGCCCGAAGGTCGCCGCGATCCCGTCGACGACCGACGTCAGCGCGGAGATGATCGCGTCCCGCTCGGCCTCCATGACACCCTCCCGCCTCCACCTGTCCATCTAGACTAACAGTCCAGCTGCTGGACAACCAGTCCAACCCCCATCTTCCTCACGCCTATGTCCCGGGATCTTGACGGGCCTGATGTTACCGGTAACATCAACCTTCATGTCCTCGACACTGGCGCCCGCGCGCACTCCGGTCTTCAGCCCGGCCGCAGTGGTCGCCTCCTGCGTCGGCTTCGTACTGATCGGCGCGCTCCAAGCGCTGTACGGTCCGGCGATCCCCGCGTTCCGCGAGGAGTTCGGCCTCTCTCCTTCCGCGGCCGGACTGGGGCTGAGCGCCCACTTCGTGGGCGGGGTGGCCGGTGTCCTGCTGTTCGACCGGCTCTTCGGCCGCGTCGGCAACCGACGGATCCTGGGCGCCTCGTACCTGCTGATGGCGTTCGGCGCCGCGGGTTTCGCGCTCGCGCCGAACTGGCCCGTCGCCCTGACCGCCGCACTCCTCGCCGGTCTCGGCTTCGGCGGCATCGACTACGGCCTCAACCAGCTCTTCGCGGTCGGCTTCGGACACCGTTCCACCGCCATGCTGAACATCCTCAACGCGCACTTCGGAGTGGGCGCGATCCTCGGTCCGGCGCTGATCGGCGTGGTGGGCGCCGGGCGCTATCCGGCGGTCTTCCTCGCTTTCGCGCTCGCCAACCTGCCCCTGCTGCTGTGCCTGAAGGGCGTACGGGACCGGGCGCCGCAGCCGTCCGGCCCGGATTCCGACTCCCCCGGCGTCCTCCGCCGCAGTCTGGCCTCGGTGCTCGGCGTGTTCGTCGCGCTCTACGTCCTGCACGTGGGCATCGAGGCGGGCGTCGGCGGCTGGGAACCCACCCATCTGGAGACCGTTGGATACGGCGCCGGGGTGGCCGCGACCGCCACCTCCGTCTACTGGCTGATGATGACCGTGGGCCGTTTCCTCGTCGCCCCGATCGCCCTGCGATATTCGGCGCAGGCCATCGTCACCGTGTCCTGCGCGGGCATGACGGTCTGTCTGCTCCTGGCATCCGTACGGGAGTTGGCGCCCTACGCGTACGCGGGTGTCGGTCTGTTCATCGCGCCCATCTTCCCCACCGGCCTGCCCTGGCTGCACCGGGCCGCCCCCGGCGCCCGACGGGCGGGCGCCCTCGTCATCGCCGCCTCGATGATCGGCGGTGTGGCGGCGGGGCCGGCCCTGGGCAGGGCCATCGAGTGGTCCGGCGTCCGGGCCGTCCCGCTTCTCCTGAGCGCTGTCTCGGCCCTGTGCCTGGCCGCCACGCTCTGGCTCGTCCGCAGCACCCGAACCCGCTAAACAACCGAACTCCCGCTGACTCGAAGGGTTGCCCCGCATGCCCGCTCTGACGACGTCCTCCGACGGTTTCCTCCTGCACGGCGAGCCGTTCCGGATCATCTCCGGGGCCATGCACTACTTCCGTATCCACCCCGACCAGTGGACCGACCGGCTGCGCAAGGCCCGGCTGATGGGCCTCAACACCGTCGAGACGTATCTCCCCTGGAACCTCCACGAGCCCGAGCCGGGGACGCTCGTCCTGGACGGCTTCCTGGATCTGCCCCGCTGGCTGCGCCTCGCCCAGGACGAGGGTCTGCACGTCCTGCTGCGCCCGGGGCCGTTCATCTGCGCCGAGTGGGACGACGGCGGTCTGCCCGCCTGGCTGCTCGCGGACCCCGACATCCGGCTGCGCAGCAGCGACCCCCGGTTCACGGCGGCGTTCGACGGCTACCTCGACCGGCTCCTGCCCGCGCTGCGGCCGTTCATGGCCGCGCACGGCGGTCCGGTGATCGCCGTGCAGGTGGAGAACGAGTACGGGGCGTACGGCGACGACACCGCGTATCTCAAGCATGTCCACCAGGCGCTGCGCGACCGTGGTGTCGAGGAGCTGCTGTACACCTGCGACCAGGCGGGCGCCGAGCACCTGGCGGCCGGCACCCTGCCCGGTACGCTCGCCACGGTCACCTTCGGCAGCCGGGTCGAGGAGAACCTGGCCGCGCTCCGCGCCCACCAGCCCCAGGGCCCGCTGATGTGCTCGGAGTTCTGGGTCGGCTGGTTCGACCACTGGGGCGGCCCGCACCACGTACGGTCCGCCGCGGACGCCGCCGCCGACCTGGACCGCCTGCTGTCGGCCGGCGCCTCGGTCAACATCTACATGTTCCACGGGGGCACCAACTTCGGCTTCACCAACGGCGCCAACCACAAGCACGCCTATGAGCCCACCATCACGTCCTACGACTACGACGCGCCGCTCACCGAGAGCGGCGACCCCGGTCCCAAGTACCACGCGTTCCGCGAGGTGATCGCCCGCCACACGGCCACGCCCGACGAGCCGGCGCCCTCGCCCGCTCCCAAACTCCCCCTGACCGACGTCGACCTGGATCACCGGGCGCCGCTGCTGCCGTACGTCCGCGGGCTGTCGTCGACGACGACCGAGACCCCGGTGACGATGAACGAACTGGGCGTGCACACCGGTTACGTGCTCTACCGCAGCACGCTTCCGGGCTCGGGCGACGGTCTGCTGCACTTCCCGGGCGGGGTCGGGGACCGCGCCCAGGTCTTCGTGGACGGCGCCCCGGTCGGCGTACTGGAGCGGGAACGGCACGACGAGACCCTGTCCGTACGGGTCCCGCACGCCGGTGCCGTCCTCGAGGTCCTGGTGGAGAACATGGGTGGCGTCAACTACGGGCCGCGCATCGGGGCGCCCAAGGGGCTGCTCGGACCGGTGTCCTTCCAGGGCACCGAACTGCGCGGCTGGGAGTGCCGGGCCGTGCCGCTGGACGACCTGGCCGACGTGCCGTTCGGCCCGTCCGAGGCGACCACGGACGCGGTACCCGCCTTCCACCGGGGCACCTTCGAGGTGGACGGCCCGGCGGACACCTTCCTCTCGCTGCCCGGCTGGACCAAGGGCCAGGCCTGGGTCAACGGCTTCCACCTCGGCCGCTACTGGAACCGGGGCCCGCAGCACACCCTGTACGTCCCCGGCCCCGTGCTGCGCCCCGGCGCCAACGAACTGGTCCTGCTGGAACTGCACGCCACCACCGGTACGCGCGCCCAGCTCACCGACACGCCCGACCTCGGACCGGAGAGCGACTGATGGCCCACCCGCACCACCTTCGCGTCCCCTCCCCCGCCGGGCCTCCGCTGACCGGGCACCTGCCCTTCGCGGACGCCCCCGGGGTGCCCGACCCGATCGAGGTCACCAGTCGCTGGCTCACCCGCGGCGGCCGCCCCTGGTTCCCGGTCTCCGGCGAGTTCCACTACTCCCGCTACCCCGCGGGCGAGTGGGAGGAGGAGCTGCTGAAGATGAAGGCGGGCGGTGTCACGGCCGTGGCCAGTTACATCATCTGGATCCACCACGAGGAGATCGAGGGCCGCGTCCGCTTCGACGGCGACCGCGACCTGCGCCGTTTCGCCGAGCTGTGTGCCCGGCACGGCCTGGACTTCATCCCCCGCGTCGGCCCCTGGTCGCACGCGGAGGTCCGGGGCGGCGGACTGCCCGACTGGGTCCTGGCCCGCGACTGCGTGCCCCGCACCGACGACCCGGTGTACCTGGACGCCGTACGCCCCTGGTTCGCGGCGATCGCCGAGCAGTTGGACGGCCTCGACCGGGCCCACGGCGGTCCGATCGTGGCCGTCCAGATCGAGAACGAGCTCTACGACCAGCCCGGCCATCTGCTGACGCTGAAGCGGATGGCCCAGGAGGCCGGCCTGAGCGCTCCCCTGTGGACGTCGACCGCCTGGGGTGGCGTCCAACTGCCGCCGGACGAGCTCCTTCCGCTGTACGGCGGGTACACCGAGGCCTTCTGGACCGAGGCCGACGGCGGCTGGCCCGACACGTGCCGCAAGCACTTCTTCTTCACCCACCAGCGCGACGACGAGGGCATCGGATCGGACCTGCGCCCGGTGCGCGTGCGCGGCAGCGAGCCCGACGCGTTCGCGGACCGGTTCCCCTGGGCCACCTGCGAGTTGGGCGGCGGAATGGCGGTGGCGTACCACCGTCGGCCGTACGTCGACCCCGACGACATCGGGGCACTCGGCCTCACCAAGATCGGCTGCGGCTCGGTCTGGCAGGGCTACTACATGTTCCACGGCGGCACCAACCCGGCGGGTGAGCTCAGCACCCTCCAGGAGTCGCACGCCACCGGCTATCCCAACGACCTGCCCGTCCTCACGTACGACTTCCAGGCACCCCTCGGCGAGTACGGCCAGTACCGGCGGACCTATCACGAACTCCGGCTCCAGCACCTGCTGTTGGCGGACTTCGGGCACCTGATCGCCCCCATGGGGTCCACGCTGCCCGAGCGGCGGCCCAAGGGGCAGTCCGACCGGGAGACCCTGCGCTGGGCGGTGCGCGGCGACGGCACCGCGGGCTTCCTGTTCGTCAACAACCACCAGCCGCACGAGCAGCTCCCGGATCACCCGGACACGTCGTTCAGGGTCGAATTCGGATCCGACGGTGGCGAGTTGACCCTTCCCAGCACTCCGGTCACGGTTCCGAGCGGCGCGTACTTCTGCTGGCCGCTGCGTCTCGACGTGGCCGGTCTGCGCCTGGAGTGGGCCACCGCCCAGCCGGTGTGCACGGTCGACGTCGACGGCCGTACGGTCCTGGTGCTGGCCGCCACGGACGGCATCGCGCCCGAACTCGCCCTGGACGCGGCCACGGTGGCGACCGTGCACACGCCCTCCGGCGAGGTCGCCCCGGTCGGTGGGCGGCTGCTGGTGACCGGGCTGCGCCCCGGCACCGACGCCCTCGTGGAGGTGGACACCGCCGACGGCGGGAGGGCCGGCCTGCTGGTGCTGGACGCGGCGACGGCCCGTACCGTCTACCGGGGCGAGGCCTGGGGTGCCGAGCGGCTGGTGCTGAGCGGGGACGGGGTGGTCTTCGACCGGGACGAGGTACGGCTGCACGGCACGGGGACGGCGACGTCGTTCGCCGTGCTGCCCGCCCCGGAGCGGGCGCCCGTGGTGGACGGAGAGACCGCTGAGGCGGTCGCGGACGGGGTGTTCACCAGGTACGCGGTCCCGGCCGCGTCGGCCGTCGAGGGCTCCCCGGCGGAGGTCACCCTCGTGCGGGCCGTCGGGCCCGCCCCCGAGGCCGTCACCGGTGTCCTGGGCCGGGCGAGCGCGCCGGCCGACAAGTACTTCGACACCGTGGCCGCCGAGTACCGCGTCGAGGTCCCGGACGGGCTGCCGTCCGGGACGCTGCTGCGGCTGCACTGGCACGGGGACGTGGGGCGGGCGTACGTGGGTGACACGTTGGTCGCCGACCAGTTCTGCGCGGGGCGGGTCTGGGACATCGGCCTGGACCGGCTGCCCGCGGGCGCGCTGCGCGCCGAGGGTCTGCGGCTTCGGGTGCTGCCGCTGCACGAGCGTGCGCCGGTTCACCTGCCCGAGCAGGCGCGTGGCGAGCGGGGGACGGCCGCCGTCACGCACGCCGAGTGGATCACCCGGCACACCTGGTCGGTCCTGGCCGGCTGACCTGCCCGGCCCTCTTTACCGGCCCGCCTATGCTGTGCTCCCGGGCGGGCCGGCACCGCCGTACCTCCACCGCCACCACCACGTCTAGGAAACCGTCACCATGACCTCAAGCGCCGCCGAGGGAGCCGTTCCGAAGGGGCGCAGCCGACGCAACTTCGCCGGCTCGCGCCCGGTGATGGACGACGTGGCCCGGCTGGCCGGTGTCTCCAAGCAGACCGTCTCCCGGGTGCTCAACGAGCACCCGTCCGTCCGCCCCGAGACCCGCGAGGCGGTCCTGACGGCCATGCGGACCCTCGGCTACCGGCCCAGCCGCAGCGCCCGGTCGCTGGCCAGCGGGCGGACCCGGATGCTCGGGGTGATCTCCTTCGACGCGGCCCGCTACGGACCGGCCGCGATCCTGACCGCGATCAACACCGCCGCCCAGCAGGCCGGTTACCTGCTCAGCTCCATCGCCCTGGACTCCGCCGAGCACGACACGGTCGTCGAGGCCGTCGACCGGCTCTGCGCCGAGGGCGCGGACGGGGTGATCGCCATCGCCCCGCAGCTGTGGGTCGGCCACGCCCTGGCGGACACCCGTCTGGACACTCCGCTCGTGGTGCTGGAGAACGGCTTCGACCCCGAGAGCGAGCGGGTCACCGGCGACTCCCGGGAGGGCGCCCGCAAGGCCACCGAGCATCTGCTGGGGCTCGGCCACCCCACCGTCTGGCACATCGCGGGGCCGAGCGGCTGGACCTCCGCCGACCAGCGTCTGGCGAGCTGGCGCTCCACCCTGGAGGCGGCCGGCGCGCCGGTCCCCGAGCCGCTGTTCGGCGACTGGAGCGCCGACTCCGGCTACCACCTGGGCCGCAGGCTGGCCCGGCGCGAGGACGTCACCGCGGTGTTCGTGTCCAACGACCAGATGGCCCTCGGCGCCCTGCACGCCTTCCAGGAGGCGGGCCGCCCGGTGCCGGACTCGGTCAGCGTGGTGGGTTACGACGACATCCCCGAGGCCGCGCATCTGCTGCCGCCGCTCACCACCGTGCGCACGGACTTCGCGGAGATCGGCACCCGGTGCCTGCGGCTCCTGCTGAGCCGGATCGACGCCTCGGCGGAACCGCCCCGTCCCGCCTCGCTCGTCCCCGTCGACCTCGTCGTCCGCGCGAGCAGCGGACCGGCGCCGGGACGCTGAGAGCGGCCCCGCTGCCCAACCTCACCGTCCCGAACCCGTGGACGCCCGGACGACCATGTCGATGGCCACCGTGCCGATGGTGCCGCTCGGCGCTTCGCCGGCAAGGATCCCGCAGAGCAACCGGACGCATTCCGCGCCCATGTGACGGGGCCTCAGGTCGATCGCCGTGATCGGCGGCTCCGCGGTCCGCATCGCCAGGCTGTCCACGCAGGACGCCAGCAACAGATCCTCGCCCACGACCCGGCCCGCCGACCGGATCTCGGGCAGGACGGCCGCCGCGGCCCCGTCGGCCGCGCACACGATCGCGTCGGTCTCCGGCTCCTCGGCGAGCAACTCCCCCACGACGGACCGGAGCACCTCGGGTGGGGCGCCGAACGGCGCTTTGCGCAGCAGCGGCCGGACGCCGTGCCCGGCGCACCAGCGGGCGTAGGTGCGCTGGAGGGTGAGGGCCCAGTCGGCGGTGGTGTCGGAGGCGATCAGCGCGGGCCCGCGGGCGCCCCTGGCCCGCAGGTGGTCGAGGAGTTCCGTCAGTGCCGTCTCGTGGTCGGACCAGACCACCCCGGCCGGCCGGCCCTCGCCGCCGTAGCGCTCGGCCGTGACGACCGGGAGCCCCGCGTCCATCAGCTCGGCCACGACCGGGTTGTCCGGCATCGGGTCGCACAGGATCAGCCCGTCGGCCTGCGGGAGGCGGCCGGAGGACACCAGGGTCACGTTCAGCCCGGCGCGCGCGGCCTGCTCGGCGACGCCGAACACGAACGACATGTAGTACTCGGCGCCGGTGAGGAACTCCGGGATGTGCAGGGCGACGGTGTCCGTCACGGAGGTGCGCAGGCTGCGGGCGCTGCGGTTGGGCGTGTATCCGAGGCGCCGGGCGGTGTCCAGGACGGCCCGGCGGGTCGCGTCGGAGACCCGGCCGTGGCCCCGCAGCGCGTCCGACACGGTGGTCTTGGACACGCCCGCTCCCCGGGCGACGTCGGCGAGGGTGGCGGACGCGCCCGATCCGGCCGGCTTACGGGGACTCCTGGCCGCCACCCTCCTCACCAGCCGTGGGTCAGCACGTCGTCCAGGGCGGTGACGAACACGTCGGCGCTCTGCCGGGTCAGGCACAGCGGCGGCTTGATCTTCAACACGCACTGGCGGTCCGAGGTCGGCTGGACGATCACGCCGAGCTCGCGCAACCGGTCGCAGATCGCGGCGGTCTCCTCGGTGGCCGGCTCCAGGGTCTCCCGGTCCCGGACGAACTCGACGCCCAGATACAGCCCCGAGCCGTGCACCGCGCCGATCAGCGGGTGCCGGGCGGCGAGCTCCTCCAGCCGCCGCTTCAAGTACCCTCCGGTCTCCCGGGCGTTGTCCTGGAGCCGTTCGTCCCGCAGCGCGTCCAGCACGGTCAGCCCGACCACGCTGCTGACCGGACTGCCCCCGGCCGAGGAGAAGAAGTACCCCTGGGTGCGGTAGGCGTCGGCGATCTCGCGTCGGGTGATCACAGCGCCCAGCGGATGCCCGTTGCCCATCCCCTTGGCCACAGTGACGATGTCCGGCACGACACCCTGCTGCTCGAACCCCCAGAAGTGGGTGCCGAGTCGCCCGTAGCCGACCTGCACCTCGTCCGCGATGCACAGTCCGCCGACGGCGCGTGTCGCCTCGTAGACCTCGCGGAGGTAGCCGTCGGGGAGGGGGATGCCGCCCGCGTTGCCGTAGAAGGGCTCGCAGATGAAGGCGGCCGGCGGGCGGCCCTGCGCGGCGAGTTCGGTGATCCGCGCGGCGGCCTCGGAGCCGTACCGCCGTGCCTCGGCGCCCCGGTGGCGGCCGCGGTAGGAGTTGGGGGCGGCCACCGTGTGGATCCAACCCGGGCGCGAGGAAAGGGCGTTCGGGTTGTCCGCGATCGAGGTGGAGACCGCGTCGCTCGCGTACGTCCACCCGTGGTACGCCTCCTCGACCGCGACCGTGTCCTGCCGCTCGGTCGCCGCCCAGGCCAGGCGCAGGGCGAGGTCCACGGCCTCGGAGCCGCTGTTGACGAGGAAGACGGTGTCCAGTTCCGTGGGCAGGAGCGCGGTGAGCCGCTCGGAGAGTTCCACGACCGAGCGGTAGTGGAAGCGGGAGTTGGTGTTGAGGCGCCGCCACTGCCGGTGCACGGCGTCGCTGAGCGCGGGGTGGCCGTGGCCGAGGATGGTCACGTTGTTGAGCATGTCGAGGTAGCCGCGGCCCTGGTCGTCGACGAGGTGGTGGCGCCAGCCGCGTTCGATACGGGGCGGCTCGTCGTAGTAGTGCTCCTGGACGGTGGCGAAGGCGCGGTCGCGGCGGTCGAGGAGGTCCTGGTCGGCGGACGGCTCCACGGGGGCCCGCCCGGTGATCAGTGGCGTCGGATCCGGGCTCACCGCCAGCCAGCCGGCGGCCAGGTCGGGGGTCGCGAAACGAGGGGGACGCCGGTCGGTGAGGGTCGACAGGCCGAGGCCGAGGGTGTGCCTGCCGTCCCGCCCGGCGACGGTGCCGAGACGCTGTCCGGCGGCGACCGGACCGGATGCGGGCGGGCCTTCGACGCCGTACAGCCACAGGACGGGCCCCTCGCCGCGCAGGTCGAGCGTGCCGTCGGCGTGCCGGGTGAGCGTGCCCGCCCAGGGCGCGCGCACCTCCAGGGGGTCGGCGAGGTGCAGGTCGACTCCGAGGGCGCAGGTCGCGGGGGCGGCCGTGGTGTCGATCGTGGTCCTGGTCAGGCGGAACTCGCCGTGCCGGGTGCGGGCCGCCGGCCGGCCGGAGGCGAGGGCGGCTTCGGCGTCCGCCTCCAGCCAGCGGCCCGTGTGCAGGTCGTCGCTCCGCGCCGAGAGGTCGAGCACCGGCAGGTCGTCGGGCAGGTCCGGCAGCATGCGGTGGGCGGGCTCGACGGCGACCCGGGGCAGGGGGCGTCCGAGGGCCTCCCGCACCTGGGCCGTCATCACCTCCGCCGGGACGGAGACGGCCGCCTCGAACATGGCCCATTCCCGGTCCAGGGCGGCGGACGCGTAGCCGTTGCCCGGGTCCTGGAGGACGTCGTACTGCCCGCTGACCACCATGACGGCCGCCCGCAGCACGATGAGCGGCCACAGCGCGGCCGCCTCCCCGTCCGAGAGCGGGCGTACGGCGTCGAAGGCGCGGACGGCGGGGAGGACGGAGGCGGGGCCGGCGCCGTGGTGATGCAGGACGGACGTGCAGGTGACCGCCAGTTCCGCCACGGTCCAGCCGGTGCCCAGATCCCCGAAGTCGATCACGCCGACGGGCATCCGCCGGCCGTCCCGGGCCGTCTCGCACACGACGTTGTTGTCGGTGATGTCACCGTGCACGAACTGGACCGGCAGAAACTTCGCGTGGGGTTCCACGTGGGCGTACGCGGTGCGGGCGGCGCTCAGCACCCGGTCGGCGCGGTCCCGGTCGGGCCAGTGCGGGGCGAGGGCCTCGATCACTTCGAGGGCGTTGCGCAGGTCCCACGGACGCAGGCGGTCGGGGTCGGGGGCGGTGAAGTCGGCGAGGGCCGCGGCGATCCGCCCGGACAGTTCGCCGAGGCGGGCGACGACCGCGGGGGCGAGGTAGCGGCTGTCCATGATCGGCTCACCCGGCACGAAGTCCAGCAGCCGGCAGGCCAGTTCGGTTCCGTCCGCGAGGAAGGGCTGCACGACGTCACCGTCGGTGCCGGGGACCGCCCGGGGCAGCCGGACGCCGGGCAGCGCACGGGCCAGGTGCTCCACGGCGTCGCACTGGGTCCGCAGTTCGGCGGTCCCGGTGGCCGGGTTGGCGACCTTGAGGACGTACTCCCCTGCCTCGGCGCGCACCCGGTAGTTGCGGTCCTGCTGGCTCCCCAGGTCCCGCACGGAGCCCCGCACCCCGAACCGGGCCGCCAGCTCGGCCGACGCCGTGGCTTCGTCGATCGGTGCGACGGGTCGCACCAGCCAGTCCGTGGACGGCAGGCCCATGGGTCGCTCCGCTTCCGCGGCGAGGTGCCGCCGCTTCCCTGCCGGAACGTTCCGGCACACGTGTGGCGACGACGGTAGGCCGGACCGGGCTCACCGGTCAACGTGCTCCTCGTCCTCACGGCCCTCACGCGGCACAGATCGCCGGGATTACGTCGTGGGATACGGGTTACCCGCCTCTTGGGTCTCTGGGGAGCCGCGGCGGCGGCCCACGGTGGCTTGTCCCGTGTGTGCCCGCGGTGTGGGGCTGCCGGCACACGGCGTCGGCCCGCTCAGCACGTTCGAGCGGGCCGACGCGCGACATCACTGACGCATCGGATGCCCTCTTTCTCCGTACCGCCTACGGCCAGTGGCGCAGGAACAGCGCCGGGACACGACGTGTGAGCCAGGCACCGGCCAGGCCGATCGCGGCGCCGACGGCGACATCACTGGGATAGTGGGCGCCGGACTGCACCCTTTCCACGGCGACCAGGGCGGCCGGCACCGCGCACAGCGCGCCCGCGACCGGCCAGGTCGGCGCGACGGCGGCGGTGAAGGCGACCGCGGCCGCCGTGTGCCCGGAGGGGAACGAGGACGAGTCGGGGCGGTCGGCCACCTCGTCGTGCGGGATCCACTCCGCGGGCGGCCTGGGGCGGTCGGCCAGTTGCTTGCACAGGCCGTTCGACACCAGTTGGGCCACCGTCAGGGCCCCCATTCCGGCGGCCGCAGCACGTCGGCCCCGCCACCCGCCCTTCCACGCCATCACGGCGGCCGCGCCGCACCACAGCTTGGAGCTCTCCGCCGTCTCCTCCACCGCCGACAACACCTTGCCGACGCCCGGCGGGATCCGGGAAGCCGCCCGCCGTGTCAGAGCCCCGTCGACCTCACACAAGTCCGTCAGCAACCTCATGACCTGCGAATGTCCCAAGCTCCCCGAGATAAGCCGCCAGAATTCCGATCCGTCCGTCACCCGCCGTGCGCCGGTCCCGAGTCGTCCAGCCTGCGCAGGTCCTGCTCGTCCCACGTCCTGGTGTCGCGCGGCTCCGTGTAGGGCTCCTTGTCCGGCGGCAGCCCTCCGGCGATCGCCCGCTGCCGGACGGTCTCGGCGTCGAACTCCAGGCCCAGGAGGATCGCCAGGTTGCTGATCCACAACCAGACCAGGAAGACGATGACACCGGCCATGGTGCCGTAGGTCTTGTTGTACGAGGCGAAGTTGGCCACGTAGAACGCGAAGCCGGCGGAGGCGACCAGCCAGATGAGGAGGGCGAGGAAACTGCCCGGGGTGATCCACCTGAACCCCTTCACGCGGGCGTTCGGGGTGCCCCAGTACAGGAGCGCGATCATGATCGTGACCAGGACCACCAGGACGGGCCACTTGGCGATCGCCCACACCGTCAGGGCGGTGTCGCCGATGCCGAGTGCCGAGCCCGCCTTGTTGGCCAGGGTGCCGGTGAACACGACGATCAGGGCGCTGACGACCGCGAGCACCATCAGGACGACCGTCAGGCCGACCCGTACCGGAAGGATCTTCCAGATCGGGCGGCCCTCCGGCATGTCGTAGACCCGGTTGGCCGACCGGATGAACGCGGCCACGTACCCGGACGCCGACCACACCGCCAGGACGATGCCGACGATCGCCATGACCGACCCGACGCCGGCCTTGTTCTGGAGCTGCTCGACGGCCCCGGTGATGATGTCGCGGGCGGAACCCGGCGTGAACTGCTTGAGGTTCTTCAGCACCGTGTCCGTGGCGGACTTGCCGGTCAGGCCGAGCATCGACACCAGGACCAGGATGGCCGGGAAGAGCGACAACAGGCCGTAGTACGTCAGCGCAGCGGCCCGGTCGGTCAGTTCGTCGTCCTTGAACTCCCGCATGCTGCCCCGCAGCACCGCTCCCCACGCCGTCTTCGGCAGTTGCGTCGGCGTGTCCGGGGCACGCTCCTCCACGGCGGGCCCGGGGCCCACCTCCTCCGACGACGGGACCTCGCGCTCCGGAGCCTCGTCGCTGCCGTGGCGGTCTTTTCGTCCTGGCAAATGCAGCTTCATGTCGGCCGGGTACCCCCGGAGACCCGCCCAATCAGGCCCTCATGGGGGACGTCGACGCGGTGGGCATCCGCCCACCCGCCCCGTTCACCCGCCCCGTGCGGCGACCGCGGATCGGGGCCGCCACGCGGCGGTGTCACGCCGCGTCGAGGCGGCGCGCGGAGCGTTCGGCGGGACTGCGCCCGGCAGTGGAGCGTTCGGGGCTTGGCCCGGTACCGGAGCGTTCGGCAGGACCGCGCTCGGCACGGGCGGGGGCGGTGCCGCGGACCAGCCGCAGATGACGCCTCCTCGCATGACGGGGCGTCGACGACCTGGCCGACAACCGGTCCTCGATGCGGTCCATGGCGTACAGCAGCATCCCCAAGGCGGGCAGCAGCGACACGGCGACGGCGATCACAACGCGGGTTCCCTCCCGGCCGACAACATCGAGCCGGGTTCCCCGCACGGGCCGTCCAAGCGCCCGGACCGGAAACTCCTGCTTCCCCTCCAGCCCCAACCGCCTTCCCTCAAACCTTACTTCATCTCTTGACGTAAGTGGTCCATACCTTTAGGTTCACGGGTCAGCCAGACCCCCGCGACACCCCACCCCCCATGAAGGGCCGCGCATGCACACCCTTACGCGCCTCCGCAGATCCGGCGTCGCCACCCTCGTCACGGTGGCCGCCGCTTCCGCCCTGACCTCCGTCCCCACCCCCGCCGTCGCCGCCACCGCGCTCCCCGCCGGCTTCTCTGCTGTCATGAACGCGGCAAGTGGACGGTGTCTGGACGCCAGGTCCGCCGCCACCGCCAACGGCACCGTCGTCCAGCAGTACGCGTGCAACGGCACCACGGCCCAGCAGTGGAGCTTCACGGCCACGAGCGACGGCTACGTCCGCATCGACAACCGCAACAACACCGCCCACGTCGTGGACGTGGCCGACGTCTCCACCGCCGACAACGCGCCCGTGCACCTGTGGGCCTACGGCGGCGGCGCCAACCAGCAGTGGCTGCCCGTCCACGAGGGCGGCGGCGCCTACCACTTCGTCAACCGCAACAGCGGCAAGTGCCTGGACGACCCGGGCGCCTCCACCGCCGACAGCGTGCAGTTCGTGCAGTACACGTGCAACGGCAGCGCGGCCCAGCGCTTCCAGGTGGTCCCCGTGACCCAGTCCGCCACGAACCCCGACCTCGGCCCCAACGTGGTCGTCTTCGACCCGTCGATGTCGTCCTCGACCATCCAGTCGAGGCTGAACTCGATCTTCCAGCAGCAGGAGACCAACCAGTTCGGCTCCCAGCGCTACGCCGTCCTGTTCAAGCCCGGCTCCTACACCGCGGACGCCAACGTCGGCTTCTACACCCAGGTCGCGGGGCTGGGCCTGACCCCGGACGCGGTCACGATCAACGGGGCGGTGCACGCCGAGGCCGACTGGTTCCAGGGCAACGCGACCCAGAACTTCTGGCGCGGGGCCGAGAACCTGTCCGTCAACCCCACCGGCGGCGGCGACCGTTGGGCGGTCTCCCAGGCGGCGGCGTACCGCCGGATGCATCTGCGCGGCAACCTCGCCCTGGACGACAACGGCTGGTCAAGCGGCGGTCTGCTCGCCGACACGAAGGTCGACGGACAGGTCAACTCCGGCTCGCAGCAACAGTGGTTGACCCGCAACTCCCAGCTCGGCAGCTGGACCGGCGCCAACTGGAACATGGTCTTCGTCGGCAGCCAGGGCGTCCCCGGCACCACCTTCCCCAACCCGCCCCACACCACGGTCGCGCAGTCCCCGGTCAGCCGGGAGAAGCCGTTCCTGTACGTCGACGGCGACGGCGCCTACAAGGTGTTCGTGCCGTCGGTGCGGTCCAACTCGACGGGCACCAGCTGGGCGAACGGCACCCCGTCCGGCAGCTCCCTCTCCCTGGACACCTTCTACGTCGTGAAGCCGGGCGCGAGTGCCGCGGACATCAACGCGGCGCTGGCGGCGGGCAAGAACCTCCTGGTCACCCCGGGGGTCTACCACCTCAACCAGACCCTCCAGGTGAACCGTGCCGACACCGTCGTCCTCGGCCTGGGTCTCGCCACTTTCGTCCCGGACAACGGCGTCACCGCGATGAAGGTGGCCGACGTCGACGGCGTGAAGGTCGCGGGCGTCCTCTTCGACGCGGGCACCACCAACTCGCCCACCCTGATGGAGGTCGGGCCCACGGGTTCCGCCGCCTCCCACTCCGCGAACCCCACCTCCCTGCACGACGTGTACTTCCGCGTCGGCGGCGCGGGCGTCGGCAAGGCGACCACCAGCCTCGTGATCAACAGTGACAACGTCATCGGCGACCACATGTGGATCTGGCGCGCCGACCACGGCAGCGGGGTCGGCTGGACCACCAACACCGCGGACACGGGTCTCGTCGTCAACGGCGACAACGTCACCGCGTACGGCCTGTTCGTCGAGCACTACCAGAAGTACCAGACCGTCTGGAACGGCAACGGCGGCCGCACGTACTTCTACCAGAACGAGATGCCCTACGACCCGCCCAACCAGGCGGCCTGGATGAACGGTTCCACGCAGGGCTACGCCGCCTACAAGGTCGCCGACTCCGTCACCGGCCACCAGGCCTACGGCCTCGGCAGCTACTGCTACTTCAACGTGAACCCGGGCGTGGCCGCGGAACGGGCCATCGAGGCGCCGAACTCCGCCGGGGTGCGATTCCAGAGCATGGTGACCGTCTCCCTCGGCGGCACTGGCACCATCCGGCACGTCGTCAACGGCACCGGCGGCCCGTCCAACTCCTCGACCAACGTGGCGAACCTGACCAACTACCCGTAGAACTCCGCGCCCTACGGCCGCCCCTCCTCACCCGGGGGGGGCGGCCTCCCTCACCCCCGCGAGGAGCGCGCCCGGCCGCCCTGCGCTACATCGCGTCCCCCGGGCCGGGGCCGGGCTGGTAGCCGCATCCGAAGAACACGAACTGCCCGGGCTGGACACGCACGTCCGTCCGCTTCCAGTGGTAGATCCCGCTCTGCTCGCTCTCGTAGGTGAAGCTTTCTCCCGCCTCGATGGTGACGACGGGATCGGCCGTCACGTCGCCGAAGGTCCCCCAGACACCGTCATCCGCGAATCCGTCGGCGAACCAGCGCTGTTGCAACTGGGCGCGAACGGTGTACGACGAGGTGTTGTGGACCTCCACGCTGTACGAGGACGTGTGAATCAGGTCGTCGCCCGTCTCCTCCCCGATCGAGGCCTTCACCTCCAGGGCGCGGGCCGTGGGGCAGTCCTCGCGCTGCTCGGTCGGTACCGGCTTGCTGTAGACGCCGTCGGTCACCGCGCCCATGCGTGCGGGGCAGTAGAAGGTGACCGCCTCCACGATGAACCCGGCCTGGTCGATCGGGTCGGTCAGGGCCAGGCCCACCGTGTCGGGCACGTCGTTCATGTCGGTTCCGGCGGTGAGTGCCTCGCAGACGGCCTTCGCGTCCGCCACGACGGCCCCGTGGAAGTCCGAGATGTCGCTGCCGCCGGGCGCGGACGACATGACGCCGTAGGACTCGGTGCCGCTCGGCCACGTGGAGAAGGGCGCGACGTCGCCCACGAACGCCGTGTCACGGGCCGAAGGAGAGCTGAACCGCGGAACCGCCACGTACGGCGGGCCGTCGCTCGGCGCGGAAGCGGCCGGGGACGCGTACGTCTTGACCGGAGCAGGTTCCGATCGCGGCCTGGCACCGTCCGTGTCCCGGGTGACCATCGCGGTCACTCCGACGACCAGCACGACAACAGCCGCCCCGGCCGCGACGATCCAACGCGGCCGGACCCCAGCGCGGGATCTGCCCCCGGACTTCGTCGCGCTCGGGGAGGCACGAGGCGGTTCCGTCTCGTCAGGTCTCGGCCCCGCCGCAGTCATGTCCGGCATCCCCCTGTCACCTACGACCCCCACGGCCCCCTCGGCCAAGGGTGATCATCCTAGAGCCCGACCTCCGACTCCGCAGCCCGCCTCGGCGCAGTGAGGCGCGACCGCCGCTGAGAGCCGCACAGCGGATCACGCCGAAGTGCCGGGTGCGCCCCGGCACTTCGGCCCTCATTCCCCGGTGCTCATGCGGGGTGCGCGGCAGCGGTGGTCTCGGTGGACCGCGCGAGCACTTCGCGCACCGCGTCCGCGAGGGCGGGTGCCGCGCTCGCGTCGGCGTCG
Organism: Streptomyces sp. NPDC006335; assembly: GCF_040612795.1. Lineage (NCBI taxonomy): Bacteria > Bacillati > Actinomycetota > Actinomycetes > Kitasatosporales > Streptomycetaceae > Streptomyces > Streptomyces sp. NPDC006335. The sequence continues at coordinate 109,036 of NZ_JBEXQX010000025.1, forward strand.
GCGACGCCCACGCCGTAGCGGAACCGCACCGTCTCGCCGTCCTCGACGGTCAGTTCCTCGCTGAAGAACGGTGCCGGGTTCAGGCAGGCGAACTCCTCCGTGCGGGCGAACCACTGCGGCGGGTGATTGGGGTTGGCGGTGTCGTCGACCATGAGCACCAGCGACTCCAGGTCCGTCTCGTCGTGGCGGCCCGCGAAGGCCATCCACTCCATACGCCGCCCGCGCACCTCGTCGCCGCCCAGGCCCTGGTCGGTGACGAACTGTCCGCCGGTGAACGACCGCGGGCCGCGCCAGAACAGGCCGCCGTAGCCGGCGTTCTCCCGCCCTTTGGTGGTCGGCGATCCCATGGCGACGTCCGATCCGGAGACGTTCGTCATCCGTGTCTCGAACGTCAACGCCCAGGCGTCCGGGGAGATCAGGCTCGCCCGCAGTGTCCTGCGCTCGGTGAAGAACAGCGCGCCGGACTGGGTGACCCAGTCCAGGTCGTGAGCGAACGTCGCCGTGCCGTCGGACCGGTCGAGCGTGACGACCTCCCGGTGGGCCTGCGTGCCGTTGTTCTCCAACTGGACGTAGAAGCTGCCGTGGACGTATGTGGGTCCGCCCCAGAAGTTCTCCTCGCCGACGTGCGGCAGGGACCAGGCGATGCCCTTGTGCCACACGTGGTCGTGGGGGCGGAACAGGCTGACGACCTTGCCCGCGCGCGTGCGCAGGGGGTGCAGGTAGGGCTTGGGCGATTCCAGTTGTACGGTGTCCGGCCGGTACACGTAGTGGAACAGCTCGGTGTCGCCGTCCCGGACCGTGACCGAGGCGTCGAGGTCGTGTCTGATCTCCAGCGCGTTCATACGAGGGTTTCCTTGATCTGTTCCCACGGCACGGAGCCGCCGTCCATGCTGAGCGTGAAGGGGTCACCGTCGGTCAGCTCGCCGGCGGCGACGGGGACACCGCGGAAGGCCGAGGCGTAGGTCGCCGCCGCGAACTCCAGCGTGCGCCGCGCGTCCCGCAGGGAGACCCCCGGTTCCCGACCGGCGTCCCACGCGTCGAGGATGGCCTCGATCTGGACCCGGTGGCCGCTGGTGATGTCCGGTGCGTCGCCGTGGGTCCAGAGCTCCGCGAGCTCCTCGTGACCGGGGGCCGGGGTGAACCGCCAGTGCTCCTCGCGGTAGCCGTAGAGGTGTTCCAGTTCGACCGTGGCGTACTCGAAGTCGAAGCGCAGGCGTGAGGTCTCCCGGGGGGACAGCAGGGAGTTGACCACCGTGGCGAGGGCGCCGTTGTCGAACCGGACGGCGGCGACGGAGACGTCCTCGGTGTCCGTGGGCCGGGCCTGGCGCGCGGCGAGGGCGGTGATCCGGGACCAGGGGCCGAGGACCGACAGCATCAGGTCGAACTGGTGGATGCCGTGGCCCATGGTGGGGCCGCCGCCCTCGATGTCCCAGCGCCCCCGCCACGGCACCTCGAAGTACGCGTCGGGCCGGTACCACTGGGTCTCGCAGGTGGCGACCAGCGGCCGGCCCAGTGCGCCGGACCGGACGAGTGCGCGCAGGCGCACGGCCGCCGCTCCGTAGCGGTGCTGGAATACGGTCAGGACCCTTGAGCCGGTCTCCTCCTGCACGGCGGCCAGTTCGTCGGTCTCGCGCAGGCTCAGCGCCGTCGGCTTCTCCACCAGGGCGGTGACACCGGCCCGCATCGCCATGGAGGACAGGGGTGCGTGCGTCTGGGGTGGCGTGCAGATGTGCACGAGGTCGAGGTTCTCGCTCGCCAGGAGGGCCTCGGGGTCGTCGAAGACGTTCGGCACGGCGTATCGGTCGGCGAACTCGGTGGCGCGTGTCCGGTCGACATCGGCCACGGCGACCAGCTGGGCGCGTTCGCGGAGTTCGGCGAGAGCTTCGGCGTGGGCGTGGGCAATGCCGCCGGTGCCGATGATGGCCACGCGGTACTGCGGCCGGGAGCTGGGCATGGGTGGTTTCTCTCTCTTGGTTTCCGACCCGCTCTTCGCGGGGGCTCTTCCCGGGGGCCGTGGGGAGGGCGGCGGCCCCCGGGGAAGAGGTCACTTGGCCGCGTCGATCTCGCCCTGGAGTTCCTTGATGAAGGCCTTCGCGGCGGCTTCCGGCGAGGTCTTCCCGAAGTAGACCTCCTGGCTGTAGCGCTGCAGCTCCGGCTCGATCCCGCTGCCGCCGTTGGGGGTCACGACCGGCGACTCACCCGGTGTCACCGTGTTCAGGTAGTCGACCGCCTCCTTGTCGGGCCCGGTCAGACCGGCCTGGAGGTGCTGGAGCATCTTGCTGTTCGCGGGGGTCCCGCGCTCCGTCTTCAGGATGTCGGCGGCCGTCTGGTCGTTGAGCAGGAAGTTGACGAACTCGGCAGCCTCGGCCGGGTGCTTGCTCTGGCTCGAGACGGCCCAGTACATGGAGGGCTTGAGGAAGTTCGCCTTCGTGGTGCCGACGTGGGGCACCTGCAGCAACTTCAGATGCGCGCCCGTCGCCTGCTGCAACGCGGTGATCTGCGTGTTGTAGGCCCCGATCATGGCTGTCTTGCCGGTGGCGAAGCTGCCCGCGGTGATACCGGCGGTCAGGTCCTCGACCAGCGTCGAGGCCTTGACGCTGGCCCCGGAGGAGATCAGCTTCTGGCCGTACTTCCACATGTCGGCGAGCGCCGTCGGCTTGAGCGAGACGTTGCCGTCCTTGCCGAAGAGGTTGCCGCCCTGCTGACGGGCCCAGTACTTGACGCTGCCGGCGTCGAAGCCCGGTGCGCTGGACGTGCCGTGGATCTTGCCGCCGCTCTTGTCCGTCAGCTCCTTGGCGACCTTGGCGTAGTCGTCCCAGGTCCACGTCTTGTCGTCGGGGAGGGCCACGCCGTACTTCTTGAACAGGTCGGTGTTCACGACGACGGACATCACGCCGATACCGACGGGAAGCGCGTACTGCGTACCGTCGACCTGTCCCGTGGCGAGGGCCTTGGCGTCGAACTGCGAGGTGTCGACGAACTTCTTCGCCTTGCCGAGGTCGTACAGCGCTCCGCGGTCCGCGTACGACGAGAGGTAGAGCTCGTCCATCTGGACGACGTCGGGCGAGTCCTTGGCCGCGGTCGAGGTGGCGAGCGCGTCCCAGTAGCCGTTCCAGTCCTTGTACTGGCCCTTGACCTTGATCTTCGGGTACTTCTTCTCGAACGCCGCGATGGCTTCGTCGGTGAGCTTGGCGCGGGCGTCCGCTCCCCAGTAGGTGAGGCGGAGGGTGACCGGCTTGTCACTGAGCTTGGCCGGGGAGTCGCTGCCGGTGCCGGAGCAGGCGGTCAGTACGAGCGAGAGAGAGGCGACCGCTCCGATCGCGACGCGTCTGAAGGGGCTGGCTTCCATGTGCTTCTCCTGTGCGTGGAGTGTGGGTGAGAGGGATGGCTGCGGTGCTTCCGGGCGGCCGTGGCCCGGTCGCCCCCGCATGTCCGGCAGTGGCCCCCGGGTTACTTGCCGCCGGTGGTCGCGATGCCTCGCAGCAGGAAGCGCTGTCCGGCGAGGAAGACGAGGAAGACGGGTGCGAGCGACACCACGCTCATGGCGAACACCGAACCCCAGTCCGTCGCGCTCTGCTGGTCGACGAAGGCCCGCAGCGCGAGGGGGGTCGTGTACTTGTCCGGGTCCGTGAGGTAGATGAGCTGGGTGTAGAAGTCGTTCCAGGTCCAGATGAAGGTGAAGATCGCGGTGGTCGCCAGCGCGGGGACCATCAGCGGCAGGATGACGTGGAAGAAGATCCGCGGGTGGCCCGCGCCGTCGATCCGTGCGGCCTCGTCGATCTCCCGCGGGATGCCGCGGATGAACTGCACCATCAGGAAGATGAAGAAGGCGTCGGTCGCCAGGAACTTCGGCACGATCAGCGGCAGGAAGGTGTTGACCCAGCCGAGCTGCGAGAACAGGACGTACTGCGGAACGATGATCACGTGGACCGGCAGCATGATCGTGACGAGCATGATGGCGAACCACAGGCGCTTGGCCCGGAACTCCAGCCTGGCGAACGCGTAGGCGGCCAGGGAGCAGGCGAAGAGGTTGCCGAGGATCGCGCCGGTCACGACGATCAGCGAGTTGATCAGGAAGTGGCTGAACGGTTGGGAGAAGGCGTTCCAGCCGTTGCTGTAGTTCTCCACCCGCAGGTGCGTCAGGGCGAGGCCGGCGTTGCGGAAGATCTCGCTGTTGGGGCGCACGGAGCTGACGACCATCCACAGGACGGGGTACAGCATCAGCAGGGCACAGCCGGCGAGCAGGAGGTGCTTGAGGAGGGGGCGGATCCTGCGCTGGGCGCGGCTCGCCGTGGGTGACCGGACGGCGGGGGGCGAGGGGGCGACGGGGGGCGAGGGGGGTACGGCTACGGCGCGGTCAGTCATCGTAAAACACCCAGTACTTTGAGGCCCAGAAGTTGACGGCGGTGAAGAGCGCGACGATGAGCAGCAGGACCCACGCGAGCGCGGACGCGTAACCCATGTCGAAGTGTCCGAAGCCGCGCTGGTAGAGGTAGAGCGAGTAGAAGAGCGTGGAGTCGGCGGGGCCTCCGGTGCCGCCCGAGACCACGAAGGCCTGGGTGAACGTCTGGAAGGCGTGGATGATCTGCAGCACCAGGTTGAAGAAGATGATCGGTGTCAGCAGCGGGATCGTGATGCTGCGGAACTGGCGCCAGCGCGACGCGCCGTCGACGGAGGCCGCCTCGTAGAAGGAGGTCGGGATCTGACGCAGACCGGCCAGGAAGATCACCATGGGTGAGCCGAACGTCCATACGTTCAGGACGATGAGGGTCGACAGCGCGGTCGAGGGTTCCGAGATCCAGCCCTGCCCATGGAGGCCGAACACCCCGAGCCCCTTGTTCACCAGGCCGGTCGTCCCGAAGAGCGTGCGCCACAGCACCGCGATCGCCACGCTGCCGCCGATCAGTGACGGCAGGTAGAAGACGGAGCGGTAGAACGCCAGACCCCGCACTCCCCTGTCCAGCAGCAGGGCGAGCCCCAGGGCCAGCGCCAGTTGCAGCGGGACGGAGACCAGGACGTAGGTGAAGGTCACCTTGAGCGACTGGTGCAGCCGCTCGTCGTGGAGCATCCGGGTCCAGTTGTCGAGCCCGCTGAACTGCGGCGGCTGGAGCAGGTTGTACTTGGTGAAGCTGAGGTAGAGCGAGGCCAGCATCGGGCCGAGAGTGATCCCGAACAGCCCGAGGAACCACGGCAGGAGGAAGAAGAACGCCGCCTTGTTCTGCTGACGCGCGCCCCGTTGGGACCCGCGCAGCCGGCGTAGTTCGTTGATGGAGCTCACGGCACTGCTCCCTTGAGCGGCGGCATCGGAAACACAGTGGTGCGGGCCCGTCCCGGGCCCCGCGTCACCCGAAAAGTGATCGTTCACTCTGTGGGGATGCCAGGACCATAGTGAACGATCACTTTTTGCGTCAAGGGTGTGTAGTCTCTGACTTCACCGAACGTTGGCGGATGGGTGGGAGAAGCGGATGGACGGCGCTGACACGGCGCAACGACGGCCGACGATCACCGATGTGGCGCGGCTGGCCGGGGTGTCTCCCCAGACGGTGTCGCGGTATCTGCGGTTCAACGGCGGACTGAAGCCGACGACCCTGGAACGCGTCGAGAAGGCGATCAGGGAACTGGACTACCGCCCCAACCTGGTGGCACGGTCCATGCGGACACGGAAGACCGGCCGGCTGGCGATCCTCATGCCCGCCATGGCGTTCAACCCCTCGCGCATGCTGGCGGGGGCCACCGCGCAGGCACAGGCCGCGGGCTACTTCGTGGACGTCGTGAGCGCGGGGGGCGGCATACGGGCGAGGAGTGAGCGCCTGCTGGAACTCGCCGACTCGGGGCAGTTCGAGGGCATCCTGTCGCTCGCCCCGGTCCTCCCCTCGGTGGAGAACAAGCTGCATCAGAGGACGACCGTGGTGATCTCGGCCGACTTCGACGACGAGATGCGCGTCATCGGTCAACTGGCCGACGCCACGCCGATCGTGCGGATGATCGAGCACTTGGCGGAGCTCGGGCACTCGCGGTTCCTGCACGTGGCGGGCGACGCGCAGTTCGCTTCGGCGAGGGCCCGCAAGCAGAGTTACCTCGACACGGTCGAACGCCTCGGGCTGGAGTCCGTCGGAGTCTTCGACGGCGACTGGTCCGGCGAGTCCGGCACCGAGGCGATCAGGTCGCTTCCGAGCCGCGCCCGCCCGACCGCGGTGATAGCGGCCAACGACCTCGTCGCCACCGGCGTCATCCGGGGCGCCGCGGAGCGCGGCTGGGACGTGCCGGGGGACGTCAGCGTGACCGGCTGGGACAACGACGCTCTCGGTCAGTTCATGACCCCCTCCCTGACCACCGTCGACGTGGACTTCGAACGCCTCGGCCGAGAGGCCATGGCCAAGCTCATCGCGGGTTTACTCGACACCGTGCCCGAGACGAACACGGAACCGATGTTCCGGGTCATCTGGCGGGAATCCACGGCTGAGCCGTCCTCCTAGGCGCCGCCCGCGTCGGTGACCGCCGGGGCCCTGCCGTCGGGGCATGCGCCGACCCGGGACGGACCCGTCGCCGCCTGCGCCTGATCGCGCTCCCGGGCCCGGCATCGACAGGTCGACCCGCACGGCACGCGCCTGCTCGGGTCGTGCGGGCGCGGCCGCGCGTCACCGGCCGCGCGTCACATCAGTTCCCGTAGACGTCGAGCCGTCCGCACATCCCGAACTTCCCGTGGGCAGCGGGTAGTTCGGACCGTACGACGGCATCGGCGAGGTGCGGGAACTCCCCCCGCTCCAGCGAGTCGAGCTGCACCCCGGTGGCCGCCGCGGAGGCCTCGGCGCCCTGTCGCCACCGCTCGCGCCACTCGGCGATGCGCGGCCGTACGAGCGCGGCGGCGGCCCGGTGGAACTCGGCCAGGGCCTGCGGTCCCTCGGCCGCGCACAGTGCCCGGTAGCCCTCCAGGGCCAGGTCCCGCCGCGCCCGGGCGACACGCTCCTGCTCCGCCTCGGGCGCGTCGGCGGGGATGGCGGTGGCGCGCGCGTACGTCTCGGGATCGGTCAGGTACTCCGGAGGGAGCGTGAGGACGGCGTCCCCCGCCTCCGGCAGCCCGCTGTTCTGCATCAGTACGGTGATCCGCAGATCACCTTCGTTGACCAGCCGGTGAATGGTGCCCGGCGTGAACCAGGCGACGGTTCCCGCCTGGAGCGGAGTCTCCTCGTACCCGGACGCGGTCAGCGTCTGCACGGTCCCGCGCCCGCCGGTGACGACGTAAGCCTCCGAGCAGGCCAGGTGCATGTGGGGGGTGCCGCCGCACGCTCCGTCGGCGGCCGGCCAGTCGTACACCGAGAGATGTGAGACGGCGACGCCTCCAGGCAGCCCCGTGTTGTTTGCACTCATGAACTGAAGTACTCCGTTTCGCCATAGTAAGCGCTTACTAGTTGTGTAAGATATGTCTTCTGGTCGAACAGGTCAATGTCCTGATTAAATCGATCCATAAATCACCGCAGCCGTCAGGAGATTGATGTGACCGATGGGTTGGCCGGCAGGTTGAAGGGCAAGAGCGTCTACGCCTTCGGCGACAGTATTGTGCACGGGCATGCGTATCCGAGAAGTTTCGCTGACTTCGTTGCCGAACAGGAAGGGATGATTCTCACGAAGTTCGCGCGTAACGGTGCCACGATCGGCGCCGACCCACACGCTTCCGGCGGGCAGATACTCGCACAGGTCGAAGGGGCGACCGGCGTCGCGCCCGACTTCGTCATCTTCGACGGCGGCACCAACGACGCCCAGTCGATCTTCAGAGATCGAGCCTATGACGTGGGCATTTACGCGGATGAGTTGGAGAGGACGCTCAGCGTGATGAAGCAGAGGTGGCCGACCGCCTCCATCGTGTACATCTCCGCCCACAAACTCGGTTCGCGGGACTGGGACACACAGATGGCATTGCGCGAGGTGACGTTGCGGACCTGCCGGAAGGAGGATGTCGCCGTCGCCGATGTTTTCGGGGACACCACGTTCGACACACGTGATGACGCCCAGAGAGCGACATACACATTCGACGACCTCGTGAACGGATTCCCCGGCACGGACGGGTCGGGAACGCATCCCAATCTGGCTGGCATCACCACGTTCTATGTGCCGGTGGTCAGCACAGTGATGCGACAGATTTCACCGCACTGAGCAGCACGGAAATCAGCTCTGCCGGATCGACCGAGATCCGGCAGAGCTGATTTTCATACGCGAATGTCAGCGGACGGGATCTGTCACTGGCCGAATCCGGTGCCCCGCGAGATCCGGACGTCGTCCACGTTCACCGCTCCGCGCTCGCCCCCGTTCGAGTACCACGCGATCTTCGCGATCCCCGGCATCGAGGTGCGGAACGCGGCATCGGTCAGCACACGGTGGCCGTCGACGTCCAGGTCGAAGCGCTGGTTGACGGTGTCCACGGTGAGCGTGACCCGGTACCACTTGCCGTTGGTGTACGTACCGACCACCGTGTCGGTGGTTCCCTGGTACGCGTGGATCTGGCCGCGGGCGAACGCGACGCTGACGGCTTGGACACCGCTGGCGTTGTACACGTAGGGCAGTCCGAACCAGCCGGCCTGCGAGTCGTTGCGCATCACCTGTGCGTCGATGGTCACCAGGCCCTGCATCGGGGTGCTGAACAGCCGGGCAAGGTTGGTGCCGTCGGTGCCGCCGCCGTCGACGGTGCGGGTCAGCCGGACGCTCTTGTCGGTGGCGGACGGGGTGTCCACGACGGAGATGTCGTTGTTGGTCGAGGTGACCCGCCAGCCGTTGGTCCCGTCGGCGAGCGTGCCGGTGGCCAGGTTGTCGAAGGTGTCCGAGAAGGCGATGTTGGGCGCGCCGCGTTCGAGGGCGCCGATCTCCGGGCCGTTCCCGATCGGCACAGGAGACCCGGCGTTGTCGAGGCCTCCGTTGCCGGTGACCGTGGCTCCGGCGTCGACGAACACCGATCCCGACTGGAGCGCGAAGTTCGCCGCCGTGCCGAGCCTCGGGCCGTTCTCGTCGCCGTAGGGCCCCGTGACGGAAGAGTTGACGAACATCGGAGCGCCGACCACGGCGTTCGCGTCCGACGTGGGCACGGTCGTCAGGTTGTCCGAGTAGCCGTTCTTGTTGTAGATGATGGTCGACTTTTGTACGAACGTGGGCGCGGACTGCCCGGAGACGAACAGGTTGTTGGTCAGCGTGGCCTTGCCGGAGACGCCGCCGGTCACCATGTTCGTCGAACTGGTGTTGGCGAAGGTGTTGTTGTAGATGTTCGCCACCGTGCCGCCCGTCTGCGACAAGTGGAGGTTCCACCGCGTGCTGCCGGTGATGACGTTGTAGCGGAGCACCACGCTGCCGAACTGGACGCTGGAGTTGCATGCGCAGAGCAGGACGCCGTCGCCGTTGTCGTGCAGGTAGTTGTACTGGAACAGCTGGTTGGTGGTGCCGATGTCGGGATCCAGGGCGTTCTGGTCGGCGCCGCCCGACGAGAGGTGGGTGCCCATGATCTCGTTGTGCTGGACGGTGACGCTGTCGGCCATGTTGGTCTCGACGCCGGAGACGCCGACCCGGTCGATCACGTTGCCCTCGACGAGTCCGCCCCGGGTGCCGGTGAGGTAGATGCCGTTGCAGCCGAAGGGCGTGTTCGCCTGCGTGATGTAGTTGCCGCGGAACGTGACGTTGGTGTACGGCGTGAACCGCGAGTCGGTGGCAGTGGCTCGCTTGCCCCAGCCGGTGAAGACGGCACCGGGCGCGTCACCGGCGTACTGCTTCGTGACGATCCCGCTGAACGAGGTGTTCTTGATGGTGGAGTTCTCCACGGTGATGCCGTCGAGGACCGTGGGGGCGCCGGGCGCAGTGATGTCCTGGACGCCGGTGAGGAAGGCGATGCCGCCGGTGTCCTTGGAGCGGTCCCAGCCCTGCTGGAAGGTGATGCCCGGCTTGTTGTCGGCGGTGCTGCCGCCGACCCACTTGACCTCACCGGTGACGTCGTGCACGTCCACCGAGTCGATCACGAAGTGGTGCAGGGTCTGGCCGTTGTCACCGTGCACGCCGATGCCGCGGAAGTCGCCGAGTTTCGAACCGTCGCTCGTCCCCGTGGGTACCGCGTTCGACACGTCGAGGTGGCGGATTTCCCAGTACTGCTGGTTGTTCAGCCGCACCGCGTCACCGACGGTGCCCTGTCCGGCGATCTTCGGCTTGGCACCCGTTCCGTAGCTGTCGATGGAGATCGGGGAGCCGTCGGCGCCGGAGCCCTTCGGCCACAGTTGTCCGGTCCAACTGTCCCCGGCCTCGAAGCGGATGGTGTCGCCGGGCTGGAAGGTCGTGGAGTTCACCTTGCTCAGGGAGCGCCAGGGCGCGGTGGTGCTGGTACCGGCGTTGCTGTCGCTGCCGCTCGTGCTCACGTAGTAGGTCGTGCCCGCGGCGTAGGCCTCCTGCGCGGGGATGAGAACGAGCGATGCGAGCACGACCGCCGGCGCACACAGTGCGGCGACTGTCGCCTTTGACATGAGTCTTCGGTAGACGGTCATGGTCCTCTTCTTGTTCTTGTCGTTCGGGGTGGTGCGGAACGGACTCCTGTGGTGACGCGTGCGGCTGCGGCATCGCGTAACGGCTCGGGGCGTGTGCGGTCGGGGGCCGCGCGACGGGTGCGCCACGGGGTGGGCGACGGCCCGTATACGGATTCGGTCGGACAAGTGCTGTTGAGGGCCCGGCTCTGCGGCCGCTCCCGGAGGAGAGCTCGGCGCGCACGGTTGCCGGCGACCGTCGGCGTCGACGCGTCGGGCACTTCGCGCCGACGTGTTTTCTGTGTCACCGCGCCTTCCCTGGGGTGCGGGGGGCTCTCGACCGCGAGCGCCGTGTGGGTACGCGGGCGGGACGAGGACGAGGAAGAAAGACCCGCATGCGTGCGCGGTCGAAGGCCACGTGCGGCCGTGTTGACGTGGTCGTGTTGCGCGTTGTCGGTGCCGCCGGGGGACGGCTGGAGATCGGTGGAAGTCCTCATGCCTGCCCTCGAGACACGCTGGGAAATCGTATTCCGCGCAGTGTGCCCAGGGCGGATGGTGTGCGTCAAGGTTTCAGCCAGGTGAACCGGCGGCGAGGAGAGGGACCGCTCACGGAAGACGACGGCAGGTCGACGGGATCCGTTCGGCGCCACGCACATGACCGCGAGAACGAGTGCCAGGAGGCCCAGCGCCGAGGTCTGTCCTGGTGGGGTGGCATGGCGGGGCTCGGCCAGGCAGAGACGCGGTGGCACGAGGCGGGCTCGGCCAGGCAGGCAGGCAGGCAGGCAGGCAGGCAGGCAGGCAGGCACACGGTGGCACGAGGCGGACTCGGCCAGACAGGCACACGGTGGCACGAGGCGGACTCGGCCAGGCAAACACGCGGTGGCCCGGCGGGGCTCCGGCCAGGCAGCGTGCTGTCGTTAGCCCTGCCGTCCTGCTCAACGGGACGCCCGAAGCGGCAGCTCTCCTTCGGGGCTAGGCCCTGTCGTTTGGATCAGGTCGGCCGTGAGGTGCGGTGCGTTTCGGCCGAGCCGAGCGGGGTCTGGTGCGTGCAGCTGCAAGGCGGAGGA
>NZ_JBEXQX010000026.1:0-117272 GCF_040612795.1 Streptomyces sp. NPDC006335
GTTCCGGGCGGCCGTTGCGATTGGTCTGGAGAATGAAACCTATCTGGCTGACTCCTTGGACGAGCTCATCGAACTGGCCGAGCCGATGAAGGAGCCGGAACCGTGAAGTTCCGGCCACCCCGGCGGCACGTTTCTGCTGAGGCTGGGAGCGGCTCAGCTCTCCTCGTGGGACACCGCGCGACGCGCGTCCGCGTCCAGCACGCCCCAGCTGATCAGCTGCTCGGTGAGGACCGAGGGCGACTGGTCGTAGATGACGGCGAGTGTGCGCAGGTCGTCCTGGCGGATCGAGAGCACCTTGCCGTTGTAGTCACCGCGCTGGGACTGGATCGTCGCGGCGTAGCGCTGGAGGGGGCCGGCCTTCTCGGCCGGGACGTGGGCCAGCCGCTCCAGGTCCAGGACCAGCTTCGGCGGGGGCTCGGCGGCCCCGCCCGGAGTGGTGCCGGGCAGCAGCTCCTGCACCGGGACGCCGTAGAAATCCGCCAACTCGGCGAGACGCTGCACGGTCACCGCGCGGTCGCCGCGCTCGTACGAACCGACCACGACCGCCTTCCAGCGTCCCTGGGACTTCTCCTCGACACCGTGGAGGGAAAGGCCCTGCTGGGTGCGGATGGCCCGGAGCTTGGCCCCGAGCTGTTTGGCGTATTCGCTGGACATATAGCTCCCCGGACACTGGATCGACGCGGCCCCAGTGGTTTCGAGCCGCGCGTCTGGTAACTCACTGTGAGGTTACGCAGCGTGACTCTTCTGCGTCAAGCCGAATGGTCCACACCGACTCTTCCGTGAGAGTGGTGGCTGATTGGGCCAAGGGGGTGAACCGGGGCCTCGTTCCGGCCTGCTACGGTGGATGGCGCAAATCCGACGTCCTTTAAGGTCCGTCCCGTGAGGCGGAGAAGGAGGTCCGTTTCGTATGGACAAGCAGGACACTTCCGACATCCAGGCGTCCGATGCCCGGCCCGTTCTCGAAGGCCCCGACATCGCGCGCGTGCTGACCCGCATCGCCCACGAGATCGTCGAACGCGCCAAGGGCGCCGACGACGTGGTACTCCTCGGCATTCCCACCCGGGGCGTCTTCCTCGCCCAGCGGCTCGCCGCGAAGCTGGAGGAGATCACCGACCGCAGGATTCCGGTCGGTTCGCTCGACATCACCATGTACCGCGACGATCTGCGCATGCACCCGCCGCGTGCGCTGGCCCGCACCGAGATCCCCGGTGACGGCATCGACGGCCGCCTGGTCGTCCTCGTCGACGACGTGCTCTTCTCCGGCCGCACCATCCGCGCCGCCCTGGACGCCCTGAACGACATCGGGCGGCCCCGCGCGGTGCAGCTCGCGGTGCTCGTCGACAGAGGCCACCGCGAACTGCCCATCCGCGCCGACTACGTCGGCAAGAACCTCCCCACGTCGTTGCGGGAGACGGTCAAGGTCCAGCTCGTCGAGGAGGACGGTCGCGACACCGTGCTGCTCGGTGTGAAGCAGACCTAGCAGCAGGAGTGCCGGGGCACCTTTTCGGTGTGCCCTCACCTGCCCGGATCCTCCCGATACCTGAACTGCCTTACGGAGCCTGACAGATGCAGCGTCATCTCATCTCGGCCGCCGACCTCACCCGCGACGACGCCGTCCTGATCCTCGACACCGCCGAGGAGATGGCCCGGGTCGCCGACCGGCCGATCAAGAAGCTGCCGACCCTGCGCGGCCGCACGATCGTCAACCTCTTCTTCGAGGACTCCACGCGCACGCGTATCTCCTTCGAGGCCGCCGAGAAGCGTCTGTCGGCGGACGTCATCAACTTCACCGCCAAGGGCTCCAGCGTGTCCAAGGGCGAGTCCCTCAAGGACACCGCCCAGACCCTGGAGGCCATGGGTGTCGACGCCGTCGTCATCCGGCACGGCGCCTCCGGGGCGCCGTACCGCCTCGCCAACTCCGGCTGGATCGACGCGGCCGTCATCAACGCCGGTGACGGCACCCACCAGCACCCGACGCAGGCCCTGCTGGACGCGTTCACCATGCGCCGCCGGCTCGTCGGGCGGGACGCCGGGATCGGACAGGATCTCTCGGGCAAGCGCATCACGCTCGTCGGGGACGTCCTGCACAGCCGCGTCGCCCGCTCCAACGTCGACCTGCTGCACACCCTCGGCGCCGAGGTCACGCTCGTCGCCCCGCCCACCCTGGTGCCGGTCGGCGTCGAGACCTGGCCCTGCGAGGTCTCGTACGACCTGGACAGCACGCTCGCCAAGTCCGACGCGGTGATGATGCTGCGCGTCCAGCGCGAGCGCATGAACGCCGCGTTCTTCCCGACCGAGCGCGAGTACTCGCGGCGCTACGGCCTGGACGGCGACCGCATGGCGCGGATGCCGGAGCACGCCATCGTGATGCACCCCGGCCCGATGGTCCGCGGCATGGAGATCACCGCCGAGGTCGCCGACTCCGACCGCTGCACCGTGGTCGAGCAGGTCACCAACGGCGTCTCCATCCGGATGGCCGTGCTGTACCTGCTGCTCGGTGGGAACGAGCCCGCCGCCTCTCACACCCGTATCGAGGAGAAGTAAGACCCATGAGCAAGATCCTGATCCGCGGTGCGAAGGTCCTCGGCGGCGAGCCGCAGGACGTCCTGATCGACGGCGCCGTCATCGAGGCGGTCGGCGCGGGGCTGTCCGCCGAGGGCGCCGAGGTCGTCGAGGCGGCCGGCAAGGTGCTCCTGCCGGGCCTGGTCGACCTGCACACCCATCTGCGCGAGCCGGGCCGCGAGGACTCCGAGACCGTGCTCACCGGCACGCGCGCGGCGGCGAGCGGCGGCTACACGGCCGTGTTCGCCATGGCCAACACCTTCCCGGTCGCCGACACCGCCGGCGTGGTGGAGCAGGTGTACCGGCTCGGCCAGGAGCACGGCTACTGCGACGTGCAGCCCATCGGCGCCGTCACCGTCGGCCTGGAGGGCAAGAAGCTCGCCGAGCTCGGCGCCATGCACGAGTCGGCCGCCGGTGTCACCGTCTTCTCCGACGACGGCAAGTGCGTCGACGACGCCGTGATCATGCGGCGCGCGCTGGAGTACGTGAAGGCCTTCGGCGGGGTCGTCGCCCAGCACGCCCAGGAGCCGCGGCTCACCGAGGGCGCCCAGATGAACGAGGGCATCGTCTCCGCCGAGCTGGGCCTCGGAGGCTGGCCCGCGGTGGCCGAGGAGTCGATCATCGCCCGGGACGTCCTGCTCGCCGAGCACGTCGGCTCCCGCGTCCACATCTGCCACCTGTCGACCGCCGGGTCCGTCGAGATCGTGCGCTGGGCCAAGTCCCGCGGCATCGACGTCACCACCGAGGTCACCCCGCACCACCTGCTCCTCACCGACGAGCTGGTACGGACGTACAACCCGGTCTACAAGGTGAACCCGCCGCTGCGCACCGAGCGGGACGTGCACGCCCTGCGCGAGGCCCTGGCCGACGGCACCATCGACATCGTCGCCACCGACCACGCCCCGCACCCGCACGAGGACAAGGACTGCGAGTGGGCCGCCGCCGCCATGGGGATGGTCGGCCTGGAGACCGCGTTGTCAGTGGTGCAGGAGACCATGGTGGACACCGGGCTCCTCGACTGGGCCGGGGTCGCCGAGCGCATGTCCACCGCGCCCGCCCGCATCGGGCAGGCCGCCGGGCACGGCCGTCCCGTCTCGGCTGGTGAGCCCGCCAACCTCACGCTGGTCGACACGGAATACCGTGGCTCCGTGGACCCCGCGGGCTTCGCCTCGCGCAGCCGCAACACTCCCTACGAGGGGCGTGAGCTGCCGGGCCGTGTCACGCACACGTGGCTCCGGGGCAAGGCCACGCTCGTCGACGGGAAGCTCACGTGACATCTGAAACCCTGCTGGCCGCCGGTCTAGCAGCCGAGAAGAAGTCGGCCGAGGTCACCGACTGGGCCGCCCGCATCGGCTGGCTCGTCGGCCTCGCCCTCTTCGTCGCGCTCGTCTACTGGCTGATGCGCGAGGGCTGGAAGTGGCGCGGCACGCTCCAGGGCGACCTGCCCGAGCTGCCCGGCGCGCCGGACGACCCCGGCCCGGCGAGACTGAGCATGAGCGGCCGCTACCACGGCTCCACGACCGCGGGGCAGTGGCTCGACCGGATCGTGGCCCACGGCCTCGGCACCCGCAGCCGGGTCGAGCTCACGCTGACGGACGCGGGCCTGGACGTCGTACGCCCCGGAGCGACCGACTTCTTCATCCCGCGCGAGGCCCTGCGGGAGGCCGTGCTCGGCAAGGGCATCGCCGGCAAGGTCCTGACCGAGGGCGGACTCCTCGTCGTGACCTGGGCCCACGGCGAGCGACTGATCGACTCGGGGTTCCGCTCGGACCACGCGGCCGAGCACACCGACTGGGTCGACGCCATTAACTCCATGATCAACAAGACGGAAACGGAAGGCGCACGATGACGACCTCCACAAGGGGAGCCTCGAAAACTCCCGCGGTACTCGTCCTGGAGGACGGCCGGATCTTCCGCGGCCGTGCCTACGGGGCCGTGGGGGAGACCTTCGGCGAGGCCGTGTTCTCCACCGGCATGACCGGCTACCAGGAGACCCTGACCGACCCGTCGTACGCCCGGCAGATCGTCGTCGCGACCGCCCCGCAGATCGGCAACACCGGCTGGAACGACGAGGACGACGAGTCCCGCCGCATCTGGGTCTCCGGGTACGTGGTGCGCGACCCCGCGCGCGTGCCGTCCAACTGGCGCGCCAAGCGCTCCCTGGACGACGAGCTGGTCGCGCAGGGCATCGTCGGGATCTCCGGCATCGACACCCGCGCCCTCACCCGCCACCTGCGCGAGCGCGGCTCCATGCGCGCCGGGGTCTTCTCCGGCGAGGCGATCGCCGCCGAGTCCGAGCTCGTCGCGCGTGTGCAGGCCCAGCCGCACATGAAGGGCGCCTCGCTGTACGAGGAGGTCGCCACCGAGGAGACCTACGTCGTCCCCGCGGTCGGCGAGAAGAAGTTCACCGTCGCCGCGATCGACCTCGGCATCAAGGGCATGACCCCGCACCGCATGGCCGAGCGGGGCATCGAGGTGCACGTGCTGCCGGCGACGGCGAGCGTAGACGAGGTCTACGCCGTCGAGCCGGACGGTGTGTTCTTCTCCAACGGCCCCGGCGACCCGGCGACCGCCGACGGCCCGGTCGCGCTCATGTCCGCCGTGCTGGAGCGCAGGACGCCCCTGTTCGGCATCTGCTTCGGCAACCAGATCCTCGGGCGGGCCCTCGGCTTCGGCACCTACAAGCTGAAGTACGGGCACCGGGGCATCAACCAGCCCGTGCAGGACCGGACCACCGGCAAGGTCGAGGTCACCGCGCACAACCACGGGTTCGCTGTGGACGCGCCGCTCGACAAGGTCAGCGAGACCAAGTTCGGCCGCGCCGAGGTCTCCCACGTGTGCCTGAACGACGACGTCGTGGAGGGGCTCCAGCTGCTCGACCAGCCGGCCTTCTCCGTCCAGTACCACCCCGAAGCGGCAGCGGGCCCGCACGACGCCGCCTACCTGTTCGACCGCTTCGTATCCCTGATGGAGGGCCAGCGTGCCTAAGCGCACCGATATCCAGTCCGTCCTGGTCATCGGCTCCGGCCCGATCGTCATCGGCCAGGCCGCCGAGTTCGACTACTCCGGCACCCAGGCGTGCCGCGTGCTCAAGGCCGAGGGCCTGCGCGTCATCCTCGTCAACTCCAACCCGGCGACGATCATGACCGACCCGGAGATCGCCGACGCCACCTACGTCGAGCCGATCACCCCGGAGTTCGTCGAGAAGATCATCGCCAAGGAGCGCCCCGACGCCCTGCTGCCCACCCTGGGCGGCCAGACGGCCCTCAACACGGCGATCTCGCTGCACGGGGCCGGCACCCTCGACAAGTACGGCGTCGAGCTGATCGGCGCCAACGTCGAGGCCATCAACAAGGGCGAGGACCGCGACCTGTTCAAGGACGTCGTCGAGGAGGTCCGCAAGAAGATCGGGCACGGCGAGTCCGCCCGCTCGGTCATCTGCCACTCCATGGACGACGTCCTCCAGGGCGTCGAGACCCTCGGCGGCTACCCGGTCGTCGTCCGCCCGTCCTTCACCATGGGCGGCGCCGGCTCCGGCTTCGCGCACGACGAGGAGGAGCTGCGCCGCATCGCCGGCCAGGGCTTGACCCTCTCGCCGACCACCGAGGTGCTCCTGGAGGAGTCCATCCTCGGCTGGAAGGAGTACGAACTGGAGCTGATGCGCGACAAGCACGACAACGTCGTGGTCGTCTGCTCCATCGAGAACTTCGACCCCATGGGTGTGCACACCGGTGACTCGATCACCGTCGCGCCCGCCATGACGCTCACCGACCGCGAGTACCAGGTGCTGCGTGACGTCGGCATCGCGATCATCCGTGAGGTCGGCGTCGACACCGGCGGCTGCAACATCCAGTTCGCGGTGAACCCCGAGGACGGCCGGGTGATCGTCATCGAGATGAACCCGCGCGTGTCGCGGTCGTCCGCGCTCGCCTCCAAGGCGACCGGCTTCCCGATCGCCAAGATCGCCGCGAAGCTCGCCGTCGGCTACACGCTGGACGAGATCCCGAACGACATCACCGAGCAGACCCCGGCCTCCTTCGAGCCGACGCTCGACTATGTGGTCGTCAAGGCCCCGCGGTTCGCCTTCGAGAAGTTCCCCTCCGCCGACTCCACCCTCACGACGACCATGAAGTCGGTCGGCGAGGCCATGGCGATCGGCCGCAACTTCACCGAGGCCTTCCAGAAGGCGCTGCGCTCCCTGGAGAAGAAGGGCAGCCAGTTCACCTTCGTCGGCGAGCCCGGCGACAAGACTGCCCTCCTGGAGGAGTCCGTACGGCCCACCGACGGCCGGATCAACACCGTCATGCAGGCCATCCGCGCCGGCGCCACGCCCGAGGAGGTCTTCGAGTACACGAAGATCGACCCCTGGTTCGTCGACCAGCTCTTCCTGATCAAGGAGGTCGCGGACGAGCTTGCCGCCGCCGACCGCCTGGACGCCGACCTGCTCGCCGAGGCCAAGCGGCACGGCTTCTCCGACCAGCAGATCGCCGAGATCCGCGGTCTGCGCGAGGACGTGGTGCGCGAGGTGCGGCACGCGCTGGGCGTGCGCCCGGTCTACAAGACCGTCGACACCTGCGCGGCCGAGTTCGCCGCGAAGACGCCGTACTTCTACTCCTCCTACGACGAGGAGAGCGAGGTCGCCCCGCGCGAGAAGCCCGCGGTGATCATCCTGGGCTCCGGTCCGAACCGCATCGGCCAGGGCATCGAGTTCGACTACTCCTGCGTGCACGCGTCCTTCGCGCTGTCGGACGCCGGGTACGAGACGGTGATGGTCAACTGCAACCCGGAGACCGTCTCCACCGACTACGACACCTCCGACCGGCTGTACTTCGAGCCGCTCACGCTGGAGGACGTCCTGGAGATCGTCCACGCGGAGCAGCAGGCCGGGCCGGTCGCGGGCGTCATCGTCCAGCTCGGCGGCCAGACCCCGCTGGGCCTGGCGCAGGCGCTCAAGGACAACGGCGTGCCGATCGTGGGCACCTCGCCCGAGGCGATCCACGCCGCCGAGGACCGCGGAGCCTTCGGCCGGGTCCTCGCCGAGGCGGGCCTGCCCGCCCCCAAGCACGGCACCGCCACCACCTTCGCGGGCGCCAAGGCCATCGCGGACGAGATCGGCTACCCGGTCCTCGTACGGCCCTCCTACGTCCTCGGCGGGCGCGGCATGGAGATCGTCTACGACGAGACCCGCCTGGAGTCCTACATCGCCGAGTCGACCGAGATCAGCCCCTCGCGGCCGGTCCTGGTCGACCGCTTCCTGGACGACGCGATCGAGATCGACGTCGACGCCCTCTACGACGGCGAGGAGCTCTACCTCGGCGGCGTGATGGAGCACATCGAGGAGGCCGGCATCCACTCCGGCGACTCGGCGTGCGCGCTGCCGCCGATCACCCTGGGCGGCTTCGACATCAAGCGCCTGCGGGCCTCCACGGAGGCCATCGCGCGCGGGGTGGGCGTCCGGGGCCTGATCAACATCCAGTTCGCGATGGCCGGCGACATCCTCTACGTCCTGGAGGCCAACCCGCGCGCGTCCCGGACCGTCCCCTTCACCTCGAAGGCGACCGCGGTGCCGCTCGCCAAGGCCGCCGCCCGGATCTCGCTGGGCGCGACCGTCGCCGAACTGCGCGCCGAGGGCCTGCTCCCTGCCAACGGCGACGGCGGCGAACTCCCGCTGGACGCCCCGATCTCCGTCAAGGAGGCCGTCATGCCGTGGTCGCGCTTCCGCGACATCCACGGCCGCGGCGTCGACACGGTCCTCGGCCCGGAGATGCGCTCCACCGGCGAGGTCATGGGCATCGACTCCGTCTTCGGCACGGCGTACGCCAAGTCGCAGGCAGGGGCCTACGGCCCGCTCCCGACCAAGGGACGCGCGTTCATCTCGGTCGCCAACCGCGACAAGCGCTCGATGATCTTCCCGGCGCGCGAACTCGTCGCCCACGGCTTCGAGCTGCTCGCCACCTCCGGCACCGCCGAGGTCCTCAAGCGCAACGGCATCAACGCCACCGTCGTGCGCAAGCAGTCCGAGGGCACCGGCCCGAACGGCGAGAAGACCATCGTCCAGCTCATCCACGACGGGGAGGTCGACCTGATCGTCAACACCCCGTACGGCACCGGCGGCCGCCTCGACGGCTACGAGATCCGTACGGCGGCCGTGGCGCGGTCGGTCCCGTGCCTGACGACGGTCCAGGCGCTCGCCGCCGCCGTCCAGGGCATCGACGCCCTCAACCACGGTGACGTGGGCGTGCGTTCACTCCAGGAACACGCCGAACACCTGACCGCGGCCCGCGACTAGCAGCCCTGAGGGGGACACCGGAAACGGTGTCCCCCTCTTCATGAGGACACCATGTACAAGATCTTCTTCAATCTCGTCTTCAAGCGCATGGACCCCGAGAAGGCCCACTACCTCGCCTTCCGCTGGATCCGCCTCGCCGTCCGCGTCCCCGTACTGCGCACCTTCGTCACGGCCGCCCTCGCCCCCCGGTACAAGGAGCTGCGCACCGAGGCCTTCGGGCTGCGCATGCACGGCCCCTTCGGCCTCGCCGCGGGCTTCGACAAGAACGCGGTCGCGATCGACGGCATGGCGATGCTGGGCTTCGACCACATCGAGATCGGCACGGTGACGGGGGAGGCCCAGCCGGGCAACCCCAAGAAGCGGCTGTTCCGCCTCGTGCAGGACCGCGCGCTGATCAACCGCATGGGTTTCAACAACGAGGGCTCGCTGGCCGTCGCGGCCCGGCTGGCGTCCCGCGAGCCGGTCTTCAAGACGGTCGTGGGCGTCAACATCGGCAAGACCAAGGTCGTCCCCGAGGCCGAGGCGGTCGGCGACTACGTGAAGTCGGCGGAGCGCCTGGCGCCCTTCGCGGACTACCTCGTCGTGAACGTGTCGTCGCCCAACACGCCCGGCCTGCGCAACCTCCAGGCCACCGAGGCGCTGCGCCCGCTCCTGACCGCCGTCCGTGAGGCCGCCGACCGGATCGTCGCGCACCGCCGCGTCCCGCTCCTGGTGAAGATCGCGCCCGACCTCGCCGACGAGGACGTCGACGCGGTCGCCGACCTGGCCGTCGAGCTCGGCCTGGACGGCATCATCGCCACCAACACCACCATCGCGCGCGAGGGACTCGGTCTGAAGTCCGGGCCCTCCCTGGTCAAGGAGACGGGCGGCCTCTCCGGCGCACCCCTCAAGGAGCGCTCCCTGGAGGTCCTCAGGCGCCTGTACGCGCGTGTGGGCGACCGGATCACCCTGGTGGGCGTCGGGGGCGTCGAGAACGCCGAGGACGCCTGGCAGCGCATCCTGGCGGGTGCCACGCTGGTCCAGGGCTACAGCGCCTTCGTCTACGCGGGTCCCTTCTGGGCCCGCGCCATCCACAAGGGTCTCGCCGCGCGACTGCGCACGAGCCCGTACGCCACCCTCGCCGACGCGGTCGGCGCCGACGTGAGGAAGACCACGGTATGACCGAGCCCTTCGGCGCCCGCCTGCGCCGCGCCATGGACGAGCGCGGCCCGCTGTGCGTGGGAATCGACCCGCACGCGTCCCTGCTCACGGAGTGGGGCCTGAACGACGACGTGGCAGGTCTGGAGCGGTTCAGCCGCACGGTCGTCGAGGCCCTGTCCGACCGGGTCGCCGTGTTCAAGCCGCAGAGCGCGTTCTTCGAGCGCTTCGGCTCGCGCGGGGTCGCCGTGCTGGAGACGACCGTGCAGGAGGCCCGCGCGGCCGGCGCCCTGGTCCTCATGGACGCCAAGCGCGGTGACATCGGCTCCACCATGGCCGCGTACGCCGAGGCCTTCCTGCGCAAGGACTCCCCGCTGTTCTCGGACGCGCTGACCGTGTCGCCGTACCTCGGCTACGGCTCGCTCTCGCCGGCGATCGCGCTGGCGCGTGAGAGCGGCGCGGGCCTGTTCGTGCTCGCGCTGACCTCCAACCCGGAGGGCGGCGAGGTCCAGCACGCCGTCCGCGCGGACGGCCGCAGCGTGGGCGCGACCATGCTGGCCCACCTGGCCGCCGAGAACACCGGGGAGGAGCCCCTGGGGTCCTTCGGCGCCGTCGTCGGGGCCACACTGGGCGATCTGTCGACCTACGACCTGGACATCAACGGTCCCCTCCTCGCGCCCGGCGTCGGCGCCCAGGGGGCCACCCCTGCCGACCTTCCCCGGGTCTTCGGAGCGGCGATCCGCAATGTCGTCCCGAACGTCAGCCGGGGGGTGCTGCGGCACGGGCCGGACGCCGGTGCGCTGCGCGCCTCCGTCGAACGGTTCGCGGACGAGATCCGGTCCGCGCAGCCGGCCGCTTGAGGCGGTCGTCGGAGGACCGGACGGAGCGTTCACGACGGTCGGCGCGGATGTTCGACGACACCGTTCGAGTCCTCCGACGAGAGGTTCGAGACCCGCTTGAGTCTGAATACATCCTCAAATCCGGGGCAGTATGTCAGGAATGTCCGGCCTGACGGAGGCTGACCAGGACTTTTCCGCTGTTCTCGCTGACTCTGGCGGACTTGGCCGCTAGTCTCCGACGCAGAGTCAACGGGCAAGCGTGTTGCTCGTGGCTCCCCAGGTGTGGGGCGACTAGGTTCCTCACCGGTCCGTATCCGACAGTTCGACATCCGAGGTGACGTAGGCGTGGCTCTTCCGCCCCTTACCCCTGAACAGCGCGCAGCCGCGCTCGAAAAGGCCGCCGCGGCTCGCCGGGAGCGGGCCGAGGTCAAGAATCGACTCAAGCACTCCGGCGCCTCTCTCCACGAGGTCATCAAGCAGGGCCAGGAGAACGACGTCATCGGCAAGATGAAGGTCTCCGCCCTGCTCGAGTCCCTGCCGGGCGTGGGCAAGGTCCGCGCCAAGCAGATCATGGAGCGACTCGGCATCTCCGAGAGCCGTCGTGTACGCGGCCTCGGCTCCAACCAGATCGCTTCGCTAGAGCGTGAGTTCGGCAGCACCGGTTCCTGAACCGGGGTTACTCCGGGAACGGGGTCCCGGGCACTCCGGGATTGCTGGAATAATCGCTGCATGGCTGCAACATTCCGGGGGACGACCCCCGAGCCCCCGGACGTACGTCCGCGGCTGACCGTGCTCTCCGGCCCCTCCGGGGTCGGTAAGAGCACGGTCGTCGCCCATATGCGCAAGGAACATTCCGAGGTCTGGCTCTCGGTGTCGGCGACGACCCGCAAGCCCCGCCCCGGCGAGAAGCACGGCGTCCACTACTTCTTCGTCACCGACGACGAGATGGACAAGCTGATCGCCAACGGCGAGCTGCTGGAGTGGGCGGAGTTCGCCGGCAACCGCTACGGCACGCCGCGTGCGGCCGTGCTGGAGCGGCTGGAGGCGGGTGAGCCCGTCCTCCTGGAGATCGACCTCCAGGGAGCCCGGCAGGTCCGTGAGTCCATGACGGACGCCCAGCTCGTGTTCCTGGCTCCGCCCTCCTGGGAGGAGCTCGTGCGCAGGCTCACCGGACGGGGCACCGAGCCGCCCGAGGTGATCGCACGCCGCCTGGAGGCGGCGAAGGTCGAACTGGCGGCGGAACCCGAGTTCGATGTGACCCTGGTCAACACCTCCGTCGAGGACGTGGCGCGCGAGCTGCTAGCCTTGATGGATGTCGTGTGATCGTGCCTGCTCATCGAGGCCTGATCATTCACACTGATTCTTTCCCATCCATCGGAAGGTAGAGCGTGTCCTCTTCCATCTCCGCGCCCGAGGGCATCATCAACCCGCCGATCGACGAGCTCCTCGAGGCCACCGACTCGAAGTACAGCCTCGTGATCTACGCGGCCAAGCGGGCCCGCCAGATCAACGCGTACTACTCGCAGCTCGGCGAGGGCCTCCTCGAGTACGTCGGTCCGCTGGTGGACACCCACGTCCACGAGAAGCCGCTCTCGATCGCCCTCCGCGAGATCAACGCGGGTCTGCTGACGTCCGAGGCCGTCGAAGGTCCGGCCCAGTAGTAGGCGTTGCAGTAGTACTTTCAGCTTTTCGCTGACTTATCCACAGGCCCGGCAGCGCGACTGTCGGGCCTGTGGTGTGTGATGGTCCCGTAGGTCGCACTCGTACGTTGCCGAACCGGGGAGAGACGGTGGACAAGCCCAAGGTCGTGCTGGG
The DNA here is from genome assembly GCF_040612795.1 of Streptomyces sp. NPDC006335. NCBI lineage: Bacteria > Bacillati > Actinomycetota > Actinomycetes > Kitasatosporales > Streptomycetaceae > Streptomyces > Streptomyces sp. NPDC006335. The sequence goes on from NZ_JBEXQX010000026.1 coordinate 12,643, forward strand.
GGTCAGCGGCGGCATCGCCGCGTACAAGGCCTGCGAGCTGCTGAGACGGCTGACGGAGTCCGGCCACGACGTCCGCGTCGTCCCCACCGCCTCCGCCCTGCACTTCGTGGGCGCCGCCACCTGGTCCGCCCTGTCCGGCCATCCCGTCTCGACCGAGGTCTGGGACGACGTCCACGAGGTCCCGCACGTCCGCATCGGGCAGCACGCCGACCTCGTGGTCGTGGCCCCGGCCACCGCCGACGTGCTCGCCAAGGCGGCGCACGGCCTGGCGGACGACCTGCTCACCAACACGCTCCTGACAGCCCGCTGCCCGGTCGTCTTCGCACCCGCCATGCACACCGAGATGTGGGAGCACCCGGCCACCCAGGAGAACGTGGCGACCCTGCGCCGCCGCGGTGCCGTGGTGATCGAACCGGCCGTCGGCCGTCTGACCGGCGTCGACACCGGCAAGGGCCGGCTGCCGGAACCCGCCGAGATCTTCGAGGTCTGCCGCCGCGTGCTGGCCCGCGGAGTCACCGAGCCCGACCTCAAGGGCCGACATGTGGTCGTGAGCGCCGGTGGCACCCGCGAGCCCCTCGACCCGGTCCGTTTCCTCGGCAACCGCTCCTCCGGCAAGCAGGGATACGCCCTCGCCCGTACCGCGGCCGCGCGCGGCGCCCGGGTCACCCTGGTCGCGGCGAACACCGGCATGCCGGACCCGGCCGGCGTGGACGTCGTCCCCGTGGGGACGGCCGTGCAGCTGCGCGAAGCGGTCCTGAAGGCGGCGGCCGACGCCGACGCGGTCGTCATGGCGGCGGCGGTCGCGGACTTCCGCCCGCAGACGTACGCGGCCGGAAAGATCAAGAAGAAGGACGGCCAGGACCCCGAGCCCATCGTCCTGGTGCGGAATCCGGACATCCTCGCCGAGATCTCGGCCGACCGCGCCCGCCCCGGCCAGGTGATCGTCGGATTCGCCGCCGAGACCGACGACGTGCTGGCCAACGGCCGTAGCAAGCTCGAGCGCAAGGGCTGCGACCTCCTCGTCGTCAACGAGGTGGGCGAGCGCAAGACCTTCGGGTCCGAGGAGAACGAGGCAGTGGTGCTGGGCGCCGACGGCAGCGAGACCCCGGTCCCGCACGGCCCGAAGGAGTTCCTGGCCGAAACCGTCTGGGACCTGGTGGTGAGGCGTCTGCCCTGAATGCGTCATCCGCTTCTCCGTCCCCACGAACCTCTGTCCCAGAGGCGTGGCGCCCCTGGCCAAGTCCGCTCGGAATTGGGCACAATGCCCGTGCCGCAGGTCACAGCACTCCCGAGTGGCGAGACAGGGGCCCCGACGGCAGAGCACGACCGATAAACTGTTCTCGGACGTTGCCGGGCGCAGCCCCCGAGCCCGTCCGCCCATGATCAGCCAGCAGCCGCTGCAAACCCAGGGAGCGTTGTGTCCCGTCGTCTGTTCACCTCGGAGTCCGTCACCGAGGGCCACCCCGACAAGATCGCTGACCAGATCAGTGACACCATCCTCGACGCGCTCCTCAAGGAGGACCCGACCTCCCGGGTCGCCGTCGAGACCCTGATCACCACCGGTCTGGTGCACGTGGCCGGTGAGGTCACCACCAAGACCTACGCGCCGATCGCGCAGCTCGTCCGCGACAAGATCCTGGAGATCGGCTACGACTCCTCCAAGAAGGGCTTCGACGGCGCCTCCTGCGGTGTCTCGGTGTCGATCGGTGCCCAGTCCCCGGACATCGCGCAGGGCGTCGACACGGCGTACGAGAACCGGGTCGAGGGCGACGAGGACGAGCTGGACCGCCAGGGTGCGGGTGACCAGGGTCTGATGTTCGGCTACGCGACGGACGAGACCCCCACCCTGATGCCGCTGCCGATCTTCCTGGCGCACCGCCTCGCGAAGCGCCTGTCCGAGGTCCGCAAGAACGGCACCATCCCCTACCTGCGCCCGGACGGCAAGACGCAGGTCACCATCGAGTACGACGGCGACAAGGCCGTCCGTCTCGACACGGTCGTCGTCTCCTCGCAGCACGCGTCCGACATCGACCTGGACTCCCTGCTGGCCCCCGACATCCGCGAGTTCGTCGTGGAGCCGGAGCTCAAGGCGCTCCTGGACGAGGGCATCAAGCTGGACACGGAGAATTACCGTCTCCTGGTCAACCCCACCGGCCGCTTCGAGATCGGCGGACCGATGGGTGACGCCGGCCTGACCGGCCGCAAGATCATCATCGACACGTACGGCGGCATGGCCCGCCACGGCGGCGGCGCCTTCTCCGGCAAGGACCCGTCCAAGGTGGACCGCTCGGCGGCGTACGCGATGCGCTGGGTCGCCAAGAACGTCGTGGCCGCGGGGCTCGCCTCCCGCTGCGAGGTCCAGGTCGCCTACGCCATCGGCAAGGCCGAGCCCGTGGGCCTGTTCGTCGAGACCTTCGGCACCGCGAAGATCGACACCGACAAGATCGAGAAGGCGATCGACGAGGTCTTCGACCTCCGTCCGGCCGCCATCATCCGCGATCTCGACCTGCTGCGCCCGATCTACTCCCTGACGGCGGCGTACGGCCACTTCGGCCGTGAGCTCCCGGAGTTCACGTGGGAGAAGACGGACCGCGTGGACGCGCTGCGGAAGGCCGCGGGCCTGTAGGTCCGCCCCGTCCCGTACGAGGCCCGGTCCCCTCTGGGGGGCCGGGCCTCGGGCTTGTCCGGCGACCGGCTCACCCTCATCGACGACAGCACGGCCCGGTGTCAGTGGGGTCTGGTACCAATGATGCTGTGAGCAGCGAGAACGGGTCCGTGGACGATGGCGCCGAAGGAGCGCGGCCCGAGCAGCTTGCGCTCATCCGGGAGAGCGTGCGGAAGGCCAAGGTGCCGCGGGCCAAGCCGCGGACGTGGCGGGGGGCCGCGCTGGCCAAGGAGTTGCCGGTCGCGCGGGTGCTGGTCGACAAGGGCGTGCTGCATCTCGACCGGTACTTCGACTACGCCGTGCCCGAGGAGCTCGACGCGGACGCGCAGCCCGGGGTGCGGGTGCGGGTGCGGTTCGGCGCCGGACGCGGGCGGGTCCGGGAAGGACGGCGCGAGGGCGGGGGGCTGATCGACGGGTTTCTGATCGAGCGGCTCGCCGAGTCGGACTATGCCGGGCCGCTGGCGGCGCTCGCCCAGGTCGTCTCGCCCGAGCAGGTGCTCAACGAGGAGCTGCTGGGGCTCGCGCGGGCCGTCGCCGACCGGTACGCGGGGAGCCTCGCCGACGTGCTCCAGCTCGCCGTGCCGCCTCGCAACGCCCGGGCCGAACAGCGGCCCTCCCCCGAGCCGTTGCCGCCGCCCGGCGCGCCGGAGACGGGGTCCTGGGGGCGCTACGAGCGTGGCGGCGCGTTCCTGGAGTCGCTGGCCTCGGGGGGCGCGCCGCGCGCGGTGTGGAACGCCCTGCCCGGGCCGGAGTGGAGTGAGGAGCTGGCGCGGGCCGTCGCCGCGACCCTGTCCTCGGGGCGGGGGGCGCTCGTCGTCGTCCCGGACGGGCGGGCCGTCGCACGCGTCGACGCCGCGCTGACCGGGGTGCTGGGCGAGGGCCGGCACGCGGTCCTGACCGCCGATGCCGGGCCCGAGAAGCGGTACCGGGAGTGGCTGGCCGTGCGGCGGGGCGCCGTGCGGGCCGTGGTCGGGACGCGGGCCGCCATGTTCGCCCCGGTGCGGGACCTCGGGCTCGTCGCGCTCTGGGACGACGGCGACGACAGCCACAGTGAGCCGCACGCCCCGCAGCCGCATGCGCGCGAGGTTTTGTTGTTGCGGGCCGCTCAGGACAAGTGCGGTTTCCTGCTGGGGAGTTGGAGCTGCACGGTGGAGGCCGCGCAGCTCGTGGAGAGCGGGTGGGCCCGGCCGCTCGTGGCCTCGCGCGAGCAGGTGCGGGCCGTCGCTCCGCTGGTGCGGACCGTCGGGGACCAGGACCTGGCGCGGGACGAGGCCGCGCGGGCGGCCCGGCTGCCCACGCTCGCCTGGCAGGCCGTCAGGGCGGGGCTGCGGAGCGGACCGGTGCTCGTGCAGGTGCCGCGGCGGGGGTATGTGCCGCGGATGGCCTGCGCCAACTGCCGGGCGCCCGCGCGGTGTCGGCACTGTGCGGGACCGCTGGAGGGGAAGGAGTCAGGGGCGGCACTGCGGTGCGGGTGGTGCGGACGCGACGAAGGGGCCTGGCACTGTCCGGAGTGCGGGGGGTTCCGGCTGCGGGCGCAGGTGGTGGGAGCGCGGCGGACCGCGGAGGAGCTGGGACGGGCGTTTCCCGCTGTTCCGGTGCGGACGTCCGGGCGTGAACATGTGCTGGACACCGTGCCGGGGGCGCCCGCCCTGGTGGTGAGCACGCCGGGGGCGGAGCCGGTCGCGGAGGGCGGGTACGCGGCGGCGCTGCTGCTGGACGGGTGGGCCATGCTCGGCCGACCTGATCTGCGGGCCGGGGAGGACGCGCTGCGGCGGTGGATCGGGGCCTCGGCGCTGGTGCGGCCGCAGGAAGCCGGGGGCACCGTGGTGGTCGTCGCCGAGCCCACCTTGCGGCCGGTGCAGGCGCTGGTGCGGTGGGACCCGGTGGGGCACGCGGTGCGGGAGCTGGGGGAGCGGGCCGAGTTGGGGTTTCCGCCGGTGTCGCGGATGGCCGCGGTGTCGGGGACGGGGGAAGCGCTCGCCGAGTTCCTGGCGGCCGTGGAACTGCCGGGTGAGGCGGAGGTGTTGGGACCTGTGCCGTTGCCGGTGACGATGGCGGGGGTGCCTCGGAGGGTGGGGGCGCCGCCGGTGGGGGAGCGGTGGGAGCGGGTGCTTGTGCGGGTGCCGCCGGGAAGGGGGGCCGCGTTGGCGGCCGCCCTCAAGGCCGCGCAGGCTTCCCGGATGGCTCGGGGCGGGGGGAGCGGGGGCGAGGGGGCGGTATGGGTGCGGATCGACCCGCCTGACATCGGGTGAGGGTGGGTCCTCGCGGCTCGTTGGACTGTCCGGTCGCTGGGGCAGGCGCCCATGCGTTTCCGGATGGCGGTACGGCAACGGGCCGTGCCTGGACATGCGTCTGCCCTCCCGTTCGTGGAGTGGGAGGGCAGAGAGGGGAGATGGAGACGGGTCAGCCGTTGCGGGGGCCGGGGAAGGCAGTCGGTCGTGCCTCCTCGCGGAGGGCGGGGCTGCCCGCGGTGGGCTGGGTCGGCATGGAGCGGGCCGCGGGGACGGTGGGGACCGACGGCACCGTGGGGATACCGGTGTTGACGCTGACCGTGCGGGTTCCCGACGGCTCCGTGGCGCGCTCGGCGTCGGCCGTCGCCTGGGCCGCGGCCCTGCGGGCGCCGTAACGACGGTGGACCGCCTGCTTGGTGACGCCGAGGGCGGAGCCCACCGCGTCCCACGAGAAGCCGAGCGAGCGGTCGAAGTCGACCGCGGCCGTCACCAGGGTCTCGACGCTGTCCCGCAGTTCCTGCGCGAGACGGACCGTGGGAGCGGGGGCGCGTCCGTAGACGACGAAGCCCGTGGAGGGACCGGAGCGGCGCGGGCGGTAGACGTTGCCCAACTGGGCGGTCAGGGTGCGCAGTGCGTCCACCTGCCGGCGGACCCGCTCGATGTCCCGCACCAGCAAGTGCAGGCTGGCCCGAGCCTGGGCGTCGTGGGTTGCGTGGTCGGCCATGAACAAGCCTCTCGAACCGGCGTTGAAAAGGATGGGGCCGCGATCGCGGCCCGTTGTGGTCAACTCTTTCTTGACCAACGCGTTTACGCTCCGCTGGTCACGCAGTGGGGGCGTACCGGCATATGCGCGCGCCGGGGGTGGGGGGTTCGCGCCATGGTGGGAGGGCGGGCCTCGCCCGTGGGGGGCGCTCTCCGGCCGTGCGGCGGCGGTGCCTCGCCATAGACTTGTGTGCTGCCCGTCGTCACCCGTCCGAGAGGCCCTGCCCACCCATGAAGCTCGTCTTCGCCGGGACCCCCGAGGTCGCCGTTCCCGCTCTGGACGCTCTCATCGCCTCCGGGCGGCATGAGGTCGCCGCCGTCGTCACGCGGCCCGACGCGCCGGCCGGGCGGGGGCGCAGGCTGGTCGCGAGCCCGGTCGCCGAGCGGGCCGAGGAGGCGGGCATCGAGGTGCTGAAGCCCGTCAAGCCGCGGGACCCGGAGTTCCTGGAGCGGCTGCGTGAGATCGCCCCGGACTGCTGCCCCGTCGTCGCCTACGGTGCCCTCCTGCCCCGCGTCGCCCTCGACATCCCCGCGCACGGCTGGGTGAACCTGCACTTCTCACTGCTGCCGGCCTGGCGTGGGGCCGCGCCCGTGCAGCACTCCATCATGGCGGGGGACGAGATCACGGGCGCCTCGACCTTCCTCATCGAGGAGGGGCTGGACTCCGGGCCCGTCTACGGCACCGTCACCGAGGAGATCCGGCACACCGACACCAGCGGCGACCTGCTGACCCGGCTCGCCTTCGCCGGGGCGGGGCTGCTGGCCGCGACGATGGACGGTATCGCCGACGGCACGCTGAAGGCCGTACCGCAGCCGTCCGAGGGCATCACGGTCGCTCCGAAGATCACCGTCGAGGACGCCCGGGTCGACTGGACCGAGCCCGCGCTGCGGGTGGACCGGGTCGTGCGGGGGTGCCACCCGTCGCCCGGCGCGTGGACGACCTTCCGCGGCGAGCGGCTCAAGCTCATCCAGGTCCAGCCGGTTCCCGACCGTACGGATCTCGCTCCCGGCGCGCTCTCCGTCGGCAAGAACAGCGTCCACGTCGGTACCGGGTCGTACGGCGTGGAGCTGCTGTGGGTGCAGGCGCAGGGGAAGAAGCCGATGAAGGCCGCGGACTGGGCGCGGGGGGTCAGGATCTCGGAGGGGGAGACCGTCGGCGCGTGACGCCGGGCCGGTCGGGGAGATGGGCTGACGCGCGCGGGGGTCCCTCCCGGCGTCTGTGGCGGCCTGCGGCACTGGTCCAGCGGCTCGCTGGGGCGGGTGAGCCTCTGCGTCGGAAGAGTCCGGGTCTGGGCGGGCGACCCCGTCTCCGGGACGGGCTCTCTGGTTCGGGGCCCTCGCACACCGGTTACTCGTGGTGCCCCGGCCCAACGAGTACGCCAGGCTCTCCGGCAGCCCCTCTGAGAGTCCCGTAGACGTACGCTTGGGGCGTATCCAGACCTTGAACCCGGAGCACCTTTTCGTGAGCGAGCAACCCCGCCGGACCGGCAAGCCCGGCAAGCCGTACCGTCGGCCCCAGAAGGACCCCGTCCGTATCCTCGCCTTCGAGGCGCTGCGGGCCGTGGACGAGCGGGACGCGTACGCCAACCTCGTCCTGCCGCCGTTGTTGCGGAAGGCGCGGGAGAAGGGCGGTTTCGAGGCCCGGGACGCGGCGCTGGCCACCGAGCTCGTGTACGGGACGCTGCGGCGGCAGGGGACGTACGACGCGATCATCGCCGAGTGCGTCGACCGGCCGTTGCGCGAGGTCGATCCGCCGGTGCTCGACGTGCTGAGCCTCGGGGTGCATCAGCTGCTCGGGACGCGGATCCCGACGCACGCCGCCGTGTCCGCCTCCGTCGAGCTCGCGCGGGTCGTGCTCGGCGACGGACGGGCCAAGTTCGTCAACGCCGTGCTGCGCAAGGTCGCTCAGGACGACCTCGACGGCTGGATCGCGAAGGTCGCGCCGCCCTACGACGACGACCCCGAGGACCATCTCGCCGTCGTGCACTCCCACCCCCGCTGGGTCGTCTCCGCGCTGTGGGACTCCCTCGGCGGCGGGCGGGCCGGCATCGAACGGCTGCTGGAGGCCGACAACGAGCGGCCCGAGGTGACCCTCGTCGCCCGGCCGGGACGGGCCACCACCGAGGAACTGCTGCGCGAGGAGTCCGCCGTGGCGGGGCGCTGGTCGCCGTATGCCGTACGGCTGGCCGAGGGCGGCGAGCCCGGGGCCGTCGACGCCGTACGGGAGGGCCGGGCCGGGGTGCAGGACGAGGGCAGTCAGCTCGTCGCGCTGGCGCTGGCGAACGCGCCCCTCGAAGGCCGGGACGAGAAGTGGCTCGACGGGTGTGCCGGGCCCGGCGGCAAGGCCGCGCTGCTCGCCGCGCTCGCCGCCGAGCGCGGGGCCGTGCTGCTCGCCTCGGAGAAGCAGCCGCACCGGGCCGGGCTCGTCGCCAAGGCGCTCGCCGGGAACCCCGGGCCGTACCAGGTCATCGCCGCGGACGGGACAAGGCCGCCGTGGCAGCCGGGGAGCTTCGACCGGGTGCTGGTGGACGTGCCGTGCACGGGACTCGGGGCGCTGCGGCGCCGGCCGGAGGCCCGGTGGCGGCGTCGGCCCCAGGATCTGGAGGGGTTCGGGCCGTTGCAGCGGGCGCTGTTGAGCACCGCGATGGACTCCGTCAGGGTGGGCGGGGTCGTCGGGTACGCGACCTGTTCGCCGCACCTCGCGGAGACTCGGGCCGTCGTGGACGACGTGCTCAAGCAGTGGCCGGCCGCCGAGCTCGTCGACGCGCGGGAGTTGTTGCCCGGGGTTCCGGACCTGGGTGAAGGGCCCGACGTCCAGCTGTGGCCGCATGTACATGGGACCGATGCGATGTATCTGGCGGTCATTCGCCGGACCGGGTGAGTCAGTCGTGTGTCTGCTGCGCCGTCTCGGCCGGTCGCGCAGTTCCCCGCACCCCTGGGTGGGTCGACTCATCCCCCTCCTTGGCAAGACTGTGGGGCCACCACACCTTTGACCCCACGTCCAGGAACAGGGACGTCACCAGGACCGAGCGGACGATGAAGGTGTCCAGGAGGACTCCCAGCGCCACCGCGAAGCCGATCTCCGCGAAGGCGACCATGGGGAGGGTGCCGAGGGCGGCGAAGGTGCCGGCCAGGACCAGGCCGGCGGAGGTGATGACCGCGCCGGTCGCCGCCAGGCCCGTCACCACACCCGGGCGAGTGCCCCGGTGGGCGGCCTCCTCGCGGATACGGGTGGTCAGGAAGATGTTGTAGTCGATGCCCAGGGCCACCAGGAAGACGAACACGAACAGCGGGAAGTCCGTGGACTCGCCCGCGTAGTCGAACAGGTGGCGGAAGGCCAGGGCGCTGATGCCCAGGGCCGCCGCGAAGGACAGGATCACCGTCCCGATCAGCAGCAGTGGGGCGACCAGGGCGCGCAGCAGGGCGCACAGGATCAACATCACCACGACCAGCACCAGCGGGATGATCAGGATGTTGTCGTGCGTGGTCGCCCTGTCCATGTCCAGCAGGGCGGCCGTACCGCCGCCGACCCGGGCGTCGGCGTCCGGGACCGCGTGGACGGCGTCCCGGACCCGCTCCACCGTCTGTTTCGCGGCCTCGCTGTCGGCCGGGGCGGTCATCGTCGCCTCGAAGAGGACCTTGCCCTCGTACGACGGTTTCGTGCCCGGGGGCAGGCCCAGGGACTCGGGCACGACGCCCCGCGTGCCCGCGACCGCCTCGCCGACCTGCCGTGCCTGGGCCTGGTTGCTGACGATGACCAGGGGGTCGCCGCTGCCCGCTGGGAAGTACTTCGCGGACACCTCCTGGCCGACGATGGAGTCCGGTTTCCCGGTGAACGCGTCGGCGTTGCCGATGCCCTCGGCGCGCAGCTGGATGAGGCCGAGCGAGCAGATCGCGAGGGCCAGCGCCGTGACGCCCCAGATCATGCGGGGGCGGCGGGCGATACGGCGTCCGGTGCGGGCCCACACGCCGCTCTCGATGCGGTCGGGTGCGCCGAAGCGCGGGATCGCCGGCCAGAAGATCCAGCGGCCGAAGATCACCAGCAGGGCCGGGAACAGGGTCATCATCGCCAGCAGGGCGACCGCCACGCCGATCGCGGCGACGGGGCCGAGGCCGCGGGTCGAGTTCATCTCGGCGGCCAGCAGGACCAGCATGCTGAGGACGACCGTCGCGCCCGAGGCGATGACGGCCGGCCCCGCGCGGTGCAGGGCGAGGGCCATCGCCTCGTGGCGGTCCTCGTGGTGGTGCAGTTCCTCGCGGTAGCGGGCGACCAGCAGCAGGGCGTAGTCGGTCCCCGCGCCGAAGACGAGGACCGTCAGAATGCCCGCGCTCTGGCCGTTGACCGTCAGGCCCGCGTGCTCGGCGAGCAGGTAGATGAAGGCCTGCGCGGTGAACAGCGCGGCGACCACGGAGAGCAGCGGGACCAGGAGCAGGGTGGGGCTGCGGTAGGTGATGAGCAGCATGACGATCACGACGCCCATCGCGGACAGCAGCAGCGTCGAGTCGATGCCCTCGAAGGCCTCGGAGAAGTCCGCGGAGGTGCCGCCAGGTCCGGTGATGTGCACGGCGAGCCCGTCGCCGCCCTCGCCGACGACGTCACGGATGGAGTCGACCGCGGGTGCGATCTCCTCCCAGCCCTTCTCGTCCATGGTGATCGGGACGAGGATCTGGGCCGCGCGCGGGTCGCTCTGCCGGTCGTAGACCGGGCCCCGCGTCTCCGAGCCGCGGATGCCGTGCGCCGTCAGCTGCTTGATCTCGGCCACGTCCTTGGCGATCGCGGACCGCTCCTGCGGCGTGAGGCCGCTCTCGCGCGCGAAGACGACGACCGCGGGGATCTGTTCCGGCCTGAAGTCCTCGGAGAGCTGGAGGACCTGGGTCGACTCCGCGGAGCCGGGCAGCCAGGAGGCCGCGTCGTTGTCCTGGGCGTCGGTGAGCTTGGAGGCGAGGGGTGCCGTCAGGAACAGCAACACCAGCCACAGCCCCAGTACCACCCACTTGGCACGCCGTCCGCAGACGAAGTGCGCGATGCCCCGATTCCCGGTCATGGCCACCCCCGGCGCCACCAGTCGAGTCGATCGGCCGCCCAGCATGGCACGCGCGGCCCGTTCACAACATCCGATGAACGGCTTAGGTCCGGACCGGCGCGCCCCTTCGCGCCCCGGCATGGGAGGCTTGGAGCATGGCCGCGCAGATCAACCCCAGCATCCTGTCCGCCGACTTCGCCCGCCTCGCGGACGAGGCGAAGGCGGTCGAGGGAGCCGACTGGCTCCACGTCGACGTCATGGACAACCATTTCGTCCCGAACCTCACGCTCGGAGTGCCGGTCGTAGAGTCTCTGGCCCGTGCGACGGACACCCCGCTGGACTGCCATCTGATGATCGAGGCCCCCGATCGCTGGGCGCCCCAGTACGTAGAGGCGGGTGCCTCCTCCGTCACCTTCCATGTGGAGGCGGCCGCCGCTCCGGTCCGGCTCGCCCGGGAGATCCGGGCCAAGGGCGCCCGCGCCTCCATGGCGCTGAAGCCCGCGACGCCCATCGAGCCGTACGAGGACCTGCTCCCCGAGCTCGACATGCTGCTGATCATGACCGTCGAGCCCGGTTTCGGGGGACAGGCGTTCCTCGACATCATGCTCCCCAAGATTCGCCGGACCCGCGAGTTGATCAGCAAGCACGGTCTTGAGCTGTGGCTCCAGGTCGACGGCGGGGTCTCGGCTGCCACCATCGAGCGCTGCGCGGACGCGGGCGCCGACGTCTTCGTCGCCGGGTCGGCGGTGTACGGGGCGTCCGACCCGGCCGAGGCGGTACGTGCATTGCGCAACCAGGCGGAGGGGGCGACCGCGAAGGCTTCGTGGGCGTGCGACCACTGAGCGTCAGGAACGTGAACGGCTCCGATCAGGGCTGATCAAGTGCGCCGGATCTGCAAGGATGAACGGCGAATCCAGAGTGTGAACAGCAGTGAGGAGAACGCCGTGTCGGGTATGTCGGCGGGCCGGTCAGCCATGCGGATGGGACCCGCTGAGCTGGTGCAGGCGGCGGCCATGGCCCGCCGCTTCTACCTGGAGGGCAAGTCCAAGATCCAGATCGCGGAGGAGTTCGGCGTCAGCCGCTTCAAGGTGGCCCGGGTTCTGGAGACCGCCCTGGAACGGGATCTCGTGCGTATCGAGATCCGTGTGCCGGCCGAGCTGGACGCCGAGCGCTCGGACGCGCTGCGCGCCCGCTACGGCCTCAGGCACGCGGTCGTGGTCGAGTCCCCGGCCGAGGCCCAGGACTCCCCGGACCCCGAGAACCTGGGAGAAGTGGCCGCCGACCTGCTCGGCGAACTGGTCAACGAGGGGGACATCCTGGGCCTGGCCTGGGGCCGCTCCACCATCCACATGGCGGCCGCCCTCGACCGGCTCCCGCCCTGCACGGTGGTGCAGTTGACCGGGGTGTACGACGCCGGGACCGCCGAGCGCGGTTCGGTGGAGGCGGTGCGGCGGGCCGCCCAGGTGTCCGGCGGGGACGCCCACCCCATCTACGCGCCGATGCTGCTGCCGGACGCGGCCACCGCGGCCGCGCTGCGCAACCAGACCGGGATCGCCCGGGCCTTCGAGTACTTCGACAAGGTCACGGTCGCCTGTGTCTCCATCGGCTCCTGGGAGCCGGGCATCTCGACGGTGCACGACATGCTCAGCGACGAGGAGCGCGGCCACTACGCCTCGCTCGGCGTCGCCGCAGAGATGTCCGCGCACCTTTTCGACGCCGAGGGCCGCAGGGTCGGGCGGGACCTGGGGGAGCGGTGCATCACCGTCAAGGCCGACCAGCTCCGCCGTATCCCCGAGGTCGTCGCGATCGCGGGCGGGCAGCGCAAGGCGGCCGCGATCGACGCGGTGCTGCGGTCCGGGCTCGTCACCAGCCTGGTGACGGACACCTCCGCGGCGGACGTGCTGATGACCGCCGGGCCGACGCCCAAGCCGGCACTGAACAGGGCGGACCCGGACGGCCTCTGACGGAGGGTCATACAGAGCCCGTGAGGGGGCGGCCGTGGCAGCATGCAGCGCATGCTGCTGCGGTTCGTCTCCCGGGTCCTTCTGTGTCTGCTCTTCCCCTGTCTGCTCCTCCTGACGGGGTGTTCGTCCGCGGACCCGGACGCCCCCGCGCGGACCGACGGCCCGGCCACCGTCCAGGAGGCGAAGCTTCCGGCCGAGGCCCGGGAAACGCTCCGACTCATCGACAGGGGCGGGCCGTTCCCGTACGCCAAGGACGGTTCGGTCTTCGGGAACTTCGAACGGCTGCTGCCCGCGCACCGGCGCGGCTACTACCACGAGTACACCGTCCCCACGCCGGGCTCGCGCGACCGCGGGGCCCGGCGCATCGTCACCGGGCAGGGCGGGGAGGTCTACTACACCGATGATCACTACGACTCGTTCAGGGCGGTACTGAGATGACGGCACGCGTGGTCGCGCTGGACCTCGACGGGGTCACGGACAAGGCGGGCCTCATGGAGCGCTGCGCCCGGGACCTGCGGCTGCCGGACTGGTTCGGCCGCAACTGGGACGCGCTGGCCGACGTCCTCTCCGACCCGGGCCTGTGGTCCGGGGAAGGGGGCGGAGAGGAGACCTTCGTCGTCGTACGGCACTGGGAGCGGTACGCCGAGGCGCGGCCGCAGGAGTGGGCGACCGCGCGCGAGGTGTTCGCGCAGGCGTCCGCGGTCACCGTGGCGCTCGCCCTTGGAGGTTCGTCCTAGAGCCCCCGCGGCCGGTCTGGACGATTCGCCCGTGGGTGCCGTCCCGTCCGGCATGGGAGAATGAAGTACGTGCTCTTTCCCCCTGGCTGACCTGTCCGGGGGCCACCTCTGATCGACTGGGATGTGCAGCACGTGCGTTTCCTCAACGACATCCAGCCCCCGTACGACCTGACCTACGACGACGTCTTCATGGTCCCGAGTCGCAGCGCCGTCGGTTCGCGGCAGGGCGTGGACCTCAGCTCGCCGGACGGCACGGGCACCACGATCCCGCTGGTCGTCGCCAACATGACCGCCATCGCCGGGCGCCGCATGGCCGAGACCGTGGCCCGGCGCGGGGGCCTGGTCGTCATCCCGCAGGACATCCCGATCGAGGTCGTCACCGAGGTCGTCTCCTGGGTGAAGAGCCGCCACCACGTCCTGGACACCCCGATCGTGCTGGCCCCGCACCAGACCGTCGCCGACGCGCTCGCCCTGCTGCCCAAGCGCGCGCACAACGCCGGGGTGGTCGTCGACGAGGGCGGCCGGCCCGTCGGTGTCGTCACCGACCGGGACCTGTCCGGGGTCGACCGTTTCACGCAGCTCGCCGAGGTCATGTCCCGCGACCTGCTGCTGCTGGACGCGGACATCGACCCGCGTGAGGCCTTCAACCGCCTCGACGCGGCCAACCGGCGCTACGCCCCCGCCGTGGACCAGGAAGGCCGTCTCGCCGGCATCCTGACCCGCAAGGGCGCCCTGCGTGCCACGCTGTACACGCCCGCCGTCGACGAGCGGGGCAGGCTGCGCATCGCCGCCGCCGTGGGCATCAACGGCGACTTCGCGGAGAAGGCCAAGCAACTCCTCGACGCCGGCGTCGACACGCTCGTCATCGACACCGCGCACGGCCACCAGGAGTCGATGATCACCGCGATCAGGACGGTCCGGGCGCTCGACCCGCGGGTCCCGATCGTGGCCGGCAACATCGTGGCCGCCGAGGGTGTGCGGGACCTGATCGAGGCCGGCGCGGACATCATCAAGGTCGGTGTGGGCCCCGGCGCCATGTGCACCACCCGCATGATGACCGGGGTCGGCCGGCCGCAGTTCTCGGCGGTCCTGGAGTGCGCGGCCGAGGCGAAGAAGTACGGCAAGCACGTGTGGGCCGACGGCGGTGTCCGGCACCCGCGCGATGTCGCCATGGCGCTGGCCGCGGGAGCGTCCAACGTGATGATCGGGTCCTGGTTCGCGGGCACCTACGAGTCGCCGGGCGACCTCCAGCAGGACGCGAGCGGGCGGCTCTACAAGGAGTCCTTCGGCATGGCGTCCGCGCGCGCGGTGCGCAACCGTACGTCGGACGAGTCGGCGTACGACCGGGCCCGCAAGGCGCTGTTCGAGGAGGGCATCTCGACCTCCCGGATGTTCCTCGACCCGGCCCGCCCGGGTGTCGAGGACCTGATCGACTCGATCATCGCGGGCGTCCGCTCCTCCTGCACCTACGCCGGCGCGGGCTCCCTGGAGGAGTTCGCCGAGAAGGCGGTCGTGGGCATCCAGAGCGCGGCCGGCTACGCGGAGGGCAAGCCGCTGCACGCGAGCTGGAGCTAGGTCCGACGTGTCCGACGTGCGCGGCCCCCGGTGAAAACCGGGGGCCGTCCGCGTTCCCGGGCCGTACGGTCCCGGTATGGAGATCACCGTCTGCCGGAGCGGCGATGTCGCGCTGCTCGACCGGTACATGGGCTCGCCCGGAGCCACGTCCTTCCACGCCCGCCGGTTCGCGCGGCAGGAGGCGGGGGAGTGCACCTACCTCGTCGCGTGGCTGGACGGGCGGCCCGTCGGGCACGCGGAGCTGCGCTGGACCGGGTGCGCGGCGCCCGAGGTCGCTCTGGACTGCCCCGAGATCGGGGGCCTCGCCGTGTGGCCCGAGGAGCTGCGCTCACGGGGGATCGGCACGGAGCTGATCCGGGCCGCGGAGGAGCTGGCCCTGGAGCGCGGTCTGACGACCGTGGGCATCGGGGTCGGGAAGGACAACCCCCGCGCGGCCGCCCTGTACGCACGGCTCGGCTACCGGCCGGTGACCGACTACCTGGACCGCTACAGCTACGAGGACCAGGACGGCACGATCCGCGAGTGCGTCGACGCGTGCGCGTTTCTCGTCCGCCGCGTTCGAGCCGGAGGTTCGCTCAGAGGACGAACGGGCTAATGGGGGCATGGGTCGACGCTCGGGCCGCGGCCTGCGGCAGGGCCGGTCAGATGGGTTCGACGAGGCGGAGCGGGGCGTTGCGGGGGAGCCGGAGGGCCGCTGACGAGGCCTGAAGCGGGTCGCGCGCAACGAAGGCCCATCCGGCGGCGCGGAACGCAACGATCTTGCGAGTGCGTGCAAGGTTGCTGCATTACGACTGTGACGTCCGGGCTCGTAGGGTGCTTCGCTGTACTCACCTGCAGCGACGAAGGAGTCAGCGCGTGCTCGACCAAGGCGCACCCCCACAACAGCGCACACCCCAGGCGACGGGGCTCGGCGCACGCCTCATGCGGCGCAAGCCGGTGGAGCGCCTGGTGGCGGAGGGCGGCCAGGGCGAGGGAGGCACCCTCAGGCGCTCCCTCGGACTGTGGCAGCTCACGATGATCAGCATCGGCGCCACCCTCGGCACCGGCATCTTCGTCGTCCTCGGCGAGGCGGTCCCCAAAGCCGGCCCGGCCGTCACCCTGTCCTTCGTGATCGCCGGCCTCACCGCCCTCTTCTCAGCCCTCTCCTACGCGGAGCTCGCGGGCACCATCCCGGTCTCCGGGTCCTCGTACTCGTACGCGTACGCAACCATGGGCGAACTGATCGCCTGGATCTGCGGCTGGTGCCTGGTTTTGGAGTACGGCGTCTCGGTCGCCGCCGTGGCCGTCGGCTGGGGCGAGTACCTCAACGAGCTGCTCGACGGGACCATCGGTGTCACCATCCCGGACGCGCTGTCCGCCCCGCCCGGCGACGGCGGGGTCTTCAACCTCCCGGCGCTGATCGTCGTCCTGCTCGCCATGGCCTTCCTGCTGGGCGGCGCCCGCGAGTCGGCCCGCGCCAACACCGTGATGGTCGTCGTGAAGATCGCCGCGCTGGTGTTGTTCTGCGCGATCGGCGTCCAGGGCTTCCGCTCGGGCAACTACGAGCACTTCATGCCCCTCGGGATGGCCGGGGTCAGCGCGGCCGGTGCCACGCTCTTCTTCTCGTACATCGGCTTCGACGCCGCCTCCACCGCCGGCGAGGAGGCGAAGAACGCCCAGCGCGACCTGCCCCGGGCGATCATGCTGTCGCTGGTCATCGTGACCGCGCTGTACGTCCTCGTCGCCGCCGTCGCCGTCGGCGCGAAGCCCTGGCAGCACTTCAACGACTCCGAGGCCGCGCTC
Source organism: Streptomyces sp. NPDC006335 (assembly GCF_040612795.1). Taxonomy (NCBI): domain Bacteria; kingdom Bacillati; phylum Actinomycetota; class Actinomycetes; order Kitasatosporales; family Streptomycetaceae; genus Streptomyces; species Streptomyces sp. NPDC006335. The sequence goes on from NZ_JBEXQX010000026.1 coordinate 29,383, forward strand.
GCCCAGATCATGCGCGAGGTCACCGGGCAGAGCTTCTGGGGCACCCTGCTGGCGTTCTGCGCGGTCATCGCCATCGCGAGCGTCGTCCTGACCGTGCTCTACGGCCAGACCCGCATCCTCTTCGCGATGTCCCGCGACGGACTGGTGCCCAAGGTGTTCGCCCGGGTCCACCCGAAGACCGGCGCGCCCCGCGCCAACACGGTGATCGTCTCCCTGTTCTGCGGGGTGCTGGCCGCGGCGATCCCGCTCGGCCAGCTCGCCGACGCCACCAGCATCGGCACCCTCTTCGCCTTCGCGCTGGTCAACATCGCCGTCGTGGTGCTGCGCCGGACCCGCCCGGACATGCCCCGCACCTTCCGTGTCCCACTCTCGCCGGTCTTCCCCGCGCTGGGCTTCGCCTTCTGCGTCTGGATGATGGGCAGCCTGTCCACCGTCACCTGGGTGGTCTTCGGGGTCTGGATGGCCGTCGGGCTCGTGTTCTACTTCGTGTACGGCCATCGCCGTTCCCGACTCGCAACACCCGAAAGCTGATCCACCCACCGTGCTGAACGATCTCGACGAACGCATCGTGCACGCCCTCGCCGAGGACGCCCGCCGCTCCTACGCGGACATCGGGCAGATCGTCGGCCTGTCCGCGCCCGCCGTGAAGCGGCGCGTGGACCGGCTGCGTGCCACCGGGGCCATCACCGGGTTCACCGTACGGGTGGACCCGGCGGCCCTCGGCTGGGAGACCGAGGGGTTCGTCGAGATCTACTGCCGGCGCAACACCTCCCCGGAGACCATCCAGCGGGGCCTGGAGCGCTACCAGGAGGTCGTGGCCGCCTCCACCGTCACCGGCGACGCCGACGCGGTGGTGCAGGTCTTCGCCTCCGACATGCGGCACTTCGAACGGGTCCTGGAGCGGATCGCGGGCGAGCCCTTCGTGGAGCGCACCAAATCGGTGCTGGTCCTCTCCCCGCTGCTGCGCCGCTTCTCCTCGGGTTCGCCTACCTGACGTCCTCGGCCCGGCGCCGGACCGCCGCCACCAGGCGCCCGGTGAGCAGGGCGTGCGCGCCCGAGGAGATCACCAGCAGCCGGTACAGGGCGCCGAACGGGCCGGGAAACCTGGCCCGGGTCTCGGCCCGCAGCCGGGTGCGGCCGCCCTCGGCCTCCTCCAGTCGGAAGACCAGGGAGTACGTCGAGAAGTGGTGCCGCCCGACGAGGGCGAGCTCCCGCCCGGGGACCGCTTCGGCGACCCGGAACCCCGCGACGGCCGAGCCCCTGGTGAGGGGCCGCGTCCCGGACGCCGTACGGTCGGCGACGCCGACGAGACGGGCGTAGCGGGTGGAGCGGGGGCGGCCGAAGGACTGCTCCAGGGTCTCGCCGAGCGCGTGCCAGACATCGTCGGCCCGGGCCGTGACCAGCGTCGTGTGCTCGTCGATCCGGGGGAGTGCGGCGATGTTCACGGGGACCTCCGTCATCGGTGGTGGTGGTGCGACCGTACGCCTGCGGGGCAGAGAGTCCTGGGCGCGGGGAGCATCCGCCGGCAGGGGCCTGCTTCCGCGAGCGGCCGGCCGGCCTCGATCCCTGGCGACGCGCGGGGCCGTCCGCGCGGGCCTACTCCGCGGTCTTCCGCGCCAGCGCGTTGTTGCCGATCGAGTTGTGCACGCTGAAGCTCACCGCGTCCGAACGGTAGCGGTCGTCGGACCATTCCACCGGGCGGCCCTCACGGGTCGTGGTGACGCGGCGGACCCGCAGGAGCGGGCTCGTGCGGCGGACCTCCAGGAGCTCCGCGTCCCGCGCGCCCGCCGCCACCGCGTCGATGACGTGCTCCCCGTAGGCGAACACCAACCCCGTGTCGTCGTACAGGCGTTGGGTGACCGAGGGGCAGTCGGGTTCGACGGACTCGACGGTCGCGGATATCCAGTCCGCGTACACCGTCCGCTCCAGCAACACCGGTTCGCCGTCCAGGCCGCGTACCCGCAGGACGTGCAACACCGGGGTGCCCGAGGCCAGTTGGAGGCGTACCGCGTCCTCCTTGGAGGCCGGCCGGTACTCCTGTGCCACCACCTGGCCGGTCGCCTCCCGGCCCATCGCCCGTGCCCATTCGGCGAAGCTCCTGAGCTCCGCGAAGCTCTGGCTGCGTCGGCTGGCCAGCACCACCCGCCGGGCGCCCTGGCGGGAGCCGATCAGACCCTCGGTCGTGAGTGCCGCGACCGCCTGGCGGACCGTGCCGCGCGAGACGCCGTAGTGCGCCGCGAGCTCCGTCTCGGCGGGCAGCAGACTGCCGACGGTGTACTCCTCGCGGTCGATCGCGCGGCGCAGCTCGTCGGCGATCTCCTCGTGTCGCGCCCCCATGCTTCCCCTCTGAGTCGGATGCTGTGCACAGCGTGACCAGCGTAGTCGACATCCGGCGGGGTTCCGGAGAGGTTCGGCGAGGGCCCGGATTGTGCGGAAATTCGGGGGTCAGCGTTTCGCCAGTGTTTACCGGCCCGACACCAGCGCCCGCCTTACTGAGGCCAACTTGTTCAGACAAGTTCTCTCCCTCTTGACTCCCGTATGGCTCCTGCACCCTCGCGCGTCCCCTGGAGAAGCCGTGACCGTGTCCCTGCCGAGAAGCGCCGCCCTCGGTGTTCTCGCCACCCTCGCCGCCCTCGCCCTGAGCGCCTGTGGCGCCGCCCCCGACACCGCGTCGACCACCGCCGACGGCAAGAACGCCGCCATCGCCGGCTCCGCCGCCGACTTCGGAGGCATGGACAAGCTGGTCGCCGCCGCCAAGAAGGAGGGCACGCTCAACGCCATCGCGCTGCCCCGCGACTGGGCCGACTACGGCGCCCTCATCGACGGCTTCCAGAAGAAGTACGGCGTCAAGATCTCCGTGGAGAACCCCGACGGCTCCAGCCAGGACGAGATCAACGCCGTGACCTCGCGGAAGGGACAGAACCGGGCGCCCGACGTCCTCGACCTCGGCAGCTCCTTCGCGCTCAGCGCCGCCCAGCAGGGCCTGCTCGCGCCGTACAAGGTGGCGTCGTACGACGACATCCCCGCCGGGCAGAAGGACCCGCAGGCCCGCTGGTACAACGACTACGGCGGCTACATCTCCATCGGCTGCGACGCCAAGCGTGTCAAGACCTGCCCGACCACCTTCGCCGACCTCCTCAAGCCGCAGTACAAGGGCCAGGTCGCCCTCAACGGCAACCCCACCAAGTCCGGTTCGGCCTTCGGCGGTGTCTACGCGGCCGCGCTCGCGAACGGCGGTTCCTTCGACGACATCCAGCCCGGTCTCGACTTCTTCGCCAAGCTGAAGCAGAACGGCAACTACACGCCCGTCGAGTCGACGCCGGCCACCGTCGAGAAGGGCGAGACGCCGATCAGCATCGACTGGGACTACCTGAACGCCGGTTACGCCGACGAGTTCAAGTCCAAGGGCGTCGACTGGAAGGTCACCGTCCCGAGAGACGGCCAGTTCTCGCAGTACTACTCCCAGGCGATCAACAAGGACGCCCCGCACCCCGCGGCCGCCCGCCTGTGGCAGGAGTACCTGTACAGCGCCGAGGGCCAGAACCTCTGGCTCAAGGGATACGCCCGCCCGGTCCTGATGACCGCCATGGAGAAGGCCGGCACCCTCGACAAGGCCGCCGCGGCCAAGCTGCCCGAGGTTTCCGGGACACCCAAGTTCCCGACCGAGGCTGAGCAGGACAAGGCCAAGACGGTCCTCGGACAGGGCTGGGCGAAGGCCGTCTCCGGGTGACGGCCACCGCCGTACGGGTGGACACGGAGTCCGCCGCCCAGGTGAGGCGGCGGCGCCGGTCCCTCGGCTGGGTCGCGGTCGTCCCGCTGCTCGCGTTCGTCGCGGTCGCCTTCGGGCTGCCCGCGATCGCCATGCTCGACGGCGCGTTCACCGCCAAGGACCCGGCCACCGGGGCGACTTCGTACACCCTCGGCAACCTGACGACCTCCCTGAAGGGCGCGTACCTCACCGCGCTGCTCGGCAGCGTGAAGCTGTCGGCCGTCTCCGCCGCCCTCGGCACCCTGGTCGGACTGCCGCTCGCCCAGGCCGTGGTGACCTCCCGGTTCCGCGCCCTGCGCGAGGCCGTGCTCACCGCGTCCGGGGTGCTCGCCAACTTCGGCGGGGTTCCGCTGGCCTTCGCCTTCGTCGCCACCCTCGGCAACGCCGGTGTGCTGACCCGGCACTTCGGCCTCACCGACGAGGGCTGGGACCTGTACAGCTTCTGGGGCCTGGTCGTCGTCTACCTGTACTTCCTGATCCCGCTCATGGTGCTCACCGTCACCCCCGCCCTGGAGGGGCTGCGCGCCCAGTGGCGCGAGGCCGCGCAGAACAACGGGGCGACGGCCGTGCAGTACTGGCGCTTTGTCGCCCTGCCCGTCCTGCTGCCCACCCTGCTCGGCGGGTTCGTGCTCCTCTTCGGCAGCGCGTTCGCCGCGTACGCCACCGCCGCCGCCATGGTGGGCAGTTCGATCCCGCTGGTCACCCTTCAGATCGCCGACGCGATCTCCGGCAACGTCCTCGTCGGGCAGGAGAACGTGGCGCTCGCCCTCAGCCTCGACATGGTCCTGGTGGCGGGCCTGGTCATGGCCGTGTACCTGCCCCTTCAGCGGAGGAGCGCCCGATGGCTCGCCTGAACCCGTGGCGGTGGGGCGTTCTCGGCCTCGCCGGGCTGTACTTCCTGGTGCCGCTCGCCGCGTCCGTCGTCTTCACCGTCGACGTGCCCGGCCAGGGGATCACCTTCGACGCGTACACCCAGATCTTCTCCACCGACGGATTCGTCTCCAGTCTGCTGCTCTCGCTGGAGCTGGCCCTCGTCACCATCGCCGTCGTGCTGCTGCTGATGGTGCCCGCGATGGTCGCGCTCCGGCTCGGCGCGCCCCGGCTCAGGCCGGTCGTCGAGGTGGTGTGCTCACTGCCGCTGGTCGTCCCGCCGATCGCGTTCGTCGCCGGTATCGGCACGGTCCTCAAGTGGGGGCCCGACCACCTCTCCCGCACCCCGCTGTTCGAGACCTTCGTGGCGATCCAGAACCCCGACTTCCCCGTGGTCCTGGTCCTGGCCTACGTCGTGATGGCGCTGCCCTTCGTGTACCGGGCCCTGGACGCCGGCCTGCGCGCCGTCGACGTCCGCACCCTCGTCGAGGCCGCCCGCAGCTGCGGTGCCGGCTGGCCGCAGGCCCTCGTCCGGGCCGTACTGCCCAACCTGCGGGGCGCCCTCCTCAACGCCTCCTTCCTCACCCTGGCCCTGGTGCTCGGCGAGTTCACCGTGGCGCAGCTGCTGGGCTTCCAGCCCTTCGCCGTGTGGATCGTCAACGTCAGCGGTTCGCAGGCCCAGTTGTCCGTCGCCGTGTCCGTGCTCAGCCTGCTCGTGACGTGGGTGCTGCTCCTCGTCCTGGCCGGCTTCGGCGGCCGTACCCGTCCTACCTCCCGGGGATGACCCATGCCTGAAACTGCTGCGACCGTCGAATTCCGGGGCCTGAGGCGCGAGTTCGGCCCGACCGTCGCCCTCGACGGACTCGACCTGACCGCTCGGCCGGGTGAACTCCTCGCCCTGCTGGGCCCGTCCGGCTGCGGCAAGACCACCGCCCTGCGGATGCTCGCCGGCTTCGAACACCCCGACTCCGGCGAGGTGCTGGTGGACGGCGAGGACGTGACCCGGGTGCCGGCCCACCGCCGGGACGCCGGGATGGTCTTCCAGTCGTACAGCCTCTTCCCGCACCTCGACGCGCTCGACAACGTGGCCTTCGGACTGCGGATGCGCAAGGTCCGTACGGCCGAACGACGTTCCAGGGCGGCCGAGCTGCTGGACCTCGTCGGGCTCGCCGACAAGGGCGGGCGGTTCCCGCACCAGCTCTCCGGCGGCCAGCAGCAGCGCGTCGCGCTGGCCCGCGCGCTCGCCCTGCGCCCGCGCGTACTGCTCCTCGACGAGCCCCTGTCGGCGCTGGACGCCAAGGTGCGGCTCAGCCTCCGCGAGGAGATCAGACGGCTCCAGCAGGAGCTCGGCATCACCACCCTGTTCGTCACCCACGACCAGGAGGAGGCCCTGTCCATGGCGGACCGGGTCGCCGTGATGCACGCCGGGAAGCTCGAACAGTGCGCGCCGCCAAGCGAGTTGTACCGCCGTCCCGCCACCGCCTTCGTCGCCGAGTTCGTGGGCACGATGAGTCGGATCCCGGGGCGGCTCACCGAGGGCACGGTCGACGTGCTCGGGCAGCGGCTGCCCGTCGACGGCCCGGTACCGGACGTGAGCGAGGTGGATGTCCTGGTGCGGCCGGAGGCCGTGCGGGTGCGGGCCGAGGCCGACGGGAAGTCCCGCGTGGTCGCCACGTCCTTCCTGGGCGCGGCCGTCCGGGTCACCGTCCGGCTCGCCGACGGCACCGAGGTCAAGGCCGACGTGCCCGCCCATGAGGCCGCCGAGCTGACCGCCGGTTCCGCGGTGAGTGTGTCGCTGCCCGGCCGGCCGGTGCTGGTGGCGGAGCGGACCCGCTGATCCCCCTCGTATGAATCCCCCCACGAAAGAGACAACCGTGACCCGACTCCCCCTCCAGGCCGTCCTGTTCGACATGGACGGCACGCTCGTCGACACCGAGCGGCTCTGGTGGGAGGCGGTGGAGCAGGTCGCCGGGCGGGCCCTGACCGAGGCGGACCGGCCGGACGTGCTCGGCCGCCCGGTCGAGCACACCGCCGCCTGGCTGGCCACGGCCACCGCAACCCCGGCCGCCGACCTCGCCGACACCCTGCACCGGGAGTTCGCGGACCGCGTCCGCACCGGTGTCGTGCCCCGCCCCGGCGCGCTCGACCTGCTCGACGCCCTGGCCCGCGAGGGCGTCCCCACCGCCCTGGTGACGGCCTCCCCCCGGGCCGTCGCCGACACCGTCCTCGAAGCCCTGGGCGGCGCGAGCCGGTTCGCCGTCTCCGTCACCGCCGACGACACCGAGCACACCAAGCCCGCCCCCGACCCCTACCTCGCCGCCTGCCGCGCGCTCGGCGTGGACCCTTCGGGGTGCGTGGCCGTGGAGGACACCGAGACCGGCGTCCGCTCCGCCGAGGCGGCCGGCTGCGCGGTCCTCGCCGTGCCCTCACTGGCCCCCATCGAGGCGGCCCCGGGGCGCACGGTCCTGACCGGCCTGGAGGGCGTCACCGTGGCCCGGCTGCGCGCTCTGCTGCCGCACCGGATTCGCGTGATGACCTGGAACCTCTGGTACGGCGGCACCAAGGTCCACGACCACCGGGCCAAGCAGCTCAAGGTCATCGCCGAGACCGACGTGGACGTGGTCGGGCTCCAGGAAACGTACGGCAGCGCGGCCGAGGAACTCGCCGAGGCGCTGGGCTGGCACCACCACCGGGCCGGGACGAACCTCGGCGTCATCAGCCGCTTCCCGATCACCGCCGTGCTGGGCGACCCGGACGTCGGGTTCTACGGGGCGGCCGGCGCGCGGATCGCCGTGGGGGAGCGGGAGGTCGAGGTCTGGACGGTCCACCTCGACTCCGAGCGGTACGGGCCCTACGCGGCCGAGCCGCTCGCCCACGAGGAGGTGTGGCTCGGGCAGCTGCGGGACACCCTGCGCCGGATCGGGGACGCGGCGCCCGCCGTCCTCGTGGGGGACTTCAACTGCCTCTCCCACCTGGACCGGCCGGACGTGGAATGGCCGGTGACGAAGGCGGCGGAGGAGGCGGGCTTCCGGGACTCCTTCCGGCAGGCCCGCCCAGACGCCGTACGGGACCCGGGGCATACCTGGTCCCCGGTGCACGCGCCCCCGGAGCCGCAGAACCGGATCGACTTCGTGCTGCACCGGGGGCTCAGGGTTCTCGACTCGCGGACGTACGTCAGCGGCACGCCCCGGACCTGGCCTGATGTCGAGGACAACGACTGGCCGTCCGACCACGCCGCCGTGATCACCACATTTTCGCTGGGCAGCGGGCCCGCGACTGTCTAGCATCGGTGCCATGACCTGGCGACATTGATCCACCAGCCGTGCCTCCCGAGGGCCGCCTCGGACGCCGTACCCACGACGTCCGAACCGCCCTTCCGGGAAGGCCTCATGACACTCTCACCCGCACGTGTGCCCGCGACCGGCGTCCGCCGGCTGACGACCACGCTGTACGGCTACGCGTTCCTCGACGACCTCGTCCTGCTCTACCCGGTGTACGCGCTGCTGTTCGCCGACACCGGCCTGCCGCTCTGGCAGATCTCCTCGCTGTTCGCGCTGTGGTCCCTGACGGCCGTCGTCCTCGAGGTGCCCTCCGGCGCCTGGGCGGACACCGTCTCGCGGCGCCGACTGCTGTGGCTCGGCCCGCTGCTCACGGCCGCCGGCTTCACGCTGTGGGTGACCGTGCCGTCGTACGGCGCCTTCGCGCTGGGCTTCGTCCTGTGGGGAGCCGGCGGCGCGCTCGGCTCCGGCTCGCTGGAAGCCCTGGTCTACGACGAACTGGAACGGCTCGGGGCCGCCGGGCGGTACGCGCGCGTGATGGGGCGCACCAGGGCGGCACGGCTGCTGGCCACGGTCGCCGCGATGGGCCTCGCCGGACCGGTCCTCGCGCTGGGCGGCTACGAGGCCGTGGGCGCCGCGAGCGTCCTGGCCTGTCTGCTGGCCGCGGTGACGGCGACCCGGCTGCCGGAACACCGGGTACCGGCCGAGAAGGGGAGCACACGCTGGTCGGCCACGCTGCGGGCCGGGATCGCCGAGGCCCGCGGCAACCGTCCCGTCCAGGGAGCCCTGCTGCTCGTCCCGGCCGTCGCCGCGGTGTGGGGCGCGCTCGACGAGTACGTCTCGCTGCTGATCCGCGACCTCGGCGTGGCCGACGCGACCGTGCCCTGGATGGTCCTGCTGGTCTGGGCGACCGTGACGGTCGGCAGCCTGTTCGCCGGCCCCGCCGAACGCCTCGGCACCCGGGGCCTCGCCGCCCTGATCGCGGGTGCCGCGCTCGCCCTGGCCGTGGGCGCGGGGGTCCGGACCCCGGCCGGGATCGCCCTCGTGGGCCTCGCCTTCGCCGGCTTCCAACTGGCCGAGGTGCTCGCCGACGTCCGCCTCCAGCACCGCATCGACGACGCCCGCCGGGCCACGCTGACGTCGGTGGCGAGCCTGGGGACGGAGCTGGTCACGGTCGCCGTGTTCGCGCTGTACACCCTGCTCGGGGCGTCCCTGGCGCACAGCACGGTGTTCGTGATCCTGTCCGTGCCGTATCTGGTGACGGCGATGGTTCTGGGGGTGTGGGGGCGGCGGGCCTGACGGGCGTTGGCCGGGGGCCGGGGGCGCAGGGGGGCAGGTTGCGCGGCTCGGGGGTGGCGCGCAACGAATCGCCGTCCGGCTCCCCGCACACGCAACGAACCGCTCATCGGCGCGCAACGGCTGCTCCTTGTCCGCCCTCGTGAGCGGCCCGTACCGTCTACGTGGCCCTTCCACATGGCCCCCACATCCACCCCCGCCCGGTGAGGATCACGCATGCGCACCGCCCTGCTCCAGAGCTCCGGCCGCCCCGGCTCCGTCGAGGGGAACCTCAAGGTCCTCGACGAGGCCGCGGGCCGGGCCGCCGCCGCGGGTGCCGGGCTGCTGGCCGCTCCGGAGATGTTCCTCACCGGGTACGCGATCGGCGACGACATCGCCCGCCTCGCCGAAGCGGCCGACGGCGACTCGGCGGACGCGGTCGCGGAGATCGCCGAGCGGCACGGGATCGCCATCGCGTACGGATATCCCGAGCGCCTGGCCGGCGCGGTCTTCAACTCCGCCCAGCTCATCTCCGCCGACGGCGCCCGTCTCGCCAACTACCGCAAGACCCACCTCTTCGGCTGCTTCGAGCGCGACCACTTCGAGCCGGGCGAACAGCCGGTGGTCCAGGCCGAGTTGGGCGGGCTCACCGTCGGCCTCATGATCTGCTACGACGTCGAGTTCCCGGAGAACGTCCGCGCCCACGCCCTCGCCGGCACCGACCTCCTGATCGTGCCGACGGCCCAGATGCACCCGTTCCAGTTCGTCGCCGAGACCCTCGTGCCGGTGCGGGCCTGGGAGAACCAGATGTACGTCGCCTACGTCAACCGGGTCGGCCGGGAAGGGGAGTTCGAGTTCGTCGGACTCTCCTCGCTGGCCGGCCCCGACGGGGTGGCCCGTGCCCGCGCCGGACGCGCCGAGGAACTGGTGTTCGCCGACGCCGACCCCGCGTTCCTCACCACCTCCCGTACGGCGAACCCCTACCTGACGGACCGCCGGCCCGGCCTCTACGGGTCCCTCGTCTGAACCACCCCTTTGTTCCAAGGAGTCCGTACCCCATGACGTCCACCGTGCCCAACGCCGTCGAGCACGCAGACGAGCAGCAGCCGCCGATCACCATGTTCGGACCGGACTTCCCGTACGCCTACGACGACTTCCTCGCCCACCCGGCCGGTCTCGGCCAGATACCGGCGACCGAGCACGGCACCGAGGTCGCGGTGATCGGCGGCGGTCTCTCCGGGATCGTGGCCGCGTACGAGCTGATGAAAATGGGCCTCAAGCCGGTCGTGTACGAGGCCGACCGGATCGGCGGGCGACTGCGGACCGTGGGTTTCGAGGGCTGTGATCCCACGCTGACCGCGGAGATGGGCGCGATGCGCTTCCCGCCCTCCTCCACCGCGCTCCAGCACTACATCGACCTCGTCGGCCTGGAGACCCGCCCCTTCCCCAACCCCCTCGCGGAGGCCACCCCTTCGACGGTCGTCGACCTCAAGGGCGAGTCCCACTACGCCGAGACCATCGCCGACCTCCCGCAGGTCTACCGCGATGTCGCCGAGGCCTGGAACAGGTGCCTGGAGGAGGGCGCCGACTTCACCGACATGAACCGCGCCCTGCGCGAGCGGGACGTGCCGCGCATCCGCGAGATCTGGGGCAAGCTCGTCGAGAAGCTCGACAACCAGACCTTCTACGGCTTCCTCTGCGACTCCGAGGCCTTCAAGTCCTTCCGGCACCGCGAGATCTTCGGCCAGGTCGGCTTCGGCACCGGCGGCTGGGACACCGACTTCCCCAACTCCATCCTGGAGATCCTGCGGGTCGTCTACACCGAGGCCGACGACCACCACCGCGGGATCGTGGGCGGCTCGCAGCAGTTGCCGCTCAGGCTGTGGGAGCGCGCGCCGGAGAAGATCGTGCACTGGCCGTACGGCACCTCGCTGGCGAGCCTGCACGAGGGCGGTGAGCCCCGCCCGGCCGTGACCCGTCTGCACCGCACGGCCGGCAACCGGATCACCGTGACGGACGCGCGGGGCGACATCCGCACCTACCGGGCGGCGATCTTCACCGCGCAGTCCTGGATGCTGCTGTCCAAGATCGCCTGCGACGACTCGCTCTTCCCGATCGACCACTGGACGGCGATCGAGCGCACCCACTACATGGAGTCGTCGAAGCTCTTCGTCCCGGTCGACCGGCCGTTCTGGCTGGACAAGGACGAGGAGACCGGCCGGGACGTCATGTCGATGACCCTCACCGACCGCATGACACGCGGGACTTATCTCCTCGACGACGGCCCCGACAAGCCCGCCGTCATCTGCCTCTCCTACACCTGGTGCGACGACAGTCTGAAGTGGCTGCCGCTGTCCGCGAACGAGCGGATGGAGGTCATGCTGAAGTCGCTCGGCGAGATCTATCCCAAGGTCGACATCCGCAAGCACGTCATCGGCAGCCCGGTGACCGTCTCCTGGGAGAACGAGCCCTACTTCATGGGCGCGTTCAAGGCCAACCTGCCCGGCCACTACCGCTACCAGCGGCGCCTGTTCACCCACTTCATGCAGGACCGCCTGCCCGAGGACAAGCGGGGCATCTTCCTCGCCGGCGACGACATCTCCTGGACGGCGGGCTGGGCCGAGGGCGCGATCCAGACCGCGCTGAACGCGGTCTGGGGCGTCATGCACCACTTCGGCGGCGAGACCGACGCGACCAATCCGGGCCCGGGGGACCTGTACGAGGAGATCGCGCCGGTCGAGCTGCCCGAGGACTGAAGCCTGTCGTTCGGACCAGGACTGCCCGAGGACTGAAGCCTGTCGTTCGGACCAGGACTGCCCGAGGACTGAAGCCTGTCGTTCGGGCCAGGCCGGCGTCGCGGGGCTAGATCCCGGCCGCGCGGACCGCTTCGTAGACCTCGGCGGCCACGTCCTTGAGCTCCTCGGCGTCCCGTGCGCTGCCCTGGAGTTCGAAGAAGAACGCGTCGAGGCCGGTGCCGGTGGCGTGGGCCGCGAGGTCCTCGACGATCTGCGCGGTGTTGCCCTGGAAGGGGGAGCGGTCCGCGCCGTCGTAGGCCTTGGGGGAGTGCCGTGCGTTGATCCGCACCATCGTCTCGATCGCGTCGGTGCGGCCGCGCTCGGCCGCGAGTTCCTGCAACTGCCGCCACTGCTTGGCGAGTTGGTCGGCACCCATGGCGATGGGCATCCAGCCGTCGGCGCGGTCGACGAGCCGGGTCATCGCCTTCCTGCTGTTGGTGGGCAGCAGGATCGGGATCGGACGGGCGGGCTTGGGCCCCACCACGGCCGAGGCGATCTTCGTGATCTCGCCGTCGTACGTCACCGGGTCCGGGCCCCATACCGCCCGGCAGACGCCGATGATCTCGTCCAGTACCCGGCCCCGCTCCTCGAACGGCGCCACGCCCGCCGCGGCGTACTCGTCGAGCGACCAGCCGGTGCCGAGGCCCGCCAGCACCCGGCCGCCGCTCACCGCGTCGAGTGTCGCGAGGGACTTGGCCAGCTGGAAGGGGTTGTGCAGCGGAGCCACCAGGATGCTCGTGCCGAGCCGGGCCCGCTCGGTCGACGCGGCCGCCAGGGTCAGCGTCACCAGCGGGTCGGGGACACCGCGGTACATGTCGGGCCACGCCAGCCCCTCGATGCCGTACAGGCCCTGGGTCGCGGGCTCGGGGAACAGGGCCCGCTCGTAGACCCACAGGCTCTCGTAACCGATCCGTTCGGCGGTGCGGGCCACGTCGGGCACGTCACGTCCGATGTCGTACTGCCGTGCTTGGGGAAGGCTCAGTCCCAGCCGTATGGCCATGCGTACGCTCCTCTGCGTCGGTTTAAGGGTCAACTTAATCCGGGAGGGGCGTGAGCAACATGCGGCCCGCGAAGCCGACGGCCGTATCCAGCCGTTCGGTGAACTCCCCGGCCACGTCGGGCAGTCCGCGCAGGGCCCACAGCGCCCGGGCCGCGGTCCAGGTGGCGTCGCGGGCGCGCTCCAGGCTCCAGGAGCCCAGCAGATGGGTGAGCGGGTCGGCGATCTGGAGGAGGTCGGGGCCGGGCATCAGATCTTCGCGGATGCGCTCCTCCAGCGAGACGAGGAGATCTCCCACGCGGTCGAACTCGTCCTCCACGTCGGCGGGTTCGCAGCCGAGGCTACGACAGGTGTCCACCACGGCGAGCGCCAGGTCGTGCCCGATGTGCGCGTTGATGCCCGCGAGCGCGAACTGCAGGGGGCGTACCCCGGGATGACGGCGGAACTGGAACAGGGGCCGCCAGCAGGCCGGCGGACGGCGCTCGCGGGCGGCCGCGTCCACGGCCGCGAGATAGCGCTCGGCGAACCGCACGTCCAGCGTGATCGCGGCTCGCGCGTCCGGGAACCGGCCCCCGTCGACGCACCGGTCGACCGCTTCGGTGACGGCGAGGTAGACGCGGTTGAAGACCGCCAGGCCGTCCCGTTCCGGCAGGGCCTCGTCCAGGGCGCGCATCCGGGCGACGACCGTGTCGAGTGAAGGGGTGAACTGTTCCCATTGCGCCATGGCCGCAGGGTCCCAGTCCTAGGCTGGCCGGGGTACCGGCGGGCCCGACGCTTCCCCAGAACGGGGGAACGCGCCCGTCGCGCGAGGGGGGAGCGACAGGGTGTCAGGCTTACGTGCCCAGCGGCTGGCCGCGCGCCGCGCCGCACGCAGGCGTGCCATGGGCCGCGGTGTGATGGTCGCGGCGGCCTCCGTGGTGGTCGTCCTCGGTACCGCGACCGGAGTGCTCTCCGCGATCGGCGACCGCGACGGGTCCGACGAGGCGCGACCGGCGCTCGTGAGCGGCTCCCCGCGCCCGGGCCCGAGTTCGCCGTCCGCCGTGCCCTCGGCGTCCGAACCGGCCTCTCCCTCCGCCTCCGCCCCGGCCTCCGTGAAGGCGAGTGCGTCCCCGTCTCCCCGGAAGGCCGACTCCGGTTCCGCGAAGGCCCGGACGGCCGCCGTCACCCGCCTCTACCGCCACCCCGACTCCCAGGTGCTCGACTGGGTGCGGGCCCACCCGCGCGACCGGCGTGCCGACGTCATAGAGACCCGCATCGCCGACCGGCCGGCCGCGGTCTGGTTCGCCGACCACACCCCCGCGACCATCACGTCCCGGGTGCGTGCCGTCACGTCGGGCGGCGCCGCGCGGGGCCGCGTTCCGGTGGTCGTGGCGTACGCGATCCCGGACCGCGACTGCGGCGGCGCCTCCCAGGGCGGGGCACCGGACCTCGACGCGTACGACGCCTGGATCGACCGGTTCGCCGCGGGGCTCGGCTCCGGCGAGGTCGTCGTCGTCCTGGAGCCCGACTCGATCGCCCAGTCCGAGTGCCTCCCAGCCGCGGCTCGCGCCGACCGCTTCGCCTCGCTGGCCCGCGCGGGTCGCGTCCTGAAGGCGGCGAACCCCAGGGCCCGCGTCTACTACGACGCCGGCCACTCGGGCTGGCGTCCGGCGGCCGAGCAGGCAGCCCTGCTGAAACAGGCGGGCGCCGCCTCGGCCGCCTCCTCCGACGGGATCTTCAGCAACGTCTCCAACTTCCACACCACGCCCGCCGAGATCGCCTACGACCGTCAGGTCCTCGCCGCTCTGGGCGGACCGCCGGGCCTGGGTGCCGTCATCGACACCAGCCGCAACGGCAACGGCGCCCCGCCCGACGGCCAGTGGTGCGACCCCGCGGGCCGGAAGATCGGCCGGCCCCCGACCCTGGACACCGGCGAGCCCGGGATCGACGCCTACCTGTGGGTGAAGCTGCCCGGGGAGTCCGACGGCTGCAAGGGCACACCGGGCACGTTCAGCCCGTCGTACGCCTATGAGCTGGCAGTTCCCTGAGGGGCACTCCGACTTAGGGGTGAGCGACCGCTTAGGATAGGAGTCGTTGCCGTATACACCCAGGAGTTCCACCCGTGACCGCCGAAGCCGCCCTCGCCCCCGCCCTGTCCTACGGTCGGCTGATCCCGGTCACCGTCCACTTCGACGACCTGGACGCCCTGGGCATGCTCCACAACGCCCGCTACCCGCTGCTCGTCGAGCGGGCCTGGACCGAGTTCTGGCAGGAGCGCGGCATCCGCTTCGACGGTGACTGGGCGAGCGCCGGGGACGCCTGCAACGTCGTCAAGGAGCTGCTGATCAGCTACGACGCCCCCGTCACCCGGAGCGGCTCCTACGCCGTCCACCTGTGGCTGGAGCGCCTGGGCACCACCGGTCTGACCTACGGTTTCCGGTTCTGCTCCGCGGACGGGGCCACGACGTACGCGCGCGGCACCCGGGTGCTGGTCCGGCTGGACGCCGGGACACTGCGCCCCGCCCCCTGGAGCGAGGGCTTCAGGGTCGCCGCTCGGGAACTGCTGCGGCCCCAGGACTGAGCTTCGGGCGGTCGCGGTCGCCGGCGCGCAGCACACCCGCGAAGGCGACGAGTCCGCCGGCCAGGACGGTCACCAGGACGAAGGAGACCGTCAGGTCGGTGGCCTGGGCCACCCCGCCCAACAGGCCGGGCGCGATCAGGCCCGAGGTGTAGGTGATGGTCGCGACGCCCGCGATCGCCTGGCTCGGATTGGGCCCGCTGCGTCCCGCCGCCGCGAAGCACAGCGGTACGACCACGGCGATGCCGAGACCCATCAGGGCGAAACCGGTCATGGCCACCGCGGGATGGCCCGCGACGACGATGAGCAGCCCGCCGCCGGCGGCCAGGACACCGCCCAGCCGGACCGTGCGTACCGATCCGAAGCGGTTGACCACGGCGTCGCCCGCGATCCGTGCCACCGCCATGGTGAGCATGAAGCCGGTCGTGCAGGCGGCGGCGAGTCCCGCCGAGGAGTCCAGCCGGTCCTTGAGATACACCGCCGACCAGTCCAGGCTCGCCCCCTCCGCGAACACCGCGCAGAAACCGACCGTGCCGATCAGCAGGGCCGACTTCGGGGGCAGCGCGAACCGGGGCGGCGGCTCCTCGTCCGCACCGGCCTGCACGTCCAGGACCCACTGGCACGCCAGCACACCGAGCCCGGTGAGGCAGGCGGTCGCCAGCGCGAAGTGCACCCGCGCGTCCGCTCCCAGATGCGCGGCGAGCGTGCCGCCCGCGGAGCCGATCAGCGCGCCCGCGCTCCACATCCCGTGCAAGCCGGACATGATCGACTTGCCCAGCCGGTTCTCGACCTCGACGCCCAGCGCGTTCATGACCACGTCGGCCATGCCGGCGCTCGCGCCGTACACGAACATCGCCAGGCACAGCGTGTAGAGGTTGGGCGCGAGCGCCGGCAGGACGAGGGACAGCGTCCACATCACGATCAGCCCGCGCAGCGCCGCCCGGCTGCCGAAGCGGTGGCTGATCCGGGCCGCCAACGGCATCGAGCAGGACGCGCCGAAGGCCGTGAAGGCCAGGGCGAGGCCCAGTTGACCCGCGCTCACCGAGGAGTGGTCCTGGATCCAGGGCACCCGTGTCGCGAACGATCCGGTCACGGCCCCGTGCACGGCGAACACGGCGGCCACGGCGTACCGGGCCCGCCGTACCTCTGCCGGCGCGTGCACCACATCGCTCATCGTCGGGCCCCTCCCGGCTTCTCGTCCACGCTGCTTCCGCCGTAAACTATCAGGAACCCTGCCTGATAGATAGCGCGTATCCGGCACTGCGGATCTGAGAGGATTCCCGGCATGCCCGCATCCCCGAGCACCGCCCGGGCCATCAACGACCGGCTCGCCCTACGACTGCTCCAGCAGGAAGGTCCGCTGACGGCAGGGCAGTTGAAGCAGCTCACCGGACTGTCCCGGCCGTCCGTCGCCGACCTCGTCGAGCGCCTCGCCGCCGCCGGACTGATCGACGTGGTCGGGGAGTCGGGGGAGCGGCGCCGCGGCCCGAACGCGAAGCTCTACGGCATCGTCGCCGGCCGGGCCCACCTCGCGGCCCTCGACGTCCGCACCGAGGGCGTCTCCGTCGTCGTCTCCGACCTGCTGGGGCGGGTGCTGACCGAGGCGTCGGTGCCCATCGGCGAGGACACCGGGACCGGGCCGGCGGTCGAGCAGGCCGTCGCGCTGGTCGAGCGGGCGGCGAAGGAGGCGGGAGTGCCCGCGCTGCACACCGTCGGCATCGGCGCCCCCGGCCTGATCGACCCGGCCACGGGTGAACTCCGCGACTCCGGCGGGCTGCCCGCCTGGCACCGGCGCCTGGTGCTGGCGCTTCAGGAGCGGCTCCCCGAGACACGCGTCCACGTCGAGAACGAGACCAACCTCGCGGCGCTGGCGGAACAGCGCGAGGGCACGGCCCGGGACCGGGACACCTTCGTCCTGCTGTGGCTCGGCCACGGCACGGGGGCGGCCGTCGTCCTGGATGGCACCCTGCGCCGGGGCGCGTCGGGCGGCACGGGGGAGATCGGGTTCCTGCCGGTGCCGGGGACGGCGGTCCTGCCCTCGGCGCAGGACTGTGAGGGGGGCTTCCACTCCCTGGCGGGATCGGCGGCGATCGTGGAACTGGCGGAGCGACACGGGCTGCCGGTCGAGGCGGAGGGGTACGGGCCCCTGGCCGCGAGCGTGGTCCGGGAAGCGGTGGCGGTTGCGGCGGCGGCAGGGGTGGCGGGCGGAGTGACGGTAGGGACGGCGGGCGCGGCGACGGTAGGGACTGCGGGCTTGGCGGCGGAAGCGGTGGCGGGCGCCGCGGAGGAAGCGGTAGCGGGTGCCGCGGCGGACTTCCTCGACGCCCTCGCGGACCGCCTCGCCGTGGGAGTCGCCGCCGTCGTCGCCATCCTGGACCCCGGCTGCCTGGTCCTGGCCGGCGAGGTGGGACAGGCGGGCCGCGCGGACCTCGCCGCGAGAGTGGAGCGACGGGTCCGCCGTATGTCACCGCTGCCCACCGAGGTGCGGGCGAGCGCGCTGGGGGGAGGGGCGGTCCTGCGAGGAGCCCTGCTCACGGCGAGGGAAAGGGCTCAGGACGAGTTGTTCGCACCCCTCCAGGGGGCCGGGACGCTGCCCGATCAGCTTCCGGCGGCCCGCAGGTAGTCCTCGAACGTCCCCTTCCCCACGGCCCGTTCGGGCGTGAGATGCCCACCCGCCCGAAACGCCCCGTACGCCTTCCCGAACAACCGCACACTCACCACCGGCCGCTTCCGCCCGGTGGCCCGCAGATAGGTACGGGCCAGATCGGCGAGCGTGCGCACCTGCGGCCCGCCCATGTCGGCCACGCGTCCCGCGGGTGCCCCCGCCGCCAACTCGGCCAGTCGCGCGGCGACTTCGGCCACCTCGACGGGCTGGTCGCGGACCCCCGCCGGGACGAACACCACCGGCAGCCTGGCCAGCCCCCGGAAGAACATCACGAGCAGATCGTGGAACTGGGTCGCCCGCAGGATCGTCCACCCGACCTCCGACGCCTCGACCATCCGCTCGACAGCGAGCTTGCTCCGGTAGTACGGGAACGGCACCCGGTCGACCCCGACGATCGAGATGTACACGAGATGGCTCACCCCGGCCCGCCGCGCCGCGTCCAGCAGGTTCCGGGCCGAGCGCTCGTCCCCGCCCCGCTGCGTGCTCGCGCAGTGCACGATCGCCGACACTCCCGCGACGGCCGCGTCCAACGCGGGTCCGCCCGCCCGCAGATCGACCGGGTACTGCGGACTGTGCCGACTCAGCACCCGCACCTCGTGCCCGTCCGCCCGCAGCCGCTCGGTGACGAGCCGCCCCAGCGTTCCCGTGCCGCCGGTCACCAGGATCGTGGTCATCCGTCCATCCCTCCGGGACGTCGGGCGCTCCCGGACGGACCGCCCTCTGCCCCCACTGACCGCCTGGCCCTCCGGAATGTGACATCCGCCCGGCGACGGGCCGGCCGCACGCGTCCCCACCAGGGAAGGAGACCCGGCGGCGGGCAAGGGCCGTCGTCACCGCCGCCGGGCCCGTCTCTACGGGTGTCCACGCACCGCGACCCTAAAAAGGACTAGACCATTTCGTCAATGGATCCGCGCCATCCGCCTGTTGGGAATCCGGTTCGTCGCACAAGTCCATCCACACCGCCTGTGAGACACCCCACACCCATCGCCTGTATGGACGTCGATCAGGCGTGGCAGACTGGCTCTGTACCAGAAGCAGCGCACTCCGGGGTCGGTGAAAGTCCGAACCGGCGGTTACAGTCCGCGACCCGACCGCTTCCAGCGGCCGGTTGACCAGGTGAAATTCCTGGACCGACGGTTAAAGTCCGGATGGGAGGCAGTGCGCGGCGGGCGGGCATTCGTGCGCGCCGCCGTATCCGTTCGTCCTGAGGGACGAGTGCGTCCGGCGTCGCCCCCGGTGTTCCCGCTCGTCCATTCTGTCGTCATCGACAGCCCCGGAGTCCGTGCCCCCATGAGGCAGGGAGGACCCGGGAAGTGTTCACCGGAATCGTCGAAGAGCTGGGCGAGATCACCGCCGTCGAGAACCTCGGCGACGCCTGTCGCTTCCGACTGCGCGGCCCCGTCGTCACCGAGGGCGCGAAACACGGGGACTCCATCGCCGTCAACGGCGTCTGCCTCACCGTCGTCGACCACGAGGGCGACGAGTTCACCGCCGACGTCATGGCCGAAACCCTCGACCGCTCCAGCCTCGGCGCCCTGGGCGTCGGCTCCCGCGTCAACCTGGAGCGCCCCACCGCCGTCGGCGCGCGCCTCGGCGGGCACATCGTGCAGGGCCACGTGGACGGCACCGGCGAGGTCCTGGAGCGCAAGCCCTCCGAGAACTGGGAGATCATCAAGATCTCGCTGCCCGCGGACCTCTCCCGCTACGTCGTGGAGAAGGGCTCCATCACGGTCGACGGCATCAGCCTCACCGTCGTGGACGCCGGCCCCGACTACTTCACCGTCAGCCTCATCCCCACCACCCTCGCCCTGACGACGCTCGGACTCAAGCAGCCCGGCGCCCCGGTCAACCTCGAGGTCGACGTCGTCGCCAAGTACGTCGAGCGCCTGCTCGCGAGCAGTCAGGGGGCCGGGAAGTGAACTCCCTCAACACCGAGGCCTTCACCCTGTTCGGCCAGCACATCCTCTGGTCGGACATGATCGGCAACATCCTCGGTCTCATCGCCCTCGCCCTCGGCTGGCGCCGCAACCTGTGGAGCTGGCCGGTGCAGTTCGCCTCCGGCCTCATCCTCTTCGGCGCCTTCTACGGCCACCTCACCGGCAGCGCCGGCAAGCAGGCCGTCGTCATGCTCGTCGCCCTGTACGGCTGGTGGCAGTGGAACCGCAACAAGGGGCAGTCCGGCGACGGCCACATCGCCCCGCGGTTCGCCACCTGGGCCGAACGCGCCGCGATGATCGGCGCGGCCGCCGTCGGGACCGTCGCCGTCGCCCTCCTCTTCAAGGCCTACCCGAGCCTGTCCTGGGATCCCTGGCCGGACGCCTACATCTTCGTCGGCACCATCGTCGCCATGTACGCCCAGGCCCGCGGCATGGTCGAGTTCTGGTTCGCCTGGCTCCTCGTCGACCTCGTCGGCGTCCCCCTGAACTTCGCCAACGGCTACGCCTTCTCCGGCTTCGTCTACGTCATCTACGGTGCGCTCGTCCTGTGGGGCATGCGCGACTGGTGGCTGCGCTCGCGTCAGTCCGCGCGGCCCGTCATGGAAGGAGCGCCGGCATGACCGCCGCACCCATTCTTTACAGCACCGACGGGTTCGAGGACTTCGCGCTGGACCCCGTCGAGCAGGCCATCGCCGACATCGCGGCCGGCCGCCCCATCGTGGTCGTCGACGACGAAGACCGCGAGAACGAGGGCGACCTGGTCGTCGCCGCCGAGAAGATCACCCCCGAGATCGTCGCCTTCATGATGAGCGAGTGCCGCGGCCTGATCTGCGCCCCCATGGAGGGCGACGAACTGGACCGGCTCAAGCTCCCGCAGATGGTCGACGACAACACCGAGTCGATGAAGACCGCGTTCACCGTCTCCGTGGACGCCTCCGGCGCGCACGGTGTGACCACCGGGATCTCGGCCGCCGACCGCGCGACCACGCTCCGGCTGCTCGCGAGCGGCGACGCCGACCACACCGACTTCGTCCGCCCCGGCCACATCTTCCCGCTGCGCGCCAAGGACGGAGGCGTC
This sequence comes from Streptomyces sp. NPDC006335, assembly GCF_040612795.1. Classification (NCBI taxonomy): domain Bacteria; kingdom Bacillati; phylum Actinomycetota; class Actinomycetes; order Kitasatosporales; family Streptomycetaceae; genus Streptomyces; species Streptomyces sp. NPDC006335. Next base: position 50,604 of record NZ_JBEXQX010000026.1, read on the forward strand.
CTCACCCGCAACGGCCACACCGAGGCCGCCGTCGACCTCGCCCGCCTCGCGGGACTGCGCCCGGCCGGCGCCATCGTCGAGATCGCGGGCGAGGACGGCCGGATGCTGCGCCTCCCCGAGCTGATCCCCTTCGCCCGCAAGCACGGCCTGACGATCATCTCCATCGAGGACCTGATCGCCTACCGCCGCACCAGCGAGCCCACCGTCCGCCGCGAGGCCGAGACCCGGCTGCCCACCGCCCACGGCACCTTCACGGCGTACGGCTACCGCTCCACCGTCGACGGCGTCGAGCACGTCGCCCTCGTCCACGGCGAGATCGGTGACGGCGAGGACGTCCTGGTCCGCGTCCACTCCGAGTGCCTCACCGGGGACGTCTTCGGCTCCCTGCGCTGCGACTGCGGCCCCCAGCTCGACGCCTCCCTGGAGCGCATCCAGGAAGAGGGCAGGGGAGTGGTGGTCTACCTGCGCGGCCACGAGGGGCGCGGCATCGGCCTGCTCTCCAAGCTGCGGGCGTACGAACTCCAGGAACAGGGCCACGACACCCTCGACGCCAACCTGGAGCTCGGCCTGCCCGCCGACGCCCGGGACTACGGGGCGGGCGCGCAGATCCTGGAGGACCTCGGGGTGCGCAGCCTGCGCCTGATGACCAACAACCCCGACAAGTCCGACGCCCTCCTGCGCCACGGCCTCAAGGTCACCGGGCGGGAGCCGATGCCCGTACAGGCGGGCGAGCACAACCTCCGCTACCTGCGCACCAAGCGGGACCGGATGGGCCACGACCTGCCCTGGCTGGACACCACCCCGGTGTCCACCTGCAGCAACCAGTAAGCACTTCGAGGAGAGTCTGAGAACGTGAGCGGCAAGGGTGCACCGGAGCTGTCCGTACGCAACGTGGGTGACCTCAGGGTCGCCGTCATCGCGGCGCAGTGGCACGAGAAGGTGATGGACGGACTGGTCGACGGCGCCCTGCGCGCCCTGCACGACCTGGGCATCGACGAGCCGACCCTCCTGCGGGTCCCCGGCAGCTGGGAACTCCCGGTCGTCGCCAAGGTCCTCGCGGGCCGCGGCTACGACGCGATCGTCGCCCTCGGTGTCGTCATCCGCGGCGGCACCCCGCACTTCGAGTACGTGTGCCAGGGCGTCACCCAGGGCCTCACCCAGGTCTCGGTCGAGACCGGCGTCCCCGTCGGCATGGGCGTCCTCACCTGCGACACCGAGGAGCAGGCCCTCGACCGGGCCGGCCTCGAAGGCTCCAACGAGGACAAGGGGCACGAGGCGGTGACCGCCGCGGTGGCCACGGCGGCCACCCTCCGCTCAGTATCTGAACCGTGGCACTGACGAAGGTGTCATTTGGCATAGGCTGAGCGACACCATGTCCAATAAGACGTTCGAGGAGCTCTTCACCGAGCTCCAGCACAAGGCCGCCAACGGCGATCCCGCCACCTCCCGCACCGCGGAGCTGGTCGGCAAGGGTGTCCATGCCATCGGCAAGAAGGTCGTCGAAGAGGCCGCCGAGGTCTGGATGGCCGCCGAGTACGAGGGCAAGGAGGCGGCCGCCGAGGAGATCTCGCAGCTGCTCTACCACGTCCAGGTGATGATGGTCGCGCGCGGGATCTCCCTCGACGACGTCTACGCCCACCTGTAAGCCAGTCGCCGAAAACCACCCCTGAGAGCAAAGGAAGCCGACCTCATGCTGCGCATCGCCGTCCCCAACAAGGGTTCCCTGTCAGGCCCTGCGGCGGACATGCTGCATGAGGCCGGCTACCAGCAGCGCCGCGAGTCCAAGGAACTGCGGATCGTCGACCCGGTCAACGACGTGGAGTTCTTCTACCTCCGCCCCCGGGACATCGCGATCTACGTCTCCTCCGGTCGGCTCGACATCGGCATCACCGGCCGTGACCTGCTGATCGACTCCGGTGCCGACGCCGAGGAGATCCTCCCGCTCGGCTTCGCCCGCTCCACCTTCCGCTTCGCCGCCAAGCCGGGCACCGCGAACGGCGTCGAGGACCTGAAGGGCAAGACGGTCGCCACCTCCTACGAGGGGATCGTCGCCGGACACCTCGCCGACAACGGCGTCGACGCCGCCGTCGTCCACCTCGACGGTGCCGTCGAGACCGCCATCGAGCTCGGCGTCGCCGAGGTCATCGCGGACGTCGTCGAGACCGGCACCAGCCTGCGCAACGCGGGCCTGGAGGTCTTCGGCGAGCCCATCATGAAGTCCGAGGCGATCGTCATCCGCCGCACCGGCGCCGACGGCGACGAGGCCACGGAGCCGAAGGTCCAGCAGTTCCTGCGCCGCCTCCAGGGCGTCCTGGTGGCCCGGACGTACGTGATGATGGACTACGACTGCCGGGTCGAGCAGCTCGAGAAGGCCGTCGCGCTCACCCCCGGGCTGGAGTCCCCGACCGTCTCCCCGCTGCACAACGAGGGCTGGGTCGCCGTCCGCGCGATGGTCCCCGCCAAGGAGGCGCAGCGGATCATGGACGACCTGTACGACATCGGCGCGCGGGCCATCCTGACGACGGCCATCCACGCCTGCCGCCTCTGAGGGAAGTGCCGCAGATGTCCTCCGAACCACCCACCCTCCCCGTCACCTTCCGGCCGGGCCGCACCCGTGCCGTGCTGATCACCGCGGGTGTCGCGATCTTCGTGACGATCACGGTGATCGCGCTCCTGCTGGAGCAGCTCGGCCCGGGCGAGCGCCTGAGCTTCATCTTCACGGCGGCCCTGCTCGCCGGGGTGCTGTTCCTGCTGGCGCGGGTCAAGGTCGTCGCCGACGAGTCCGGTGTCACCGTCCAGAACATCGCCGGCCGGCGGCATCTGGAATGGGCCGAGATCATCCAGGTGAACCTCCGCCCGGGCGACCCGTGGGTGTTCCTCAACCTCAGCGACGGCACCAGCCTGCCCGCCCTCGGCATCCAGCCGGGCATCGCGAAACAGCAGGCCATTGCCGACGCGAAGGCCCTGCGGGCGCTCGCCGAGGCCCGCTCCACAGCCCGCTCCGACGAAGATCAGGGCTGACTCAGGGGCTTCCACCCTGCCGCAGTCGGCCTTGTCTTGATTAATCTGTTGGCGGAGGCGTTTTCCTTGCGCCTCCGCCTCTCGTTGTTCCTGCTACCCGAGGAGTGACTCCCTCCAGCGATGGACGGATCGTCCTGTAGTACCTGCGCCGCCCCCTCCCGACATATCGAGGCGGCGGCATGACCATCCCCCTGCTCCTCCTGGGAGCGGCGTTCCTGCTGATTCTCGCGAACGGCTTCTTCGTGGCGGCCGAGTTCGGCCTCGTCACCGTCGAGGCCACCGACGCCGAGAAGGCCGCCGCGGAAGGCGACCGACGTGCCCGCAGGGTCGCCGAGTCGCTCAAGGAGCTGTCGTTCCAGCTCTCCGGCACCCAGCTCGGCATCACCATCACCTCCCTGGTCGTCGGCATGCTCGCCGAACCGGCCCTGGCGGAACTGCTGCACGGCCCGTTCACGGCCGTCGGCGTCCCCGAGGGCGCGGTCTCCGGTGTCGCCGTCGTCGTCGGCATGCTGCTGGCCTCGGCCGTGCAGATGGTGATCGGCGAGCTCGTGCCCAAGAACTGGGCGGTGTCCAAGCCGATGCAGGTCGCCCGCTTCGTCGCGGGCCCGCAGCACGCCTTCGCCCGTCTGTTCCGGCCGGTGATCGCCGCCCTGAACGCGGTCGCCAACCGCCTCGTCCGCGCGCTCGGCATCGAGCCCGCCGACGAACTGGCCTCCGCCCGCACCCCGGGCGAACTGGTCTCCCTGGCCCGCCACTCCGCGCAGGCCGGCACCCTGGAACAGGACACCGCGGACCTCTTCGTGCGCACCCTGTCGCTCGGCGAGCTCACCGCGCAGCACGTCATGACCCCGCGCGTGAAGGTCAGCTCGCTCCAGGCCTCGGCCACCGCCGAGGACGTCGTCAACCTCACCCGCGCCACCGGCCTGTCCCGCTTCCCGGTCTACCGGGAGAAGATCGACGAGATCGTCGGCATGGTCCACCTCAAGGACGCCCTGGCGGTCCCGGTGCAGGACCGCCTGCGCACCCCCGTCGGGCGGATCGCCCGCCCGGCGCTGCTGGTGCCCGAGACCCTCCCGGTCCAGCCCCTCCTGGCCCAACTGCGCAGCGAGCAGCCCATCGCCGTCGTCGTCGACGAGTACGGCGGCACGGCCGGCGTGGTCACTCTGGAGGACATCGTCGAGGAGATCGTCGGCGAGGTCCGCGACGAGCACGACGGACAGGACGTCCCCGAACTCGCCGCCGCCCCGCCCGAGGACGGCCGCCTCGCCTGGGACGCCGACGGCAGCTGCCGGGTCGACATCCTCCAGCGCATAGGCCTCGACGTGCCCGAGGGGCCGTACGAGACCGTCGCCGGGCTGGTCGCCGACCTGCTCGGCCGTATCCCCGCCGTCGGCGACCGGGCCGAGCTGCCCGGCTGGCGGCTCACCGTCCGCCAGGTCGGGCACTACCGCGCCGAGCGGGTCCGCCTGGTCCGCACGGTCCCCGCGGTCAACGTCATGGAGGCCGCCCGATGAGCGTGCTCCAACTCCTCTTCGCCGCGCTGCTCGTGCTCGCCAACGGCTTCTTCGTCGGCGCCGAGTTCGCGCTGGTCTCCGTGCGCCGCAGCCAGATCGAACCGCTCGGCACCGCGCGGGCCCGCCAGGTCCTGTACGGCCTGGAGCGGCTGCCCCAGATGATGGCGGCGGCCCAGTTCGGCATCACGGTGTGCTCACTGACGCTCGGCGCGGTCGCCGAGCCGACGGTCGCGCACCTGCTGGAACCGGTCTTCGAGTGGGTCCACCTGCCGCACGGCATGATCCATCCGCTCGGCTACGTCATCGCCCTGGCCGCGGTGGTCTTCTTCCACCTCGTCATCGGCGAGATGGTCCCGAAGAACCTCGCGATGGCGGCCCCGGAGAAGGTCGCGCTGTGGCTCAGCCCCGGCCTGGTGTACTTCGCCCGCTTCTGCCGGCCGATCACCATCGCCCTCGGCGCCTGCGCCCGGGCCATCCTGCGGCTCTTCCACGTCGAGCCCAAGGACGAGGTCGAGGCGGTCTTCACCAGCGAACAGCTGAACCGGCTGGTGGAGGACTCCGGCCAGGCGGGTCTGCTGGACCCCGAGGAGCAGGAACGCCTGGAGGACGCGCTGGAACTGGGCTCGCGCCCCGTGACGGACGTCCTGCTGAAGCGTGAGTCCCTGGTGACGGTGCGCCCCTCGGTGACCCCGGGCCAGATCATCGAGCTCACCGGCCGTACCGGGTACTCACGCTTCCCGGTCGCCGCGGAGAACGGCGCCTTCATGGGGTACCTGCACGTGAAGGACGTACTGGATCTGGAGGACTCGCAGCGGGCGGTGCCCCAGCAGATCTGGCGCCCGATGACGAAGCTGCGGTCCGATCTGCCGCTGGACGACGCCCTCACCGTGATGCGCAGGGCGGCGACTCACCTCGCCCAGGTGGCGGACGGGTCCGGGAAGGTGCTGGGCCTGGTCGCGTTGGAGGACGTACTGGAGCTGCTGGTCGGTGAGGTACGGGACCCGGCACACCGGGAGCTGCCGGAGGTTCGGGTCACCGAGCCCCGGAGCAGCGAGGAGGCGCTGGCGTCGTAGGGGTCGCGGCTCCCCGCGCCCACTGCTTTTCAGGGGCGCGGGGAACTGCGCGAGAAGCCCCACCGGCCCGCAGCCGACCGACTACATCGCCGACGGATCCTGCGGCCCCCGCCCCGACAGAACCTCTCCGTACGCCTGCATCAGATCCGGCAGCCGCAGTGTCGACAGGTCGTCCCGCGTCAGCGTCCCCGGATACACGGACAACCGAAGATCCCGGTACGCGCAGCTCTTCTCGTAGAGCGTGCGCAGGAACCGCCCGTTGCCCAGTTCGTCGATCCACCCCTGGTCCACCACGTGCCCGGCGATGGAGCGCAGCTCGTCCAGGGCCTCCTCGTCCCAGACGTCCCCGTTCTCCGCCGCCAACACCTCGCCGATGGAGGTGAGTTCGAGGGGCCGGTAGGACGGGAAGTCCACGCGGGTCGTGAAGCGGGACGACAGACCGGGGTTCGCGGCCAGCAGGCGGTCCATGCCCTCCGGGTATCCGGCCAGGATCACGACCAGGTGGTCCCGGTTGTCCTCGGCGCGCTTCAGCAGGACCTGGAGCGCCTCGTCGCCGTACGCGTCTCCCTTGCCGTAACCGGAGTTGGAGAGCGAGTAGGCCTCGTCGACGAACAGGACCCCGCCCAGCGCCGAGTCGATCAGTTCGTTCGCCTTGACCGCCGTCTGGCCGAGGTACTCCCCGACCAGGTCGGCCCGCTGGGCCTCGACGAGATGGTCGCCGCCGAGCAGTCCGAGGGCGTAGAAGACGCGGCCCAGGATGCGGGCGACCGTGGTCTTGCCGGTGCCGGAGGGGCCGGAGAAGACGAAGTGACGTTTGGGCGGCTGGACGGGCAGACCCTGGCCGGCGCGCAGGCGGGCCATGTTCAACTGGGCGGAGAGCGCCTTGACCTGGCGTTTCACCGGCTCCAGTCCCACCATGCGCTCCAGTTCGGTGAGCGCCTCCTCCAGTAGGACGGGATCGGTGGGCCCCGCGGGCAGCGGTCCCGCGGGAGCGCCCGACCTCTCGCGTCCGGCCGGGGCGGTCATCGAGGGCAGCGGACCGGTGGGCGGCGGCTCCGGGTCGGAGAGCTTCAGCTCCCGCCCCTCGACGCCGAAGAGCGGGTCGATCCCGTCGGGGCCCTCCAGCACGTCCTGGCCGAACCCGGTGAGCGTGATCGCCGCGAGGTCGGCCGGATCGTCGTACCCGTCGCCCTCGGCGATCGCCGCGAGCCGGGCCGAGGTGTCCATGAAGGCGGGGTCGACGCGGTGCACGGCCCGGTAGAGGGGGAGCGCGGCGGCGGACCTGCCCGTGCCCTCGTGCGCCCGGGCCAGCCAGTACCGCAGCTCCTTGCGCTGGGGCTGTTCGCTGCGGCAGCGCATCAGGGCCGCCGAGAGCAGGGGCTCGGCCTGTCCGTACATCTCCAGGCGGACCCGGGCCATACCGCCGAACAGGCCGGCCTCGATGCCGAGCATCGGGTCGTCGATCAGCGGGTCGGTGTGCCGGACCAGCTGTTCCCAGTCCTTGACCAGATAGGCGCGGCAGGCGTGCAGGAAGCGGACCTGGTGGTCGGTGTCCACCGGGGGCAGTCCCGCGAGGGCCCGGTCCAGCTCGGGGACGTGGCGTCCGTCCAGCCAGTGCGAGGCGTGCGCGAGCAGCAGGTCGCGCGGGCTCTCCAGGACCGGTTGTACCCACCAGCCCAGCCAGTACCAGGAGTTGAGGGTGCGTCGGTGGCGGGCGCGCTGTTCGCCGAAGCGCTCGCGGTGCCGGAACATCCTGAGCAGCGCGGTCGTCGTGTCGACGCGCAGCGCGTGCAGTCCGAGCCAGCCGTCGGCCATCCCGGGGTCGATGTGCACCGCGGCCCGGAACTCCTCCTCGGCCTGCGGATAGGCGCCCATCGTGTAGGCGTCCACACCTCGCAGCCAGGCGAGGTCGGCCGGGGCCTCGGGGCCCTGCGTGCCGAAATCCATCACGTCCCCCACAAACCGTGCCCCCGTGGTTTCACCGACCGGGCCCACGCCCGGTGGCCGCCTTCGTCCAACCGCTGTGCCGCGGACCGGAGTTGCAACGGTGCGCAGAGCAGTCGTCCGTAGGTCGCACCGAGGGCATCGTACCTGCGGAGGTGTCGCCCGCCGTAGGGTGCCGCACGGGCCGTTTGGCGAGGTGGGAGCAGATGAGGCGCACCGCGGGTGGTGACCGAGGGTGAGCGAATCGCGCCTCACAGCGTCCGGAAATCCGTGTGAGGGCAGAACGAAGCCCCCGATCACGGGGGAACAACCGGGGGCTTCGCGACTGCGGGCGGCTTCGAACGGCCGCACATTCAGAACGTAAGACCTGTACGGCCCCTCGGTCAAGCGGAGTTGGGCGACTGAGGCAAGTTCCTACCGGTGGGTCTTCACAGGTTCAACACATCGCCGCTGGGCCGTCACCGTGCGTGACACCGTGGTCCGGTCCAATGGTCCCGGCGGGCCCTTTGGCGATCTCGTATCCCTTCTGACACTGCCGTACCAGGAGGTCGGCGAAGGGCCGGGAAGGGTCTTCGGCGAAATGCCGCTGTTCCGCCACGACCCATCGGTCCCAGAACTCGCCCAGTTCCGACCCGTCCCGGGAGCGGCCGCGCGCCCAGGACTCCTCGCGGGGCAGTTCCATCCACAGCAGCCGCGCCAGGTGCGGCCGCAGCGCGCGCCGGCCGGCGCCCACCCCCTCCAGGAGGATCACCGGTGCGGGCGGCAGGGCGCGGGACGGCCCGAAGCGCCGGGCGTGCCAGTCGTAGACGGCGTAGTGCGCGCTCTCGCCGCGGCCGAGCGGGGTGATCACCTCGCTCAGCAGCCGCCCGGTCCAGTCGAACAGTTCGTCGTGGCTGGCGATGTCGTCGAGGTGCAGCACCGGCGCGCCACCGAGGGCGTCGGCCAACTGCCCGCAGAACGTGGACTTTCCGGAACCGGCGTGCCCGTCGACACCGATCAGACGGACCGGGCCGCAGGACGGGGGGAGCCGGCGGAGCCGGGAGGCGAGGAAATGGATGACGGTTCCTGGAGGCGCTCATACGGACGGGCGGTCGGGCCCGTCCAGTCTAGTGAGGGGCCCGTGCCCGCCGCCGGAACCGCGGCCTCCCAGGTCATGCCAGTGGACGAGACCAATATTCATGGGCGTGGCATGGGCGGAAGTGCTGGCAGGAGCATGCCGCCTCCTCCATAGTTGGCGCACAACCGTGCATTGGCCCGACCCGAATCGGACACCTGGGGGTCCTCCCGCTCATGAGCAGAGCCGAACAGCCGTCCCGCAGAACCGTTCTGGCCGTCGCGGTCGCCGCCGCGGTGGCAGGCAGCACGGGGTCCGCAGCCGCCGGCAACATGGCCGTCGCGGAACCCGACGAGACCGCCGGCCGCCCCGTCGACAACCACGCCTGGATCACCTACAGCGACTGGCGCGCCGGCACCGCCCACGGCACCCGTGCCGTCGCCGGCAACCGCCCCGGCGTCGTGATCGGCGCCCCCGCGGGCACCACCGAGTACACCGACCCGCACACCGGGACCACCGCCACCTGGGAGTACGCGACCTGGACCTCCCCGGTCCACGCGCTCACGGTGCCCTCGACGGAGGTGATCGCCTCCTGGAACGCGCACACCCCGGCCGGCACCTGGATCCAGATCGAACTTCAGGGGACGTACTCCGACGGCACGGCCACCCCCTGGTACGTCATGGGCCGCTGGGCCGCCGGTGACGGGGACATCAAGCGGACCTCGGTCGACGACCAGACCGACGACAAGAGCACGGTCTGGACGGACACCTTCGCGATCGACGACCCCTCGACCGGGCTGCGCCTGGCCTCGTACCGACTGCGGCTGACCCTGTACCGCAAGCCCGGCGCGAAGAACACGCCGACCGTCTGGCGGCTCGGCGCGATGGGCTCGGACGTCCCGGACCGCTTCACCGTCCCGGCCTCCGCGCCCGGTCTCGCCAAGGAGCTGATCGTCCCGCGCTACTCGCAGGAGATCCACGTCGGCCAGTACCCGGAGTACGACAACGGCGGCGAGGCCTGGTGCAGCCCCACCTCCTCGCAGATGATCATCGAGTACTGGGGTGGCCGGCTCACCAAGGAGCAACTGGCCTGGGTCGACCCGTCGTACGCCGACCCGCAGGTCTGCCACGCGGCCCGGTACACCTACGACTACCAGTACGCGGGCTGCGGCAACTGGCCGTTCAACGCGGCCTACGCGGCCACCTTCAAGGACCTCCAGGGCGTGGTGACCCGGCTCGGCTCGCTCACCGACCTGGAGACCCTGATCGCGGCCGGCATCCCGGCCATAACGTCCCAGTCGTTCCTCAAGGAGGAGCTCACGGGCGCCGGTTACGGCACCTCCGGGCACCTCATGACGGTGATCGGCTTCACCGCCGAGGGCGATGTGATCGCCAACGACCCGGCCTCGCCGAGCGACGAGGCGGTGCGGCGCGTCTACAAGCGGCGCGAGTGGGAGAACATCTGGCTGCGCACCAAGCGCTACAACGCCAGTGGCAAGGTCGTCTCCGGCACCGGAGGCGTCTGCTACCTGTACTTCCCCGCCTGTCCGACCCCGCGCCAGCGCAAGGCGCTCGCGGCGGTGGGCGTGCGCTGAACCGTCCTCGCGCGGCCCCCGGCATCCGTTCGGGGGCCCCGCGCTGTGAGCAAGGTCTCGGCCGCAAAAGCCACCAGAAGTGGCAAGGTGGACGGATCGGCGGGGGAGTCCGACCAGTACATCGAGATCAGCGAGACGCCATGACCGCACACTCTGCCACCGCCGCCCGCGCCCGTACCGGCGGCCCCGAGGACCACGGTCCGAAGATCCTCGAACATGTCGCGGGCTGGACCCTCGTCGCGGTGATCGCGATGCTCGTCACGCAGCTCGGTCTCCTGTGACCTGACCCATAGGTGACCTGACATACTGCGGATGTCCCGCCGCCAGCCCGAGATCAGGGTCCAAACGTGAATATCAGCGATCAGCGTGAAGCCGCCCGGCCGCGGGCTCGCGGCACCGAGCGCTCGGTTGCGCGCCGCGCCGAACTCATCGCCATCGGGCGGAAGTTGTTCGCGGACACGTCCTACGACGCGCTCTCCATGGACGACATCGCCAAGCAGGCGCATGTCGCCAAGGGGCTGATCTACTACTACTTCCAGTCCAAGCGGGGCTACTACCTCGCGATCATCCAGGACTCCGTCGCCGACCTGGTCACCTACGCGGCGAGCGGTCTGGAGATGGGGCAGGTGGACCGCGTCCAGCGCACCCTGGACAGCTATCTGCGCTACGCCGAACACAACCAGGCGGCCTACCGCACCGTCGTCAGCGGCGGTGTCGGTTTCGACGCCGAGGTGCACGCCATCCGGGACGGGGTGCGGGAGGCGATCGTCGCGACCATCGCGGAGGGGGCGTACGGCCGTACCGACATCTCCCCGCTGGCCCGCATGGGCCTGCTCGCCTGGGTGTGCAGCGTCGAGGGCGCCACCCTCGACTGGATCGACCGCCCACCCCAGCTCTCCCGCGACACCATGCGCGACCTGCTGGTGAAGACGCTCGGCGCCTCGATGCGCGCCATCGAGGAGCTGGACCCCGCCTACCCGGCCCCGGAACCGGCCCGCCGCGACGGCTGACGGGCGGACCGGTCGGGGCGGTCGGGGCGGAGACTCGTGGTTCCCCGCCCCAACCGCTGCTCTCCTTGGGTCAGTTGATCGCCTTGATCAGCTCGCCGCCCGAGGTGTCCCCGCTCAGCTCCCAGAAGAAGGTGCCACCCAGGCCCTGCTGGTTCTTGTACGTCATCTTCGTGGCGATGGTCGCCGGGGTGTCGTAACTCCACCAGTTGTTCCCGCACTTGGCGTACGCCGTGCCGCCCACGGTCCCCGTCGCCGGGCACTTGGACTTGAGCACCTTGTAGTCGTCGATGCCCTGCTCGTACGTGCCCGCCGCCGGACCTGTCGCGGTGCCGCCGGGCGCCGACTGGGTCACGCCGGTCCAGCCGCGGCCGTAGAAGCCGATGCCGAGCAGCAGCTTCGAGGCAGGGATGCCGAGGCCCTTGAGCTTGGCGATGGTGGCCGAGGTGTAGTAACCCGCCCTGGGAATACCGGAGTAGGAGTTCAGCGGCGAGTGCGGAGCCGTCGGCCCCGCCGCGTCCCAGGCGCCGAAGTAGTCGTACGTCATCGGGTTGTACCAGTCGACGTACTGGGCCGCGCCCGCGTAGTTCGCCGCGTCGATCTTGCCGCCGGCCGTGGCGTCCGCGGTGATCGCGGCGGTGACCAGCGAACCGCTCCCGAACTTCGAACGCAGCGCCGCCATCAGGTTCTTGAAGGCTTCCCGGCCGCTGGTGTCACAGGTGTTGCCGCAGGCGTTCGGGTACTCCCAGTCGATGTCGATGCCGTCGAAGACGTCGGCCCACTTGGAGTTCTCGACCAGGTCGTAGCAGGACTGGGCGAACGCGGCGGGGTTGCGGGCGGCCTCGCCGAAGCCGCTCGACCAGGTCCAGCCGCCGAACGACCAGATGACCTTCAGGCCCGGATGCTTCTTCTTCAGCTCGCGCAGCTGGTTGAAGTTGCCCCGCAGCGGCTGGTCCCAGGTGTCCGCCACGCCGTCCACGGACTCGGCCGCCGTGTAGGTCCGGTCGGTCGCCGCGTAGGCGTCGCCCATCGCGCACTTGCCGCCGGTGACGTTGCCGAAGGCGTAGTTAATGTGGGTCAGCTTCGCCGCCGAGCCCGAGGTCTCGATGTTCTTGACGTAGTACTTGCGGTCGTAGGTGCCCCATTCGGTGAAGTAGCCGACGACCTTGGAGCCAGCTGCCTTCACGCGTGGGGCCTCGGGTGTCGCGGTCGCGCTGCTCGCGCCCGCCAGCAGGCCCGCGCCGAGGACCGCGCAGCACGCGGCGGAGATAAGCGCCCGGAAGCGGGCGCGGTGGGGAAAGTGCATCGGTGTCTCCTCGTGGGGGAGAGGGAAACGCCAGCCGATTGGCATGAACGCGATGAAGCGCTGCCGGAACAGTAGGAGGACTAGACCACCTCGTCAATGGTTCGGACCAATCTCGGGCCGATTCGAGGACGGTTGTCGGTGCCCTGGGATATCTTGAAGTAAGCGGTCGTTAACCAGTGACCGGGTGTCTCCTTTCGGGCATACTCACAGGGCGCAGCCGCTGGTCAGCAGCTTCCGTGACCCGGGAGCCGCGAGCAGCGACCGGCGCCCAGTGAGACCTGCGGAGCCGCCCCACCCCACGGCGTGCGCCCGCCAGCGCCCTACAGGGAGGAGAGCGTCGCCATGCCCGACCGCGCCCCGCAGCCGGTGGACCGGCAACTGCCCACGGAGGAGGCCCGGGACCTGATCTCGCTCGTCCGCGACATCGCGCAGCGTGAGATCGCCCCCAAGGCGGCCGAGGAGGAGGACGCAGGGCACTTCCCGCGCGAGGTCTTCACCCTGCTCTCCCGGACCGGACTGCTCGGTCTGCCCTACGACTCCGAACACGGCGGCGCCGACCAGCCGTACGAGGTCTACCTCCAGGTCCTCGAGGAGCTGGCCGCCGCCCGCCTCACCGTCGGCCTCGGCGTAAGCGTGCACACCCTCGCCTCGTACGCCCTCGCCACCTACGGCACCAAGGAACAGCGGGTCGAGCACCTGCCCGCGATGCTCGGCGGGGGACTGCTCGGCGCCTACTGCCTCTCCGAGCCCTCGTCCGGTTCGGACGCCGCCTCGTTGCGCACCAGAGCGATCCGGGACGGCGACGAGTGGGTGATCACCGGCACCAAGGCGTGGATCACCCACGGCGGGGTCGCCGACTTCTACACCGTCATGGCGCGCACCGGTGAGGAGGGACCGCGCGGGATCACCGCGTTCCTGGTGCCGGCCGACGCGGACGGCGTGAGCGCCGCTGCGCCGGAGAAGAAGATGGGCATGAAGGGCTCGCCCACCGCCCAGGTCCACTTCGACGGGGTGCGCGTCCCGGACGGGCGGCGCATCGGCGAGGAGGGACAGGGATTCGCCATCGCCCTGTCCGCGCTCGACTCCGGACGGCTCGGTATCGCGGCCTGCGCGATCGGAGTGGCCCAGGCGGCCCTCGACGAGGCGGTCGACTACGCGACCGGGCGACAGCAGTTCGGGCGGCCGATCGCCGACTTCCAGGGGCTGCGCTTCATGCTCGCCGACATGGCGACCCAGATCGAGGCGGGCCGGGCGCTGTACCTCGCGGCGGCGCGGCTGCGCGACGCCGGACGGCCCTTCGCCAAACAGGCGGCCATGGCCAAGCTGCACTGCACCGACACCGCGATGAAGGTCACCACCGACGCCGTCCAGGTCCTCGGCGGCTACGGCTACACCGCGGACTTCCCGGCCGAGCGGTACATGCGCGAGGCCAAGGTCCTGCAGATCGTCGAGGGCACCAATCAGATCCAGCGCATGGTCATCGCCCGTCACCTAGCGGGTCCGGAGACGCGCTGAACTGACCGGGCCTGACCTGCGGCGCCGCGAGCCGCACCCACTCCGGGTCGTGGCGCCCCGGCAGAGTGCGCCCGCCGCTCGCCCAGGTGCGCATCAGGTCCCGGTAGATGGGCGGGTCCTGGGGTGGCGGCGGCGCCGGACGGAAGGGTGACGGGTTCGGCGGAACCGATTCTGCGACCGGTGCATACGTACGGGTCATACCGGGACAACGCGGAAGCCGGCGGCCGGGTCACGGTGCCCGCAATCGAGCGTGAGTTCACGGCCGTCCAGCGGAACGTCTCTGGGTTGGAGCGGAGTTCCTGGAGGTGCCCGGTGCGGTAGACGCGCTGTGCCGTCACGTCACGCCCCAACTCACCTACGCAGACTGGGTGGTTGGCGGACACATCCGCTGCACCAGCGCCTGAGGCTGCCTCGGTCCGCTGCAACAGTGGTTCACCGTCCACGACTTCGGGCAGCTCGCCCTCAACGGTCCTGCGGGGCACCGCCGTTCGTCCAGCCGCCGCATCTCGTCTTGGGCTCCGCCTCGCGGGACCCGGACGTACTGATCTGCACCACGGCAGCCTGCGAGCCATGGTGCAGGGCAGCTACTGGGATCGAGCGAGACCGCTCAGGCGGCCTGACGGCGCATCACCGGTACGCGCATGGGGCGCGACCCGGGGCCACCGACGTGCGAGAACGGCTGGGTCCGCCAGTCGAGTCCCTGAGGGAGCGTCAACAGCAGGGCGGTGTCCTGCTCCTGGGGCTCGGCCGACTCGTCCGCCGACCGGGCCTCGGAGGCCTTGCGGCCCGTACCGGCGCAGACGGTGAGGCCGAACGGATTCCACGGCGAGGCGCACAGCGCGTGCTCCGGCAGCACCTCCTCGTCCGCCAGCAGGGCGATGGGCTGGGCGCAGTCCGGGCAGATCACCCGGTACATCTCGAAGGTGTCGTAGGTGTCGAACTCGTCGTCGAGAGCGTCCGGTTCGACGCCCTCCGGCTCGGACTCGACAACCGCCAGGCGCTTGGGCGCGGTACGACCAGGACGCTGAAGACTCTGCATTGGGTTCTCCCCCTCGGGCTGGGCCGTGAAGGCGCTGCGGCCTCGACCACAGCAAGCACTTCCCGTCCCGTCATGGCGGTAATCACGAGAACATCACGGAGGCCTTCACAGGGGTGTGGCCTTCGTCACATGCCCCTCGCAGATGCCCGTGGCGGTCGTTTTCTCCCCCAGGAGGCGCACAGGTGCCCCCCGGTCACATCACGAACCGGGCATGACCTGGGCCGCTCAGGTATCCGAGGAGATCAGGCGCACTGTAGGTTCTTGCGCCATGGAGGAGCTGGACCGACAAATCGTGCAGCTGCTCGTCAAGGACGGGCGGATGAGTTACACGGACCTGGGCAAGGCCACGGGCCTGTCCACCTCGGCCGTGCACCAGCGGGTGCGACGGCTGGAGCAGCGTGGTGTCATCCGCGGGTACGCCGCGGTGGTCGACCCCGAGGCGGTGGGCCTGCCCATGACCGCCTTCATCTCGGTGAAACCGTTCGACCCCAGCGCCCCCGACGACATCGCGGACCGCCTGGCCGGCGTTCCCGAGATCGAGGCGTGCCACAGCGTGGCGGGCGACGAGAACTACATCCTGAAGGTCCGGGTGGCGACGCCGCACGAACTGGAGGAGCTGCTGGCTCGCGTGAGGTCGCTGGCGGGGGTCTCGACCCGCACGACGGTCGTGCTGTCCACTCCGTACGAGGCCAGGCCGCCGCGCATCTGATCTCACGGGGCTCCTCAAGGGCGCGGGGAGCCGCGCGACCAGCCGCAACGCACCGGCCCCGGCGATCGACCCGCACCCCTGCGGCGTGAGGCCCCCTGCGAAACTGTCCCCATGAGTGAACCGAAGACCGTCCTCCTCCGTCGAGGCGAGGTACACAGCCCCGCCGACCCGTTCGCCACGGCGATGGTCGTGGAGCGGGGCCAAGTCGCCTGGGTCGGCTCGGAGGGCGCCGCCGACGCCTTCGCGGACGGTGTCGACGAGGTCGTGGACCTGGACGGAGCTCTGGTCACCCCCGCGTTCACGGACGCACATGTGCACACGACCGCCACCGGCCTCGCCCTCACCGGTCTCGACCTCTCCGACGCCACCTCCCTGGACGCGGCCCTGCGCCTCGTACGGGACTTCGCGGCCGCCCGCCCGAACGACCGGGTGCTGCTCGGCCACGGCTGGGACGCCTCCCGCTGGCCCGGCGGCCGCCCGCCCACTCGTGCGGAACTCGACGAGGCGACCGGCGGTCGACCGCTCTACCTCAGCCGTATCGACGTCCACTCGGCGGTCGTGACGACGGCGCTCCTCGACATGGCGTCCCTGGGTCCCGTGGACGGCCCCCTCACCGCCGACGCCCACCACGCCGTCCGCGCCACGGCACTCGGCTCCGTCACGCCCGCCCAGCGCGTCGAGGCCCAGCGCGCCGCCCTCGCGCACGCCGCCTCCCTGGGCATCGGCAGCGTTCACGAATGCGCAGGTCCCGAGATCTCCTCCGAGGAGGATTTCACGGGGTTGCTGCGGCTCGCGAGCGAGGAGCACGGCCCGAGGGTGGTCGGGTACTGGGCCGAGCGGGCCGACGAAGGCGTTGCCAAGGCGCGTGAGCTCGGCGCGCTCGGCGCCGCCGGAGACCTCTTCGTCGACGGCGCCCTCGGCTCCCACACCGCGTGCCTGCACGAGCCGTACGCCGACGCCGACCACACCGGGCTCGCCTACCTGGACGCCGCCGCCGTGGCCGCGCACGTCATGGCCTGCACCGAGGCGGGCCTCCAGGCGGGCTTCCACGCGATCGGCGACGCGGCGGTGACCGCGGTGGTCGAAGGCGTCCGCGCCGTGGCGGACAAGCTCGGCCTCGCCCGTGTCCGGGCCGCCCGGCACCGCGTCGAGCACGTGGAGATGCTCACCCCCGAGGCTCTCGCCGCCTTCGCCGAGCTCGGTCTGACCGCGTCCGTCCAGCCCGCCTTCGACGCCCTGTGGGGCGGCGAGGACGGCATGTACGCCCGTCGTCTGGGTCGGGAGCGGGCGAGCCGTCTGAACCCCTTCGCGGCCCTCCTGCGGGCCGGGGTCCCGCTAGCCTTCGGCTCCGACAGCCCCGTGACCCCCCTCGACCCGTGGGGCACGGTCCGCGCGGCCGCCTTCCACCGCACCCCCGAGCACCGCGTCTCCGTGCGCGCCGCCTTCACCGCGCACACCCGCGGCGGCTGGCGGGCGATCGGCCGGGACGACGCGGGCGTCCTGGTGCCCGGCGCCCCCGCCGACTACGCGGTCTGGCGCACCGGCGAACTGGTCGTGCAGGCCCCCGACGACCGGGTCGCCCGCTGGTCCACCGACCCCCGCTCCGGCACCCCCGGCCTGCCCGATCTGACACCCGGCCGTGACCTGCCCGTCTGCCTGCGCACCGTGGTCGGCGGACGGACCGTCTTCGTACGGCCGGGCGAGTGATCTACGGGGGTGGCGCGGCGGTGATCGCCCGCCGCCCCGCTGTCGCGCGACCTGCGCATCCTCCGCCCTGACCAGGGCGTTGGCGGAAGAGGCGCAGGTCGAACGACTGTTGACAGCCGACGGCAGGGGGCCGGTAGGTTCGGCCGGGTCCACCACCGGACGCCCGACCGGGGAACCGCCGCCCAGTCGCCGCAGCGCCGCTGGGTCAGGGACGGTGTGCCGCACCGGAGCACCGCCACTGGGAGCCAGGCTCAGCGCTCGCGCCACGGCGAGGGAACGTTCCGTCCGGCCGGGGAGGTGTGACCCGGGTGGGGCCCGGGAGCTCAGTAGACAACGGCTTTCGGTCGACCCGCAGCCAGCGGGCCCCAGGTCGGCCCGAAGGGCGCCGGGCCCCCATCCGCAGAAGAGCGGAAATTCGCCCCGTCGGCCGAAATATGTACTCTTACCCCGCTCTTGAGGAAACGACACCAGCATACGAACGCCTTGTCACGTCATCGCAGGCCGTGCGCACTATGGTGGACGCCTGCGCATTGACTCGAAGGGGCAGCGGTGAACGACGGCGACGGGACCCACACGGGCCAGGAGAGGCGGTTCGGTCCGCTCGGCACGACGTTGGTGATCATTCCGACCTACAACGAGGCGGAGAACATCAAGGCCATCGTCGGCCGGGTGCGGAAGGCCGTCCCGGAGGCGCACGTCCTCGTGGCCGACGACAACAGCCCCGACGGCACCGGCAAGCTCGCCGACGAACTGGCCGTGGAGGACGACCACGTCCAGGTCCTGCACCGCAAGGGCAAGGAGGGCCTCGGCGCCGCCTATCTCGCGGGCTTCCACTGGGGCCTGGAGCACGGTTACGGCGTCCTGGTCGAGATGGACGCCGACGGCTCCCACCAGCCCGAGGAACTGCCCCGGCTGCTGACCGCCCTCAAGAGCGCCGACCTGGTCCTCGGCTCCCGCT
This sequence comes from Streptomyces sp. NPDC006335, assembly GCF_040612795.1. Taxonomy (NCBI): domain Bacteria; kingdom Bacillati; phylum Actinomycetota; class Actinomycetes; order Kitasatosporales; family Streptomycetaceae; genus Streptomyces; species Streptomyces sp. NPDC006335. The sequence goes on from NZ_JBEXQX010000026.1 coordinate 69,046, forward strand.
GGGTGCCCGGCGGCCGGGTCGTGAACTGGCCCAAGTCCCGCGAGTTCATCTCCCGCGGCGGCAGCCTCTACTCGCGCGTCGCCCTCGACCTGCCCCTCCGTGACATCACGGGCGGCTACCGCGCCTTCCGCCGCGAGACCCTCGAAGGCCTCGGCCTCGATGACGTCGCCTCCCAGGGCTACTGCTTCCAGGTCGACCTCGCCCGCCGCGCGGTCAAGTCCGGCTACCACGTCGTCGAGGTGCCGATCACCTTCGTCGAGCGCGAACTCGGCGACTCCAAGATGAGCCGCGACATCCTCGTGGAGGCCTTGTGGCGGGTCACCACCTGGGGTGTGGGGGAGCGGGTCGGCAGGATCACCGCGCGGGGAAAGCGCCCGCAGCCCTAGCCCTACGGCCTCACAGGCGTGGTTGATCGTCCCCTTACGCCGTGCTGAGCCGCGCCCAGGCACACTGGAAGCATGACGACAGGCACTCCGACCCCCACGTACCCCGCCCGGCCCCGCCGCTCCCGGCTGCGCACCTTCCTGCCGCTGGGCCTCGCCGCCTGGCTGGTGCTGGAGATCTGGCTGCTGACCGTGGTCGCGGGCGCGGCGAGCGGATTCGCGGTGTTCCTGCTGCTGGTCGCCGGCTTCGTGCTCGGCTCGGTGGTCATCAAGCGGGCCGGCCGCCGCGCCTTCCAGAACCTGAACGAGGCGCTCCAGCGCGGCGGCGCCCCGTCGAGCTCCGGCAGCGGTGGCAACGGCCTGATGATGCTGGGCGGCCTGCTCCTGATGATCCCCGGCCTGCTCTCCGACGTGGTGGGCCTGCTCCTGCTGATCCCGCCGGTCCAGAAGGCGGTCGGCCGCTACGCCGAGCGCACCTTCGACCGCAGGATCCGCGCCGCCGCCCCCGGCACCCTGGGCGACGCGTTCCAGCGGGCCCGTATGCAACGCCCGGACGGCAAGGTGGTCCAGGGCGAGGTGATCGTGCGGGAGGAGCCGGGCGGCGACGCCCCGCAGGGACCGCGCCCTCCGCTCACCCGCTGAGCCGACCCGCGCGGCACAGCACAAACCGCGGGCGCGGTACGTGGATCACGTACCGCGCCCGCGGTTACTTGTATGCGCTGTGTTCCCGCTCAGGCCGACTTGCGGCTGTCCCGGGGATGAACAGCGATGTTCATCGCGCCGGAACGCAGAACCGCCAGACGCTCCTCGAGGACCTCTTCGAGTTCCTCTCGGGTGCGTCGCTCCATCAGCATGTCCCAATGCGTACGCGCGGGCTTGGCCTTCTTTTCCTCAGGGCCGTCGCCGTCCACGAGGAGTGCCTGGGCCCCACAGACCTTGCACTCCCACTCCGGCGGGATCTCCGCCTCGACCGAGAAGGGCATCTCGAAGCGGTGCCCCTTCTCGCATGCGTACTCCACGGCCTGGCGCGGGGCCAGGTCGATGCCGCGGTCCGTCTCGTAGCTGGTCACCACGAGGCGCGTGCCGCGAAGAGCTCGCTCACTCATGAATCGTGCCTCCCGGGCTTGTCGCCCACAGGACAGGTGTCGCTGTCGTCGTCATCCGGTCAACGTCCGGTCGGCGGTAAAGATTCCCGTTCCGGGTCCCGTCCCGGGCAAATGCGTCGCCGTCGTAGCCGCCCCTTGTTGTACCCACCAGCGCCCGGTTTGTCACATCTGCAAGCAGATGTCACCCAGCGTTTCGGCATCTTTGACGCGCAGTAACGGTACGCCTGGCAGGCCAAACGCGTACACTACAGCGCTTTGGTGTTGAACGCTAAATCCTTTCGGGTACGGGATTGCCCGCGTCGCTGATCGCCCGCCGCACCGGAACCCGTGCGAGCAGGGCGAATCCGATGACGAAGAACGCCACCAGCGAGATGATCGCGTCACGATAACTTCCGGTCAGCTGGTAGGTGAGCCCGAACAGCAGCGGGCCCAGCCAGCTCATGCCCCGGTCGCTCATCTCGTACGCCGAGAAGTACTCGGCCTCCTTGCCGGGCGGGACGAGATGCGAGAACAGGGAGCGGGACAGGGCCTGGCTGCCGCCGAGGACGAGCCCGATGCCGGAAGCCAGGACGAAGAACCACACGGGCGCGCCGGCGGGCAGGAGGAACCCGGCTGCCAGGATCACCGCCCAGGCGACCAGCGAGCCGAGGATCGTGCGCTTGGCCCCGTGGGTCCGGGCGAGCCGGCCGAGTGCCAGCGCTCCCGCCACCGCGAGCACCTGGACCAGGAGCACGGCCGCGATGAGCGTCGACTGCCCGAGACCCAGTTCCTCGGAGCCGTAGACCGACGCCTGGGAGATCACGGTCTGGATCCCGTCGTTGTAGATCAGGTACGCCAGCAGGAAGGCGAGCGTGAGCGGGTGGCGGCGCATGTCGCGGACGGTGGCCGCGAGCTGCCGCATGCCGGGTGCCGTGGGCTCCTTGGCCTCCCGCGCGGACGAGCGGCGGTCGCGCAGCCGACGGAGCGGGATCAGCGCGAAGGCGCCCCACCACAGCCCGGCCGAGGCCAGACAGACACGGACGGCGGCGCTCTCGGAGAGACCGAAGGAGTCGTGGCCCATGTAGAGAACGAGGTTCACCACCAGCACCAGGGCGCCCGCCGCGTACCCGAAGGCCCAGCCCCTGGAGGAGACGGCGTCGCGCTCCTCGGGCGGGGCGATCTGAGGGAGGTAGGAGTTGTAGAGCATCGTGCCCACGGACTGCGCCGCGTTCGCGACGACCAGCAGGACACCGCCGAGGAGATAGCGGTCGCCGCCGAGGAAGAACATGGCGGTGGTCGCGGCGGCCCCCGTGTAGGCGGCGGCCGCCAGGAGCGGCTTCTTACGGCCGCTGCGGTCGGCGGCGGCGCCCACCAGGGGCATCACCAGCACGGCCACGATCACCGACAGGGACACCGAGTACGCGAAGAAGGAGCCTGCCCGCACCGGGACGCCCAGGGGGTGGACATATCCGTCGGCGTCCGCCGCGTGCTTCGCGATCGACGTCAGATAGGGGCCCAGGAACACGGTGAGCACGCTCGTCGAGTAGACGGAGCAGGCCCAGTCGTAGAAGTACCAGCCGCGTTGCTCACGCCGCCGGTCGGCGGCCTCGTCCGCCGCGTCCGCCCGCACGGTGTCGGTGCCCATCCGTGCCCTCGCTTCCCCGTGAAGGTGCCGTGCGCGGGCCGGGGACGGGCGGGCCGGACATGGGTCAGACCCAGACGCCCCGGTCCTCCATGACCTTGCGCAGTGTGTCGATGTGATCGGTCATGATGCCATCGACTCCCAGGTCCAGGAGCCGGTGCATGCGAGCGGGTTCGTTGACGGTCCACACGTGCACCTGGAGCCCGCGCGCGTGGGCGGCGCGTACGAAGCGGTGGTCGACCACCTGGATGCCCGACTGGGCCTCGGGCACCTGGGCGGCGACGGCCGAGCGGCGCAGCGCCGCCGGGACTCCCCATGACCGCAGCCGCAGGTTGAGGACGCCCCGGGTGCCGTACGACGTCGCCAGGCGTGGTCCGGCCAGCCGCTGGGCGCGCATCACCCGCGCCTCGGAGAAGGAGCCGACACAGATGCGGTCCCAGACGCCGGTGCGCTCGACGAGGTCCAGGAGCGGCCGCAGACCGGGCTCGTCCTTGACGTCGACGTTCCAGCGCGCCTCGGGGAAGGTCTCCAGGAGCTCCTCGAACAGCGGCACCGGTTCCCTGCCCGCCACACGCGCGTGCCGTACCTCCGCCCAGGGCAGGTCCGCTATCCGGCCCGCCCCGTCGGTCACCCGGTCCAGGGTCGCGTCGTGGAAAGCGACCAGCTTGCCGTCCGCGGTGGCGTGGACGTCGGTCTCCAGGTACCGGTAGCCCGCCTCGACCGCCCGCCGGAACTGGAACGCGGTGTTCTCCAGGCCGTCCGCCGCCCCGCCCCGGTGGGCGAAGGGGATGGGACCGGGATGGTCGAGGTAGGGGTGGCGTATCGGCGGGGTCACGGACGCAGTATCGCTCCCCGCGGTTGCCCGCCGGCAACGACCGTGCTGCCGTCGGATGCCCGGGGAACGGCGAACACGCGCAGGAAGGCCTGGGCGAGCGGGCCGATGGACACCGCGTAGAGGACGGTCCCGGCGCCGACGGTGCCTCCGAACGCGAACCCCGTGGCCACGACGGCCACTTCGATCGCGGTCCGCATCAGCCGGATCGAGCGCCCGGTCCGCCGGTGCAGTCCGGTCATCAGACCGTCCCTGGGGCCCGGGCCGAAGCTGGCGGCGATGTAGAGGCCGGTGGCCACACCGTTGAGCACGATGCCGGCCAGCAGGAGCGGGACGCGTACGGCGAGACCGTGCACATCGGGGACCGCGGAGAGGGTGGCGTCCATGGCGATGCCGACCACGAAGACGTTGGAGACCGTGCCGAGCCCCGGCCGCTGGCGCAACGGGATCCACAGGAGCAGCACCACCGCGCCCACGACGATCGACACGACCCCGATCGACAGGCCCGACAGCTCGGCGAGCCCCTGGTGCAGCACGCCCCAGGGTTCCAGGCCCAGGCCCGCCTCGACGAGCAGGGCGGAGCTGGCCCCGTACAGCGCGAGTCCGACGTACAACTGGGTCAACCGTCGTCCCAGACGGCGCTGCGTGGACAAGGTGGGTCCCCCTGTGGTGGTAGTGGCCTGACGCATGACACCCTGTGGCTTGGGATGACACATCATCCATGGCCAATTCGGGGAAGGTGGACTGATTTCAGTGGCGCAGTGGACCTCGGCGGTGGGTGCGGCGCAGCTCGCCCGGCTGCTCAACTCCCAGCAGGACCGCCCCGCCGGCCCCGGCACCCGCCGCCCGCCGGCCTACCGCGCGCTCGCCGACGGCATCCGCCTGCTGGTCCTGGAGGGCCGGGTCCCGGTGGCCGCCCGCCTCCCCGCGGAACGTGAGCTGGCCCTCTCCCTGTCCGTCAGCCGTACGACCGTCGCGGCGGCCTACGAGGCGCTGCGGGCCGAGGGATTCCTGGAGTCCCGGCGCGGTGCCGGAAGCTGGACGGCCGTACCGGCCGGGAACCCGCTGCCCGCGCGCGGTCTTGAACCCCTCCCGCCCGAGGCCCTCGGTTCGATGATCGACCTGGGCTGCGCGGCCCTGCCCGCGCCCGAGCCGTGGCTGACACGTGCGGTGCAGGGTGCCCTGGAGGAGCTGCCGCCGTACGCCCACACGCACGGTGACTATCCGGCGGGGCTTCCGGCCCTGCGCGCGATGATCGCCGAGCGGTACACCGCGCGGGGCATCCCGACCATGCCCGAGCAGATCATGGTCACGACCGGCGCGATGGGCGCGATCGACGCGATCTGCCATCTGTTCGGTGGCCGGGGCGAGCGCATCGCGGTGGAGTCCCCGTCCTACGCGAACATCCTTCAGCTCATGCGGGAGGCGGGCGCCCGGCTGGTGCCCGTCGCGATGGCGGAGGGTCTGACCGGCTGGGACATCGACCGCTGGCGCCAGGTGCTGCGGGACGCGGCGCCGCGGATCGCCTATGTCGTCGCCGACTTCCACAATCCGACCGGCGCGCTGGCCGGTGAGGACCAGCGGCGGCAGTTGGTGGAGGCGGCGCGGTCCGCGGGGACCGTGCTGGTGGCGGACGAGACGATGACCGAGCTGTGGCTCGACGAGGACGTCTCGATGCCGCGGCCGGTGTGCGCCTTCGATCCGGCCGGCTCCACCGTGGTCACCGTCGGTTCCGCCAGCAAGGCGTTCTGGGCGGGGATGCGGATCGGGTGGGTCCGGGGGGCACCGGACGTGATCCGCAGCCTGGTCGCCGCCCGCGCCTACGCCGACCTCGGGACGCCGGTCCTGGAGCAGTTGGCCGTGAACTGGCTGTTCAGCACCGGGGGCTGGGAACAGGCGGTCGAACTGCGGCGCACTCAGGCCCGGGAGAACCGGGATGCGCTGGTGGCGGCGATGCGCAAGGAACTGCCGTCCTGGGAGTTCGAGGTGCCGCAGGGCGGTCTGACGCTCTGGGTGCGGGCCGGGGGCCTGTCCGGGTCTCGCCTCGCGGAGGTCGGTGAGCGCGTGGGGGTGCGGGTGCCGTCGGGACCGCGGTTCGGGGTCGACGGCGCCTTCGAGGGGTATGTGCGGCTGCCGTTCACCGTCGGGGGAGCGGTGGCCGAGGAGGCCGCCGCGCGACTGGCCGCGGCGGCGCGGGTCGTGGAGAGCGGGGGGTCCGCGGGCGGGGAGGCGCCGCGCACGTTCGTCGCGTGAACGGAGCGGGTGGAAGCGGCGTGGGGAACCGCGGTGTCAGCCCCCACGCGCCCGCCACCGCCGAGGGTCACGGTGCTTCCGCGGCCACCGCTTCCGGCTCAGCTTTCGTCAGGACCGGCACTGTTTCCGACGGGGCCGCTTCCGGCTCGGCTTCCGGCTCCGCCTCCGTGGGGACCGTCTCGCCGTCGGCCGGAGTCGTCCGCTCCGGCAGCAGTGCCAGCACGGCCTGCCGGTCCGCCTCGCTCGTCGCGTCGTCGTACGGGTCGGGGGTCGCCGGCACCTGAAGGCGGTGCACCGGCCCCGTCCCCAGACGGGCGTACCCGCGGCCCGGCGGAACCTCGGTCACCGGGGTCGTGTGCGGCGGCGCCCCCAGGAAGGTCTCCAACTGCTCCGGCGTCGCGGGTCCCAGCACGACACGCGCGCGTGTGTGCTGTCGTACCGGATCGCTCAGTGCCTCCGCGCTGTCGAACTGGTCGGCCACCACCACCGTGACGTTCGCCGCGCGCCCGTGCCGCAGGGGGACCTGGAGCAGGGACTGCGGGTCCTTGCGGCCGTCCGCGGCCGCCAGGTGGGTGAAGGCGCTGGGGCGGTCGAGGAGGATCCACAGCGGGCGCTTGGTGTCCTCGGGTGGCGGATGGCCGGCCTGCCGGGCGCGGTTGGCCGCGATCAGACGGCGCTCCGTCTCGGTCGCCACCCACTCCAGGCTCGCCAGCGTCCCCGCCAGCCCGCACTCGACCGCGAGGACCCCGTCCCGGCCGGTCAGGCACGCGTACTCGCCGGTGCCGCCGCCCTCGACGATGACGACATCGCCGTACTGAAGGGCTTGGAGTGCGATGGAACGCAGCAGGGTCGAGGTGCCGCTGCCCGGCTGGCCCATGACCAGCAGGTGCGGCTCGGTGGAGCGGATGCCGGTGCGCCAGACGACCGGCGGGACGTCACGCCGGCCGTCGCCGTGGCCGAGCGGCAGGGTGCGCTGGACCTGGGTGGGGTCGGTGAAGCCGAGGACCGTCTCGCCCGGGGCGGTGACGAAACGCTGGGCGGCGATGTCGGTGGGCAGCGGGGCGAGCACGGTGACCGTGAGCTCGTTGCCCTCCTCGTCCCAGGCGAAGTGGTACTCGCGGCCGCGGCCCGACTTGGCGTGCAGCAACTGCTCGATGCGGGCCCGGGACTCGGCCTCGCCGTCGGTGAAGTACGCCGGGTAGCGGACCAGTAGATGGGTGATGCGGCCGGTGGCGTCGAAGTCGTACGCGGGGAACGCCTTCTCCCACTCGCCGCCGTGGGTGTACAGCGGGGCCGGGTCCTCGGCCGCCGAGAAGTACGGGACGAGCGCTTCGTACAGCGACTGGAGGCGCTGTGTCTGCGACTCGTCGGGTCCGTCCGGCTCCGGCGGCTTGCGGTCCCGGCCCTGCCAGGCTGCCGCCGTCATCAGGCTGATGACGGCGAGCAGCGGACCGTACGGAACGAGCGCCACGACCAGGACCACCGACGCCACCAGGAAAAGCAGCGGTCCGCGCTTGTCCTTGGGGGTGTCGGCCCACCTGCGCCGCCCGGCCGAGGCCAGCCGGCGCAGACCACGGGTCATCGTGATCAGCGGGTGGAGGACGTCGGTGGCGCTGTCGGCCGCCGTCCGGGCCAGCTCCCGGCTCCGGGCGATCTGGGCGCTGCCTGTGCTCAGGATGCGGGGGAGGGGGCGGCGGGCCACTGCTGTCTCCTGGAGGTGCGTACGGACGGGAGGGGCGGCGTCAGAACTTGATGCCGCCCAGAAGGCTCGCCAGGCTCTCGCCGCCGGCCTTGATGCTCGGGGCGATGGCCGTGCTGGCCAGGTAGAAGCCGAACAGCGCCGAGATCAGGGCGTGTGAGGCCTTGAGCCCGTCCTTGCGGAAGAAGATGAAGACGACGATGCCGAGCAGTACGACACCCGAGATGGAGAGGATCATTGCGGTGCTCCTGGTTCGTGGGGACAGTCACCATGAGTACTTCCAGCATCACAGCATGTATCCATACGACAAAAGGTGCAAATGGATGAATATTTTGCGATTTCACCGAGTTGGCGGAGCTGTGGTGATCTTTACCTCCGGCACTTCGGGTCATCTGGCGCGCCAGCCAGTACCCTTGCGATTCACCTGAACGGTTGTATGGAAGGCGGTCCGGCCGATGAGTGAAGCCCCCGACCCGGAGGTCGTGGAGCTGGCGACCAAGATCTTCGACCTGGCCCGGCAGGGGCAGACCGAGGCGCTTGTGGCGTACGTCGACGCGGGTGTTCCGGCGGGCCTCACCAACGACCGCGGGGACTCGCTCGTGATGCTCGCCGCCTACCACGGTCACGCGGACGCGGTGCGCGCGCTCGTCGGCCGCGGGGCGGCGGCCGGCGGGGTCAACGACCGGGGGCAGACCCCCCTCGCCGGGGCCGTCTTCAAGGGCTCCGCGGATGTCATCGAGGCCCTGCTGGAAGGCGGCGCCGATCCGGCCGAGGGCACCCCCTCGGCCCTCGACACGGCCCGCATGTTCGGGCGGACAGAACTGCTCGAACTGTTCGCCGCACATTGACACACATGTTCTGACCAGCGAAAACACAGACAACGGGGGAGGCGGTACAGGGCCGCCGAAATTTCGGTCGCGGCAGATGGAAGTGCCGAGTCATCATGACGTCGTGGTTCACGGACGTGATGGTTGGGCAGGTGATGCCGCACCGCGCGGACCGTGAATGCGGGTCCGCATGGGCCACCGACGAGAGGCAGAGGAAGATGGCTTACAGCAAGCAGGAAACGGCGGGCGCCCCGACGTGTTGTCACGCGGCCAGGTAATGCACGTCCCCGGTTGCGTCGACGCTTGATGTGAGGCTGTTTCCCATGTTCGATCCGGTCATAGCGCCCAGCGGTACGCTGCTCGGCCTGCTCCAGCGGGGCCGCGGCGACGGCACACTGCACGCGCTCACCGCCCCGCGCGCCGAGGCGCTCGCGGCCCTCAACCACTGCGTGCTGCGCGATCCCCGCCACGACTGGCAGGTGGAGAACCGCTCGCTGTACTACGCCCGTCTCTTCCTCGACCTCAACGGTGAGCTGGACGAGATCGAGGCGCACCTCTTCGAGGTGGACGACGTCTTCGACACCGAGGAGTCACGCACGGGCCTCGCCCTCGCCGTCCTCGGCCACCTCGCCTCCTACGGCAGGCGCGACGCGCTCGAACTGCTGCGCAGGTACGCCGCCTCGGGCTCCAACTGGGCCTGGGCGCTCGACGAACTGGCGCTGCGGGACGACGACGCCGGTCTGCGTGCCCTCGCCGCGCCCGTGCTCGCCCGCTTCGGGACCGATCCCGAGGGCGAGGCCGAACTGGCCGCCGCCGTCCGTGACGCCTTCGAGCCGAGGCCATGGCGGCTGTGGGCCGACGATGCCCGTGAATCCGTCTCCACTCGTGTGCGTGCCGCCCAGGAGGCCGGCTGTTTCGACCGCTGGCAACGCCAGATGCGCCCAGCCGGGCCCCGCCCGGGGTGGAGCGTGCAGGCCGTCTTCGAGTGGGCCCAGCAGGGCGTCGAACGGGGAGCCGCGCTGCACGTGCCCGCCGCCCGCTGTCTCGCCGCTGTCGCGGGCCCCGAGGACCGCTCCGACATCCTCGCGGCCGCCGAGGACGGCACCGACGGGGCTCGGGCCACCGCGCTGCGCTATCTCGCCGACAGCAATGATCCCGCCGCCTTCGACCTGATCGAGCTGGCCGTCGTCACGGGATCACCGACCGTGGTGGAGGCCGCGCTCGACTCGTTCGAACGCATGCGCAGTATCGCCGCCGTCGACCGCGCGCGCGGCTGGGCCCGACGGCCCGACGCGCTGGGCGCCGCCGCCGGACGGATGCTCGCCTGCCTGGGCGGAGCCCAGGACCGCGACCTCGTGCTCGCCGCCCTCCGGGAGGCCGTACGGGGCGAGGGCCCCGACGCACCGACCCTGTGGACCCTCGTCGACGGCACCGGACGGCTCGGCATCGCCTGCGCCGCGCCCGTGCTGCGCCACATCTACCGGGAGACCGCGTCCTCCCACCTCCGCGGCCGCGCCGCCCGCGCGCTCGCCGCCACCGACCCCTCCTTCGCCACCGGCCTCGCCGTCGAGTGCCTCTGGGACTGCGAGGAGACCACCCGCGAGATCGCCGCCAGGCACGCCGAGACCGGTGACGCCCGGGTCGTGGAGCGACTGCGCCGGCTGGCCGCCGACCCGGCCGAGGAGGCCGAGGTCCAGACGGCCGTCCGCAGCCGTATCGGACCGGACACCGCGGCCATGTGAGACACCCTCTGGTGTGAACTTCCGGGGCCCTTCACACCCGCCGGGTGAACGCGGGACGACCCGCGGGTCAGGTACGCATGGACGTGGCCTGACCTGCTCGGGTGCGCAGCGCAACGCTCATGGGACGTTCATCGTTCGCAAAGATCCACGTTGACGCGGGCACGTCCAGCTGCGGCGACAACACCCGTATGCGTGTCGTCATAGTGACCGAATCCTTTCCCCCCGATGTGAACGGCGTGGCCCACTGCGCGCTCCAGACCGCCCGGCACCTCGTAGATCGCGGTCACCTTCCGCTCGTCGTCGCGCCGGCCACCGCGTCCGGCCCCGGGCCCGGCGTGGACGCCCTCGCGCCGTGCCCCGTCGTCCGTGTCCCCTCCCTCCCCCTTCCGGGCTATCCCCAGGTCCGCGTCGCCCTCCCCAGCAGGCGCGTGGCCGCGGCGATCGCCGAGCACCGTGCCGACGTCGTCCACCTGGCCAGCCCCTTCGTCCTCGGCGTCCGCGGCATGGCCGCCGCCGCCCGGCTCGGCATCCCCGCCGTGGCCGTCTACCAGACCGACCTCGCCGGATACGCCCGCACCTATGTGCACGCGGGAGAGGCCGCCGCCTGGCGCCGTATCCGCTCCGTCCACACTGCCGCCGACCTCACCCTCGCCCCCTCCAGCGCGTCCCTGCGCGATCTGGAGGCGCACGGCGTGCCCCGGGTCGAGCTGTGGCCGCGCGGCGTCGACACCGTCCGCTTCCGCCCCGACCTGCGCGACGAGGAACTGCGCCGCCGACTCGCCCCGGACGGGGAGATGATCGTCGGCTACGTCGGGCGCCTCGCACCCGAGAAGCACATCGAGCTGCTGGCCGACGCCTGCCGCCTGGAGGGCGTCAAGGTCGTGGTGGTCGGGGACGGGCCGAGCCTGCCCCATCTCGAGCAGGCGCTGCCCGGCGCGGTCTTCCTGGGCCGTCGCACGGGTGACGAACTGGCCCGGATCTTCGCCTCCTTCGACGTCTTCGCGCACACCGGCCCCTTCGAGACCTTCTGCCAGACCGTGCAGGAGGCCATGGCGAGCGGCGTGCCCGTCGTCGCGCCGGCCGCCGGCGGCCCGCTGGACCTGGTCGCCCACGGGCGCACCGGGTTCCTCGTCCCACCGCGCGACCCGGCCGCCGTACGGGACGCTGTGTGGTCCCTGGCGGCCGACCCCGGGATGCGCGCCTCGTTCGGCGTCGCCGCGCGGGCCATGGTCGAGGGGCGCACCTGGGCGGCCGTCGGCGACCGGCTGATCGGCCACTACGCCGCCGTGCTCAGCGGCCGGAGGACGGCGGTGGCGGCATGAGCGGACAGCCTTTGCGGATCGTCCGTCTCGCCAACTTCGTCGCCCCCGCCTCGGGCGGCCTGCGCACCGCCCTGCGCGAGCTCGGCAAGGGGTACGAGGCGGCGGGTCACGAGTCCGTGCTGATCGTGCCCGGCGACCGCGCGAGCGACCGCAGGACCGAGCAGGGACGGATCATCACGCTGCCCGGCCCGCTGCTGCCCGGCACCGGCGGTTACCGCGTCCTCACCGACAAGCGGCGCGTGGCCCGGCTCCTGGAGGAACTCGCCCCCGACCGCCTGGAGGTCTCCGACCGTACGACCCTCAGGTGGACCGGCGCGTGGGCCAGGCGCGCCCGCGTCCCCGCCGTGATGGTCTCCCACGAGACCGCCGACGGTGTCCTGCGCACCTGGGGCCTGCCGGAAGGCGCCGCCCGGCGTGCCGCCGACGCCCTCAACGTGCGTACGGCGCACACGTACGCGCGCGTGGTGTGCACCACCGAGTTCGCCGAGCGGGAGTTCGTGCGGATCGGCGCCCGCAACGTCGTACGCGCCCCCCTGGGCGTCGACCTGGTCGAGCGGCGCCCGGCACTGCGTGACGCGGGGCTGCGGGCCCGGTACGCGCGCGTGGACGAGACGCTCCTCGTGACCTGCACCCGGCTGTCCGTCGAGAAGCGGCCCGGCACGGCCCTGGACGCCCTGGAGTCCCTGGTGCGCCGAGGCCGTCGGGCGGTGCTCGTGGTGGCGGGGGACGGGCCGCTGCGGCCGCGCCTGGAACAGCGGGCCCGGGAACGGCGGCTCCCGGTCACGTTCCTCGGACACGTCTGCGACCGCGGGCTGCTCGGCGCGCTCCAGGCCTCCGCCGACGTCTGCCTGGCCCCCGGACCGGCCGAGACCTTCGGGCTGGCCGCGCTGGAGGCCATGGCGTGCGGCACGCCGGTGGTGGTGAGCGCCTCCTCCGCGCTGCCGGAGGTCATCGGATCGGCCGGGGCGGTCGCCGCCGACCGGGGAGAGGCCTTCGCGGACGCCGTGGACATGCTGCTGGAACACCCCGAGAACGAGCGGCGCGAGATCGCACGCGCGCGTGCGGAGCGCTTCGGGTGGGACGCGGCCGTCCGGGCGTTCCTCGCGGCACACGACGCGGAGACCTTCGTACGGCGTTCCGTGCCGGGGGGCGTGTCCTGAGCAGGGGTGCGTCAGGGGGGCGTGGATGGCGACCGTGCGCTTCGTCGCCCTCGGTGACTCACTGTCCGAGGGCTCGCCGAGTCCGTGGAGTTCCACAAGCTCGCGTTGAGTGGGGCGCAGACGTGGGACGTGCTGGAGCGGCAGATTGACGCCCTGCGCTGCCCGTTCGGCATCCATGCCGTGGCCGCGCGGCCCTCACCGGGCAGGGCGCCGTCCTGTTCACGGTGTGGCTGCCCGGCCCGGGCACGATGCCCGGGCTGCCCGGCGCGTCGGCGCTGCAACTGGCGGTGCGGTTCCACGAGTTGCTCGGGGAACGGGGGATCGCGACCGGAGTCGCGCGCTCGGCCGGAGTCTCTGGTGCCCACCAGGTCGGCGAGTCTGTGGTGGTCGGCCACGGCGGGGGCCGGGTGGGTGGCGCGGCGGTGCACGGATCTGTTGCCGCGGTTGGTGACGTTGGCCATGGACGAGATGCGGCACCGCGCGCGGGGGACGAGCGGGCGGCTCGATCTGCGGGCTGTGCGTGCGGTGTCCGTGGCGTTGAGCGCGTTGTCCGTGCAGGGGCGGCGGGCCGAGGCGGCTTGAGCCCGTGTCGGGTGCGGGTGCGGGTGCGGGGCGGGCGCGGGCGCGTGGGGCTGGTCGGGCAGTTCCCCGCGCCCCCTGCGAGCCTGGGTGGGTCAGCGGCGTCGCACCGCCACGAAGCGCACCGGGGTTCCCGGCACGGCCTGGGCCGCCGCCGGGAGGTCCGTCTCGCGGACCACGCCGATCACCGGGTAGCCGCCGGTGGTCGGGTGGTCGGCGAGGAAGACCACCGGCCTGCCGTTCGGCGGGACCTGGACCGCGCCCAGGACCATGCCCTCGCTGGGGAGTTCACCCGGCCGGGCCCGCTCCAGGGCCGGCCCCTCGGTGCGCAGCCCGATGCGGTTGCTCGCCGAGGACACCTGGAAGGTGCGGGAGGTGAAGGCCCGGACCGCTTCCGGGGTGAACCAGTCGGCTCGTGGGCCCAGTGTGACGCGGAGGACGAGCTCAGCGGGAGGTGCCGGCTGCGGTGCCGCGTCCACACGCGTGTGGAGCGGTGTCGGCGCGCCCAGGGGGAGTACCGCGCCGTCCGTGAGGGGAGGCGGGCCCAGGCCCGACAGGAGGTCCGTGGAGCGGCTGCCCAGGACCGGCTCCACGGTGATCCCGCCGGAGACGGCCACATAGCTGCGTACGCCTGTCCGGGCCGTCCCGATGTTCAGGAGTGCCCCTGCCGGTACGTGTACCGGTGCGCTCCACGCTGCCGGTCGCCCGTCGACCGTCACGGGACAGGGGGCCCCTGTCACGGCCACGGTGACCGTCGAACGGGGACGTACCGCGCAGCCGTTGAGCGTGGTCTCCAGGACGGCTGCCTCGGGGCGGTTGCCGACCAGACGGTTGGCGAGGTCGGCCGCCGGAGCGTCCAGGGCGCCCGAGCGGGGGACGCCGAGGTGCGCGTGGCCCGGTCGGCCCCGGTCCTGGACGGTGGTCAGTGCCCCGGCCCGGACGACGGAGAGGGCGCGGTCCGTCATGTCGCCCTCACGAAGCGCACCCTGGTGCCCGGCGACAGCAGTGCGGCCGGTACGCGCGTGTGGTCCCACAGCACGGCGTCCGTGGTCCCGATGAGCTGCCAGCCGCCCGGGGAGGAGCGCGGGTAGACGCCGGTGTACGGGCCCGCGAGCCCCACCGAGCCCGCCGGGACGGCCGTGCGCGGGGTAGCCCGGCGCGGCACGTCGTAGCGGGCGGGCAGGCCGGTGAGGTAGCCGAAGCCGGGCGCGAACCCGCAGAAGGCGACCGTGAACTCGGTGCCGGAGTGGACGCGGGCCACCTCCTCGGGGGAGACGCCCCAGAGCGCGGCCACGTCGACCAGGTCCGGGCCGTCGTAACGCACCGGGAGTTCGATCGCCTCACGCGTGCGTGGGGGAGCGGGCGGTACCTCGGCGGCGGTGAGCTCGGCAGCCAGGCGGGCGGGGTCGGCCAGGCCGTCGAGGAGGACCGTGCGGGCCGCGGGGACGATCTCGCGGACCGACAGCGAGCCCTCCGCGCGGCGGCGCACCAGCTCCGCGTGCAGCGCCTGGGCCTCCTCGCCCGAGGACACCTCCACGAGCAGGGCGCCGTCCCCGACGGGCAGCGCCCTCATGCGAAGGCCTCCACCCGGACGCCCGAGGACTCCAGGCGCTCTCTGACCCGTCGGGCCAGTTCCACCGCGCCCGGGGTGTCGCCGTGCAGGCACAGGGAGCGGGCCTCGACCTCGACACGGGCGCCGGACAGGGCGGTGACCGCCCGGTCCCGGGCCAGGCCGAGCGAGCGTTCCACGACCGCCTCGGGATCCGTGACCAGCGCCCCCTCCCGGTCGCGTGGCACGAGCGTGCCCTCCTCGGTGTAGGCGCGGTCCGCGAAGGCCTCCGGCACGGCCTCCAGGCCCGCCTTCCCGGCGACCCTCAGCAGACGCGAGCCGGGCAGGCCCAGCACGGGCAGCGTGGCGTCGGCGAGGAGCACGCCGTCGACGACCGCGGCGGCCTGCTCCTCGTCGTGCACGACCCGGTTGTAGAGCGCGCCGTGCGGCTTGACGTAGGACACGCGCGTGCCCGCCGCCCGGGCGAAGACCTCCAGGGCGCCGATCTGGTAGGCCACCTCGGCCGTCAGCTCGGCGGACGGCACGTCCATCGCGCGCCGCCCGAACCCCGCCAGGTCCCGGTAGGAGACCTGGGCGCCGATCCGGACCCCGCGCGCGGCCGCCAGCTCGCAGACCCGCCGCATGGTGGGCGCGTCCCCGGCGTGGAACCCGCAGGCCACGTTGGCGCTGGTGACGACGGACAGCAGGCGCTCGTCGTCGGTGAGCTGCCAGCGGCCGAAGCCCTCGCCGAGGTCGGCGTTCAGGTCGATCGAGGTCATGGAGGACTCAGGTTTCCTTTCAGGGTTCCCAAGGGTCTCAGTGTGCTGTTCTCCAGGGGTTCGAGCGGGTCTCACGCCACTCTGTACTGCTCGTCCCTGGCGTCCGTCAGGAACATCTGCCCCGGTGCGTGGGTGAGGGCGAACGGCGGGCGCGAGGCCATCACCGCGGCCTGCGGGGTCACACCGCAGGCCCAGAACACCGGGATGTCGTCCGGCTCGGCGTCCACCGGATCTCCGAAGTCGGGGCGGCCGAGGTCGTCGATGCCGAGTCCGGAGGGATCGCCGCAGTGCACGGGGCTGCCGTGCACGGCCGGGAGCAGACTGCTCTCCCTCAGGGCGGCCGCCAGGTGCTGCGGTGGCACCGGGCGCATGGACACCACCATGGGTCCGTGCAGCCGCCCCGCGGGACGGCACTGTCGACTGGTCACGTACATCGGAACGTTCCGGCCCTGCTCGATGTGCCGGATCGGGACGCCCGCCTCCGAAAGTGCCCACTCGAAGGTGAAACTGCACCCGATCAGGAACGAAACGAGGTCCTCACGCCAGTGTGCGCGCACGTCCGTCGGCTCGTCCACCAGCCGGCCGTCCTCCCACACCCGGTAGCGCGGGAGATCCGTGCGCAGATCGGCACCCTCGGCCAGGACGGTGGTCGGGTCGCCGGCGTCCGTGACGTCGAGGACCGGGCAGGGCTTGGGGTTGCGCTGGCAGAACAACAGCATGTCGTACGCCCAGTCGGCGGGCACCGAGATCAGGTTGACCTGGGTGTGGCCGGCCGCGACCCCGGCGGTGGGGCCGGTCAGGCCCGCGCGGAACCGTGCGCGTGCCTGTGCCGGGCTCCACGCGTGCGCGTGCTCGTCGACGAGGGTCAGGGGGCGGTCTTCCGTGCGGTTCACGCGAGTTCCTTCCCACGGGTCTCCGGCAGCCCGAGCAGGGCCAGTGCGGCGATGCCGTAGCCGATGGCTCCGAAGACGAGTGCCCCGCCCACGCCCCAGCTGTCGGCCAGGAAGCCGACGGTGGTCGGGAAGACCGCGCCGACCGCGCGGCCCGCGTTGTACGTGAAGCCCTGTCCCGAGCCGCGCACCGCCGTCGGGTACAGCTCGCTCAGATAGGACCCGAAACCGCTGAAGATCGCCGACATGCAGAACCCGAGCGGGAACCCGAGGACCAGCAGCCAGGTGTCGGCTCCGCTGGGGATGTTGCCGTAGGCCACGATGCAGACGGCCGACAGCAGGGCGAAGAGCCAGATGTTGCGTCGCCGGCCCAGCCTGTCGGTGAGGTAGCCGCCGGTCAGATAGCCGAGGAAGGCCCCGGAGATCAGGAACGTGAGGTAGCCGCCGGTGCCGACGACCGACAGTCCGCGGTCGCTCTTGAGATACGTCGGCACCCACGTGGCGAGCGTGTAGTAGCCGCCCTGGACGCCGGTGGACAGCAACCCCGCGAAGATCGTCGTACGCAGCAGGTCCGGTTTGAAGATCGCCGCGAAGGAGCCCTTGCCGGAGCTCTTCTCGCGCGCAGCGATCGCCTCCGGGGCGTCCTGGACCCGGCGTCGCATCCAGACCACGAGCAGCGCGGGCAGCGCTCCGGTCCAGAACATCACGCGCCAGGCCGTGCCGTCGTCGAAGACCGAGAAGACCAGCGTGTACATGATCGCCGCCAGCGCCCAGCCCACGGCCCACGAACTCTGGATCGCGCCGAGGGTGCGCCCCCGATGCTTGGCGCTCGCGTACTCGGCGACCAGGATCGCGCCGACCGCCCACTCGCCGCCGAAGCCGAGGCCCTGGAGGGCGCGGAAGACCAGCAGCGACTCGAAGTTCGGGGCGAAGCCGCAGGCCACGGTGAAGATCGCGTAGGTGACCACCGTGATCATCAGCGCCCTGACCCGGCCGACCCGGTCGGCCAGCACCCCCGCCAGGGCTCCGCCGATACCGGAGGCCAGCAGGGTGACGGTGGTGAAGAGGCCGGTCTGGCCGCTGTCCAGGCCGAAGTAGGCGGCCAGCGCAACCATGCTCAGCGGGAGCGTGAAGTAGTCGTAGGAGTCGAGGGCGTAGCCGCCGAACGCACCGGCGAAGGCACGCCGGCCGCGCGGACCGAGGGCGCGGAACCAGCCCAACGCCCCGTCTTCGGCGGGGTTCTCGGTCGCTGAGGGCTGGTCGGTCAGGGTCTGAGGGGGCGGGGTCGTGCTCATGAGCACCTCGCAGGAGGAGGACGGAGGTCGCGGAGCGGAACCGTGCGGTGATGAGCAACGTAGAGGATCGTTCAACGATCCTTCAATACCCCTGTTGTTTCGTTCTCGTGTCTGCGGTTGAATTCCGGGCATGGCAGAGCAGTTGAGCGGACTGGCCGACGACCGCGCCCTCCTGGGCCGCACCAGCACGGCCGAGCGGGTCTCGGACATCCTCAGGAGCCGCATCGCCGAGGGCTACTTCCCGCCGGGGACACGGCTGTCGGAGGACAGCATCGGAGGGGCGCTGGGGGTCTCCCGCAACACCCTGCGCGAGGCGTTCCGGCTGCTCACGCACGAGCGCCTGCTCGTCCACGAGCTGAACCGCGGCGTGTTCGTGCGGGTCCTGGCGGTCGAGGACGTGGAGGACATCTACCGCACCCGCGCGCTCGTGGAGTGCGCCGTCGTCCGCGGGCTGGGCGAACCGCCGTACGCCCTGGACGCGCTGGCCGAGGCGGTCGTGGAGGGGCAGCGGGCGGTGCGCGAAGGTGACTGGAAAGCGCTGGGCACGGCCAATATCCACTTCCACCGCGAACTCGTCGCCCTCGCGGGCAGCGACCGCACCGACGAACTGATGCGCAGCGTCTTCGCCGAACTCCGGCTCGCCTTCCACGTGGTGGACGACCCCAAGGCCCTCCACGAGCCCTACCTGGCCCGCAACCAGCAGATCCTCAGCGCGCTCCAGGCGGGCGACAGGGACGAGGCGGAACGGCTGCTCGCCGTGTACCTCTCGGACTCTTTGGGGCGAGTGGTCGAGGTGTACAGACGAAGAGTGGGCGAGGACATGTAGGGGCGCGAGGAACTGCGCGACCAGCCCCCACCGGCCCGCAGTCGACGAACAACCGGTGGTCACCCGTCCAACCGCCGGAGGCGATCCGCGCCGTTTGGGGAGTTGTCAGACCTAGCACCTAGTCTGTGCACCGTGACTTCGCCTGCGACGACGGACAGCGTTCCGCCCCAGTTCAGCGCGGGGCCGCGCCCCGCACCGGGCCCGGCCGCCGACGAGGGACTGGCGCGTCGGCTGCGCGCGCTCGCCTGCACCGCGCCGCTGCACGACCTCGACGCCCGCAAGGCCAACCTCGCGGGCGAGTACTCGGTGTACGGCATGGCGGAGGTGGCCCTGGCCGCCATCGACCTGGTCACGCTGAACATGGACTTCGACACCGGCGCCGACCACGACCAGGTCGTCGCACGCCTCATCCCGCGCATCGCCGCCCAGGCCCCGCAGCGCCCCGTCGCCGAGCACGAGCGCGTGGCCCGCTGGGTCCTGGAGAACCTGATCAACGTCGGCAGCGTCGACCGGGGATTCCGTGCGGTCTACGGCACTTTCGCACCGGACGGGACCTATGTCCGGCGCGACTACGACTTCAAGCTGATCGAGGAGGTGCCGGGACCCGGCGGCTCGGTCTATCTCCGGACGACGGACGAGGCGGTCAACGTCCTGGTCGGTGCCCTCGACACCGATGTCACCAGCGCCCAGATCGCCGCCGAGGTCAAGCTGGAGGTACTGATCAGCCGCGGCCGCCTCGCCGACGCCCAACTCGCCGCGGAGCAGGCCCGCTACCGGACCGTGCAGTACTCCGAGACCCTGCGCAGGGCACTGGACGCCACCCGTCGCAACGTCCGGGCCGTCGACTGGCTCAACTCCGTGCCCGACATGATCGCCGAGGCCCTCGACCACGTCGCCGACCGGTACCGCCACGAGAACGCGATCCTGACCAACATCCGCAAGGCGCGGGACGAGTCCGAGGACCCCGAGCAGAAGCGCCGGGCCGCCGAGCTCGTCGACATCGTCAAGGACTGCATCCGGCGCCACACCCAGCTCCAGTCCCGGCTCCTCGAGGCGGGCCCGCTGTTCCGCGCCGAGCAGGACCGGCAGGCCTTCGCCACCCCCATGACGACGTCGGGGATAGACCTGTACGGCCACCTCGTCGCGCCGGTGCTCCCCCTGCCGTTGGAGCAGGCCACCCGGGTCACCGACGCGTTCTTCGCGCGCGGGACCGGCCTGCGCACCCCGGTGTCGGTCCGCGTGGGCGACCTCGTGGACATACTGCTGACCCCGCCGATGGAGCGGGAGCACCTGGGCGCGGAGATGCCCGAACCGGACCTCATCGCCACGCCCGACGACAGCCGGTTCAGCGAGGAACAGCTCGCCGCCGCGAAGGAGCTGCTGGACCTGCCGGCGGACGCGCCGCGACGGCTGTCGGGACTGCTCGCGGAGGCCCGCAGGACCGGCGGGTTCGATCTCGCCTACCTGGTCGCCCTGTTGGCGATCCACGCGGCCAGCCCCGCCGTCGGCACCGCCTACCGTCAGGGCGAGGAGAAGCTCCTCTTCGCCGTGGACGACGGGACGGAACTGGACGATCCGGACTTCGGCGGCGCCGACCTCATCGTCGGCACCGCCCTGCTGGACGCCGCGGGAATGGCGGCGGACCGGACGGAGGCGGCATGAGCGGGGTGGGCCGGTCAGGGGGCGGCATGGGCGAGGTCAGCCCGTCAGGAAGGGCCATCGGCGAGATCAGCCCGTCAGGAAGCGCCATCGGCGACGTCAGCCCGTCCGGAAGCAGCATGAGTGAGCCAGAGCGTGACAAGGAGCCCCAGCCGTGAGTGAGCATGTCGAGTGGAGCGAGACGGAGGTCCCGACCCCGTCGGCGCCCGCCGCCGTCACCCCCGCCGACGCCGCCGACGCCGCTCGGCTCGTCGCCTTCGGGCTGCAGCCCAAACTGCAGCCCGCGCGGGACCAGGAGTACGCCGAGCTGCTGCGGCGCTACCGGGAGGACCCGCCGTTCGCGCGACTCGCCGACGCCGTCGCCGCCGGACTCGGACTGGTCGTCCTGGAGGTGTCCCCGCGCGCGGGGATGGCCGTCACCGCCGCCGAGGACTCGGTGTTCGCCGTGCGGATGGGGGACTACGCGCGTCGTACGTCAGCCGACGGCGGCGACCGGTTCCTGCACGGCCTCGCCCATCTCGCCGTCGCCGCCATGGCGTTCCCGCGCCCCGAGGACCTCGCCGACGACGGCTACATCGGGCGCGTCTCGGTCAACGGCGTCGACGCCTTCGTACGGCAGGCCTGCCGGCGCCTTGAGGAGCGGGCCGAGGAGGTCGGCGAGAACACCGACCCGGCCACCGACGCGCCCGGCCTGGAGGCGGCCTGGCGGATCTGGGCCAGACGCAGCGCGGCCGGTGCGACCAAGGACGCGCGCCGGCTCGCCGGGTCCACGACCGGCATCGTCGGCAAGGCCGCCGCCTTCCTCACCGACTCCGGCTTCCTCCAGCGCACCGGGGACGACAACGGCGGCACCTACCGGACCACGGCTCGTTACCAGCTCCAGGTGCGGGACATGGCCGGAAGCGCCGCCATGGCCGAACTGCTGGAGCTGGGAGTCGTCCCGGTCACCGACGGCACACCGACGCTGCTGCCGCCCGAGGACGGCGACGACCTGGAGCTGGCGGCCGATGCCGGGCTGCCGTTCCACTCCTGAACTTCCCTGACCTGCCGAAGACTTACGAGAGTCCGCCATGTACGAGCTGTCCCGGGTCCGCCTCTACTCCATCGGCCCCGCCGGTGCGCGCTACGCCGACACCGTGCTGGACCTGCGCGGAGTCGGCGCGGAGGTGCCCGACCCCGCGCCCACCCAGGCGGAGTTCTTCGAGGAGGAGCCCGTCGGTCCGCCGCGCCGGCCCGCGCCCGCCGGGGTGCTCTTCCTGGAGAACGGCGGCGGCAAGTCCGTCCTGCTCAAGCTGATCTTCTCGGTGATGCTGCCCGGCCACCGCAACACCCTCGGCGGTGCCAGCTCCGGTGTGCTGCGCAAGTTCCTGCTGGCGGACGACTGCGGGCACGTGGCTCTGGAGTGGCAGCACACTCTCACCGGCGAGTGCGTCGTCGTCGGCAAGGTCAGCGAGTGGCGGGGGCGCCAGGTCTCCAACGACCCGCGGAAGTTCGCCGAGGCCTGGTACTCCTTCCGGCCCGGACCGGGCCTCAGCCTCGACAACCTGCCCGTCGCGGAGTCCACCGCCGTACGGCCGCCCGCCGAGGGCCAGTCGGCCGCGCAGGGCCGTCGCCGCACCATGAAGGGCTTCCGGGACGCCCTCACCGAGGCGGGCAAGGCGTACCCGCACCTGGAGGTGCACTGGGAGGAGATCCACGACCGGTGGATCGAGCACCTCGGCGACCTCGGCCTGGACCCCGAACTCTTCCGCTACCAGCGGGAGATGAACGCCGACGAGGGCGAGGCCGCCGGCCTGTTCGCGGTGAAGAAGGACTCCGACTTCACCGACCTGCTGCTGCGGGCCGTGACCGACACCCGCGACACCGACGGACTCGCCGACCTGGTCAGCGGGTTCGGCAACAAGCTCGGACGACGCGCCGAACTCATCGCCGAACGGGACTTCACCGCGGGGTCCGTGGACCTGCTGGGCCGGATCGTCGAGGCCGCCGAGGCACGCTCACGCGCGCGTGACATCCACACGGGTGCCGAACGCCGTACCCGGACGCTGGCCCGGCGACTGTCCGCGCGGGGCGTCCAGGAGCGGGTACGGGCGGCGGACCTGGCCCAGCGGGTCACCGCGGCCGCGTACGCCGTCACGCACGCCGAGGCGGGCCGGGAGCGCAGCGCGCTCATCGCCGCCGAACTCGCCTACCGGCACGCCTCCCTGGCGCTCGCCGCCGCCGAGAAGTCGGCCGCGGCCCAGAAGCGCGAACTCGCCGAGGCGCGCACCCTGCACTCCGCCTGGCAGGCCGCCGAGGCCGTACTGCGCCACCGCGCCGCCGCCGACCGGGTCGCGCGCGTGGCCGCCGCCATCCAGGAGGCCGAGCGGGACGCGGCTCCCGCGCTCGCCGCCCGCGCCAAGGCCGCCGTCGATCTCGTACGGGCCCTGCACGCGGCCGCCGAGCGCGCCGAGACACTCGCCAACGAGGAGGAGGAGCGGTCCGCCGCCCTCCAGGAAGTCGGCGAGTCCGCCTACCGGGACTCCACGTCGGCCGCCACCGAGGCGCAGCGCGCCCGCAGCGAGATCGGCCATCTGCGCCAGCGGCTGAGCGAGGTCGAGCAGGAGACCGCCGAGGCCGTGCGCGCGGGCTGGCTCGACGACAGCGCCCCCGACGCCGACCCCGCCCGCGCGGCCCTAGCCGCGAGCGACGCCGAGAAGACGGCGGTCGCCGCCTGGGACACCGCCCGCGAGGCCTCCCACCGCGCCGCCGAGCACGCGCGCGAGGCGGCCGCCGCCGAATCCCGCGCCGAGCTCACGGCCGCCCGCGCGGAGGACGCGGCCACGGCGGCCGCCCGGTCCTACGACGCCGAGCGGCGCCTGGCCGAGGGGCTGGCCGGGGAGGAACGGCTGGCGGAGCTGCTGAGCCTGACCGGGGTCTCCGGAGCCTCCGGGGGAGTGCCGGGGCAGCGCGCGGGAACCGAGGGCACGAGAAGGGGTGGCACGGCCGGGCACGACGACGCGAGAAGGGGTGGCGCCGCCGGGCACGCGAGCGCCGACCCGTACCCCGACTCCGCGGGTGTCGTCACCGACGCCGGTCTCACCCCCGAGGACCTCGACCGGTTCGCCGACGAGCTGCGCGAACTGCTCGACGACTCCGTCTCCTCGGCCGAACGCCAGCTGTTCGAACTGCGGACGGCCGCCGCCGACGACTCCCGGATCCTCGGCGCGCTCGGTGACGGCGGCCTTCTGCCGCCCGGTCCGGACGTGCTGGCCACGGTCGAGTTCCTCGGCGAGAACGGCATCCCGGCCCTGCCCGGCTGGCGTTACCTCGCCCAGGCCGTCGACCCCGCCGACCACGCGCGCGTGCTGGCCGCCCGGCCGGAACTGGTCGACGGCGTGATCATCACCGACCCCGACACCCACGCGCGTGCCCGCGAGGCCCTCAACGACGCGGCCCTGCTCCCGCGCTCCGCCGTGGCCGTCGGCACGGCCGCCGCACTGCTGGCGCCGACTCCGGCGACCGACTCCCAGAGCGGAGACGTCTTCCTCGTACCGCCGAACCCGGCCATGCACGACGAACACGCCGCCGACGAGGAGCGCCAGGCGCTGCGCGCGCGGGCCGGCGAGCGGGACGAGGAGATCCGGTCGCTCGCGGCCCGTCTCGGCAAGGACCGTGAACTGGCCGCCCGGCTCGCCTCCTGGCGCACCGGCTGTCCCGCCGGACGGCTCGTCGAGCTGGCGCAGGCCGCCCGGGACACGCGCGTGTTCGCCGAGGAGGCGGAGGCCGAGCTGGCCGAGGCACGCACCGTGCGGGCGGAGGCCGACGAGGCGGCCGCCGAGGCCGCGCAGATCCGCGACGAACGCCAGGAGGCCGCCCAGAAGACCCGACGCGCCGCCGACGCCCTCGCGGGCCTGGCCTACCGGCTGCGCGAGCGGGCCGGCTGGCAGGCCAAGCTGCGCGAACTGGCCGACGAGGCCACTGAGTCGGAAGCCCGCGCCCAGACCTGTCTGGACCGCGCCCGGGCCGCCGACGAGGACCGGCGCGGGGCCCAGCGGGCCGCCGACGACGCCCGCCGCACCGCGCGTGCGCTGCGCGCCGAGCGCGCCGAGATCGCCGGCGCCCCCGACGACGTACCGGACAGTGAGACGGATGCCTCCAAGGCGTCCCTGCCCGCCCTCCGCGAGGCCTACCGGGCGGCCTCCCAGTTGTACGAGAAGGTGGGTGTCGGCGCCGACCTGCGGGCCGAGCAGGCTCGGGCGGAGAGCGACGAGAGCGCGGCCCTCGCCGAACTGGACCGGCTGAGCAACAAGGTCCGCACGCGCGCGGAGCAGCTGCTCCAGTCGCCCGACGGATCCGACGGGCCCTCCCGGCAGGCCGCCGCCGCCCGCGCGGAGGAACTGGTGCAGCTCCTGGAAACCCGTATGTCGACCGCGAGCGAGCAGCTCGGGCGGTTGCGCGGCGAGGCCGAGCGGCACGCGCCCGAGGACGGCGAGGCGCACACCGAGCTGTCACAGGAGCTGGAGCCGCGTGACGCCGAGCACGCGCAGGCGCTGCTGCGCACGGCCACCGCCGAACTCGCCTCCCGCACCGAGGCGTTGGCCCAGGCCCGGGAGGCGCACGCCGAGCTGCTCGACTCCCACCGGGCCGCCGAGGACGCGGCCGGAGGCTTCGACGAGATCGCCGCGATGCTGCGCGACCTGCTGCGCGAGCACGCCATGGAGGACGAGCAGGACGAGCAGGAGCCGTACCCGGGCAGCCCCGAGGAGGCCCGGCAGGCCGCCGCGGAGGCCCGACGGTCGCTGCGTGGCTGCGCCGCCGACCTCTCCGCCGCCGAGGCCGCCGTGCGCGAGGCCAGCGACGTGCTCGTCCGGCACGCCAACTCCACGCGCTACGAGCAGGTCCGCACCCCCGCCCGGCAGCAGATCCGTGAGCTGCCCGCGTCGGCGCTGCCCGAGCACGCGCAGAAGTGGGCGGACGCCTTCGCGCCCCGACTGCGGGTGCTGACCGACGAGTTGGCGCAGTTGGAGCGGAACCGGGACTCGATCGTGGACCGGCTGCGGGGGCTCGTGGAGTCCGCTCTCGCCACGCTCAGGTCCGCCCAGCGGCTGTCCCGGCTGCCCGAGGGGCTCGGCGAGTGGTCCGGTCAGGAGTTCCTGCGGATCCGCTTCGAGGAACCCGACCAGGCGACGCTGACCGAGCGGCTCGGCGAGGTCATCGACGAGGCGACCAGGGCCGCGGTGAAGAAGAACTCCGACCTGCGGCGCGACGGAATGTCCTTGCTGCTGCGGGGAGTCGGGGCGGCGCTCCAGCCCAGAGGGGTGGCCGTGGAGATCCTCAAGCCGGACGCCGTGCTGCGCGCCGAGCGGGTGCCGGTCGGTCAGATGGGCGACGTGTTCTCCGGCGGCCAGTTGCTGACGGCGGCCATCGCGCTGTACTGCACGATGGCGGCCCTGCGGTCCAACGACCGGGGCCGGGACAAGCACCGGAACGCCGGCACGCTGTTCCTGGACAACCCGATCGGCCGGGCCAACGCGACGTATCTGCTGGAGCTCCAGCGGGCCGTGTCAGACGCGCTGGGTGTCCAACTCCTGTACACCACGGGCTTGTTCGACACGACTGCACTCGCCGAGTTCCCCCTGGTCATCCGGCTGCGCAATGACGCGGACCTCAGGGCCGGCCTGAAGTACATCAGCGTGGAGGAGCACCTGCGCCCGGGTCTGCCGCAGCAGTCGCAGGCGGACGAGGCGGGCCACAGCGAGATCACGGCGACCCGGATGTTCAAGCGTCCGGCGCCGGCGCCCGTGACTCCGTAGGGGTGCGCGGGGCCGCAGCCGGTGCTCGGCTCCACCGCGCGGGCGCGATCAGCCGCGGGGGCTCGGCAGCCGCCCGCACTCCGCACAGTGGAGCCGTCGGAGGCGGTCGCGCTCGCCGTACGCCGTCAAGGCCTCAGGGGTGCGACAGCTGTCCCGCGCTGCCGCCCTGACGCCGTATCCGCTCCTGGGTCCGCTCCGTGACCCGGGCCTGCCGCCGGGCCTTGCGGCGCTCGCGGCGCAGCGCACGTGCCGTGCTGCTCGGGGTCGACACCACGCCGTGGCGCTGGTTCCACACCTGACGGGTCACCCAGACGTCCAGGGCGCCCCAGGTGGCCACCACGGTGCTGGCGACACTGCTCAACACCATCGGGAACGCCAGCCAGGACCCGGCCATGGTGCACAGGAAGGCCACCATCGCCTGAAGCAGGGTCACCGCGATGATGAGCACCGCCCGGACCGCGGAGGTCCGCACCGGGTCCGGAAGGCGACGCCTGCGCGCGGGTTCCTCGACCCACAATGGCCGGTAGGCCTCCTCCCGGGCCGCGGCGCGTCCGCTCGGCACGTCGGACCGCGCCGGTATGTCGGGCGCCCGCGCCTCGGGGCGCCGCGGCGCCGCCGGGCTCGCTGTCTCCGCGCCGCTTCCCGGCGCCTCCTGCCGCTCCGCCGTGCCCATCACCGTGTCACTCCCCACCGCCGGCAGATCCCTCGTCCCGGTGTCCGTGGACCGGGCCTCAAGGGTGGCTGCCCGGCTTGCGCTGCTTTACGCCGCCCAGTTGCAGATGCGGCTCCTGTGGCCGAATCCACCGCCATTTCCCGAAGAGAAGGACGAACAAGCCCCCTTCAAGATTCCCCGGCGACGTCAAAGAAACGAAAAAATCCAGCCAACCGCCCACCCTGACCGATCGGTTCCGGTCCGACACGACCCACCTGGTCGCAGGAGGCAATCTCCCGCAATGGCAGGACACCTCCCCATGTCCCGGTACCGCGGCGCATGTTCTGGTCCCGGACGCAACTTCGAGTTACGGGTGCGTCGGTAGTAGGCTCGCGCCGTTTGTTGACGTACATGTGTACCCCCGGCCGGCGGGGGTCGAGCTGGGGGAGGCCATGCGCTTTCGCGGGAAGTCGATCCGCCGGAAGATCGTGGCGCTGCTTCTCGTGCCGCTGGTGTCCCTGATCGCGGTGTGGGGCTTCGCCACGGTGCTGACGGGACGTGAGGTCGCCCAGCTCTTCCAGGTGTCCACCGTCACGGAGAAGCTCGGGTATCCCATCGAGGACACCGTGCGCGTGCTCCAGCAGGAACGCCGTCAGACGCTCGTCTACCTGGCCGATCCGCGCGCTTCGGACGCCCTGTCCGCGCTGCGCGGCACGAGGGACGCCTCGGACGAGGCCATCGCCAAGTTCCGCCGCAACGCCCGCGATCCCGACGTCCGCGACGGTATGGACCAGGACGACGACGAGCGCCTCACCGCCGTACTGGACGCGTTCGACGGCATCGACTCGCTGCGCCGCGGCGTCGAGGACGGCACCGTCTCCCGGCTTGAGGCCCTTGAGCAGTACAACCGCCTGGTCGACCCCGCCTACGCCCTCCTCGCCACCCTCGACGGCATCGACAACGTCGAACTGGACAAGCAGTCGCGGGCGTTGGTCAACATCACCCGGGCCCGCGAACTGCTCTCCCGCGAGGACGCCCTCCTCGGTTCCGCCCTCGTGGTGGGCAAGCTCACCCGCGACGAGATCCGTGATGTCTCCGACCTGGTCGCCCAGCGGAACCTCATGTACGACGTCAGCCTGGGAGTGCTGCCGGCCGCGGAGCGCGAGCGCTACGAGCGTTTCTGGAAGAACGCCGGCACCGCTCCGCTGCGCTCCGCCGAGCAGTCGGTGTCCCGCGCTGAGCCCGGCACGGACGGCGGCGTCAGCGCCAAGAGCTGGGACGCCGCCGCGGGCAACGTGCTCGACGAACTCGCCAAGCTCGACGACCAGGCGGGCGACCGCCTCCAGGACCGCGTCCGGCCGGACGCGATGGGCGTCATCATCAAGGCGGCCGCCGTCGGCGTCCTAGGCCTGATCGCCCTGCTCTTCTCGCTCGTGCTGTCCGTGCGCGTCGGCCGCGGCCTCATCCGCGACCTGAGGCAACTGCGCCTGGAGGCCCATGAGGCCTCCGGCGTACGGCTGCCCAGCGTGATGCGCCGCCTCTCCGTGGGCGAACAGGTCGACATCGAGACCGAGGTCCCCCGCCTGGAGTACGACAAGAACGAGATGGGCGAGGTCGGCCAGGCCCTCAACACCCTCCAGCGCGCCGCCGTCGAAGCCGCCGTCAAGCAGGCCGAGTTGCGCGCCGGGGTCTCCGAGGTCTTCGTCAACCTCGCCCGGCGCAGCCAGGTCCTGCTGCACAAGCAGCTCACCCTGCTCGACACCATGGAGCGCCGCACCGAGGACACCGACGAGCTCGCCGACCTGTTCCGCCTCGACCACCTGACGACCCGTATGCGCCGGCACGCCGAGGGCCTGGTGATCCTCTCCGGCGCGGCCCCCTCCCGGCAGTGGCGCAAACCCGTCCAGCTCATGGACGTCGTCCGCGCCGCCGTCGCCGAGGTCGAGGACTACGAGCGCATCGAGGTCCGCAGGCTGCCCAGGGTGGCCGTGACCGGCCCCGCCGTCGCCGACCTCACGCATCTCGTGGCCGAACTCCTGGAGAACGCCACGGTGTTCTCCCCGCCGCACACCGCCGTCCAGGTTTTGGGCGAGCGCGTCGCCAACGGGTTCACCCTGGAGATCCACGACCGCGGACTCGGCATGGCCGCCGACGCGCTGCTGGACGCCAACCTCCGGCTCGCCGAGACACCGGAGTTCGAGCTGTCCGACACCGACCGGCTGGGGCTCTTCGTGGTCAGCCGGCTCGCCCAGCGGCAGAACGTCAGGGTCTCGCTGCAGCCCTCGCCGTACGGCGGCACGACGGCGGTCGTCTTCATCCCCGACGCGCTGCTGACCGACGACGTCCCCGACACCAACGGCATCGGCTTCCGCCTCGACCGCCCCCGGCCCTCGAAGGAGGCCGAACTGGAGGAGGCCCAGCGGGTCTCGCTCACCCGGGGACCGGCCCAGTTGCCGCCCGCGATCCTGGACGGCCCGGTCGAACTGGAAGCCCCCGTCGACCTGGACACCCTGAACGACCTCCCGGGCGTGCTGGAATCCGAGGACAGCGAGCGCGGCGGACTGTTCCGACCGCGCCGCTCCCTGGCCCAGGTCGACGACGAAGGCCCCGGAACCGGCAGGGCGGACATCGACGACGACGCTCCGGGCGCCCCGGTGTCGCTGTCCCGCCGCCGCACCCCCAAGCTGGTCAGCTCCCACGGACGCCCGGTCACCGACGAGCGGACGGGACGCGAGGGGACGGACCGGACACCGGCGGCCGGCCCGGGCGCGTCCCGGCAGGCCACCCTCTCGGCGGGGCCAGCCCGCTCCGAACCTCCGACGCTGCCGAGCCGACGCCGTGCCGCGGCCCTCCGCCGGGGCACCGGCGTGACCGACCGCCTCGACGAACTGACGGAGAAACCGGCGTCCTCGGCGTTCTCGAGCCGTGAACTCGGCTCGGTCCCCGAGGCTCCCGCCCTGCCCCGGCGCACCCGCCGTGCCGAGATCGCGTCGAGCGGCCCGGCCGCGGACGACCCGGCCACCACCGCCACCGGCGGCCCCGCTTCGGGCACGTCCGCACGCGGCGCCGCGGTCCCGACCGCGGACACCGTGAACGACCCCGCTCCCGGCGGTGCCGTACGGCCCGGTCGGGGCGAGTCCGGCGGTGGCGCCCCCGGAGCATCCGGCTCGGGCAGGCCGCCCCTCGGCGCCCGCGGGACCCAGGACGCCGCCTCCGGCTCCGCTCCGCTGCCCCGCCGCGTGCGCCAGGCCAACCTGGCCCCGCAGCTCAAGCAGGCCCCGGAGCGGCGCCCCCAGAACCAGGCGGAGCCCGCCGAGCGGGACGCCGACGAGGTACGCAGCCGAATGGCCTCGCTCCAACGGGGCTGGCAGCGCGGCCGTGAGGAGAACGCCGAGGGCGACAACACGTCCGGCGGCACAGCACCACAACGAACGACTAAGGGGGACGGTCGATGACCGCACCGAAGGCGACCGACAAGTCCGGCGAGCTCAACTGGCTCCTCGACGACCTGGTGGAGCGTGTCGCGAGCATCCGCAAGGCCCTGGTGCTCTCCAGCGACGGCCTCCCGACCGGCGTGTCCCAGGACCTGACCCGTGAGGACAGTGAGCATCTCGCCGCCGTGGCGTCCGGGTTCCACAGCCTGGCCAAGGGCGTGGGCCGGCACTTCGAGGCGGGCAACGTCCGGCAGACGGTCGTGGAACTGGACGACGCGTTCCTGTTCGTGACGGCCGCGGGTGACGGAAGCTGCCTCGCCGTCCTCTCGGACGCGGACTCGGACGTGGGTCTCGTCGCGTACGAGATGACGCTCCTGGTCAAGCGGGTCGGTGCGCATCTCGGTGCCGCGCCGCGCACCGATCTGCCTCAGGGCGGGTAGTGAGATGGCATGAGCACAGACGGTCAGGGAAGAAGCCACTGGTTCGACGACGAGGCCGGACCGGTGGTCCGTCCGTACGCCATGACGCGTGGCCGCACCACGAGTGCCGGTCAGCACCGTCTCGACCTGATCGCGGTCGTCGTGGCCGAACCGCACTCGGACGATCCGGAAGGGGACCACTCGCTGTCCCCCGAGCACGTGGACATCGTCGACATGTGCCGGGACAGCCCGCAGTCGGTCGCCGAGCTGTCCTCCGAACTCGACCTGCCCATCGGGGTCGTACGGGTCTTGGTGGGCGACCTCGTCGCCTCGGAATGGGTCCATGTGAACCGGCCGGTGCCGCCCGCCGAGCTTCCGGACGAGAGCATCCTGCGTGACGTGATCAACGGCCTCCGGGCCCTGTGACCGGCGGTCCCGGCCGGCCGGGGGCCGCTCTGCCGGTGTCGCGAGGCGCTCGCGCTCGGCATCCGGGGGCGGCCGGTCCGGCCCTCGCGCCTGCCTGACCTCGGGGAGCACCGAGGCCGGATCGCGTGCCCACGCCGGGCGGTCCTGCCGGTCCGTGGCGGGTGCCGGAAGACCGCTGCCATATGATCTGACTGATCGTCGACGACCCTCCGCGGACGGCCGACCACCGGCCCGCGGACACGGTTCCCGAGCAGTGCGATCGGAGAGACGGACGTGACGACTGGCCGGCAGTTCCGGGTCGACCGAGGCGGCGCCTCCACGGACATCGTCGCGCGACGTCCGGACGGCCCCCACAATCCTCCTCGTCGCCACGGCGGCTGCCGCGACGCGCCGTGCACCGCCGCGACCCCACACCCCCAGCAAGCAGGAGAAGAGACCAATGATCTTCGGGCGTTCTGAGCGCGGCAAGCCCCCGGTCGAGCCCGTCACGCTCAAGATCCTCGTGGCCGGCGGCTTCGGCGTGGGCAAGACCACGTTCGTGGGCGCGGTCAGCGAGATCAGGCCGCTGCGCACCGAGGAACTGCTCACCGAGGCAGGGCGCCCGGTCGACGACATCAGCGGTGTCGAGGGCAAGCGGACCACCACCGTCGCCATGGACTTCGGACGCATCACCCTCCGTGAGGACCTGGTGCTCTACCTGTTCGGCACACCCGGACAGGAACGGTTCTGGTTCATGTGGGACGAGCTCTCCGAGGGCGCCCTCGGAGCCGTCGTGCTCGCCGACACGCGTCGCCTGGAGGACTGCTTCGCCGCCGTCGACTACTTCGAGCGGCGCTCCATACCGTTCCTCGTCGGTGTCAACTGCTTCGAGGGCGCGATCCGTTACCCGGAGGAGGACGTACGGCAGGCCCTCGACCTCGACGAGGACGTACCGGTCGTGCTGTGCGACGCCCGGGACAAGCAGTCGGTCAAGGACGTGCTCGTAGGGGTCGTCCAGCACGCGATGGCGTACTCGGCGCGCCGACGGCAGACCGTCACCACCTGAGGCGGGGAAGCGACCCGTACCCCCGCCGACAGGGGTACGGGCCGCGGCTGGACGGCACTACGCGCGCGTGCCTAGTTCTCGCCGTCCTCCTCCCAGCCGAAGCTCTTCTCCACCGCCTTGCGCCAGTTGCGGTACTGGCGGTCCCGCACGGACGCCTCCATGTCCGGCGTCCACTCGACGTCCTTCTGCCAGTGGGACTTCAGCTCGTCGAGGTCGTTCCACACGCCCGTGGCGAGTCCGGCCGCGTAGGCGGCGCCGAGGCACGTGGTCTCGGAGACCTTCGGCCGGACCACAGGCACGTCCAGCACATCCGCCTGGTGCTGCATGAGCAGGTTGTTCTTGGTCATGCCGCCGTCCACCTTCAGGGTGGTGATCCGCACCCCGGAGTCCTGGTACATGGCGTCCACGACCTCGCGCGTCTGCCAGCTCGTCGCCTCCAGCACGGCCCGGGCCAGGTGCGCCTTGGTGACGTATCGCGTCAGGCCCGTGACGACTCCCCGCGCGTCCGAACGCCAATAGGGCGCGAACAGGCCGGAGAAGGCGGGCACGATGTACGCGCCGCCGTTGTCCTCGACACTGGCCGCGAGGGGCTCGATCTCGTCGGCGTTACGGATGATGCCGAGCTGGTCGCGGAACCACTGGACGAGCGCGCCCGTGATCGCGATGGAGCCCTCCAGGCAGTAGACCGGCGCCTCACCGCCGATCTTGTAGCCCATGGTCGTGAGCAGCCCGTTCTTCGACGGGACCGGCCGGTTGCCCGTGTTGAGCAGCAGGAAGGAGCCCGTGCCGTACGTGTTCTTCGCGGTGCCCACGTCGTAGCAGGCCTGCCCGAACACCGCGGCCTGCTGGTCGCCCAGCGCCGACGCCACGGGCACGCCCGCGAGTTGGCCGACCGCGGTGCCGTAGACCTCGGCGGACGACCTGATCTCGGGCAGGACGGCTTCGGGCACGTTCATCGCGGACAGGATGGACTGGTCCCACTGGAGCGTCTCCAGGTTCATCAGCATGGTCCGGCCGGCGTTGGTCACGTCCGTGACGTGCCGGCCGCCGTCCGTGCCGCCGGTGAGGTTCCAGATCAGCCAGGAGTCGATGGTGCCGAACGCGATCTCGCCGTTCTCGGCACGCGCGCGAAGGCCCGGCACGTTGTCCAGCAGCCAGGCCGCCTTCGGCCCCGAGAAGTAGGTGGCCAGCGGCAGCCCGGTCTGCTCGCGGAAACGGTCCTGCCCGTCCGAGCCACCGAGCTGGTGGGTCAGGGCCGCGGTGCGGGTGTCCTGCCACACGATCGCGTTGTGCACGGGCTTGCCCGTGGCGCGGTCCCACAGGACCGTCGTCTCGCGCTGGTTGGTGATGCCGAGCGCGCTGAGCTGGTCGGCGCGCAGCCCCGCCTTGGCGATCGCCCCGGCGACCACGGCCTGCACCTTGGACCAGATCTCGGTGGCGTCGTGCTCCACCCAGCCCGGCTTGGGGAAGATCTGGCGGTGCTCGCGCTGGTCGACGGCCACGATCGCGCCGTCCTGGTTGAAGATGATGCAGCGGCTGGAGGTGGTGCCCTGGTCGATGGCGGCGACGAACTTGTCCGTCATGACGTCCCCTTCGTCGGTTCCTGCACAAGGCGTGTTCAGAAGGCCGGTGTTTCAGAGGGCCCTTGTCCCAGAGGGGCGTTGTCTCAGAGGGCCGGTGTGTCAGAGAGCCGGTGTCTCAGAAGGCTGCGTTGAAGATCACCCCGGACAGTGCCCCGCCGATCAGGGGCCCCACCACCGGGATCCACGCGTAACCCCAGTCCGAGGTGCCCTTGTTGGGGATCGGCAGCAGGGCGTGGACGATGCGCGGTCCCAGGTCGCGGGCCGGGTTGATGGCGTACCCGGTGGGCCCGCCGAGGGACAGACCGATGCCGACCACCAGGAAGGCGACGACGAGGACCGCGGTCCCGGACTCGCCGAGCCCCTTGGTGAGCCCGAAGGCCAGGATCGGCAGGACCAGGCCGACGGTCGCGATGATCTCCGTGACCAGGTTCGCCACGGGATTGCGGATCGCGGGCCCGGTGGAGAAGATCCCGAGCGTGGGCTGGGCGAGCTCCTCCTCGGCGTTGGCCCGGAACTGCGCGTAGTAGACGAGCCAGCACAGGACGGCCCCGAGCATGGCACCGACCATCTGTCCGGCGATGTAGACCGGCACCTGGTCCCAGTCCCCGGTGTCGACGGCGATCCCGAGGGTGACGGCGGGGTTGAGGTGCCCGCCCGACAGCGGCGCGGCGGTGTACGCGCCCGCCAGCACGCCGAAGCCCCAGCCGAACGCGATGACGACCCAGCCGGCGTCCTTCGCCTTGGAGTGGTTGAGTACGACGGCGGCGACCACGCCGGCGCCGAAGAGGATCAGAATCGCCGTACCGATGACCTCGCCGAGGAATACGTCTCCGTTGCTCATGGCGGCTCCTAGGCCCTGGCCCGGGACGGTCCCGCCCCGGTCCTCCTCCGTGCAGGGTTGCGGTTCCCTTGGCGAACTGCCGAGGGCAGGGAGGATCCCGCGCCCCGCCCGGCGTCCGCGACGAGCGTGCCGTCGCAGCCGAATCGCCCGTGGGGGTATGGGCCTTGGCTCGTGGGGGCCCGCGCGGCGTGGTGCCTGGAACGCCGAGAATGTACGGCGATGTCGACCGACACCGGAAGTGTTCACCGGGCCCCGGGGAGCGTCAAGGTCGCCGACGACAACGGTTGGGACGAGCACCCGAAGCGCTTCGGTCGAGGGGCGCGAGGGCCGAACCGCTTTGGTTGGGGGGCGTGGGGTCCGGACCGCTTTGGTACGGACCGTACGGAGAACCCCTTTCCCCTCCGCTCACCGCACGGCGATCACCGACGACCCGTGCCCGAACAGCCCCTGGTTCGCGGTGATCCCCACGCGCGCGTGCTCGACCTGCCGGTCACCCGCGTCGCCCCGCAACTGCCAGGTGAGCTCACACACCTGGGCGATCGCCTGGGCCGGCACCGCCTCGCCGAAGGAGGCGAGTCCGCCGCTCATGTTGACGGGTATGCGCCCACCCGGCGCCGTCGTCCCCTCGCGCAGCAACTTCGCGCCCTCGCCCTCTCCGCACAGACCGAGGTCCTCGTACCACTGCAACTCCAGGGCGGTGGACAGGTCGTAGACCTCGGCGAGGGAGAAGTCCTCCGGCCCGACGCCCGCCTCCTCGTAGGCCGCGGCCGCGATCGAGGCACGAAACGTCCCGTCGACGGGCTCCACGGCGGCCGCGGAGTCCGTCGCGATGTCCGGCAGGTCCAGCACCGTGTTCGGATACGTCGGCGTCACCGTCGACACCGCCCTGATCCGCACGGGCTCGGTCACGCCCCTGCGGCGTGCGAACTCCAGGCTGGAGAGCACCAGCGCCGCCCCGCCGTCCGAGGTGGCGCAGACGTCGAGCAGCCGCAGCGGATCGGCCACCACGGCGGAGGCCGCGACCTCTTCCGCGCTGACCCGCTTCCGGTAGCGCGCGTACGGATTCAGCGCGCCCATGGTCGAGTTCTTCACCTTGACCTGCGCGAAGTCCTCCACCGTGTCCCCGTGCACGGCCATCCGCCGGCGCGCGTACAGCCCGAAGTACGTCGGGTTGGTCGCGCCGAGGACCCGGAACCGCAGCCAGTCCGGATCGTCGGGCCGGTCGCCGCCCGCGGGCCGGAAGAACCCCTTGGGAGCGGCGTCGGCACCCACCACGAGCACCACGTCGGCCAGGCCCGCCAGGATCTGCGCCCGCGCGGCGGCCACCGCCTGCGCCCCGGACGCGCACGCCGCGTACACGCTGGCGACCCGGGCGCCCTGCCAGCCCAGCGCCTTGGCGAAGGTCGCCCCCGCCACGTAACCCGGATAACCGCCCCGCACGGTGTCCGCGCCGACGATCGACCCGATCTCCCGCCATTCCAGGCCGGCGTCGGCCAGCGCCGCGCGAGCCGCCGCCACGCCGTACTCGACGAAACCGCGCCCCCACTTGCCCCACGGGTGCATGCCCGCGCCGAGCACCGCCACCTCTCCCGTCATGCCGTCACCCCCGTCGGCCGCCACCGCCACGTCGTCCAGACCGTCTCCCCGTCCTCGTGGAGCACCCCGGGGACGACCTCCACCTCCGCGCCCACGACCAGATCGGCGACGGTGACCCCGGGAACCGCCTGTCCGAGCACCACGATCCGCTCGGCGGCCAGCTCCACAGCGATCAACGTGTACGGCTCCCACGGAAGTTCCGGATCGGTCACATACGGTGACGGCGGCCGGTAGCGGCTGTCCGTGTACGACCAGACGCGACCGCGCCGCGAAAGGGGGATCTCCGCCAGATCGCCACCGGCGCATCCGGGGTTGCGGCAATGGCCGTCCTCGCGCGGGAAGAACACCGTGGCGCAGGCGGAGCAGCGCGTCCCGAGAAGGGTGAAGTCGTCTCCGTCACCGGCGAACCATCCGGCGACCACAGGCGTACGCGTGCGCGGCAAGACCCCTCCCCGGACTGAATCTGACGGAACGTCAGAAGTGTCGCACGGGCGGCCGCAAAGAGGCAGAGGGCCCGACGGAACCGGACCACCTGATGATCGGATACAGTCCGCGGCGTGTCCGAAACTCAGCACTCCACCCCCAACTCCGCACCCGGCTCGCACTGTTCGAGCTGCGGAGCGCCCTACGGAGAGGGTGTCGCGGGCTGGCCCCGCACCTGTCCCGTATGCAACACCGTGGCGTACCGCAATCCCCTGCCGGTCGCCGTCGCACTCCAGCCGGTGTACGACACACAGGGCACCGCCCTGGTCGTCATCACCCGGACCGTGGCTCCCGCGCGCGGAGGCATCGCGCTGCCCGGCGGCTACATCGACGACCGCGAGGACTGGCGGCACGCCCTGGTCCGCGAACTCAAGGAAGAGACCGGCATCGACGCGGCGAGCCGCGACGTACGACTCGTCGACGCGCTGAGCTCGCCCGATGGCCACCTGCTGCTGTTCGGGGCGCTGCCGGAGCGTCCCGCCGACGGCCTCCCGCAGTCCGCGGCCACGGACGAGACGGAGGGCTGGCATCTGCTGCGCAGGCCGGAGGAGCTCGCCTTCCCGCTGCACACACTGGCCGTACGGGCCTGGTTCGAGGGCCGCTACCTCTGAGCCTCAGCGGGCTCCCAGCCCGCGCAGCCGCACGGGGTGGGACGGTTCGCTCAGACCGTCCTCGCCCTCCCGCTGAACGACCACCTTCCGCCCCTCCCAGCGGGCGACGTACCGTTCGATCTCCGGTTCGTCCCAACCGTCGCCCGCGTCCTGGACGACCAGTCCGCCCCCGCTCCGTCCCCGGGCGGGCGCCCACACCTCCAGTACGGTCCCGCCGTCGTCCCCACGCACCGGGATGACGGCACCCGCGCGTGCCAGCACCGGGATCCGCGACAGGGGAGCGTCGACGAGAACCTGTCCCGGTCCCTCGTACACCTGTTCCGTGGTCGTGTCGTACCAGCGCCCCCGCGGCAACTGCACCGCACGCCGGTCGCCGCCCGGATCGAGCACCGGAGCCACGAGCAGGCCGTCACCGAGCAGGAAGGCGTCCTCGCAGTCCCGCAGGGCGCGGTCCTCGGGCGCGGACCACCACAAGGGCCGTACATAAGGCGCTCCGGTACGCCGGGCCAACTGCGCCAGCGTCATGAAGTACGGCAGCAGCCGCCGGCGTTCCACGAGCGCCACGCGCGCGTGCTCCAGCACCTCGGCTCCGAACTCCCACGGCTCCCGGCGCCCCGCCCGCGGACTCGCGTGGGTACGGAACAACGGCAGATAGGCGCCGAGCTGGAACCAGCGCAGATACAACTCGGGCGAGGGGTGCCCGTCGTAACCGCCCACGTCGGGCCCCGAGTACGGCACCCCGCACAGCCCGAGCCCCATCACGAGCGAGAGGGAAGCCCGCAGGCCCGGCCAGCCGGTGGCCACGTCACCGGACCAGGTGCCCCCGTACCGCTGCATGCCGACCCACCCGGAGCGCGAGAACAGGAAGGGCCGCTCGTCCGGCACCAGCTCGCGCAGACCCTCGTGGCCCGCCTGGGCCATGCACAGCGCGTAGACGTTGTGCGCCTCCCGGTGGTCGCCGCCGCGGCCCTCCAGGGAATGTCTGGCCGACCGCGGCAGGGTGGACTCACCGAACGCGTTGAAGGACGTGGGCTCGTTCATGTCGTGCCAGAACCCGCTGAACCCCGCCGCGAGCCGCTCCTGGTAGAGACGGCCCCACCAGGCACGCACACGCGCGTGCGTGAAGTCCGGATAGACCGCCTCGCCGGGCCACACGACCCCCTCCACGACCTGACCGGACGCGTCCCGCACGAAGGCGTCCTCGGCCGTCCCGCTGTCATGGACGGCGTTGCCGGGCGCGGCCTTGACCGCCGGGTTGACTATCGACACCAGCCGGATGCCGTCCCGCAGCAGTTCCCCGGCCAGTTGCGGCAGCTTGGGAAAACGCTCCTGGTCGACCGTGAACACCTGGTGTTCGTCGTAGTGGTCGATGTCCAGGTGGACGGCGTCGAGCGGCAGCCCGCGCTCCTGGTACCCGGCGACGATCCGCCGCACCTCCTGCTCACTGCCGAAGCCCCAGCGGGCGTGATGATGGCCGAGCGCCCAGGACGGCGGCAGCGCGGGCGCCCCGGTCAGCGAGGCCCAGGCGAGCAGCACGCGCGCGGGAGTGCCCACCATCACCCAACAGCGCAGCGGGCCGCCGGTCATCCGCAGCTCGGACATCCCCGCCAGGTCGTGCCCGGAGCCGGCGCCCTCCTCGCCCTCCCGCAAGGTCACGGTGCCGTCCCACGAGGTGTCGTGGAACACGAGATGGGTGGCGGCGTCGGCCACCACCAGCTGCACCGGCATCGTGACGTACAGCGGATCGTCCCCCGGCCCGAACGCCCGGCCCGGGTCGGTGTTCCACAGCCGGTACGTCCCGTCCCGCAGCCGAGGCCCCGAGGCCCGTCCGCCCAGCCCGAAGAACCGGGCGTCGGCGGCCACCTCCGACCGCTGCACCCAGCGCGCCTCGCCCCCTCCCACCGGCTCCCACCAGCGGGGCGGCAGATCCCGGCGCAGGCTCACCCCGCCGGGCGTACGCACCTCGACCGCTCCGTGCCGTGA
Organism: Streptomyces sp. NPDC006335; assembly: GCF_040612795.1. Taxonomy (NCBI): domain Bacteria; kingdom Bacillati; phylum Actinomycetota; class Actinomycetes; order Kitasatosporales; family Streptomycetaceae; genus Streptomyces; species Streptomyces sp. NPDC006335. The sequence continues at coordinate 108,436 of NZ_JBEXQX010000026.1, forward strand.
CACCACGACCGTCGCCCGCTCGGCCACGACCCGCCAGCCGCCGTCCTTGTCCGGCTCCAGCACCGCCCGGGGATCCGGCTCCGGACAGCGGCCCGCGAGCGCGTACGACGGCTCCGGCCCGGCCCCGTCCCACCCCCAGAAGACCGCCCCGCTCACCGCGACGACGATCCGCAGCTCGGAGCGGCTGAACCGGACGACACCCCCGCCCGGGCCCGGCTCCACGTCCTGGACCGGCCCCGGCACCCGCGCCCGCTCGGCCCCCCGCACCGGCAGCCCGACCGCGTCGGTACGCCTCCTGCGCCACGCCGAGCGCACGGTACGCAACCCTTGGGGCGCCCCCGCCGAACCCACAGCCTTTATGGAACGCACCAGGTCACGACCGTTCATGCTGCTCACCCTGCCACTCACTGCCCCACCCGCGCGTGCCGTTCAACTGCCGTTCACCCGTGCCGGGGCCACATCTTCACGACACGGACTATGTGGGGCGCACCCTGGCGTAGAAGTTGATCACATGGCATCGTCCCTGTCAGCCGCGTCACGCGCACACCCCTTGCCCGTGCGCGGGAGACGCACACGACGCGCACAGTCCGGGAGCCCCCATGTCGACCGAGAATCCCCAGCCGCTCTGGCAGCCAGATCCGCAGCGCATCGCCAGGTCCCAGGTCACCAGGTTCCAGGCATGGGCGGCCGAACACCACGGCGCCCCGGCCGACGGGGGCTACGCGGCACTCCACCGCTGGTCCGTGGACGCGCTGGAGCCGTTCTGGGAAGCCGTCACCCAATGGTTCGACGTACGGTTCTCGACGCCCTACGCGCGCGTGCTCGGCGACCGCTCGATGCCCGGCGCCGAGTGGTTCCCCGGCGCCACCCTCAACTACGCCGAGCACGCCCTGCGCGCGGCCGCAACCCGCCCGGACGAACCCGCCCTCCTGTACGTCGACGAAACCCACGAACCGACCCCGGTGACCTGGTCCGAGCTGCGCCGCCAGGTGGGCTCCCTGGCCGCCGAGCTGCGCGCCCTCGGCGTCCGGCCCGGAGACCGCATCAGCGGCTACCTCCCGAACGTCCCGCAGGCCGTCGTCGCCCTCCTCGCCACGGCCGCGGTGGGCGCCGTCTGGACGTCCTGCGCCCCCGACTTCGGCGCCCGCAGCGTCCTGGACCGCTTCCAGCAGGTCGAACCGGTCGTCCTGTTCACCGTCGACGGCTACCGCTACGGCGGCAAGGAGCACGACCGCCGCGAGACGGTCACCGAACTCCGCCGCGAACTGCCCTCCCTGAGGGCCGTCGTCCACATCCCGCTCCTCGGCACCGAGGCCCCCGAGGGCGCCCTGGAGTGGGACGCCCTCACGCGCGCGGACACGGAACCGGTCTTCGAGCAGGTGCCCTTCTCCCACCCCCTGTGGGTCCTGTACTCCTCGGGCACGACGGGCTTGCCCAAGGCGATCGTCCAGTCCCAGGGCGGCATCCTCGTCGAGCACCTCAAGCAGCTCGGCCTGCACTGCGACCTGGGCCCCGAGGACCGTTTCTTCTGGTACACCTCCACGGGCTGGATGATGTGGAACTTCCTCGTCTCCGGTCTCCTCACGGGCACGACCGTCGTCCTGTACGACGGCAGCCCCGGCTACCCCGACACGGGCGCCCAGTGGCGGGTCGCCGAACGCACGGGCGCCACCCTCTACGGCACCTCGGCGGCGTACGTCATGGCCTGCCGCAAGGCCGACGTGCACCCGGGACGCGACTTCGACCTCTCCACGGTGCGGTGCGTGGCCACCACCGGCTCCCCGCTGCCCCCCGACGGCTTCCGCTGGCTGCACGAAGAGGTCCGCGAGGACCTCTGGATCGCCTCCGTGAGCGGCGGCACGGACGTGTGCTCGTGCTTCGCGGGCGCCGTACCGACCCTGCCGGTCTACATCGGCGAGCTCCAGGCGCCGTGCCTGGGCACCGACCTGCAGTCCTGGGACCCGAGCGGCAAGCCCCTGATCGACGAGGTCGGCGAGCTCGTCGTCACCAACCCCATGCCGTCGATGCCGATCCACTTCTGGAACGACCCCGACGGAAGCCGCTACCACGGCAGTTACTTCGACACCTATCCCGGAGTGTGGCGGCACGGCGACTGGATCACCCTCACCTCGCGCGGCTCGGTGGTCATCCACGGCCGGTCCGACTCGACGCTCAACCGCCAGGGCGTCCGCATGGGTTCGGCCGACATCTACGAGGCCGTGGAGCGGCTCCCCGAGATCAAGGAGTCCCTGGTCATCGGTATCGAGCAGCCCGACGGCGGCTACTGGATGCCCCTCTTCGTGCACCTGGCCCCGGGAGCCGTCCTCGACCAGGCACTCCTCGACCGCGTCAAGCAGACCATCCGCGAGAACCTCTCACCCCGCCACATCCCCGACGAGGTCATCGAGGTCCCCGGCATCCCGCACACCCTCACCGGCAAGCGCATCGAGGTCCCCGTCAAGCGCCTGCTCCAGGGCACCCCGCTGGAGAAGGCGGTCAACCCGGGCTCCATCGACAACCTCGACCTGCTCCACTTCTACGAGGACCTGGCCCGCAAACGCGCCTGACGGAGCCGGTCAACCACCGTAGGTGGCCTCGGACTCGCCGAGCACACCGGCGAAGTCCGAGGCCAGCCGCGCCGCGTCGGCCGACTCCAGCTCGGCGGCCGTGATCCGCACACCCGGACCGGCCGACAACCGGAACCGGGCCCCGGCGGCAACCCACCAGCCGTAGGACCGCAGCCCGTTCACCACCGCCGACTCGTCCCGGACGGGCACCCACACGTTCATCCCGCTCGCCCCGTGCGCCTCGATGCCCCGCTCGCCGAGCTCCCGCACCAGAGCCTCCCGGCGCGACGCGTAGGTCTCCTGGGCACGAGCGACCAACGCGCGCGTGCTCTCGTCGACGAGCAGCCCGTGCACCGTCTCCTGCAGCAGATGACTGACCCAGCCGGACGTCAGCAGCAGCCGCCCGTCATGCCGGCCCAGGGTGACCGGATCACAGGCGGCTGCCGCCCACCGCAGGTCCGTCCCCAGGAACTTGCTCACCGTCCGCACATGCACCCAGCGCGACAGCCCACCGCCGGACAGCGTCCGCAGCGGAGCGTCGGCCACGGCGGAAGCGTGATCGTTCTCCACGACCAGCACCTCGGGGTGATCCCGCAGCACGTCCACCAGCGCGTCCCGGCGCCTGGCCGAGAAGCGACCTCCGTACGGATTCTGCGCCCGTGGACTGCACACGAGCGCCCGCGCGCCCGACCGCAGCGCCTCACGCAACGCCTCCGGCGACACCCCTTGATCATCCACGGCGACCGGGACCATGCGCAGCCCCAACGCCGTGACCAGATCCAGCAGATGGTGATAGCCGGGATCCTCCATCGCCACGGCGTCACCGGGCCGTAGCTCGACGGAGAGCAGCCGCCCGACCAGATCCAGCGCTCCGTGCGCGAAGGTCACATGCTCCACGGGCACGCCGTCGGGCCCCAGCCACGCGCGTACGGCGTCCTCGAGCCGCGCCAGCCGAGGCGTCGATCGGTGCGAACGGGCGCCGGGGGACAGCCGCGAGGGCGGCACCAGACCAGGGAGCAGCCGCGGATCGGGGTGACCGCCCGCCAAGTCCCGCAGCCCCTCGGGCACCTTGGGCGGCCGACGCGACGCCACCGCGGGAGCCGGTGCCACGACGGTCCCGCCGCGTCCCCGGGTGGCCACGATCCCCCGCTGCCGCAGCTCCTTGTACGCCGTGGCGACCGTCCCCGGGCTCACGCCGAGATCGTCCGCGAGCCGCCGCACCGGGGGCAGCGCGGCTCCCGGCGCCAACGACCCCTCGGCCACGGCCCGTTCGACGGACGCCGCAATCCCCTTGGCTGTCGTACCACTGATGCCATATTGTGTTGCCACGTTGCGAAGTATGTATCAGTACATAAATGAAAAGCAAGAAGGCAAGGGGGAGCAGTGCATCCGATACGGCGCACGGCAGCATGGTCGAAAAGTGTTCCCGGAGGCCGCGACGGGCGCAGAATGCTCGCCATCGCGCTCGTGGACCGCATCGGCAGCGGACTGTGGGCGTCCGTCTCCGTCCTCTACTTCACCTACGTCTCCGAGCTCTCCCTCGCCCAGGTCGGCACCCTCGCCGCTGCGGCCGGCGCCATCGGCATCGCCGGCGCACCGGTCGGAGGCAAGCTCGCCGACCGGTTCCCGATCACCCGGGTCCTGCTGATCGTCCAGCTCGTACGCGCTGTCGCCTCCTGCGCACTGCTCACCACGCACGACTACGCCCTGCTCATCGCCTTCTCGGCGGTGGGCGGTCTCGGCGACCGCGCCGCGAGCATCCTCACCAAGCTCTACGCCACCCGGGTCGCCGGCCCCGACCGCGTCCGCTACCAGGCCTTCCACCGGACCGTCGCCAACGCGGGCTGGGCGCTCGGAGGCCTCGCCGCCGCGGCGGCCCTGACGCTCGGCACCACCACCGCCTACCAGTGGCTCCTCGCAGGCGACGCCCTGTCCTTCGTCGCCTCAGCGCTGCTCACCCTGCGCTGCGGCGAACCCCCGTCCCCCTCCCGCACCGTCATCACCTCGAAGCACCCGGCCCCGACCTCCAGACCCGCGAACCCCTGGCGCGACCGCACCTACCTCGCCTACGTCGCCACCGAGACCGTCCTCTTCCTCGACGACGCCGTGTTCAAGGTCGGGCTGCCCCTGTGGATCGCCCACGAGAGCAGTGCGCCGAACGGCCTGGCACCCCTCCTGATGGTCCTCAACAACGTCATGGTCGTGGCCCTCCAGGTGCCCCTCGCCCGATTCGGCACCACCACGGCCGCCGCCCGGAACCTGCTCCTGCCGCTCTCCGCCACCTTCGCCCTGGGCGGCGCCGCCATGGCACTCGCGGCCACGGGCGGAACCGTCACGGCCACAGCCCTCCTCACGGCCGCGGCAACCGCCTTCACCATGGCCGAGATGCTCCACGCCACCATCTCCTGGGAACTCTCCGTCGCCCTCGCCCCCGGCACCGCGCAGGGCGCCTACCTCGGCGTCCACGGCCTGGCCCAGTCCGTACAGCGCACCTTCGGACCACTCGCAGTCACGGCGGCCATCGTCACCGGCCCGGCAGGATGGGCCGCCTTCGGCACAGCCATCGCCCTGACCTGCGCAATCCAGCATCGACTGGTCCGGGGACGCCTCACTCAGACCTCATTGTCAGTGCCGCCAGTTACTGTGAGTGAGCATTGATCGACTGCGCACAGGGGGAAACATGGCGCACACCGACCACCAGACGATGCGAGGCGTCCTGCGCCGCGAAATCGCCGGCACCATCGGCCTGCTCACGGACGAACACGACTTCCGCGCCATGCGGCGCTACCGCAGCTTCACCTTCGACGATCACACGACCTACCTGAAACAGGTCGAAGAGCTACTGAGGACCCGAGCCGCACAGGGCAGCCACACCACCGTCGCCCTCTTCGACCCCCAGGAATACGCCGAGTTCTGCGAGGAGACGGGCCTCGACCCGGACATCCCGTCCAGCCGCACACGCTTCACCGCCGAACTTGCCACCACCGGACCGACGCTCCCCTACGAGGGCCAGCCCCTCACCGACCTCGTGCCGGCCCTCGTGGACGAGGCCGTCCGACAGGCCACCTGGGAGTACGCGACCACACTCCTCGCCCGCCTCGGCGCCTGCGGTGCCTGTGGAGAGGACATCGGCCGCGCGGCCTTCACCCGAGCCTCGAACCTCCTCGTCCGCATCCTCGACACAGCCCTCCCGGGCGAACACCACCTCGTCTGCAGCATCACCGGCACCCCGGAGACCCTCGTCTCCGTCCTCCACTCCGAGGAGAACACCGACGGAGCGGTACGCCTCGACGAGGCAGAGGCACTCGAATTCACCACGGTCCTCGCCCTGGGCATCGCCACCCAGAGCCCCGGCGGCCTGGTCATGCGCACCAGCGCCCCCGGAACCACCGACCGCATCTACGGCTGGCGCGTGCGCGGCGACGGCCTCGAACCCCTCACCGCAGGAGAGGTCTTCGACGCCTACTGCACCGACTTCGACTCCGGCGATCTGATCGCCCCTGAATCGGACGTCGACTACTGCGTGCCCCCCGACCTCGGCCCGGAAGGACAGACGCCGCGCCACAGTCACTGAAGACAAGGAGGGCGCCCCACCCGCAGGTGGAGCGCCCTCCGGAAACCAGCAGCCGACCGATCCGGTCCGACTACTCGCCCGACAGCACCGCCTGAGCCGCAGCACGCGCCTCGTCGGCACTGTCGGCGGCCCGCGCGGCTGCGGCGGCCCGCTCGCACTGCGCCAGCGTGTACTTCGCCAGCGTCGCCCGGACGTAAGGAATGGACGCCGCACCCATGGAAAGGGAGGTGACACCAAGACCGGTCAGCACACAGGCGAGCAGGGGGTCGGACGCGGCCTCACCACAGACACCACAGCTCTTGCCCTCGGCCTTCGCCGCCTCGGCGGACAGCGCGACCAGGTCGAGCAGCGCGGGCTGCCACGGATCCTGCAGCCGGGACACCGCACCCACCTGACGGTCGGCGGCGAAGGTGTACTGCGCGAGGTCGTTGGTCCCCAGCGACAGGAACTCGACCTCCTGGAGAATCGACCGCGCCCGCAGCGCGGCCGAGGGAATCTCCACCATCGCGCCGAACTTCGCCCGCAGCCCGGCCGCACGGCACGCGTCGGCGAACGCCCTGGCATCGGCACGGTCCGCCACCATCGGGGCCATGACCTCGAGGTAGACCGGCAGCCCCTCGGCAGCCTTCGCGAGCGCCGTCAGCTGGGTCCGCAGCACCTCAGGGTGGTCGAGCAGCGTCCGAAGACCGCGCACCCCGAGTGCCGGGTTCGGCTCGTCGGCCGGCGTCAGGAAGTCCAGCGGCTTGTCCGCGCCCGCGTCCAGCACACGAACGACCACACGCCCCTCGGGGAACGCCTCGAGAACCTGGCGGTACGCCTCGACCTGCTTCTCCTCGGACGGAGCGTTCTTGCTGTCGTCGAGGAAGAGGAACTCGGTACGGAAGAGACCGACACCCTCGGCCCCCGCCTCGACCGCGGCGGGAACGTCCGCAGGACCGCCGACGTTGGCCAGCAACGGCACCTTGTGACCGTCGGCGGTGGCACCAGGACCCGTCGACGCGGCGAGCGCGGCCTTCCGCTCGGCGGCAGCGGCCTCCAGCTCGGCCTTCTTCTCGTCACTCGGGTTCACGAAGATGTCACCGGTGCTGCCGTCCACGGCGATGACCGTGCCCTCGGCGAGCTCACCGGCACCCGGCAGCGCCACGACGGCCGGCACACCGAGCGCCCGCGCCAGAATCGCACTGTGGCTCGTCGGCCCGCCCTCCTCGGTGACGAACCCGAGAACCAGCGTGGGGTCCAGCAGAGCGGTATCGGCGGGCGCGAGATCGCGCGCCACCAGAACATACGGCTCGTCACTGTCCGGGATACCCGGCATGGGCACCCCGAGCAGACGGGCGACGATACGATTCCGCACGTCGTCGAGGTCGGCGACGCGTCCGGCGAGGTACTCACCGGCACCCGCCAGCAGCTCCCGGTAAGCGGCGAACGCGTCGTACACGGCACGCTCGGCCGTGCTGCCGACGGCGATACGCCGGTCCACGTCCGCCATCAGCTCGGGATCCTGCGCCATCATGGCCTGCGCCTCGAGCACCGCCTGAGCCTCGCCCCCGGCCAGATTGCCGCGCGCCAGCAGGTCGGCCGCCACAGCTTCCACCGCCTTGCGGGCGAGCCCCTGTTCACGCTCCGCGTCCTCGGCCGGAATCTGCTTCGCAGGCGGCTCCAGGACCGCCGTTCCCATGTGCCGAACCTCGCCGATCGCCACACCGTGGCTCACGCCGACGCCTCGCAGCGTTGTCTCCATCTCACCCGTCTCCGATAGTGCGGCGGGTCCCACCGCCGCGATTGGTTGTCGTCCCTACATGCCGTCGTACGACGGCACTGGTGTCACTTCCAGGCGAAGAGACTGTCGCCGGCCTTCACATCGCCTTCGTCACGGAGCTCGGAGAGTGCCTCGGCCGTGGCCTCCAGAGCCACGACCGGGCAGACCGCGGACTTGCCGGCGGCTTCCACGGCGGCCGGGTTCCAGCGCACGATCGCCTGGCCGCGCGCGACGGTGTCGCCCTTGTTCACCAGCAGCTCGAAACCCTCACCGTTGAGTTGAACGGTGTCGATGCCGAGGTGGACGAGCACGCCGTGTCCCTGCTCGTCCACGACGACGAACGCGTGCGGGTGAAGAGAGACGACCACGCCGTCGACGGGTGCGACCGCCTCGGACGGTTCGCGCACGGGATCGATCGCCGTACCCGGGCCGACCATGGCCCCGGAGAAGACCGGATCCGGCACGGCGGCCAGTCCGATGGCGCGTCCTGCAAGAGGGGACGTCACGGTGGTCATGGGAAGCCTCCCAGGGGTGGAGCTGCGTATATGGGCCGTCACTGCTTGCTTCGGACGGCTCTGCTCAGCAGCGTATGTCAGATGAAGTAAGGGCTCCGCACGGAAGATACCGGCTGGTGGTCTAGACCACCAGCCCAAACGATTTGCACCGCTTCCGAGACCGCGTGTACAGTCGTACTCCTGCTTGAGGCCGAGCGGCGCGACCAAGTGCCCTGGCCTGGCAGCATCCAACTTGTCAGATCCCATCTCCGGATCATGTTCTGCATGCCTGCAGGACGGTGGTCGGAGGGCCGGAAAAACACTGATAGAGTTTGGAACACCGAAGGGAAGCCCGGAGGAAAGCCCGAGAGGGTGAGTACAAAGGAAGCGTCCGTTCCTTGAGAACTCAACAGCGTGCCAAAAATCAACGCCAGATATGTTGA
>NZ_JBEXQX010000027.1:0-94453 GCF_040612795.1 Streptomyces sp. NPDC006335
CGGCGCCTTTGGAAGGTCTCCGGCGCCTGCGCGACCTGCGGCGGCCGCCTCAACGCCTACGGCTGGGACCCTGGTGTTCCGTCACGGTTCTGCTCGGCGAACTGCGTTCCGCCTGCTTCCTGTCCCTCTCCGGACTCGGCCACGACCGAACGCCTGGCTGAACAGCAGCCGGCCGGAGGATCTGCCCGGTAGGGCGATCAAGGCGAACCCAGGACGATACGACTACCGGTGGGTACCTGGTTGGTCGGCACTCACCGGCTCGTCAGGGCACCGACGAAACCTTTCACCGCACCGACGAAGCTCGATGCCGGTAGCTGAGGCCGTTGCCAGCCACTGCAGAGCGGCGGCCAGCTCCCCGCCTGCCGATCCGGCCGTGGGTCGGTTCAGCGTGAGTCCGTCACTTGTCCTCGGCGCCGCAGTCGTATTCGTTCACCGCCTCGAAGGACGGGTTGACCTTCTCGTTGAACACAGGGGTCACCGCATCGCGCAGCTGAGAGTGCGGCTTCAGGTTGCTCGACGAACGCCTGATCGCACCGAGCACTGTACGGAACTGCTTGGCGATGTCCGGTGGAGCGCTCGCCTGCATCTCCTCACCCATATGAGCTATCACGGCAGCCCGCTGCCGCAGATCCTTCACGTCCAACTGCTGGCTGTGCACCGCGTCGGCCAGGTCGCCCCGGTAGACCACGACGCCGACCTGGAAGGGTGTCAGATCAAGGCAGAAGGCCGAGGTGGGTGAAGCGCTCGGCGACGCCGGGGCCGATGTGGACGGTGCGCCAGCGTGGGAGTCCGCGCCCGGCTCCGCAGAACCCGAACAGCCCGCCGTCATCATGGCGGTGACCAGCATCGGTGCGGCGATCGCGGAGATCCATCTGCGGGGAGAAAACATGGGCGGAGAGTAGACGACGACTCCGGGAGGGGGCCCCGGCCGTTTCGCTACGGACCGAACGCCGGCGCTCCTCGTCACCAGCCGTGCCACCGTGCAGTGGACCGATATCACCGGCGCAAAGCTCCCATAGAGCCACCACGGTTACGCCGCCGCATCTGCCAACACCTTGCCCACTGCGGAAGGTGCCGCAGCCGCGCGCCGACGGGCAGCATGCAGTTCACCCAGACGCTGGCGCAGGAGAAATTCGGCAGTACGGCGGCCCGCCGCATCTGCGGCCTCCTCAGCAGCAGCCTCGGACCCTCTGCCCCGCAGCCGAAGACACGCCTCGTACGCCGCGTCGCCCTCCGCCACCGCTTCCTGCGACCCGAGCAGCCGACGCAGCGCGGCCGCGCGCCGCTCGTCCCGGATCTGCTGCGCTACCTCCGGTGCCGTGAATGCTGCCCACGCCGGATCGGCGTCCGCACCGCAGGCCCGCTTGCACGCCAAGTCCAGCAGGGCACGGGTGTCCGCCTCGCACTGCTGCGTGAGGTCGTCTATTGCGTCCGCGTCCAGGAGGTCAGCCCGCACAGCGACCGCCAGGTCGATCGCCTCCCGCACCAGCTCCTCGGTACGCCGCCTGTAGGAGCACACTGGGCACAACCCCGCTGATCCGGGCAACCCGCAGTCTGCACACGGCGCTTGCCTCCGTGCCAGCTCAGAGCCTTCCTCGAGGGCGCGGCGCCGTGCGATCGCCTGCTGACGATGCTCGACCTCGCGCGCGGCCCGGGCCCGACGGACCTGCGCCCGCTGCTCATCAAGGACGGTTTCCTCACGCAGGCGCCGCTCGGCCTCGGCACGGCGCGCGGCCGGATCGCTGGCCTGCATCTCGGCCTCGACCCGAGATGCGACCCGAGCCCGCAGCGCGCGCCGCATGTGGACAATGTTTGCGCAGGTCGGGCAGTCGGTACCGGAGTCCAGGCGGATGCCGTCGTCGCACCTCAGATCTGGGCAGGCAGGGCGCTGGACCAAGCCCCGACCGAGCAGCCAGCCCATCGGATCGCGTACCAAGGCTTCGCCCCCGACCTCCTCCAGCCGGTCGGCGAGCCGGGCCGCGAGCACGCCCGGCGCTGCCTTCGCCTCCACGATCCCGGACAGGTCCCCAAGGGCCCGCTCCACGGCGCGAACGGCAACGGCCTGCTGACCGCGACGGAGCTGACCCCACAGGTAGGCCACCGGAGCCAAAGCGACCTGCAAACGAAGATCACCAAGGTCCGCAACCCGCTGCTGTTGCTGCTGTCCACGAGCCCGGTCCACGACCGTCAGCCGCGACCGGCTCCCCGAGCCCACCGTCGGCGATCCCCCGCCTGGACACTCTCCCTGGTTTTCCCCGCGCAGCGGGTCATCCCCACCGAGCGCGCGCTGAGACGCAGCCACCGAGGCCTTCACGGCCTGGTCCTCGTGCGCACACGCGTATTCCGGCCGATCACAGGACCCCGAATCGGCATAGCCGGAAAACCCCAGACCACCAGCAACTTCAGAAGACGCATCAGCCACAGAAGAGTGATCAGTGTGAAGGGATGCCATAGTCGCGAGGTCTCCGTCGCCAGTCCCGTCAGCCTCGTGAACCTCGCTGACCTGTGGCTTCTTCGGAGGCGTGGAGCCCTCACCCGGCCATGCCGTACCTGCGAGGTCTCCAACAACATGGTCACCAGCAGCATCCGCGCTCCCCTGGCGGCCGCGGTGCGCTGCGGCAACCGCCGGCACGACCAGCCGCGCCACATGACGCATGCCGGACACCGTCTGCCGCCGAGGGCGCTCCACCAAGCCGACGCCCTCCAGCCTCTCCAACACCCGCTCCGCCTGCGACAGCGAGCGCCCCAGCAGCCGGGCCAAAGTCGCCACCGGTCGGCCGTAGCGCTTGTTGACCCGGCCACCGCACAGCCGCACCCTCCCCGTCTCCCCCGCCTCCAGCACCAGCAGCAGTAAGGCGAGCCGATCCGTCGCCGCACCATGCCCCGTACGGGCACCCAGCAGCCCGGCCGGCGTCACCCGCCCGTCACGGTGCGCCCAACCCGGCGCCATCAGGGCCTCCATCAGCCGCAGCAGGGTGGCGAGCTCCGGCTTCGTCAACCGCAACGGATGCCCGACCTTGTCCTGGGCCTCCCACATCGGAAGCACACGGCAAGTCAGCCCCCAGTCCTCGCCGAACTCGCCTGCCAGCGTCTCGACATCCACCACACCGGAACGACGCAGACCCGGGACGACCGCATGCCGAACCCTGGACACCGACAGGCCCAGCCACCGGCCCAGCTCACGAGCCCGGATCTCCACAACGCCGGTCTCGGACGGCGTACGGGAAGCCAGCACCACCGCCGCCAGCCGCACCGGGTCCGACGCCTCCACGAGGCCCGGACTGCCCAGCAGCGTCCGTACAGCGGCCGCCGAGCGAGAACGAGCATCCTGGCCGAGTGCCAGGGAAGGCCCCGGACCGCGCTTCACAGGTGGCCCCGCCACCTCTGGCACTGCGTGCAGCCAACGACGTCTCGGCGACCGTCGGTGGGCGGCGGGCCCTGCCGCGGCGCTCACCCGGGCACCCCGGCGAACCGCGCACGTGCGGCAGCAACAGTCCGCTGGAACGGCGGAACGGACGCCTGAAGGAAAAACTGTGACCGGATAGACGGCACAAAATGCGCCATCCGGTCATGGATGGGCTGACAAAGGGCAGCACGATGCTGCAACATAGGTCTTGCCTTCCTTGGTGTTGCTGGAGGCATGGAAAAAGCGCCTTTGGCGCTTGGTTCGCTGCAGAACCAGTTCGAACGTTCGGCCGGCGGCAACCGGACGGACATCCCTTCAGGGGGTCGGCAAACCTCCTGGTGGCAGATGGGGCACGGCGCCCAGGTGAGTGGCATCACCGGGCGGCCCCGGGCGGCTGAGCCGCCCCAGACCTACGTCATCTCGACCCCCTCAGCAGAGGGCTGGTCGAGGCGTGGGGAAACGCAAAGAAACCCCGCTGACGTCGTACGCGCATGATTGCGAAGACGGCGGGGATCTTGTGTGGTCCTGAAGGCCCACGGGTACAGTGGTGCCATGAACACCGAGAGCCTCCTAACAGGTTCTCTACGCCCCCAGCGCTTCCAGGCGCTGGGGGTGTTCTTTATGTAGATCTTGACCGATGCCACCATACTCTTCCGATCAACCCGCGTGCAGGGGGCAACGCGAGCGAGTCGTCGAGGCGTATGTGAACGGGAGAGGGGCATCTGTCCGTGCTGACAAAGGACCTGACAGTCGTTCAGGGAAGGATGGAGCGCATGCCTGACACCGCTGCTCCGGACATCCCCCCAGTCACGTACGCGACCGCGGCACAACAGCGGGCCTACATCGCAGCCATGGGAAAGATCCGCGACGCGCGCAAGCCCAGTGACTCCGTCCGCGTCTACATCTCCGTGCCGCCCCTCATCGCCCAGCGTCCACAGTGGACCCAGCGGCTCGCGAAGATCCGCCACCGGCTCCCAGGAGTCGAGCTCCTGCAGTTCGGCGATCTGTTCACCCCGGAGAACTACGCGGAGCAATGGCAAGAGATCTCGCCGACCTTCGACGGCCTCGTCGTCGTCGGCGTCGCCAAGAGGGGCCCCAGCAGCCACGTGTACCGGCTCGGTGAGGTCGCCCGACTCGAAGTCATCGACATTGTGAAAACCGGCCGCCCCGTCCTGCTTCACGCCCGCGGACTCGGCCTCGTTCCCTTCGTCGACTGCAAGATCCACCGAGTCGGCAACGAAAGGCTCCGCACAAAGGTCACCGTCCCGGCCGGCTGGGACCCAAAGGACTATGAGCCCACCCTCCAGGCCGCCCTCAGGGCGCTCAAGCCGCTCAGCACGGAGGGCCGGCAGGACTCGCGGACCGATGGGCCGAGTCACCTGATCCGCCCGTTCGCCACTGGGGCGAGCTGACTGCTGAGAACGGGCCCAAGACGCCTTGCACGGGAATGTCATCGAGGCCCGCCTCCGCCAGGCAGCGCGGTGTCGTAGTAGTAGGCCAGCACGGCCTCCGCTCCAGAGCCTTGTGCAGTGACTATGCGCTGGAAGCGCGAGGACCGAAGGTCACCTGCAATCCGGATGCGATGATGCTGCTCATGGGGCGAGCAGTAGCCATCCTCGCCAGAGACGAGCCCGCTCACCGGCGTCGGCTTGTTCCCCAGATTGTTGATGACCGACGTGGCGGCATAGACGGTCTTAGCGCCATCGCGGCCTTCCACCTCAACCGTCCAACCACCGCCATACCGTGGCTTGGTAATCGCGGCGTGTGAGATCGGCACGAGCCGTACGCGACCATCCTGCTCGACCTCGGTCGCCTTATACGCATCGGCCGGTGGGCACAGCACGTGCAGCGTCGTCGCGACATTTGGATGAGCTCGCAGCCAGGTTCCGAGCGGACGATCAGCACCGAGGACGTACGTCCGCGCGGTGAGGTCCTCCGGAGCGGTGCGCCAGAGCGGTGGAGCTGAGAACTCGGCAGAAGCAGTTATCCACCCCGCGTCTGCTGGGGCCAGGTCTGTAACGCCCGTGGCGACCACGATGAACTCCCCAGTGAGCACGCGGCCGTCGCCGATGATGAGTTCGGCTCGGTCGTCGTGCCCACTCAACCTCACGGCGACGTCTCGCACTACAGTGCACCGCCCGGCCTTCTCCAGACGTTCAAGGTCCGTAGATAGGGCCTCGGCCAGCTGGGGGCCGGACGACCAGCGGCCCGGGACGTTCTCCAGGGCGCCGATCCGGTGCAGCTTGCCGCCCACCGCGCCGGTCTCCACGACTGTGGTCCGCAGGTTGAGGCTGGCCGCCATGATCGCGGCTGCAACTCCAGCCGGGCCTGCGCCGACCACAAGGACGTCCGTGTCGCATGACCGTGTGTTCACGCGTGCGCCTCCGGGATCTCATGGATTCGAGACAGGACGGTTTCGCTGGTGACGAGCTGAGAGGCCCCGATGTTCCGCGCGGCGAGCAGCAGCGCAGCGTCGTGGTACTGCGCACCGCCGCTGGAGGCGCACGCGTCAGTCACGATCCATGGCCGATAGCCGCTCTGGTAGGCGGCCACGGCTGAGTCGTACACGCATGCGTCCGTATCGATGCCGCACAGCACGAGATCGGACCATCCCGAATCACGAATGATCTCGGTTCCCTCGGGGGTGAAGATAGAGGCCTGCGCCTTGTCGATGACGGTGGCCGCGTCTTCTGCGAACGCAGCAAGCTCAGGGACGAGAGCCTGCTCCTCGGTCGTGCGCAGTCTTGTCCAACCTGTAATTTTTTCGTACGGCGAGTCGGGTTCGTTGTGGAATCGCGTCAACACCACGGGAGCGCCCGCCGCCCGCCAGCCCTCAACGAGCCGCACGATCGCGGGGACAACACCACTGCTGTGCCGGTTGACGAAGCCCTGCTGCACGTCGATGACCAGCAGTGCCGCCGAACGAGGTTCCACCCATGCCGCCTTCCATAGCCGTCATTGATTGCTGTCCCGTAGGGCATCCTGTGCGGCTCGCAGCCGATCAGGGAGTTCACTCGTGGCGAGGATCGCCTCCCGCATCACCCGATGCTGAGCTGTTTCCGTCGGCCGGGCAGTAGTAAGCCGGACGTACGCACCGCGCAGAAAGCGCCACCCGTACTCCGCAGGCATCACTGGGTCCCTGCCTTCCTCGATCATGTGAAGGACATGCGAGGACAGAGCCCACAGAGCCTGGACGTCCAACTCCAGTGCAACTATTTGACTCGTTGTCAGTGCACGCTCGTCTGGCTGCGGGTGGTAGGCCACGCCAGACCAGCCAGCCACTCCCCGCGAAGCACCACCGTCGAACGCCACGGCTTCTGGGTGCGCCCAGACATCCCGGAATTTGGCGTCCTCAACGCCTGCGCCAAGGGGCGTGACGTTCTCCGGGTCCTGGCGATTGACGAGTACGGACGGCGTGGTCAACAACTGCAGAGCTGTGTCGAGCCCGGTCCCTGTCCAGGAGTGCTCACGCAACTCGTAGACGGACAAGACGTACTCCGGATCTGGTGACGGCGTAGCTGGCCGTTCGCCAGCACTGTGTCGCTCCAATAGGTGAGTTAGCCGTTGACCCACCCAGGACCGGTCCGTCAAGTACGAGCGGTAGCGCCACACGGCCAACTCGGTCAGAGAGCACATGCGTTGGTGCTCTTCCAAATGTATGAGGGCGATCCCGCATGCATAGATGTGGATTGTCGATGTCCGTGCTGACCGGTGCTCAGCGGGCAGAATGCGCTGGTCCAGACCTCCAGGACCTGGCCGACGAGGGGTTCCGGCCGTGTACAGCGAGTTGAGCCGATCTCCCAGATATACAGGCAGGAACTTGTGCGAGATCACGGTGCAGGGCGCTGGACGGCCGACCGCTGCCGCTGCCGCGCTAACAGGGTCTCCCCGCAGGGCGGCAAGGCGCACACGGAACGCTTCCTGTTCATCCGGCGTGCACTGGGCGAGTGCTGTGTCGAGGATTTGGGCCATGGTCGGACGGCACACGCCAGCCGGGTTTTCCGTCCAGTGTGAGACTGTGCGAGGGCTGATCCCAAGCCGTTGAGCGAACGCACGGACGGACAGGCGCATCACCGACCGTAGGAGTAGCGCCTCCTCGCCTGTCCACTGTTCCACGGCGATCACTAGACACCCCCACGACGGGTCCTGAACAGGCGATCTGGCGCGTGTTGCCACGCTGAGTCCACGCCAATTCCACGCAGGGGCATCTCGCTCAACGTCCGCACCTCAGAAGCTGGTTGAGGTCGGAACCAGCCAGTTAGTGATCGGTCGGAAGCTCCCATGGCGTCAGGCGTCGAACTCGTAGTCGAGAACGTACGAAGCGGAGTCGAGAGTCATTTCGTTGATCTCGACCACGCGCTTGTCAGCGTCGAATGCTGTCCGGCAGACCTTGAGGACCGGCCGTTCCATGGACATCCCAAGGGCGGCTGCTTCTGTGCTGGTCGGCAGGCGGCCGCGGATCTCCTCTCGAAAGTGGACGGGGGCGTGGCCAAGGTCGGCGAGGCGCGCGTACGTCCCACCTGGACCTGTGTCCGCCTGAGTGATCGCCGACCCCGCCACGAGGCTGAAGGGGAGATAGGACGTCGCCAGCATGACGGGCCGTCCTTCGAGTACGAAGCGCCGCGAACGCGCGCAGGCCGTCTCCGACTCTCCCAGCTCAAGCATCCTGATGATGTGTGGGGGCGGGGTGACCTCCTCGACGGTGACTTGATCCACAGTAAGCGGACGGGTCTCATCCGCTGCCCAGATGGATTTGCCGCTCCCCCACTGATCGCGTGCCAGGCGCTGAATGCCTCTTCGACGGATGGGATGGAAGGCCTGTACGAAGAAGCCGGCCCCCTTCCGGGACTCGGCAAGTCCCTGACTCGTGAGTACACGGAGTGCTCGGCGGGCGGTCATAGGGGAAACGCCGTACTGCGGCGCGAGGACGTTCTCCCCGGGCAACCGATCCCCAGGGCCGTACTCTCCCACCTCGATCGCCGCCTTCAGAGCGTCAGCGATCTGAAGGTACTTGGGCTCGGCACCCGATTCTTCCGCCATGTGACTCCTCACCTCGCTAGCGATCCTAGGGGCTTCGATGTCTAGCGCCAGCGTCGCGGCGGTGGACGGCCGATCTGTGACTCTCCGACTAAATGTCGATATCGAGACTCTTGACTTCGATAGCGATCATAGCCTTCACTGGAACCAGCTTCGATATCGAAGTGGTGGACGCCCGCTCTCAAATGCGCTGGGTCAACCCTCTGGCGCTAAGTCGCGGCAGGTGGGCCACTCGGAGCCGCTTCTGGCGGAGCTGGCCAGGGAGTCGGACCTCGAGTCCTGACACCTCGTACGACCAACCGAAAAGCGCAGCCTGCTCGCCGTCGCTTACATGCGGCACCGGGGTGACCGGCCCAGAGCCGACACGATGTCCCCCGGTGGGTGAGAGCAGGGCAGCCAAAGACAGCAGTTGCGCTGCCTGTCCTCCACGATCCGTCCAGCGGATTTCCGCTGGACGGCTCCTGGTTGGCAGGGAACGCAGCCCGTGTCATTCCCGCTTAGGAGCCCGCCTTGCGTATCAGCAAGCTCCCCCCGTACCGGCTCAGCAGTTTCCGTCCGCAGCACGTGAACCTGCGCGACGGCGAGGTCCGGACACTGAAGTGCCCGGAGTGCAAGGAGTGGCACTCGCTCAGTCGTAGCGTCCTGACGCCGCACTACCCGGAGCCCAAGAAGCGCTGCTCGGGAAGCGCCCGCCGGATCATCTTCGACATCACCGTTGAGCAGTGGGGTGCGGCGCTGGTTGAGGGAGACCTGGAGGCGGGAGCGCGTCGTAGCGCCCAGCAGTTCCACAAGCCCGCGCCGCCGACCGGCCAGCCGGTTCATCGCATGGCGTACACCGCCCAGATGTCGCCGATCGAGCGGGCGAGGCAGGCTATCGCGCGGCACCAGGCCAGCTGCAAGAACTGCCGGAACCGTGTCCCCTGCCGGATGCCGAGGCTCTTTGCGGAGCGCGAAGCAGGCCGGAGCGGACTCGCGGCGCTGGAACGCGCACTCGCCAGCCTCGCTCGTCACCGGCAGGGATGCGCCGACTGCCGCCAGGGCCGCTACTGCCCGCGCGGCTACGAGCTGGCCGAACGGAAGTCATGGACTGAGCAGACCCGCGAGAGCGTGACCAGCCAGCAGACCCGCGAGCAGCGCGAAGAGCGGAACTGGGAACGCGGTCGTGACGCTCTGCAGACGCGCCGCAGGACGCAGCAGTGGCGCAAGGTCCTCCCCGACGTGGAAGCCACCGATCGCGAGCGGCGCGAGCAACTGCTCCGCCAAGACCAACTGCAGGCAACGCCCCGCCGCTTCAAGGCCGGACGCGTCCGCCAGACCCCCGCCGTGAACGGAAGGAAGGCCTCATGACGCTGACCGCCATCGACATCGACCGGCTCCTGGACGAGGCGGACAGCGGTAACACCGCCGCTCAGGCCAAGATCGAGGCGATCATCATCGACCTCGAAGGGGCACAGCGCCGCTCGCTCGCAGCGGCAGCTGACGGAGAGCGCGTCGCCGCAGACGAGAACGAGAGCCAACTGATCCGTGCCCAGGCGGCCATGGCCGCGTACTACGCCCATGGCCACGCCCGCGAGTACGGAGAGGAAGCCGCCGTACTGCGCCTCGGCGAGAACCCCTGGGGATACGAGATCTGCTACTGACCCGCTCCTGGGCTACCTGCGATCGCTGCCCGCGTGACGAGCAGCGATGGCAGGGGGCAGCAGGATCACCCCGCAACAACGATGACGGCCCCGGGATCGCACCCCGGGGCCGTTGTCGGTCGTCATCCATCGCGCGTGAGAGGAAGTACGACCTTGCTGAAGAACATGATGCCATCCCCTGTGCTGACCGGTGCCCCAGGGGACTCCGACCCGGACATGGACGAGGCGCTGCGCCGGGCGCAAGGCGGTGGGAAGCGGTGACGGTCACGGTTCACGGCACCGGCACCCTGTACCCCATCGCCGTGGACGGACGACTCGCACTGCCCGGGCCGGTGCAAGGACTGGCGGTGACCGAGCAGGAGCGCGGCTTCCGCGCCGAGATGACGGCTTCCCTGGAGGCCTTCAGCGCTGTCCGCGCATTGACCAGGTCGGTGCCCACGGCGTACGGAGCCGACCCGGAGCTCGGCGAGTCCGCGGAGCTCGTGGCATCTGAGCTGATGGGCAACGTCGTTCGGGCCAGCCCTGAGGACGAGCCCGTGCCGCTGATCGTCGAGGTGTACGCCGTCTCTACGGGCATCGAGGTGATCGTCCACGACGCCGTGCCGGGCCAGCCGAGCCGCTGCGACGTCGCCCTGGACAGCACCGAGGCGCTGTCCGGGCGGGGGCTGCACCTGCTCGACCTGCTGACCGACCTCTGGACGGTCGAGTCGTCGCCGCTCGGCAAGAAGATTTGGTGCCGTCTCAGGTCTGCATAGCACCACCGGCTGTACGGAGGGCGGACGGCCGGAAGGTCAGCCTCTGCCAGCGCAGCACCACCGCACCAAGCGGGGGCCGGAGATCACCGCGCCCAACCGCCCCATCCCCCAGCAGCCCCAGGAACTCCCTGTTCCTGGGGCTGCCCGCATCCGCGATTCCACGGAGGGCCCCATGAAGAAGAACGTCCAGGACCTCGTTAGTCTCTCCGCATCCCATCTGCCCGCCTCCAGAGGCGGCGTCAACTGGCGGCACAACGCGGTGTGCCGCGAGGAAGACCCCGAGCTCTTCTTCCCGATCGGCAACACCGGTCCCGCCCTGCTGCAGATCGAGGAGGCCAAGGCCGTCTGCCGCCGCTGCCCCGTCATGGACCAGTGCCTGCAGTGGGCCCTGGAGTCGGGCGAGGACACCGGCGTGTGGGGCGGACTGAGCGAGTACGAGCGCCGCGCCATGAGGCGCCGTGCTGCCCGCAACCGGGCCCGCCAGGCCAGCGCCTGACCTCCCGCCCCTTGCGCCCCTGCCCAGCCCGTCGCTACCGGCCCGGCCACCGTCGGTCCGGTAGCGGCGGAGAACACAGGGACCGCCCGCATCGACGTCACCCGACACCGCCCCCGGTCCACACCGTCCCCCACCCACAAGGGAGTTCGCCATGCCCGAGACCTCCGCGACCCAGCCGTGCACGCACACTCCGTCCTGCCCACCCGCCACCAGTCCCGCTCGGGAGGCCGCCCAGAGGGTGGTCAGCCACCCCGAGCAAGGCTGGAGCCGCCTGTGCAACGGGCTCCTCGTCTTCGAGGACACCGGCGAGCTGCTGCCCGACGGCCGCATCATCGCCCCGCACCGCCCCACCGACGCCCCGGCCCTGGTGAAGGCCTGACGTGTTCGGCCGGAACGTCACCGAGAACCACCTCAGCCCGACCTTGTCGTCGGTGCGCACCATCCGCGGCAAGGACGGCCTGTGGCGGGACGGTTGAGCAGTTCCCCTGTGTTGCCTGCCGTTCCTGGCGATGTGAGTCGTCGGGAACGGCAGGGAGCAGCAGGGACTCCCCCGATCCCGTGCTCCACGGCCGGCCTCCCCAACAGGAGGCCGGCCGTCCTGCTGCCGGGCCCGGTACGACAGCTCCCCCCGGTACCGGGCCCGGTGCCCCTTGTCCCCCGACTTCCGTCAGGAGTGAAGAACCATGACACCCACACCCACCTCCATGTCCCCGCCCCCGGAAGGGAAGCTGACCCGGGGCCAGCGCATCATCCTCATCGCCGCCGCCGTGCCGATGGTCGTTTTCGCCGGCCTGGGCGCCTGGGGTACCTACAGCAACATCACCGGCGTCTTCCACCGCTCGGCCACCGCGTGGGGCGTGGTCGCCGCCGGTGAGGGCGCCACGCTCTCCCTGGCGCTCGTCTACGTCGGGCTGACCCTGCTGGGCCAGTCGTCGCCGGCCGCCGTCCGGGTCGGGCTGTGGCTGCTGCCCGCAGCGGCCTCCGGCACCGCCGCCGCCGTCGCGCAGACCACCACCGAGGCGATCGTCTTCGCCGTCACGCCGCTGGCCATGTGCTCCTCCGCGGAGGGCTTGGGCCTGCTGGCCCGCCGCATCGTCATCCGGGTCACCGGCGTCGACATGGAGGCCCAGCGCCGGAACGCGAAGACGATGCAGCAGCTCGCGTACCACCGGGCCCGTGCCGCGAACCACCCCGACGAGAAGACCCGCAAGCAGTCGGAGCTCAAGTCGTGGGACCTGGCCAAGAAGGTCGGCACAGGCGACGCGACGCTCGGCGCGGGCCTCGTGACGGTTCAGCGGGACCGCATGACGGCTGGCGCAAACGACGCACTGGCCGGCATGTTCGATCTGACATCCGTCACACCCGCGCTCAACGCGTCCGTCACGCCCGCGCTGCCCGGAACGACCGGGCGCGACGGTTTCGGCACAGGGGCCGTCACGGACCAGGCGGCCCGGCACACCGACGGGACGCACTCCGTGACGAACCCGCCGCCCCGTGACACCGCCGTCACGAGCGGCCCGGAAGGTGCGACGCAGACAGGCACGCAGGTCAGCACCGACCCGACTGCGCGGCCGTCGCAGTCGACGGAATCCGTCACGGACACCGTGACGCACACCGTCACGGGCTCCGCCGCGACTCGTGCGACGGAAACCGTCACGGCCGACGGCTCCGTCACGCCAGGTTCCGTCACGCCCGAGACGCCGTCACAGGAGTCGTCGCACACCATCACGCTCGAAGAGGTCGCGGCCGTCGCGGGCGTGCCCACCCCGGTGCCGGGCGAGCGGCTGACGGAGGCGCAGCTGGAGGTCGTCCTGCGCCACCTTCGCTACTCCGACGACCCGCCGCTGTCCTACCGCCAGGCCGTCGCCGCCTTCCGCGACGCCGGTTTCGTCGGCGGCGAAGAGCGGGTGCGCCGCGTCTGGGGCCACCTGATGTCGCACGAGGAGTCCGAGACGCCCGAGAAGACCGGCGCCTGAGCAGCGTCCGGCACTGCCAGTGAAGGCCAACTCGCCCCGGCGGGCTGGCCTTTGCTGGGACTGCCGGAAGCGGTCGAAAAGGTGCAAAAAGCTCCGGTGAGTGAGCTGGCGAGTGACCCGGCGAGCGGAACGTTCGCAGACCCGGCAAGCAGACCCAGCGAGCAGACCCGGCGCCCCGCTGCACCCCCACCCAACCCCCGGACGGACGGAGGAAACCAGGCCCGATGGGCGGATCCGCGTACTGGACAAAACAGATCAAAAAGGCGGACGCGCGATCCCCCAAGGAGGGTGCGATCAAGCGAGTGGACCGGCTGCACGGCGTCCTGCGCCGACTTGATCCGGAGGCCGCCGACCGCGCCTGGCGCGACGTCGGCAACCTCCTCCAGCAGACGACCGACCGCCACTCGGTACGCGGTTCCGCGTACTGGACGAAGGAGATCAAAAAGGCAGACGGAAGGTCCGCCAGGGAGGGTGCGATCAAGCGGCTGGACCGGCTGCGCGGCGTGCTGCGCGACCCCGATCCGGTAGTCGCCAACCGCGCCTGGCGCGAGCTCCGCGACGCCCTCCAGAGGATCACCGACCGCTACTCGCGGTGATCGTTCACTCATTCATTCACCCCGGGGGGAGATGAACGCGACCCGGCCCTACACGCGTACGTACGCGCACGAGGCCCGCGTTCACTCCCCCCGGTTGCAGACCGTGAGGGGAATGCGATGGAAGTTCTGCTTCTCGCGGCGTGCGCCTGGCTGGCACACACGGCCGGCGCGCAGAGCGAGCAGGCGAAGATGGGGCTCTCCCCGGCGCAGCGCGACATCCTGCGCGAGAGGACCCGGCACGAGAAGGCCGTGCAGAAGATCGCCGACAAGCACGGCGTGACCCCACCGGCCGAACGCGGGCCGGGACTGCTCTCACCGTGGAAGGACGCGCCGGCCTCGGAACGCGGCCCGGCGCTCACGCTCCCGGAAGCGTTCCGGTCGGGGTACCGCGGCCACACCCGCATCGAACGGGTGGCGACCCCCATGGGGCGCCGCGCTGGCGGCTGGGCCGCGCGAGGCGTGGGGTGGGCCGAGGACACCGGCAAGGGCGCGCTGCGCGAGTACCGCAAGCGCCGACGAGCCCGGGGCGAACCCGACCCGGCGCCGATCCTCGTTCCGCTGCCCCCGGCCCACCCGCCGACGGTGCCGCCCATCCCGGCTGATCCACCCGCCTCGGGGGCGGACAGCGGCAAGGGCAAGGGCGTGATCCTTTCCAAGCCGGACCCGGCTGCGGAGCCTGACGCGGCCGAGAAAGCCTCTGAGGGCGCCTCTGGGGCGCCAACGGCCGGTGGTGGGGCCCCGGGCATCTCAACGGCCCCAACTGCCCCTGAGAAGGCCGCAGATGGGGCCGCGCCGGTCCCGGACCCCCGCAGCTCGGAGGGGACGGCCCCCGCGGAAACCGCAGAGCCGCAGAGCGCCGACGAGCCAACCGGTCCCACCCCAGCGGAGCCCGCGACGACCCCGGACGCGACCGTGGCGGAACCCGTCACGGCTGTGACGGAGCCCGAGACGGAACCAGCATCCGCTGTGACGGACCCCGCCGCGACCGTGACGGAGCCCGCGGGCGCCGTGACGGAACCCGTGAACACCACCAAGGAACCGGCCATTGCCGGAGAAGGAGTTGGGCGTATGGCAGCAGAGGTGTCGTACGAGTCCGTTGAGGAAGAGAGCGACGAGCTCGCTCTGATGTGCGAGGACGACCTGGTCGTCTACGACCGCATCGGCAAACGCTGCCAGCGGGAGATCAGCCGCGCTGACGACCTGCTCGTGGCCATGCAGGCCGTCGGCTTCGGACCGAAGGTCATGGGCTGGGTCACCCGCGGCAAGGAGCAGTACGGGGTGATCGACTCTCAGCTCGACGATCTGAAGTCGAACACGAAGGCTCAGGCCGAGGCCGTCGTGAAGGCCAAAGCCCTGCTGGTCGCCGGCCAGGGCCTGTACGCGGGCATCGCGAAGGACATGGAGTCCGTGGCCGACCGCGAGGTCTACATCTCCGACGCGGTCGACGCCGAGGACACCTCCGCGAACACAGAGGTCTACGAGACGAGGGGAGCCTGATCATGAGCGAAGCCAAGGGTGGACTCACCGCGATCGTCACCTACGCCGCCGTCCTCGCCAGGGCAGCGGCGTACGGCATCCGCGCCGCCAACACCAAAAGGGCCGTGGAACGGCTCAAGTCCCGCTTCGACGACCGGGGCGCCTCGGCGCGGTACATGTCGGAGGCGATGACCGTCCTGGAGGTCGACGAGCCGACCACCACCGCCTACATGGCGGTCGCGACGCTGACGGAGGCCATGGCGGCCAACGTCGGCTCGATCGTCTCGGCGTCCGACACGCTGTCCACCGTGGCGCAGGGCCTGGCCGATGAGACGACCGCCCAGCACGGCCGGATGGCGGACGCCAACCGCACGCACAGCGTGCAGATGGCGGCCAAGGAGTTCATCAAGCCGAGGTAGGCGCCCGACACGAACACCACGAAGGGCGGGACCGCAACGCGCGGTCCCGCCCTTCGTCACTCCCGGAATCGGAGAAAGCCGGATGGCAGCGACCACCGAAACGATCAAGGAAGAAGAAGACACTCCGCAGGAGCTGACCGGGCTGCGCGCCCGGGCGGCCCGGATGCAGAACCCCGGCCTGTACGTGGGATCCGGGCTCAGCATCGCCTCCAGCCTGCTGTCCGGCGACCCGCTCCTGTTCACCACGGTCGGCGCGACCGGCGTCGCGGCCGGCTGGGCCGCTCTGGCCATGAACCCCGGACCGTGGCGCTGGCTGCCCGGGTACGGCGAGCCATGGGAGTGGATGATCCGCAACAGCCAGCGCGGCTACCGGCGCAAGGTCCGCCGGATGCGCCACCGCCTGGCTCGAGACGACAGCTACAGCCCGTCCGTGGGCAGCGACGGCATGCTCGTGCCGACCATCGGCATCGCCGACGGATGGCGCCACCGGGACGACCGCGCCGCTCTCGTACGCGCGGCGAAGGCCACCGCCTACCGCGCCCGTTGCACGACGCTGCGGCGGCTGTGGGCCAAGGTCCTTCCCGACTGGGAACGCGGCTGGTGGCGCCGGTACTCGCCCGCCGAGATGGCGCTGCGTGCCGGGCCTCTGGCGGTGATCCCCGCGACCGGCTTCATAAACGTGCCCTGGTGGGCGCACATCGTCACGGCTTCGGTCGGGTCGGTGTGGGGCTCTTGGGTGTGGGCCCGTCCCGACGTCGGGGTCTCCCCGGCCGGGCACCCCGAAGGAGCGGGCTGGTACCTGGCGCGGTGGGATGAGTGGATCGCGTGCGAGCGCGGCCCGCTGCCCGAATCCAAGCTGGTCGACGTCCACCTGGACGACGACAAGCTGACCGCGATCATCGTGTCCACCACCGCCCGGTCTGCGCTGTCCGTCGGCCAGGATGAGATCTCGATCGCGTTCGACGTGCCGCCCCGCGCGGTCAACGTCTACCGCCCCGACGACATGCCCGCCAGCCGCGCCAAGCTCACCGTCCGGCTGCGGGCCGCCGCGGCCGCCGACCTGGACATGGACGACCTGCCCGCCGTGTGGCAGGAGTTCGGTCCGTACATGGGCAGCGAGCTGTACGACGTGCAGGAGACGGAGCACGGCCGCCAGTTCAAGATCCTGATGCCGCGCAGGGGCTCCTCGGTCGCCGAGGTACAGCCGCGTAGCATCGCCCAGGCCCTGGACCTGCCCGGCGAGTACGCCGTCGCGCGACTGCACCTGCGCGTGATCGATGCCCGCAGGATCGAAGTCAACGAGATGAGCACCAACCCCCTCCAGGAGGGCGTGGCGCTCGACCTGCGCGCTCTGACCATGGACGCGCAGGGATACGTCACGGTCGGCAAGGACATCTATGGCCGCCCGGCGAAGTGGCGGCTGCTGAAGTTCGACCCGATCCGCCGAGGCCTGTCCGGGCGGCCGTCCGCATCGGCAGTGCACTCGTTCGGCTCCGGAACCACCGGTGCCGGCAAGACCTCCCTGGAAGAGGACCTCCAGGTCGCCCAGCGCATCAACGGATTCATCTCCTGGCTGGCCGACGGCAAGGGCGGCGCCGGGTACGCGTCCTGGTTCGGAGATCTCGACTGGCTGGTCAAGTCGCCGGTCGGGGCCATGCTCATGGGCCAGGCCGCCACCCGCGTCAGCGAGTACCGCTACAGCGAGCAGATGAAGATGCAGTGGCTGGACGCGGAAGGCTTCACCGAACAGGGCCGCTCGTTCTTCGTGCCCGGCGAGCCCTTCGCCCCGATGGTCGTCACCTGGGACGAATTCAACGAGATGGTCCTCAAAGACCCTCACGCGTTCCACGTCAAGCCGCTGACCCGGGCCATGTCCAGTGTGGGCCGCCTCTCCAGGGCGGCCGGCCTGTCCGCACGGGCCTGGGTCCAGATCCCAAACCTGGACTCCATCGGATCGGACGCCAGCGCGAACGCCATTCGCGACATGCTCCAGTCCGGGAACATCGGCCTGTTCCGCACCGCGCGCGCCGACGTCGACGTCATGTCGCTCGGCTCCCGCACCCCGGAATTCCGCCTGGAGCCCCTCCCCGAGCGGTTCCCGGACGGGTCCGAGACCGGCGGCCTGTTCTACCTCGCCGACGGAAAGGCCCAGTACACGCAGTCCCGGGCCATGTTCCACACCAACCCGGCCCGCGTCGCCCGCGGGTTTCCCATGGCGACCCTCTCCGACCCGGAAGCCGACGCCGCCGGCGCCGCCTACCTGCGCCGCGACGAGTACCGCTACCTGGACGCCGCCGAGGAGGAAGCCTTCCTCCTCGACCTGATCAAACAGGAGCAGTCCAAGAACAGCCCGCACACCACGGTCATCGACCTCAAGCCCGCCCCGACCCCCGCGGAGGACACCGAGGACGAGGACCTGGACGAGCTCGTGCCCCTCACCCGCACCCAGAAGGTCTGGTACGCGGTCGACGCCGGTGCCCGGCGCAACAAGCAGATCGCCGAGGTCACCGAACTCCAGCCGTCCAACGTCGCGAACGCCACGACCCGCCTGGAACGGCTCGGGAAGCTCGCCAAGATCGACCGCGACTGGCACACAGCCGCTCCCCTCGACGACCAGCGCGTCGACGCCTGACCGCCCCCTCACCGAACCGGAGACAACCCCATGAACATCACCATCACTTCACTCTGGGTCCTCGTCTGCATCGGCCTGGCCATCTGGTTCAAGAAGGACAGTTCCTTCCGCCGGCGGGAGGTTCTCGCCGTCTCCCTGTTCTGGATCCTCGCGGTCGCCACACCCTGGGGAGCCACGAGCGTCCAGAAGGTCCAGACCATGATCGGCAACGGAGTCCAGTCGGCCGCCGAGACCGTCAACTCGGTCTCGTCCAAGTAGAGCCACCCTAGGCAAGAGGCGGCCCGCACCGTGCGGGCCGCCTCTCCTGCGCCCCGGCCCACCAGAAAGGAGACCCACGACATGGCCGACGACCTCGCAGGCCTCAAGCGGGGGCAGACGGCTCAGGAAGCGGTCGACGAGGCACGCATGCTGGCCAACTGGTACAGCAGCAACGCCCCCACGACCACCAGACTCGTCGCCCGCGACCTTCCCCCGCCCAAGCCCGCCACCGGAGACGACGTGCCGTTCGATCGGCACGGACGACCGCCCATGTCCCAACGGGCCACCGACCACGCGGCACTCGTCCTCGTGTACTCGTTCGGCTCGCTGCCCGTCAGCGCCGCCATCTCACTGGTGCTATGGCGGCTGGCCAACGTCAGCCCGACGACGCTGACCATCGTAAGCATCGGCACCGTCGGCGTCATCACCTCGATCGGCGTCGCAGCCCGCATGATCGGGCGAGCCGTACGCGACGGCGCCTCCGCCCTGCCGAACAACACGGTCAACCACTTCACCGGGCCGAACTACGTGCAGCACAACGAACTGCACACCGAAACCAAGTGGTTCGGCACCACCCACAACGAACTCCCCGGCAACCCGGAGTGACGTTGGCCCCGCATGACGCGAAGAACGACATCGCCCGATCCCGAACCACCCTGCTCCACCAGTGATCGGCCGTTCTCCGTACGCCCCCGCTCGCCGCCGACAGGCGGAACTGCGGGGCCGTGCGGTGTCCGCCCGGCCACCCAGACCGCATGTCCTGGCGGTCCGCGCACCAACCTCCCTCGCCGGGGCGCAGCGCTCCCGTCCCGCTAGCCGCCGCCGTCGCCATCGCCTGCCTACCCAATCTCCATGGAGGCCACTGTGAAAAAGACCCCCGCCAAGAAGCCCGCCGCAACGAGGGCCGCGGCGAAGAGGACGCCCGCCAAGAGGGCACCGGCCAAGACCACACCGGCGAAGAGGACCGCAGCGAAGAGGACGCCCGCCAAGAAGGCCGCGGCGAGGAGGTCCCCTGCACGAAGGAGGCCCGCGAAATCGGCGCCCAGCCTTTCCCAGTTGGTGTCATGGCTATTCCGCACGATCGGACGGGGCGCCAGGAACCTCGACCCGGCGCACCGCAAAGACGGTGCCGTGCTGCTGCTGTTCACCCTCGCGCTGATCGTCGCCGCGGGCACCTGGGCCGACCTCAAGGGCCCGGTCGGCGACCTGGTCGAGATCCTGGTGACCGGCGCCTTCGGACGGCTCGCCCTGCTTGTGCCGATCCTGCTCGTAGTGATCGCCGTCCGACTCGTGCGGCACCCCGAGAAACCCACGGCGAACGGCCGCATCGTGATCGGCCTGTCCACCCTGCTGATCGGCGTCCTCGGGCTGATCCACATCGCGTCCCACTCGCCCGCCCGGGACGACGGCATGCAGGCCATTCGGGACGCCGGTGGACTGATCGGCTGGGGCGTCGCGACCCCGCTGACCTACACCGTGAGCGACGTGCTGGCCGCCCCACTGCTGGTTCTGTTCACCGTCTTCGGGCTGCTGGTCGTCACGGCCACCACGGTCAACGCCATCCCGCAGCGGCTGCGGGCGCTCGTCGTGCACCTCGGCGTCGTCCAGGAACAGACAGCCGCCATGCCCGGTGAGGACAACGAAGGAATTCCGGAGCAGCGACACGAGCCGCCGCCAACCGCACACTCCCGCCGCCGTGAGCCCGTCGAAGAGGCGCACGCCCCCGACAGCGTCGACCAACCGGCCGTTGCACCGCGCCAGAAGCCTCATCCCGCAGCAACGCCGGCCCCTTCCGAGCAACCGCCCGCGACGACGCCGACTCCCCTGGTTGTCCCCGACCGCACCAAGGCGCCGTCCACTGACAAGGAGCGCGATGTTCCCGCCCGCCCGGAACAGCTCCGGCTGTCCGGGGACATCCCGTACGCGCTGCCCTCCCTCACTCTCCTCGCGCGCGGAGGGCCCGGTAAGACACGTAGTGCCGTCAACGACGCGGTCATCGCGTCGCTCTCGAACCTCTTCTCCGAGTTCAAAGTCGACGCCGCCGTCACCGGCTTCACGCGCGGGCCGACGGTCACGCGCTACGAGGTCGAGCTCGGGCCCGCCGTGAAGGTCGAGCGGATCACCGCGCTGACGAAGAACATCGCGTACGCCGTCGCCAGCCCAGACGTGCGGATCATCAGCCCGATCCCCGGCAAGTCCGCGGTCGGCATCGAGATCCCCAACACCGACCGGGAGATGGTCAACCTCGGCGACGTACTGCGGCTCGCGGCGGCCGCCGAGGACGACCATCCCCTGCTGGTCGCACTCGGCAAGGACGTCGAGGGCGGCTACGTGATGGCCAACCTCGCGAAGATGCCGCACATCCTGATCGCCGGAGCCACCGGCTCCGGTAAGTCGTCGTGCATCAACTGCTTGATCACTTCCATCATGGTCCGCGCGACCCCCGAGGACGTGCGCATGGTCCTCGTCGACCCCAAGCGCGTGGAACTGACGGCCTACGAGGGCATCCCGCACCTGATCACACCGATCATCACCAACCCCAAGCGAGCGGCCGAGGCCCTCCAGTGGGTCGTACGGGAGATGGACCTCCGCTACGACGACCTGGCCGCGTACGGCTTCCGCCACATCGACGATCTCAACGAGGCCATCCGCAACGGCACAGTGAAGGCGCCAGCGGGCAGCGAGCGTGACCTCCAGCCGTACCCCTATCTGCTGGTGATCGTCGACGAGCTCGCCGACCTGATGATGGTCGCGCCCAGGGACGTCGAGGACGCGATCGTGCGGATCACGCAGCTCGCGCGCGCGGCCGGCATCCACCTGGTGCTCGCCACCCAGCGTCCCTCGGTGGACGTCGTCACCGGTCTGATCAAGGCGAACGTCCCCTCGAGGCTCGCCTTCGCCACCGCCTCGCTCACCGACTCGCGGGTCATCCTCGACCAGCCCGGCGCCGAGAAGCTGATCGGTAAGGGCGACGGTCTCTATCTGCCGATGGGGGCGAGCACGCCAGCCCGCATGCAGGGGGCCTTCGTGACAGAGAACGAGATCGCGTCCGTCGTCCGGCACTGCAAGGAGAAGATGGCGCCGGTCTTCCGGGACGACGTCGTCATGGGCACCAAGCAGAAGAAGGAGATCGACGAGGAAATCGGCGACGACCGCGACCTGCTGTGCGAGGCCGCCGAGCTGGTCGTCAGCACCCAGTTCGGATCGACGTCCATGCTCCAGCGCAAGCTGCGGGTGGGGTTCGCCAAGGCCGGTCGACTGATGGACCTCCTGGAGTCCCGCGACATCGTCGGGCCCAGCGCGGGCTCCAAAGCGCGAGCCGTCCTGGTGAAGCAGGACGAACTGGACCAGGTGTTGGCCCTGCTTCGCCCCTTACCCGTCAGTGCGCAAGGAGAAGACGCGGACGCCGGCGACCCCAAAAGGCGGGGTCGGATCGCCACAGGCGCAGAGCGGCTGCGATGAGCTGTTCCCACCGTCATGGTCGGCGGGCAGCTAACTGATCGCCGCAAACACCAGGCCTTCCCTGCTGCGGCCCAGGCACGACCACCGGTCGGGCCTGGGCACTTCCGTGCCCGGGCCGCTCATGGTCGGCCCGACCAAGACCCCGACCACGGCAGCTCAGCGACGCGTTGCCTGATCGTGACCGCTGGTCGGGGCTGGTGGTCGGCAGCCTGGTCGGGGAGCCGAGGTGAGGTGCCTCCATGGACCTTCCGCCCCGCCGCCGCAGACGCTCCCACCCGGCGCCCCCAGCCGTCATCCACGCCGCAGGGAGAACCACCGCAACCGCGGTCCAGAAGACCGCCTGCACGTGCGCCGTGCCAACCGCCGCTGGGGAGGCAGGGCATCGGAGCACCCCACATGTCCCCCGGGACACGGACCCGCTATTCGCCGGACAGCTCGACGAGTCCTGGCGCCTCCTCGTCCCGTCAACACCGCCTGACCCAAATCCGGCGGCCTCCCGCATGTCCACCCTCCGACTCCAGAAGGAGCAGATCTTCATGTCCCAGACCAAGCGAGCCGCTGCGACGGCAGCTGCCTATATCGGTGCGATCACAGTGACCGGCCTTGAATTCGTCATCGTGGCCGCCGCCGCGTGCACCGGTGGCTGGGTGGGCGCCACCGCGCCGGGAGTGCCCACCGCCTGGGCCGGGGCGCTCGCGGGCTGCCTCGGACTCGGCCTAGCCGTGGCCGGCATGCAGATGATCGACTCGTTCAGGGCCTCGGTGCGCGCGTTTGCGCGCGCCTCGTCTTCCGCGCCCATGCACGTCCCCGACGCCCCGAAGGACGCGGAAGGTTCTCTGCCCAGCACCCCCGAGGGCATCATCGAGCGCCTGAACCAGGCAGCCCGTGCCGACGCCGCCAAGCAGGCCGCCCAGAACTCCTACGGCCTCGACCACGCACGGGACCTGCTGCACAACGCCGACCAGTGGATCGGCTTCGAGGACAACACCGCCTGGTTCCCCCTCGCCGACGGCGCGTACGTGCAGTACAGCAACAAGGACGACGCCGGCTTCACGGTCCACACGTACACCTTCGTGGTCCCGGAGGCGGACGCGGAGCCGGTCACCCTCACCTCCATGGCCCAGCTCCGCGACTTGGTGAAGCAGCACGTCAACCGCGAGCCCCAAGAAGCGTCGGCCTTCGCCTGACCCTGCCGACCCCTGTGCTGCCTCGGCCTCTCTGGCCGGGGCGGTGCGGAGGCCCGGCAGGGCGAACTCCGACCCGCAAGGAGAGCCAGCGCCCATGACGATCACGGACATCACGCACAGCCGCCCGGAATCAGTGGAGACGACCGAGTCCCAGCGGCACAGCGTCCGTCACGCAGAGACCCCGATGATCAGCGACTTGGTCGTGGCGACGCTCCACCTGGAGCGCCTGGCGAAGACGGCCGGTCCGCCCGACCACGAGGCCACCGTCCACACCGACGGCTTCACGCCGGAGCAGTACCGCTCCTTCCTCCTGGGCAACGCCGCCCGCATTCGTGCCGCACTCGACACGATCACCGAACCGTACGAGGCGCCGGCCAACCCGTCCGCGCGCCAGGCGACAGCGGCCCTGCACGTCGTACGCGAAGGGGACCACGAGACCGCGCAGAAGGTCGTCGCCGACATGGCCGCCCGCGAACGCGCCAGCCTCGCTAACCACCTCGACGAACTTCGCAAACTCCTCGGCACCGTCTGCGACAACTGCGGAGGCCTCGCCGAGATCGGCACCGCCACGACCGACCCGTTCAGCGAGATCTGCCGCTTCCTGTGCACCCGCTGCACGGCGGCCCACCGCACCAGATGACACCCCGCGACTTCCGCTCAACCACCGTTGACGCTCGCGAGTTTTGACCGCCTCCAACCCCGACAGGAGCAGGAACACATGGCCCTCCCGCTGTTCACCCGCACTCGACCCGTGCCCGTCATCGAGTCGGACCCCGAGCCGTGGTCCGAGATCGGTGAGACCTGGATGCCCGAGGGCATCACCGTCGTCGAGCGGTACTGGAACCAGGCGAACGCGGTCGTCCTCGTCTACTCCGGAGACGAGAGCTGCTACTACCACGTCGTCACGTGCCTCGGCTGCCACTTCAACGTCGCCCACGACCCGGACGGCAGCCGCGACCACCGGCTCACGCTGAACGACGCTGGCCGCGTCGCCAACGAGCACGCCACCACCTGCCGGGCGCTGTCCCGCACCATTCCGGACCGGCCGAACGACGACGACGCCCGCGATCAGCTGCGCAAGACGGTGCTCGGCTGTCAACTCCGCGACAAGGACGCCGAGATCCACCTGAGTGCCTTCGACCTCGGCCGCCTCACCCTCCAGCGCACCAACGGGTGGATCGAGACCGAACTCCAGCAGCTGGCTGCAGACCGGCCCGACCTGGTCGTCGCCCAGACCAGCTACGGCACCCCGAAGAACTACTTCGTCCTGCCCCGCCCCGAGGAGCTTCGCGGATGAGGCCCCAGCAGCCGCACCCGCACCCGCTCACCCCCGAGGGCCTCCCGGACGGAGACGAGTGGTGGCGCGGCTGCCCCGCGTGCCACCTGCCGATCCAGGGCGGCGGCGCCGGCCTGGAGGCGCACCGTCGCACTGTCCACACCCACGCCGGGGACCCCCGGATCCCGATCACCATCCACCTCTGACCTGCCGCCGCCGGCTTGCCGACCTGTACGGCGAGCAACAAGGACCCGGCGGGCTCTCCGAAGGAAGGACACACCTCGTGTCACATACCACCCACCGCACCCCCGACCGCCCGCTGTGGATGGCGCTGCCGCCCACCGCACCTCACGCCACCGCGGAACCCGGAGATCTCATCCAGCACCCTGACGGCCCGCGCGACGACCTCCACTTCGACCTCCCGCACACGGAGTGGCTCCACGCCCACAGCGCCGCGGCGGAGACCCTAACCACCGCGTCCTGGCCGAGCGAGACCGGCCGGCTCACCGATCTCACCAACTGGAGGCTGCTGCAGGTCCAGCCGGTCGGCACCTGGTACCAGGCCGCCCGGCAGCAGTGGCCGTACTGGCACAAGGCCCGCACCTACACGGTCACCGGCGAGGCACCCGCCTGGGAGGCCCTCGGGCCCAACGGCGAAGACGTCCTCGCCCTGTACGAGCTCATCACCGAGTTAACGCCCCAGGACGCCGAGCGGCTCGCCGCTCGCTGGCACGCCCGTGGACAGCGGGCCTGGCACACCGCCGCCCTGCGCCGGGTCCGGGCCATCTTCGAGGGGCGCCGCGCAGCGAGCGAGGCGGCGAAGCGGTCCGCCATCGCCGTCGTCTGGGGTATGACCGAAGGCCTGCCGGAGCAGACCCGCATCGCCACGACCAGCCTGGTCGAGGCCCTCACGGAGACCCTCGTCGTCCGCGATCTGCTGGAACCCGAGCACTACGCCACCCTCATCAGCCCCTGGAACCGCGCGCTCGACGCTCCGCTGCCGAACAGCTCACTGACCGCCGCCAGCGCCTGAACCCCGCCGACGGGTGGGGTCTTTACCCCGCAAAGACCCCACCCGCACGCGCCCCGGCCGCCAGACGCCAGTACGGCCGTGGCGTGGCCCATCCGACGCCCTCCACGAAGAACGGCCGCCATGACAGTGACCAGGAACCGGCGCCGTGAGGACCAGCTCCGCGCCGACGTCCTCCGCGAACTCGTAGAAATCGAAGCCCCGTTGACCGCTCCGGGCCGCCCCTCCCGCATCGACCCGAACGGCTGGATGTACGGCTACAGCGCCAACATCGACCGCACCACCCTTGCCTGGGCCACCGCCTACCGCATGCTCACCGACCACCAGCCCGAGGTCCCGCGCCTGTCCCACATCTACGCGGCAGACGCTCTCCTTCGTGAGAGCCGCGTCGAAGGCCTGGCCGCACTCCACCAAGAACTCGCCGGTGGGCCCATCAACTACCGGTTCATCCGCTGCCCCTACTGCTGGGGCGGCGGCGAGGACCCCGTCGACGCCACCTGCGACGAACGCGGATGCCTCCACGGCCTGGACCCTCGCGATCACGAGCACCTCTGCCCCGTGTGCCGGGGCCAGGAGTACGCACCCGAGTACTTCGGCCCCGACCAGATGCAGCTGATGGACGAGCGCCTCACGCGGGCCCTCGCCACAAGGACACCGGCCCCTCGGCGGCTCCACGGACGGCTCCGCCGCCGCAGCCACCCCGGTCGCCCCTGAGCCCATCATCAGCGCGCCGACCGGACACACCCCGCCACCAGCGCACCAACCAACTCTCTCAACGCATTGAGGAGCAACCCCATGACCGAGCACAGCACCCGAGCCATCCGCTTCGCCGCCGCCTACGCCCTGCTGCACATGGCCGCGGACGTGGGCGATCACTGGATTAACGCGGCGAAGGCCGTGCCCACCTTCCTTCGTGTCTCGGTCAGGGGCTGGCACCGTCTGCCGAGCCGGGTTTGCTGTCGTTCAGTGGTGTCTCGGTTGTCCAGCGTTAATACCTCGGCCCGGAGTGCATTCCTGGGGGTGACGGGCGCGTGACCTCGGGAGCCGTTTTCGCCGCAGTGTTCGCGGTGCTGTTCGCCTCTCATGTCTGGGCGGACCATTGCTGGCAGACGGACAAGCAGGCTGGCGAGAAGGGACGTCCGGAGCCGGGCGCCGGTGCGACGAAGACCAAGGAGTCCTGGCGAGCGCTGATCGCTCACGTGGTGATCTACCACGTGGTCGTGGCCGGATGCTTGCGGTGACTACGACCCTGCTCGACATCCCAATCGGTTGGGCCGGGGCCGCTGCGGGGATCGCGTTCTCGGCTGTTACTCACGGATTCTGGGACCGTCGGTGGCCGGTGAAGGCCTGGATGGTCCTGACAGGCAGCCGCGAGTTCGCGAAGAACCCGCAAGGCCGATATTCGGTCGACCTTCTCTGCACTAACGGCACGAGTCGACGGTGCTCGTTTCTATGTGGTGGGCGTGGCTGTAGGGCGCTGGACCTCCAGGACGACTGCCGTGCCGGCCAGGGATCGGTCCTCGTGCATGGTGATCACCTGGCCGGGCTGAAGGTGCTGCCACTGCGAGGGGTCAAGAGGAGCGAGCCGCACCGACGCTCGTCCGCCGGGCTCCAAGAGGGGCGTGAACTCCACCCAAAGCACGGCGATGTTGAGGGACGGTTCACCGGTCGGTGTTCGGTTTCCGATGTTCCACATCGGTCGCAGGACGCCAGCACCGGCGATAGGCGTCTGCCGTCGGGCTTCGCGGGCAGGGAGGAGAGTGAGATCGGCTCGGATGATGCCGTGGCGCGTCTCGTAGCAGCGCCAATGGCACCAGGCCGCGCTCTTCTCCAGTCGCATCTGTTCGGCGGCGGTGGCCAGGGTTTCCCAGAAGCTGAGCGGGAGCGGTTGGACGTTACCGAGTTCCTCCAGCAGTCCGAAGGCCATTTCCCATTCGTCTTGGGTGAGGTACTCCCAGACGTCGTTCACCGTGATGTCGTTCTCGGTGGCGATCTCCTCAGGAACCAGGAGGGAAGCGGCTTCCAGCAGCTTGGGGACGTCCATGCCCTGATTCTGGACCAGGGTCTCCTGCTCGTGGCAGGAGGTGCCGGGCGATGACGATCAAGAAGGTCGCGATGCTCGCGACGTTCGGGGCGGTGTGGGCAGTGCTTGCTGTCGGTCACAACCTCGCGGATCACGTGATTGGGCAGACCGACCACCAGGCCGCCAGCAAGGCGGCGCCGTCGGCGACGGAGGTTGCCAACGGCGTGAGCCCGCGGCGGGGCTGGGGCGCGTGTCTGGGACACGTCGCCCAGTACCACCTGGTGATGACCGCGATGCTGGCCCTGGGATGGACCGTCCTTCAGCTTCAGATGTCCTGGACCGGCCTGGCGGCGGGGCTCGCCGTCTCGGTCGTCACGCACGCCTTCTTCGATCGCCGGTGGCCGGTTCGCTGGCTACTGGAACACATCGGTCCCAAAGGCTTCGCGGAGCTGAAGGCGGCCGGGATGAACGGCATGTATCTGACCGATCAGGCCCTGCACCAGACCGCACTTCTGGTGTCCGCACTGCTGATCACAAGTCTGTGACCTGGGGATTCTGATGAGGAATCACAGGCATCCCGAGCGAGACCGTATCGCTTCGCTGGAAACGACGGGCCTGCTCGCGCTTGCCGCGCAGGAAGGTGAGGGTGAGGTCGATTCCCTCGATCTCACCTCGCCAGTCCTCTTCGACAGCGCGTTTGCGGCGGGCGACGAGGTCTTCCTCCAGTTCGTCGAGACGGGGCAGCATCTTCGGGTTGATGCTGAGCATCGGGCAGCGGATGCAGGCGTGTTCGTGGGCGCAGGGTGTCCCGTAGGGGCGTCCGCAGGAACCGAGCTCGACGCGCCGCTTGTCGAAGTGGTCTTGGAAGTCGGACCACTCCTCGGCGGTGGGTTCGCGGTATTCCTCCGCCGGGCGCATGGACCGGCGCTGTGCCAAGAACTGCTGGTAGTGGGTGATGACGTCTTCTTCGAAGACGGCTAATGGTGCAGTCGGGTGTTGGAACTGCCCGAATGCCTCAGCCGGTGCGGACCCACGCCGTGAAGTCATCGGCGAGTCCGGGCGGGTTGGCGGCTTCAGTCCGGCGAGCGATCCCGTCGTAGTACTCCAGCTCGTGGAGGACCACGGGCACGGGCTTGCCGATGGCGCTCTTGATAACGCCATCGTTGTGGAGGTCGCGAGCGAGCTGGACGCATGCCTGGTTGAAGTTGGCCTCGATCAGCGCGGCGGTCGACCCCACGGTTGTCATCCAGTCCTCAGGGTGCGCGGGCTCGTCGTCATACCAAAGTCCGAGTTCAGTGATCCACTGACGGCGTGCTGTGGCTCCGTCGGGGTCTCGGGTGAGGTCGCCGATGACGGTGAGCTCGTTCTGGAGCCAGAAGGCATAGTTCCAGCGGGCCTCCGCCTCGTCGGAGGCGTCCACGATGCTGCGTCGGAACTGACTTGCGGTGTTGTATCCGATGATCAAGGTGGGCTGTCGAGGGTCGTCCCTCTCATTGTCGATGAAGAACGAGATGACGTAGACGTCCTCTGCCTCGGCCGCTGAGATCGAGCTGATCGCTCGCTCGGCAAGGGTTCGGAGGTGGTCCTGGAAGGTCACGGGGCTGGAGCCTTTCAAATGCGACGAGCTGCGCGTCCTGACCCGCAGCGCGAAACTGCTCCGGCTGGCCGACGCCGCAGCCGCATCAAGGAGGCCAAGCTCAACGGCTGGCTCGGTGAAGCAGAAGGGCTCCAGGTCAGTCTCCAAGCCGCCAGCAAGAAGCTGGCCGCGATGGACCAGACCCGGGCCCGGAGCAAGGCCGCGGTCACTGACCTGTGCATTCCCCAGATCAGACAACCTTGAAAACCACGCGAGGTACGGCCGCAGCCACCGGCCCCAGACCAGGCGGGGCCGCTGTCTCACCATTTCACGCGGGTGAAGTGGGCTGTTGTGCTGCGACGAGCAAGCGACACTGCAGAGCTCGTTCCTGGACTCCGCTAGCCCCGTCTGGCTCTACCCGATACAAACAGGCCTGAGGCGTGCGAGTCACCGCGTCCGTCAACAGACCGTCCGTGAAGAGGGCACCGACGCCGTCCTCCACTGCCCAGCCGGCCGGTAGTGCGCGGGTTGCCACAGCTGCCTGATAGGACGATCGACGACCCGGCTCACTGTCGTAGTGCGGGCAGACCGAGCCGGGCAGCAGGCCTAACCCGTCAGAGAGGTGAGTCAGCGGCCCGAAAGAGTCGGTATGCGAGCCCTCGGCCCAGCAGTTGGCACCAGCGCTGATGCCGCACAGCAAGGTTCCGCGACCGAAGGCCTTGCGCAGCAGTCGGTCCACGCCGTGCGCGCGCCAGACCGCCAGCATGTTCGCGGTGTTGCCCCCACCCACATAGACGACGTCTTGAGAAAGCAGGAACGTTCGCAGGGCGTCGTCATCGAGCTCCCGCCGAAACAGCTGCAAGACGCTGGGTTCGCAGGAACGTGACTGGTACGCCGCGAGAAATTGTTCGACGTAGGCGGGGGCGTCGCCACTGGCCGTCGGAACGAAGCACACCTTGGGCCGAGGAGCCTGCACCTGACTGAGCACCCAGTCATCCAGCAGACCATCGTCGTCGGTGGAGAAGCCGCCTCCAAGGAGAGCCAAACGATGCGCGGGAACGACAGCCACGAGGGTGCCTCCTCAGTTCACGATTCAGATGCGGACGATGCCCCGAACCGTGCCAAGTCATCGGCCACGTCCGCAATCGAATAGACCCTCCGTCGGTCTGCGGGTTCTGTCCACCCAGGACAGGTCAAGACCCAATCGCAGACGGAGCAGGCAGTAAAACGGCCAGCCCACGAGTCACTCCATAGTTCAGAAAAACCGCTTCAAGCCGGTCAACGACACTTTCGGCCACCCGGCTGGGGACGCCGTGCTCGAGGCGACGGGTGCAGGGCTGGACGATTTCGTCGACCAGCATGGCGGACCGCGGAGCCTGTCGGCCCGCCTCGGCGGGGACGAATTCGTCGCCGCGATCAGGGTCCGGGACCAGGACCAGGACCGGGGCCTGCAGGAGTTCCTGGACGGCCTGGCCCGCGAGCTCGCACAGCCCGTGCCCTGGCTGGGAGGCCCCCTCCAGGTCGCCGCCTCGATCGGTGCCATACGTGTCCGCGACGTGCCGGAGCCGTCCGCGTCGACCGTACTCAAAGCCGCGGACGACGAAATGTACGTGATCAAGTAGTCGCGCGGCCGCAACGGTCGCCGCGCCCACCGCCGCGCCGCCGACCCCACACCCAACGGCTCCCCGCCCGGCACAGGAAGCGAAGGCCTCGGCATGAGAAAACCCACTGTCAGCGAGCCATATCCGGTTCGCGCTCTGACTCTCTGGCAGCCCCATGCCTCCGCCGTCGCCGTGCTCGGCAAGGACATCGAGAACCGCGGCTGGCCTCCCAGCACCTTCGGCGGTGGGCTGATCCTCGTCCACGCCGGCCTCGACACCGACCAAGTGGCCATGCACCACGTGCCCAGAGACATGGAGCTGCCCCGGGGAGCCGTAGTGGCCATTGCCCGGATCACCAGGGCGCACACCGACTGCGACGGCCGGTGCAGCCCGTGGGCCGACCGCGACAGCACCTGGCACTGGGAACTCTCCGACGTCGTCCCGCTGCCCACCCCCGTAACCGAAGTGAAGGGACGCCAACGGTTGTGGGTCCCCGACGACCCCCTCCGCCGTCGCGTCGCGGCCGCGCTCCCCCAGAACGGGGCCTGCCTCGCCGCCCACCTCCGCAAAGAACCCTCCGCCTGTACCGCCGCCCTCCCGGCCGCGGTGGCGGTCGAACGACCCGCGAGGACCTCAGCATGTCCGTCCACACCCACGAAATGACCTTGAGTGGGGCGCTGGCCGAAGCCGCCGTCCTCATCGACGGCCAGGCTTACTTCCGCCTGCTGTACACGCCCGACGCGCACAGCACGCGCCCCGCAGAACTCGATCACGATGTCCGCGAGACCGTTCTGCCCTGCGTGCTCGCCGACCCGGTAGCCGCCGCAGACCTCGCCCAGCTGCCCCCCGGAGCCCCGCTGACGGTCAGCGGCTTCCTCGCCCTGCCCGACACCTACACCGCCGACCTACGCCTGGTGGTCCTCACCGTCGACGCCGAGCGCCCGGAACCGCGACCGCCCGCCACCACACGGCCGGCACTGCGTCTCGTACGCACCGACGCCCGTACGCACCGGCTCGCCGCATCTCCCGACTAATAGCCGCCCTGCAAAGGAATTACTGACGATGGCGACCTTCGTCATACCCAATCCGCGTCCAGACCTGAACCTCATGCAGGCCGTCGCCCTGGGCCTGCTCCGTGACGGTTTCAAGCAGCGCACCATCACCGCCCGCACCGGCATCCAGGCCGCCGACCTGTACCCCCTCGCCGTGCTGCACGGCATCACCGCCCCCTGCGGCACGGTAGAAGGCCACGACTGCCACGAAGCCCGCGAGGAAGAGCCCTGCACGCCCTGTACGCATGCCCACGGGCGCGCACACGCCCGCCAGCACGCGCAACGCCGCAGGACGCTCGGTGCAGTTCCCCGGTCACTTCGCCCCCGCGGCCGAAGGGGAAGGAGGGCCGTGCGATGACCATGCCCTTGCCCGCCCCGCCTCCCGGCGAGCCCCAGGACGTGATCGTCCTGGACGGCTACCTCGACGACCAGACCCTCCCGGACGACCTGTCTGATACTTCGGTCCGGTTCCAACTGGTCGTCTCCCCCACCGAGGACCGGATCGACGAACTCGTCATACCCTGCACGGTCACCAACCCCGAGCTGGCGCACGCCGTCGTGAACGACCTGGGCGCCAGCGACCTGCTCCGGGTCACCGGCCGCCTCCAACTCCCCCAAGCCCCAGGGGACGGAATACGGCTGCAGGTCAACGCCATGCACGTCCTGGAGGGCGGCGTCGACCTCAGCCAAGTCGCCAGCGAAGACGAACTGGGACCCGGGGTCCTGTCCGAGTACGGGTTCATCGAGCGCTACGGCGACTACCAGACGTGGAACGACCCCGACACCTGCCT
Source organism: Streptomyces sp. NPDC006335 (assembly GCF_040612795.1). Taxonomy (NCBI): domain Bacteria; kingdom Bacillati; phylum Actinomycetota; class Actinomycetes; order Kitasatosporales; family Streptomycetaceae; genus Streptomyces; species Streptomyces sp. NPDC006335. Next base: position 32,690 of record NZ_JBEXQX010000027.1, read on the forward strand.
CACCAGCGTCTGGCACGCCTCCGGCAAGTGGGTCGACTCCACCGACGACCCCAGCGCCCTCGGGGACCTCATCGCCGCCCACGAGCAGTGCGCACCCTCCGCCCCCGCCGAAACCCCCCACGCGAAGCCCGCCCCTCCGCTGCCGCCCCGGTCCAGCAGGCGACGACTGGCCGGCCTCATGCGGAGCTGGCTCCGCCGGACCTGACCGAGCGCTCCAAGGCCACGCACAGGCGTGGCCAGCACATCCCCCTTGAACGGCCCGGGGCGGCCGTCGACCCCTGAGCCCGGCCGCCCCGGACGCCACACCTCACCCCGATAGGGAGGAACTCCCTCATGGACATTCGCATCACCCCGTTCCACGGGCCCGCCCGGGCCGACGCGCACATCAAGCTCGACCTGGGAACGCACTTCCCCACCCCGCACCCCGCCCAGAGCCAGACCGCCCCCCACCGCAGGGCCGCCCGGGCCGTGCGGCGCACGCGGGCCCTCCGGAAGCTGCTCGCCGCCACCGTCGCGCAAGCCCAGTCCTACGCACAGAACCCGGGCGCTGGACAGCACCCGCTGCACATCGCGATCGGCTACGCAGGCGAAGGAGAGCTCGCCGGCCTCACGGCCCACCTGCTGACCCGACGCTTCGACGCCGCGGTCACCAAGTCGACCTCCGCCACGCCGACACGCAGCGGCGCGCCCACGACCGGGTCGCCGCCTGATGGCCCCCCGTCCCGCCCAGATGAAGGCCGCGCACACTGCACAGCCTGCTCCTGCACCGGGCGCGGAACTCCCCCAGGAGCGGATCACGGTTGAGGAGCAGGAACTTCTCGGTGTACTGCGGACTCGTGCACGTGTGTGGGCAGATCAACCCTTGGCTCGCGCTGTTCGTGCGCGACCGCCAGACGGAGCTGCGCTGCATTTTGGGCGTCGAGAGACCTGCCTGAACCCGTCGGCAACATCGCTTCGTGATGCTGACCCAGAGCAACAACAGCAGGGAACCGCACGCGGATGAGGACAACTGCCGCGTATTGACCAACATTTATGGTGTTCAGGCTCACTGCAGCGAGACTGATTTCCGACACAGTCGCCACGATCTCGTACCAGCTTGGCCGATTCACATTCTGTGAATCCTTCAGAGAGGGCAGACTTGGCGTCATGTCACGCTCTGCGCGGAAGTCGGTCGCACCCACAAAGCCGCTGATCAAGCGGCCCGTTCAGATCGGAAGTCTTGACACCGCTGCCCTTGTCGGCACGTTGCGTCAACTCCACGAAGATGCAGAGGACGAGAGTGTCGGGCGGATGCCAGCCGACGAGGAGCTGTTCGGGGCACTCCTCCACCTTGAGACCAACGCGGGGGCATTGAAGACCGTAGAAGCGCGGCGCGAAGCTGCGATCACACGGGTGAGATTGTGGGAGTACCTCAGAGAGCAGACGGACCTCCATCAGGCCAGGGCGATCAGGGATGCACGGGCAGCAAACGCACAATGGGCCGATCTGGCGCCGGCGCTTGCCGTGAGAGCCCCAAGCGCGGCGTACAACAAGGCGAAGCGCCTACAGGCAGCAGTCCTCACCAAAGCATCGCCAGGCGACGGACCGCCCGTACGCCGCACGCCTGAAGCCGTCCTTGAAGCCGAGCGCCAAGCAGCATCCTTGGCCGCAGCCGAGCGTCGCGCGCAGCAGGACGCTGCACGCCGCCACGGATTGCTTGTGCCTGTGGCACAACGTCTGCTCGATTGTCGGGACAGTCTGGATGACGACGCAGACGTCACTTACTGGCTGGACGAGATCGCGGCCGTGCTGCCCAGTTGCCAGACGCCCACCCAAGTGGTGAGCCTGGAGACCTACGTCAAGGCCGTGGTTCGCGAGCTTGGAAAGGCTGCCTTCGATAAAGCCGGATCTGCTGGGGCTGCCGTTGATGCAAAGTTGGCATATGCGGCAGCGGCTGAACTCGTCACAGCGCGCTGACGGACAGCGGCGTTCCTCGCTCCCCCACCTGACTGGCCACTCTCGTAAGAGCTGGCCAGACGGCTTGGCGTTTGGAAACTGACAACGGCTGATCCGACGTTGGACACGTGTGCAGGCCCGCTCAGCTCCGCTTGCGTGAAGGCTGGGACGGCAGGCGGTGTCCTGTGAATCACCTGAGGCAATTGAGTAATGAGCTACTTTATGTACGACGCCGTGGGCGGGACAGTCGACGAGCCTGACGCGGACACGATGAGGCGACTGCTCGGTGGTCTGACGCAGGCCGATGATGAGCACCCCGATGTCTCACTCACCCACGAGAGTGGGTGGTGCCTCAGCGCTTTCGGCGATGGTCTGCTGGTCTGGGAGAACCTGGACGAGAACTCAGTGGCTCCAGGCGAGATGCGCGATGTCGGCCGCGAGGAGGTTCTCCGGCTCTTCGGACTGCTGGCGGCGGGTGACATCGCATCGATTGACGCGGTCTCCTGGCAGAGGTGACAGTCCTTACTGACTCACAGGTAGATCGCGAAGATTCGAACGCCGCGAAGTAGTGCGGGTACGCGACTTCCACGGCTGTTACTCGACGACGGTCTTGTGAGCACTTGCTGTAGGCCAGGCGCTGGGGCAGGTAGGGGAACAGGCTGCGGAGAGTGCGCGTGGCGAAGTACAGCCAGCGGGCCTCGCAGTGAAAGCCCAGCACAGCCTGGGCCACACCCAGCGTCACCAGTTCCGCGTCGGTCGACGCCGCGGGTCTTCAAGCGTTTATTGACATGTACTCACAGTGCCGCCAAGAAGGTGTTTCCATCGGTCGTCGCAACCGATGTTGGACATCCTCTCTGCGTAACCCCACATTCGGAACTGCTCGTCGCGGCGTCTGAGCGTGTCCCGCCGGTTGGCCCTCCAACTTGAGGAGGGCCAACCGCGTGCGCTGATTGCGGCGCAATCACCTCACTTGCGCGTGAACCCCAGGGCTTGGGTGACGAGGTAGTAGTCGTCGGTAGCGGACTGCGCAGATGAAGCAGTGAGCTTCGAGGGATTCTCGGTGACCGGGTCGTAGTAGCGCAGGACCTTCTGCGCGGCGTACGCCTCGGGGATTCGGGGGCTCCTGCGTACGGTGGGCAGGACCAGTTCTTCGTAGGCTTCTTTGGCCTGCTGCTGGCTGTCGTCGTACACGGCGCCCTGATTGCGGGTGGTCGGGCAGTCCACGATCAAAATGTTGGAGAGTTCAGCGGATGCGCCCATCACCGAGAACGTTTCCCGAATCTCGTCGATCTTGTTTTCCATGCGGGTCAGAGCGCGAAGCTCCTTCCAACCTGGCTTGACGCAGGCGACAACCTCGTCCGAGGCGACAATTGCGTTGACAACGATCAGTCCCAGGTTGCCGGGGCAGTCGATCAGGATCAGATCGTAGGTGTCGCGGATCCTCTCGATCTGAGAGCGCAGCCAGAACTCACGCCCCGTCTTCGGTGCGAGCAACTGCTCGGCTTCCTCTAGAGCACTTGATCCGAGCAGCACGAACAAGTTTGGGATCGGCTTTGTGTCACGCTCCCCGACCGGACCCGCCATGGCCGGCACGACAGCATCCTCGATCTTGGCTGCCCCTGTCAGCACGTCATACAGGTTCGCTTGATTCGGAATGTCATCGGGGGCGTCGTAGCCGAGAGCTGCCGATGCGTCGCACTGGGCATCGGCATCGATCACCAGGGCTGTGAGGCCAAGGTCTGCGGCGCATGCTCCGATGTTGACTGCTGATGTCGTCTTGCCGGCGCCACCGCTCTGATTCGTGAGCGCGAGTACGCGGGCGATGCGGCTAGCAGTTGCCGTGGCAGCGGCGGGGAGCTGGGACGAAGTCATGAGTGAGCCTCCACGAATGATTGCGCCGCAATCAGTCTCGGTTGGGGATCGCGCTCGCTGTCTTGCTGGATAACGAGGGCTGCAGGGCGGACTAGCGCCGATCGGGGTGACCATCTGACAGCGGATCCGCCGCTGGCGATTGATTGCGCCGCAATCACAGACCGTTCGAGTCGACGCCGTGCTCGTGGCAACAGACTCGAAGTGATGCAAGTACCGGGCGGCACGTTACAGGGCGGGCCCGTGCAAAAACTAGTCGCCCCACCGGACGCACTGGTGAGGCGACTACGACAAGCGTCATCAGGCGGCCAGTAGGCCCCTCAAGGTTTCGATCTCCGCAGGCTCCAGCAGCTCCGAAATACTGAGCGCCAAGTCCTCAATACTGCGTACCACAATGACGCCGCGGGGCTCGGCTTCCCGCACAACCAGCGACGCAGACGTGGGCGAAGCAGCTTCCTCCTGCCCGTTGGGTGACCGCCCGTCTGATTCCTTGCCAGCAGCGTCATTCGGGCGCACGAGAGGTGACTCAGCCCGCCGCTCGGTCGGCGTTACCGAAACTTCCGACGTTGGAGACTCACTGGAACGGGGCTCCGGCAGCGAGGTCGCAGTCTCCGCGGACGTCGCAGTGATTGCGACGCAATCATCAAGTTCCTCGGCCGCAGCAACGGCCTGCTGATCAGTCGGCAGTTTACTGACCACGACCGCTTGTGCAGAGGTCAGCTCACCGCGCACGAAGGCTTCCTGAAGGTCCGGTCGTAGGCGTGCGAAAACCGTGGCAGCTTCCCGAACTGGTAGGAGGATCCTGCCGTGAGAGTCTCCAGCTTCCTCATCCCCGACCTCCAGCAACTGCTGTTCCTTCAGCCAGTGATCGATAGTGGCTTGCTGGAGACGGGGCACGAGTCGCAGGAGCGCGACACGATGCGACACGTAAGTCTGTGAACAGCCGACCCGCTTGGCCAGCTCTCGCTGCGACAGCTGCCGGCCGCTGTCGTCCCTTTCGTCCAGAGCCTCCTGGAACTCCTGGGCCTCTTCGATGGGGTTCAGGGCCATCCGCTGCAGGTTCTCTTGGATGGCTGCGATCCGGAGACTGGGCACTTCTCGCCGCACCAGAATCGGAACCTCAGTTAGCCCAGCCTTCAGCGCTGCTGCCAGACGTCGGTGCCCGTGGTGAACGATGAAGAGGACGCCCTCCGCGACCCTGGCCTCCACAGCCTCCTTGTGCTGCGGATAGATCTCCACAAAGACATCCGGAGGGATCACCGTCATTGCGGTGTTCATCCCGTCTGTGCGGAGGGTGTCTGCCAGGTCGTCGATCTTGAGCAACTTCCTACGCCCGTTCTCGGGGCTAGGCATCAGCTGATCAGGGCGAACCGTCGGCAGTCCCTGCGGTACCAGACGAGCCTGCTGTGTGGCCGCCTTACGTGCAGCCCTCTCAGCGGCAAGGTCACGCTTGAGGCCGGGTTTCTGAGGCATGGGCTTCTCCGTGGGAATACTGAAACTGACGCGGTGGTGAGCTTATCGGCCAACGAGACCGAGTCCTCGCTGTAGGGAGTGATTGCGCCGCAATCACTCCCTACAGCGCGTCAGGTTAGCGCCCTTTGCCCCATTCATGGCGACCGCTTCGGGCCCCATGCCGCAGGTCGGCTTTGTCGCGCTGGTCGAGATGGAAGAGCGACAGCAGCCAGCAGACGCGCACCCGGAGCGGCAGTGGCACCTGGCGCAAGCAAGCAAGAGCCTGCCAGACGTATACGGAGGTGCCGGTGAGGACGCAGTGGTGCCGGCGCTGCGCATCAACTTGATGGCCGGAGTGCGCTCGTGAGTTGAGGACGGCGGGAGCGCGAGGATTACCGAAGCCGTCGGAGCGACAGGAGCAGGCAACGTGGCGGGTGTGTGCCTGCAGCAGGCGGCGACGCTCGCGTGCCGAGGGGGAGACGACTGTGGGGGCCGGGAGGTACAGCGCGATAGCGCCCAGCAGCACAACAGCCACCGCTACAAGGGATGGTTCCACGGGCCAGAACCGGACGGCGCCGACACCCCCTGGCAGTGATCATTCTCGTCGACATGCCACAACGGCGAGATCGCTGACACCTGCTGGCATAGACCTCAATGATCACTTTTCACAGACGATCCTTGCCCGCATGCTCCCCGAGTCCCTCTGAAGCACCAGAACGTGGGAGTGTGAAAGCTGTTCAGCTGTGAGGCTCAGATTGGGGGAGTGGGACGTGGGCGCGGGGATACCCCAGCTGACCCGGGCGCATCGGGTCCTCATCGGTGTGGTGGTGACAGGTGCTGTGGTCATCGCCGGGATCGGGTTTGCTGGGTCGTACGCGGCGGTCCGGGAGCTGGCGATCCAGAAGGGCTTCGGGAACTTCGCGTACGTCTTCCCGATCGGTATCGACGCCGGTATCTGCGTCTTGCTCGCTCTGGATCTACTCCTGACTTGGATTCGCATCCCGTTCCCGCTCCTGCGCCAGACAGCATGGCTGCTGACGGCGGCAACCATCGCTTTCAATGGCGCGGCGGCCTGGCCGGACCCGCTGGGCGTGGGCATGCACGCCATTATCCCGGTCCTGTTCGTCGTCGCCGTCGAGGCAGCCCGACACGCGATCGGCCGCATCGCGGACATCACCGCCGACAAACACATGGAGGGCGTCCGCCTCACCCGCTGGCTCCTCTCGCCCGGGCCCACGTTCCTGCTGTGGCGACGTATGAAGCTCTGGGAGCTCCGCTCCTACGACCAGGTCATCAAGTTGGAGCAGGAGCGCCTCGTCTACCAGGCAGCCCTCCGCTCCCGCTTCGGCCGTGGATGGCGACGCAAGGCCCCCGTTGAAGCGTTGATGCCGCTGCGACTGGCCCGCTACGGCGTCCCGCTCGCGGAGACCGCGCTGGCCGGCCTTGCCGCAGCCGGAATCGAAGAGCCGCCGATCCAGTTCACCGTCGAGCGGGTCCCCGCCCCCACACAACCGGAAGACTCTGTACTCGACGCCGCGGCGGAGCACGAGCAGCCAGTGGCCGAGCTGGAAAGCGCAGAGGCGGAACCGGTCCAGGCTGCAGTCTCAACTCCGGGGACGAGGCTCCCCGAGGAGCCGCAGGATTCGACCGAGGAAGCCGCTGAGCGGTTCGCCGAGGCCTACCAGGCGTTCCTCACCCAGTTCCAAGCTGAGCCGACCCCGACGCAGTGGGCCTACTGGCTCCGCGACACCTATGGCATCTCCACGGGATCCGGTGCCCCGCTCTCCGAGGACCAAGTGCAACCGCTGCTCCAGGTCCTCCAAGCGCGCTACGCCCTCGACAGCCGAGAAACCGCCGCCACCGACGAACCCGAACCAGCCGACCAGTGGTACGACTACTTCCACAGCGCCTGGCGTACCTACGCGCAGGAGCACGGCGCCTACCCGGATGCCGCCGCCCTCGCCGCGTACGTGTACGAGCGAGACTCCATCAGCGGAGACGGCGGCCGCCCCATCACGGGCGACGACTTGGCGGCCTTCGTCGCGAGCTTCCAGGAGCACGAACTCGGCAACAGCGAGCCACCCTCGGGTGAGACTGCCGCGGATCCCGGTGAAGACGTCGCCGTAGAGGTTCAGCAGGGGGAGCCCGAGGCGGCGCCCGCCGGCGCGGGCGCACAGGCCGCCAAGGAGCAGCGCACCCCGCGGGTGAACGCCGCCATCGATGACGCGCTCCCGAAAGAAGGCGGCGCATCGGACGGGCCTGCCGGCCTGACCACCGTCGACCGCTACTACCTCGCATGGATGGAGTACCAGACACAGAACGGAGGCGAAACGCAGTCCTCGACGCGGGAGGCCGAGGAACTGTCCGCCTACTTGGCCCGCAAGGGAATGCGCGGCCGTGGTGACAAGCCGGTCAGCCCAGCCACCCTGCGCCGCTACCTTCTGCCGTTTCGCGTGTACAACATCTGGGCCGGGCAGCGGGTGCGCAGCGATGTGCCATCGCTCGACGCCGTTGCGCAGGAGTGCGCAGCCCAAGGGATCACTGCGCAGTACAACAAGCCCCTCAAGGCCGACTACCTCGCCGAGCAGGCCGTCGACTTCGAGCGGCGCTGGCAGGCTCTCGTCCGCCACCACGCCGACGCACCGCAGTAGACCTCCACCGCGCACCAATTGCACACGCGGTCTCAGGCCACCGCCCCCAGGCTGCGCAATGAGAAGAAACCCCAGATCAGGGGAGCATTGCGCAGGCATTGTGATCATTGCGCAGCCTGCCTGGCGTATCCCGCCCTTGCGCACTGCGCAGCCCGGCCCCTGAACCGACGAGGAGGACTAAATGCAGGCCTTGCGCATCGACCCAGACGCCACGGTCACAGACCTCGACTTGCCTGCGGCCGATGCGCAGTCTGCGATCCAGGAACACGTCAGATCCGACGCCGTCGACCACGGGGTGTACCACCGGCGCGATGTTCTGCACATCCACGGCAACGGCCAGGCGCTCGGTCTACCGCAGAACCTGGCCGCCTGGGCCCTGGCGAGCGCCTGGCGCGGCATGCCCCTGTACCCGCTGGCTGGCCGCATCGTCGTCACGGGCCGCACCACGAGCGGCGACCTGACGGCCCTCGACGACGACTTGGTGCAGCACTCGAAGGCCGTTGCGCAGACCGTCCGCGCCACCCTGACCGAATGGCGGGCACGTCCTCCCGCCTCCAACGAGGCCGCCGTCAACGAACTCCTCGCGTACGCAGCGCGCGACGTGGCCTCTCGCGGGCAGTGACGGCCCGCGGCCTGACTGTCTGTTTGAGTACCTGCGGACCCGTAAGCCAGGGCTATCTCGAACGTCTGTAGGGACGCGGCATCCGGGGACACCGAGAAGCCAGTCAAGGCCGGTTGACGCGCATCTGGTCACAGAGCCGGCAAACGCCTCTCACGGCCGCGCGGCGCGCGTCACGATCGGCTGCGTGTCCACAGACAAGCGCCGCCCGAAGCAGCTAGGCCGCCACACCCCGGACCTGTGGCCGGTATGGCTCGTCGCACCCATCGCGTTGGTCCTCGTCTCAGCACTCGCGTATGGCCTCTATCAGGGTGCAGACGCGCTCCTCACCGCCGATAACACCGGCAAGGAGCCCGTCAAGGTCCCCGATGTCATCAAGACGACGGTCACCGTCCTGACCCTGGCTGGTGCCGTCCTCGCCGGCCTGTACGCCTACCGCAAGCAGCTCCTCGATGAAGGAGCCTCCCATCGTGCGGACGCCACCCAGCTCGCCGACCGGTACACCACGGCGGCCGAGCAGCTCGGCCACGACCAGCCCGCAGTACGCCTCGCCGGGGTGTACGCGATGGCGCGCTTGGCCGATGACTGGCCCGAGCAGCGTCAGGTGTGCATTGACGTGCTGTGCGCCTACCTGCGGATGCCCTACGAGCCCGACCCAGCCGCGGCGGGAGCCGTGAAAGGCGAGCGAGAAGTCCGCCTCACGATCATTCGGACCATTCGTGATCACCTTCGAAACCCCGCCGCGCCCACCACCTGGTGCGGGTGCGACTTGGACTTCACGGGGGCCGTCTTCGATGGCGGCGACTTCAGGGGCGCGGTGTTCTCCGGCGGCGTGGTCGACTTCAGCCAGGCCACGTTCTCCGGCGGCGTGGTCAACTTCATCGGCGCGACAGTCTCCGGCGGCAGGGTCGAGTTCGATGGAGCGACGTTCTCCGGCGGCGTGGTCGACTTCAGTCACGCCACGTTCTCCGGCGGCAGGGTCCACTTCGTCCGCGGCAGGTTCTCCGGCGGCGCGGTCTACTTCATCCGCGCAACGTTCTCCGGCGGCGTGGTTGACTTCATCATTGCGACGTTCTCCGACCGCGGAGTCGCCTTCGGCGGCGCGACGTTCTCCGGCGGCACGGTCCACTTCAGCCGCTCGTCATTTTCCGGCGGCGGTGTCGCCTTCGATGGAGCGACGTTCTCCGGCAGCACGGTCGCCTTCGACGGCGCCACGTTCTCCGGCAGCACAGTCGCCTTCGATCGAGCGACGTTCTCCGGCGGAACAGTCGCCTTTGACGGCGCCACGTTCTCCGGCGGCACGGTCGACTTCGCGGATGCGCGCATTCATGCCGAAGCTTCCATCAGCTGGGGCCCGTTCTTGGCGATCCCTGTCAATCAGCCCTGACCCTACGCGGCTGTCACCTGCTGAAGGCCGTGCTGGGTCTGAGCGAAGGGGCGCGCCTTGACCCAGGCCAATTGCCGAGATCATCGGCCGTGCGGTTCGTCACCGTGAGCATTGGGCTGTCTCGCAGAGCACCACTTAGAGGACCTTGCGCTTCGACGTACCCGAGCCGTTGAGGAGTTCGTGGATGAGGGCTTCGGTCTCCGTCTCCAGAGAGCAGTCCAGCGACCGGTTGATCTGTTGCACCCGGGTGATGGCGGTATGCAGTCCCTGCCGGTTCCCGGCCGCATACTCGATCCGCAGCCAGTCCCGATACAACAGCTCTGCCGTGTCGTCGACGTCGAGACCGGTCGCGACGGCCTGACGAGCTGCGCTGAGGTCGTGGTGCGGTCCTGCGGGCGTGCGGTAGGTGGCCACGGTGTGCGCGACGTCGATGATGCGGGTGATCATCTCCTGCTGGTACGGCTCGGCCCAGGGCAGGGCCTTGCCGCCGAACGGCCGGCCCCGCACCAGAGTGAGCGCCCGCTCAAGGTCGGACAGGCCGGCCGGGCCCAGCGGCAGGGCCCGCTCGACGAGCTGGAGGAAGCGGGTCCAGTCGCAGCGCACGCCGGGGGAGAGCCGGTAGGGGCTCTCGCCGGTCTTCCGGCGCGGCACGTAGGGATCGCCGGCCGGGTCGTTCCCCAACGAGCGACGCAGGCCCTGCATCCGGGCGTTGAGGGTGCTCAGCGACCAAGGACTGACGGGATCCATGTCCGAACACAAGGCGTCAGCGCTGCGCCCGGGGCGGAAGAACAACAACGCGGCGAGTTGTGCCATCCGGGGGCCGTGGCCGGTGCTGTCCACGCCGGTCACCTCGACCGGTCCCAGGACGCGGATCTCCGGCGCGTGCAGGTCGTGCGCCTCGCACCCCTCCGCCTCTGGCTTGTGCTCCTCGCCGGAGTCCTCGTGGTCGTCAGTCTCCCCGGCCTCTTGATCGCCGGTGTCCGCCGCCGTCAGTGGCACGGGGGCTGGGGGTGATGTCTCGGTGTCCGGGCCGCTCTTGCCGTCGGCCTTAGTCCGCGTCGTGGGCAGAAGGGCAAGTCCGGAGGGATCGGTGGTGGCGGCGAGCAGAGCCGGGAACACTTCGCCGCCCGAGTCAGATGCTGCTGTCAACGAGGGGCTCGTGGCAGCGGGCGTAGGCGCGATGGGTTCCTCCGAAACTGGAGGATCCGGCTGCTGAACGCTGTCGGGCTCGTCCGGGACGTCCTGCCAGGGACCCTCGGCCGGGTGTGACGGTTGCCCGGACACCTTCAGTGCGGTGGTGATCTGCACGTAGGCGGCGTGCTCCAGGCGCTGCACCGTGATGTCTAGGCCAGCGTAGTCGAGGTTCTGTGGCTCGCTGAGTGAGGCGTTGAGGATTTCCGCTTCAGGGAAGTGTGCGGCCGCCGAACTCGCTGGGGCGATCAGAGTGACGGGCACTGGGCCGGACTTGTCGATGACATCGGCGAACTGCCAGGCCGTGTCCGCGTCCAGAGATGACGCGCAGAGCAGCAGATATGGCTGGTGCTGGGTCTCGGGCATCTGGTGCGCTTCCAGCAGCCGCTCGGACAGGTCCCGCAGCGCGTGTGTGGCCTGCCGCATGTGGGCGATCCGCGCGGTGGGAAGCAACTGCGGCAGGTCCTCGCCGAATCCGATCGTCACGACCTCGACTTCACTCGCCCACGGGCTCATCCCGAGTTCCAGGGCGAGGGAGGTGCACACCTCGGAGATGTGGACCGGGTTGCCGTCCAGCAGCAGGGCGGGCAACTGCGCGAGGTTGAGCAGCACAAGCTCACCCGCCGCGGTGCTGCCGACCGTGACCAGACCTGGATACGGTGCCGGCACCTCGCGGGCGGCCTCCTCGTCCAACAGGACCGCATCTGGGGCCAGGACCCACCAACCTCCCTCGCCGGAGACGAAGGGCGCCTGCGCCTCTTGGGAGAGATCCTCGGGCAGCACTTCCACCGCGCGGGTGCCGATTCGTGCGGCCCGCAGCGGCGGCACGAGCGCGGGGTCCTCCTCCCGCGCCGTGGCATGGGCCAGGGTCCGCAGTGCCACGTCCAGGCGTGCAGCGCCGCCCGGCTCGGCGGCCGCCGCCAACTGGGCCTCTGCGGTGGATGTCTCCGATGCGATAGCGATCTTCTCGCCGGGCTTGCGGCGGCGGCGCTGCAGCGTCCTGCGCAGGGCGAGGGCCCCGGTGATGGCGGCGGCCAGGAGCGCGCCGGCGCCGAGAACGGTACGCAGGCTCAGCGGGCTGCTGGCCGGGGCCGTCGCCGGGGTCTCGGACGCCGTGGTGGCGGGTGACGCGGTGGCGGAGCCGGATGACTCAGCCGACGGTGAGACGGCAGAGGGCGAGACGCTTGCGCTGGGCCCGGGCGTCGCGGAGGCGGATGCGGAGGGAGAGGCCTGATCCTGCTTCCGCTCCTGGGCAGGGCGGCTCGCCTGCGGGCTGGTGGCCGAGACTTCCGGTGCAGGCGCTGCGGTGTGGCTGGGCGCGGGCGCTTGTCCCTCGTCCGTGCGCTCGCCCGGAGTCTGCTCACCGTCGGGTTTCTCGGCGGCTGGGGGAGTGGTCTCCTTGCTGCCCGACTCTTCCCCGTCGTGAGGGTCCTGGGGCGGCTGGGCGGGCTGGGTGCCTGGCACAGTGACCTGTTGCCCCGGGCGGATGAGGTCCGGGTCGGTGATTGCGGGCAGGCCGTCAGGTTGCGGCTTGCCCCGGCTGGCCGCGAACAGCTCAGGCCATTTGTCGCCATCGCCGAGTTCCTTCTCTGCGATCTTTGACAGGTAGTCGCCGGACTTCACCGTGACGGCGTGCTCGCCCTTCTCGTCGGCAGCCGGGGCGTCGCCCCCCAGCTGCGTACGGACGCCTCCTGCGACATCGGCGGGTTCGGGCATCTCCAACTGCCAGCCGGGCTGCAGAAAGCTGTTCGCGCGGAAGACCTGGCCATCGACCATGGTCCGGCCCTCGTTCAGGTCGGCGATCTCCCTCCACCGTTCGCCGTCCCCCAACTCCCGTTCGGCGATGCCCCACAGGCTCTCTGCGGGCCGCACCTCGCGCACCGTGTACAACGACGGCGACGTCGAGGTGCTCGCGGCGGACGCGGGGGGCCGATCGGCTTCGGTGCTTTGCGGGGCCTGCGTCGCCTGGCCGGGGATGAGGGCTGCGGTCGTGGCTGGCGCGGCCTGCGCGTCGGAGGCCAGAGCCGAGCTGGTGGGCAGCAGGACCAGGATGCTGCCGATCAGAAGAGCGGCGGCCCGCTGTGAGGAGCCCAGACCCCGCGGGGCGTGCCAGGTGCGGCCACGCAACTGTGCGATCAGCTCGCGGACGGCACTGAACGCGAACTGCGCCCACCCGATCCAGCCCACCACGACGAGCAGCAGCAGAAACACCGCCCCCGTGTCCTGCCGGTCCAGCAAGTGCCTGAGGTCGTCGTGGGTGGAACCCCAGATGACCGGGGTGGCCCAGGCCAGCAACAGCGGCAGCCCGGCGACCGCAGCAGCCAGGACGATCAAGCTCAGCACGGCCTTGAGGACCCGGACCAGGGTGCGGGCGGCCGTCGCGGCGGGGGAGGGGGTGGTGCGCATCAGTTTCCTTCAGGAGCAGTGACGCCATGCAGGAGGGTGGCCTTGCCATGGCCGGTCACCGACAACGAGCCGATCCCCACCACAGACAGAAACTTCGTGTCGTAGGAGCCGGTGACGTCGACGGTGAGGGTCTTGCCGTCGCCGGACACGCTGACCGTGCCGGTGGCGCCGGCGGAGCCCAAGTAGGCCTGGGCGGCGGCCACTGCTTCCTGCGGATCCACGACGATCGCGGTGCCGCTGATGGCCTCGGCAGGATCGATGGCCTGCCCGCCCGCCCGGGCGGCTTCGCCGGCGATGTAGTCGGCGCGTTCCGTGGCACGCATCTTGCTGCCGCCGTCGACGGCGACGCCGATGATCCCGATCAGCGCGATGACGCATACGGCGACGAACACGGTGATGCCTCCGGCGTCGTCCAGCCGCGTTCGCCATAGGCCTGAATGACGGAGGATCATCAGTCACCCCGCTGCCTGTACTGGTCCACTACAGAGGTGGCGGTCGACGTGAGCGTCTTCGCTCCGGGAACCCCGGGAAGCAGCAGATCGGAGAGATTGACGGTGCAGGTCACGGTCGCGGTGACCGTACTTACCTGCCCCACCGGCACGTTCAGACCGCCGGTGTTGATGTTGACGCTGGTGGACGCGCACTTGATGCCCTGGTCGTTCAGGGACTCGGCGGCTGCTGCCTGCGCGGCGCTCTGGGCGGCCGCCGCTGTGCGGTGAATGGAGGCCTCCCGCGCCGCGTCCTCAGCGGCCGCGTCGATCTTCGCTCCGGAGGTGACGATGCGTCCACCAGCGATGGCCATACACAGGAACATGATCAGGGCTGGGAGGACGATGGCAGCCTCGATCGCGGCGCTGCCCTCATCTCTTCGGAGCCTGCGAGCCCATCGGGCCGTGTATCGCATCTGGTTCACTCCCCCGGTACGGTCCAGCGCTCCACCGGGCCGGACGCCGACTGGGTGACCTGCAAGCCCGACAGGCCCGGGATCATCGACAGGGCCGTGCCGGACACCACAACCCGCACCCGCTGTCCGTCGCTGCTGGCGGAGACGCTGTAGCCGCGCAGGCTGTCACCAGCTGTCCGGCTCAGCACGTCCCTCGCCTGGGCCGCGCCCTCGCCTGGGCTCGACTCGTAGGCGCGGGCAGCGGTGAGGCCCTCGCGGGCAGCGGTCAGGGCGATCTGCCGTGCGTAGTACCACATCGAGGCCTGGATGACGGCCACCGTGGCGAGCAGCACGAACGGAAAGATGATCGCCATCTGGATGGACGTGTCCCCCCGGTCGTCGCGCCATCTTCGCCCCTGCCACCAGCCCTTCAGCTGATCCCGAGCCGCCATCACAGACCGTTGAGCTGACCGTTGTACTTGGCGATCACGACGGCGATGGTTCCGGCGATCAGGACGGCGCCGGTGACGGCGGCCACCCAGATGATGACGGTGGTGGTGCTGATGTCGCCGCGGTCCGGTCGGCGGGCGGCCTCCTGAAGACTGTCCTGAACTCGGGTGGTCAGCCGGAGGACCGCACGGTTCGCGCGTGCCCAGGTGCGCGCGCCCCGGCGGCCACGGCCCGGTCCGCGGGACGCGGTGCACGAGCCGGCGTGCGGGTGCGTGGTCGCCCGGAGGACAGCACGGCGGGTGCGGGCTGCGGTGTGCTTCATTGCTTACCTCTCTGGTGCGTTGAACGAGTTGCTGGGTCTCAGACGGTCAGCATGCGGATCACCGCGGGGAATGCCATCAGCAGCATCACCAGGACGGCCAAGAGGGCTCCCGGCGCGGTCATCTTCTCGCTGGCCGCGTTCGCCTCGGCGGCCTGGTCGGCCAACAGTTCGGCGTTGAGCGCCGCGGTACGGGCCCGCAGCGCCTTGTAGACGGCTGCGCCGTCGGTAGCGCTGCCGCGCATGATGTCGGCGACGTCGTCCAGGACGGGCAGGTCGTACTCGTGGGCGAGCTGCATCAGCGCCTCATAGGGCGGGATCTTCTCCAGCCGAGCCCGGCGCAGCGCGCCCTGCAGATACAAAAACGGCCAGCCCTCGCCGACCTCGGCGGCCTTCTCCAGGGCCTCGGCGGGGCCGGCGTCGGCGGCCCGCTTGAGCGCGACCAGGTCGAGGTACGCGGACAGGGCGTGCGCGAACTCCTCCCTTGCCCGCTTGGCCTGATCCCGTACCGCGAGATCGGGAGTGATGAACAGCAGTCCCGCGATGAGGAGTCCGACGCCGGCAGGCACGTAGAACGGCAGGGAGACGCCTGCGATGATCCACGGGATCGTCGCTATCACCGGGCAGAGCAGGCCGAGACCAGCGAGCGCGGTCTTCTTCAGCATGAACTGGCCCGGCCCCTGACCGAGCAGGGCGAGGTTGGTGGTGGGGATCCGGACGCCGGGCAGACGCTCGAGGCGGGCCAGCAGCCACCGGCCCCACTCTTCATCGCGGTCCAGTTCCGGCTCGGGCATGGTCAACGTGGCCGGGGCAGTGCGGGCGAGGGCCGGCCCCAAGGCAGGCTGGGGGCGCAGCAGTTCCCGCACCAGCAGTGCGAAACCGGCACCCACAGTGCCACCTGCCAGGACCACCGGAAGCAGGTTCATGAGGTGACTCCTTGCGGCTCAGGGCCAGCGACCGGCACGTCCGGCTCCGCCGCAGGCGCAGGCAGCCGAACGGTGCTGGAGGGGTCGGTGATCAGGAAGCGCGGAATGCGTCGGAACGATCCCAGCTGCCGCATCAGGGCGAGCACCCCGATGAACCCGGCGGTAAGGAAGGCCAGCACCAGCTGCCCGAGCAGCGTGGAGTAGGGCTTCGTGTAGGACGGCACGAAGAACCCCGCCACCACGATGCCCACGGTGATGATGGTCATCCACCGCACGGTGGTGCGGGGCTTGGCCCGGTCCGCCTCGATGGCGCGCTTCTTGGCGACCTCCTCGCGGACCGTGCCCGCCAAGTCCTCCAGAGCCTGGGCCAGGCCCGGGCCGCGGTCATTGACGGACAGGATGAGCGCGGCCACCACCTTGTCCGAGGTGACGTCGTCGAGCTCCTCGGCGAACGCGCGGAGCGCTCCGTCCGGGCGCCAGCCCAGACGCAGTCGGTCGGACAGGTTGACGATCTGCGGGGCGAGTTCCTGTGGCGCCCCCTGCCGGCTGGTGATCATCGCCTGTTCCAGGCCCATGCCCAGCCGGAGCAAGCCCGCCAGCCGCTGGGTCCACTCACTGAGCGCCTCCAGCTGGCCGATGCGCTCCTGCGCCATCTGCGCTGGAGTGATCAACCACGGCACACCGATGACGGCCGCACCGAGCAGTGCTCCGCCCACGAAGTTCCCCGAGACCAGCCACACGGCCACGAAGACCGCGGCCGCCAAGACCGCGAGAGTCCGGCGCCGCAGCCGGACGTCCGCGCTCTGCTCCTTTCCGGCGCGCAGGACCTTCCACCGCTGCCGCAGCGGAGCCCGACGCGGCGCGGTGGTGCCCACGACACCGGCCACCACGCCGATCAGCCCGCCGACGACGGCCATGCCGCACAGCAGCCCCCACAAAAGGATCACCGGCGCACCTCCACCAGCAGAGGCAGCGGCGCCTGCCAGGCCCCATAGGGCTGCTGCAGCAGGGAGGAGTCGAAGCCCACACGGCGCAGGTCGTCGATGCAGCCCGGGTCCATGCGCGGCACGGCCCGCAGGTCCCCGAACTCGGTTCCGGGGGAGAAGACGGTGTTCGTGGCCGGGCGGCCGTTCTCGCCGATCCCGGTGAGCTCCAGGACGTGGGAGACATAGCGATGGCGCCGGCCGCCGATCTGCGTCTCGTCCGTCATGTCGACGTAGACGATGAAGTCCAGGCCGTTGGCGGTCTGCCGGTAGGCGAGCTGCTCGGACAGGTTCTCCTGGGCGAGCGCGTACAGCTCGGCGATCCGGTCGAAGATGATGTCCGGGCGCCGGGCGTGGATCGTGCACAGGTTGCCGCCCGACCCGTTCGTCAACGCCTGCATCATCGCGACGACTTCGGGCCCGCGGACCTCGCCGACCACGATCCGCTCCAGCGACATCCGCAGCGCGGGATGCATCAAGTCCAGCAGCGTGACCTCGCCCGCGCCGCGTCCGGTGACGTCCTTCTCACCGTTGGACTCGCGGCCGACCAGGGAGACGACCTGCCGGTGGTAGCCGTTGGCGTGGGCGAACAGCTCATCTTCGGTCTGGATGGTGGCGAACCGGCACTCCGGGTCGAACTCCTTGAGCATCGCCCGCATCAGGGTCGTTTTCCCGGCCTTCTGCTTTCCCGCGATCATGATGTTCTTCTCGGCGCGCACGCACGCGCCGAGGAACTCGCGCAGGATCGGATCAATCGTGCCCAGCCGTACGAGGTCGTCGAGATCGGCGTGGGAGACCCGGTGCCGGCGGATGACTGCATAGGTCATCGGCCCCAGCCCTGTGATGGCCTGGAGGCGGGAGCCGTCCTGCAAAGACAGAGCGAGGGTGGGGTTCGCGGTGGAGATGGTGCGCTCGTTGTGCCCAGAGCCCCGGGCCAACTCCCTCAGCAGTTCCAGCAGTTCCTCTTCCGACTCGGCGATCGGCCCCACCTTGCGGCGTCGGCCGTCGCCGTAGTCGAGCCACACCTCGTGCGGGCCCTGGATGATGATGTCCTCGACCCGGTCATCGTCCAGGTACGGCTGCAGCCTGCCGGCCCTAAAGAGCAGGTCGTACACGGCGCGCCGCAGTGCCTCGTCCTCCTGCGGCGTCATGGCCTGGGCGTCCGACCACAGCGCGACGGCCTCAGCGATCCAGTTCAGGCAGCGCTGTTCTTCGCTGGCCAGGTCCATATCGGGCTTGGTCTTCAGCAGTTCCTCGCGCTGCTTGGCGACCTGGGAGGCGATGTCCCGGGCAACTTTGTAGTCGACGGTGAGCTGAGGAACGGCGGCGCCGAGCGCGTGTGTACTCGAGGCAGCACCGGCAGGTGAAGGTGTGCCGTTGCTGTGGGGCACCCGCGTTGGGGGCGGTGGTGCCACGCTCGGGTCTGGGTGCAGGGGCCTACCGTGCATGGGTCACCTCCCCGCCTGCGGCGCGCAGACCGCGGGGATCGAGGCGGGCCCGGCGCAGAGCGGCCCGCTGAATCAGGAGATTGGTTGCCGTGCGGGCGGCTTTCATGAGCGGCGACTTCGTGAAGTGGCGCGGCTGCTCGGCTCCGTCGGACAGTACGCGGGCGTCCTTCGGCATGTACGGCAGCGTGGCCACCACCGGTACCTGAAGAACGCGCTGTACCTCGCCCGCCGGGTACGGCCCTTCGTCGATCATCAGAACGCTGACGTCGCCGATCCGCTCTTCGAGCGTGCGCACCCGCCCCTCGGCTGCTTGCAGACAGCGCAGCGTGTTGCGGACCACGACGAAGACGGCGTCAGCCTGCTCCGCCAGGACGCCGGATGGCCCGTACGCCCCGCGGCGGCCGAGATCGATCAGGACGTCGTGGTGGGTCTGGGCCTCGATGCCGCGGAACATCTGCGCCAGGATCTTCCAGACCGATCCCAAGCTCGCCGCCTGCGCCGGGTCGGTGATGCCGGGCAGCAGCAGCCGGTCGCGGGGGGACTCCTTCTTGCCGTCCTCGCTGCTGAGGTCGATCAGCTGGCGCCAGAAGGCGTCGCTGAACTCGTTCTTTCGGGCGGCTACCGAAAGGTTGCGCAGCCCGTACCGGTCGCCCAGCGAACCCTGCAGCAGGCCGTGCAGCACGGCGCCGCCGTCCGGGTCGCACTCGGCGAGGATCATCCGCCGGCCCGGGTCAAGGGGCCATGACAGCAGCAGGGCGAGAGCACTCGTCGTCACGCCGGGCGCGCCGCTGCACCCGGCGAGTGCGATCACCGCCATCAGTTGCCGTCCGGAGCAGCGAGGACCAGGCGCAGGGTCCCGGCCGACACCCACGCGGCGGCCCTCGGGCCTTCGTCCGCGGTGGTGGCGACGTCGACGACCACGATCCCAGTGCCGGGAGCGGCGCCGGAAGCCTTCACCACCCGCCCGTCGATGGTCTCCGGCGGGGTGTTCGAGGTCTTGTCGGCGTCCGCCTGGCCCTGGGCCGGGACGTGGACCAGCTGTACCTCCTGGCCGGGCACAAGCGCCGTTGCCGGTACCTGCTCGGGCTTGAGCCCGATCGGCACCAGTTGCTCGCCGCCCTTCACCAGCGAGTCCTTTGTCACCTGAGCGGGGGCGAGCAGGGAGCCAGGCTTGAGCTCGACCGCGGCCCGCTTGCCCACGACCGAGTCCATGTCGGTGCCGCGCACCGCCTGGACGGACGGGTCCAGGGCGATGGAGGCCTTGCCCAGGTCGTCCTCGGTCACGACCTGGCCGACCTGGACGTCGCGGACGACGGTCACCACCTCGGTGCGATTGCCGACCTGCAGCAGCAGGACGGCAACTCCGGCCCCTCCGGCGGCGATCAGCGCCAGCGACAGAGCGATGACACCTGGTCGGCGACGGCGAGCCGACACCCGCGGGGGAGCGATGGGACCGGCCGGATGTCCTTGCTGGGGGACGCCGTTCGAGCTGGGTGTGCTTGTACGTTCTTGGGTCTTGCTCAACGTTGTGTCCTTCCGGCGGCGTTACCTGACGACCTGCAGCTCGCCGATCGCCACCTGCACGTTGGTTTGCCGGATCTCGGTGAGCTGGCCGGCCTGCCCGCCGCCCTGCCAGTCGATCGTCCACGTCGAAGTCGCGGTGACCGGGAACCTGCCGCTCTTGGCGCCGGCTGAGGTCTTGGAATACACGTGTCCGCAGGTCGGCGACTGCGCCATACCCTCGGACGCCTGGTAGGGCGTGCCGGGGCCGTTGCACGACACGCTGGCGCCGTCGCCCATCCTCCACACGATCTTCGACACCTTCGCGGTCGCAGTGACGGTGATCCCGCCCGCTGACGCCGAAGCCGTGTTGGGCCCGTAAGTTGTGGCGCTCTGGTTGACCCACATCCACATCGGAACACCGACGGTGTACTTCCCGGCCGCACGCGGACTGGCGATGTCCGGGCCAAGCAGAGTCATCGAGTCGACGGCCCGCTGCGCCAAGACAGCCGGATCAACGGTCTCCTGCGGAGGGGGATCAGCCAACCAGACCATCCGAACGATGGTGTCTCCGTCGACGCCGCCCCAACCACAGGTCTGCTCGTACACGGCCCCGTCGCCGGGTTCGTGGCCTTCCCAGTCCAAGCTGCCGGCAGGTGGCTGCGGGTCCGCGAGCTTGTATGTGCACACCGTCTTGTCGGCGGAGCCGCCGCTGTCAGACGAACCGCTTCCACCGTCCGTACTGCCGCTGCCACTGCCGCCGGCTTGGCCGCCGGTCTGCCCTGGGACGTCGACCTCGACCTCGCAGTCGTACAGGCCGCACTCGATGCCGCCGCCCTTGGGGTCATCGTCGGCGTAGCTGGTGACAGGGACAGACAGCGCCGCCAGGACAGTTGCCGCGGTGATGGCCATGCGGCGCGTCAGCATGACTTCCCCTGTGGTTCATCACGGGTGACGCGCCACCCGCCCGGATACTTCTCGACGGTGCTGACGATCAGGTACTTCGTCAGCCGGTTCGCCGGGAGGGACACCGGCTTCTTGGTCTTGGCATCGACCCTCCGCCACTTGGAGATGTCCAGGCAGCTGGAGACGGTCGCGTTGGGGATCCTGCCCGAGGCATCGACCTTGGTGACTGTCTGCTCGGTGAGGGCGACGCTGCCGGTGTAGATGCGGCCGCGGTCATGAGCGCGCTTGGCGTCTGCCTCGGCGTTCTTCAGCGCCGCCGATGCGGCGTACTGATCAAGATGTGCGCTCTTGCCGGTCGGGTCGGCGTAGAGCTTCTCCATCTCCTGCCAATAGGCCCCGTACGCAGCGATCGCCTCCGTTTTCGCCGTCACCTTTGGGTCAGCGGTGGCAGACGACGTCGGGGACTGCGCGACGCTCGGGGACTCGTCTGCCTCATCCTTCCCGTCGGATGAGCTGCACGCGGTCAGCGCGAGCGCAGCGCACAGCGTGATGGAGGCGACGGCGGTCTTTCGAAAGTGCACATTGGAGTGGTGAATCTGACGTGCGCGACGTTTCACGATGCCTCCCCGTACGGCGCGGTGTGCTCTAACCGCTGCCTGAGCCGCCCACGGACGGCTCTCCGGCTCCGCGGCCTGGTCCAGCTGCGGTGATCCGTTTGCGTAGCGGCAAGATTACGCATATGCCAGTCAACTTCCCAGCGTGATATGTGAGTTCACTCGTACATCTCGGGACGTAACCAGTCACTTTCGAAACCGGATGTCCTTGTTCCGGTCACCCACGTACGGGGCGACTTCGCACAGCAGTTGTCAGTCACCGTTTGCGCGAACGAGATCTCCCCTCGCCGGCTCTTCTTGCGATTTCGCTGTGCAGAAGTAAACTAGTCGTTCGCTTACGCAAATTTCAAGGGTTTCGGTAGTAGCTGCAAGGCCCGACATTCGGGCCGTAGCCGTCGTCGTGATGTCACAGCTCGGTCCACGAGCGGGGCTTGCCGCCCGTCAGAGGGACCCATACATCAGAGGTGGGGCCGTGCTCTTCCAGGTCTTCCAGAACCACCGCTCCCAGCGGCACTTCGCGGGCGAGGTCGGCCACGAGCGGATGGTGGGCGACCATGGCCTTGAGGCCGCTGATCCGGGTGTCCATCGCCTGGCGCCCAGCGCCGGTCAGTACGAACAGGACCCGGGGAAACACCGGGTACCAGCGCAGCCATCCCTGCGAAGTCGGATGCCGGCGTCGACCGGCTGGCTGCGGATCGTAGGTCCACAGTCTCGCGTACTCGATCAGCTTGGCGGCCAGGCGCTCGCTGCTCATCGTGGCCCGGTCGATCTCGACGAACGCCCTCAGTTTCCGCCGCTGTTGGCCGTCGATGAGGGTGTAGTGCATGACCGCGTCGGCCACGACCTTTTCGCCGTCGCCGATCGAGTGGAACACCTCCGGCGTCCAGTCGAGGTGGCCGTGCTCGTCGCCGCGGCGGCGGGCATCGGCGACGAACTCCAGATGTGTGCGCAGGACTGTGAGGGTGTGGGGAGTTTTCAGCGAGGCGGCCGTCGCAGAGGTGATCGGATAGGGCGGGCGGCCTCGTAGCGCCGGCCAGTCCCGGGTGAGGCGGGCGCCCTTCGGCGTGAGGTACCAGACCCGGGTGCGGTTCGACTGCGGCAGCACTACGAAGTCGACCAGGTGCTTGCCGAGCAGCTCGTTCAGGCGTTCCGAGACCGACTGGCGGGAGCGCTCGGGCCGCAGCAGGACATGCAGTTGATTGGTGGAGGCCATGCGGTGCTGGGCGAGGGTGGCCAGGAGCTGATGCGCGAGCGGCTCCTCAGGACTGGGCGTGAAACCCGCCGTCGTGCGGCCCTTCGGCTGGGCGGTGGTCATCCGAACTCCTTTTCCTTTGACAGGTCGACAGCGGCGGCGCCGGCAGGGGAGTGCTCGGCCAGGAAGGCAGCGACACGGCCGAGTTGTTCGGCGGCGCGGTCCGTGAGCTGGCCCAGGGGGAGCGCTTGGGCGTTCGCCTGGGCGGCATGTTCCAGCGCGGGGACGTCCTTCGGGCGGGCCTGGGCGGCGAAGACGTCATCGAGATGAGGCCCGCGCAGCTGGATGGGCCCGATACGGCGGCCGTGCACGTTCATGGAGACGAAGTGCTCGAACCGCTCCATGGTGGCGACCCGATCTGGGCTGGGGGTGTCGCCCCACTCTGCGGTAATGGGTGCGATCGCAGACTTCGAACCGGCGGTGGTGGCCAGCGTGGACGCGTTCTGCACCAGGGACAGGCGGACCGCGGACGGGAGGCGGGCCAGCAGCTGGGTCGTGCCGTGGATGTGGCACCGGTACTTCCGGAGATCCTCGAACATGCTCGCGATGGTCTCTGGTGCCGCACCGGTCAGCGTGATCAGCTCGTCGAAGTACGGGCGGAACGGCACCCGCTTCTCTTCAGGCGTATCACGCCGGGAGCGTGCGGCCCGCAGCAGGTCACGGGCGAGCAGGGCAGTCAAGAGACGGTCGGTGGGCCCGTTGCCGCCCGGGCATACCCACACGATCATGTTGGAGTCCATCGCGGCACGGATGTTGTACACGCCGATCGGCTGACCGAGGAAGGCGCGGGTGACCGGGTTGGCGGCCAGCCGGGAGATCGGGTTGAGGACCACGGCGAACGCGTCGGGCGGCAAGGTGGGGAACACCACCTGCCACCATGATCGGGTCTCCTCATCCAGGCGGTCCGCCACCGCGGTGAGCGCTGCCTTGCGGAACTTGGCGTCGGTGAGCAGGGCCCGCATGTGGAAGATCGTGGCCTGGTCCTCGGGTCGGCCTGCCTGGCAGGCCGCCTGGTTGACCGCGACCAGGACGGCCAGCGCGGCGGTGAGGATGGTGAGCGCACGAGGGGCTGTCGCGTCGTCCCAGGCCAGTACGGAAGCGTATGCGTCGGCGATCGCTTCGACGACCTCGTGCGCGGCCTGGCCCTGGTACATGCCGAGCGGGTTCCATGAACTCACCCGCGGGTTGGGGCCCAGGCCGTTGAGGTCGATCAATGCGATCCGCGGCATCAGCGCCTTGTGCGCAAGGAACGTGGTGGCGCGCGGCCAGGAGTCGCGGTGCGGGTCGACGAAGATCAGCCCTCCGCCCGCGTGCGCCCAGCCGATCGCCTGCGCCAGGGCCCTCTCCGTCTTTCCGCCGCCCGCCTTGCCGACCCCGACCTCGAACAGGGTCTCCTCGGCGTAGGTGGCGACCATCCGCTCTCTACTGTCCGGGCCCCGGTAGATGCCCTGCAGGAGCAACTCGGGATCGCCGAATTCGAAGGTTGGCAGATCGCCGGCGAGTACCGGGAGACGGCAGTGCGTGGTCGGGGGCTTGAGCAGGCCGGTGAGTTCCTCCAGCCGCACCCAGTTCGCGCGGGGAGGCTGGCAGTGCCCCAGATTCCAGCGGCGCTCGAAGCCATGCCGGGTGGGCCAGTGGTCGGCGCCCACCCGCCACGGTCCCAGCCGCCAGCCGCGCATGGCCCACCGGGAGCGGCCGCCGAACACGTCGAATGCGGCCTGGAGCTGGGCGAGCCGGGCCTGGGCGCGGCCCTCGGTGTTCGAGGCGCACATCACCAGCAGCTGGACCCGGACCAGGTGGTCGTCCTCGGCGAGCTTGCCCAGTGCCTCGGTTGGCTCCACTCGGCGGGGAACGGGTGGCATCACCAGCCGCCGTCCGGATCCCGAGCCGGGTTTGTCACTGAGGAGCTGCTGCATCTGCCAGCCCAGGGAGTCCTCGATGCCGCTGGCGTCCTGCCGCAGCCAGCGCGCGGCCCGCTGGGATTCCCGGCGTTCGGACCGGCGTGCGGCGCTCATCAGCTGCAGGCGGCGCGCTCGCAACGCCCACTTGGGGGCGCGCTGGATGTCGAGCCGGACCTCGGCGAGGTCGCCGAGCTCGGCGCGCAGGTCGGACACGGCGTCAATGAGCGGCTGAAGCGGGTCGGGTGTGAGCGGTACTTCACGCAGCGGAGAGGTGAGCTTGCCTCGCAGGATGAACTCGGCTCGCACTGTGTGCGTCCGCGGCTCGTCGACGATCGGCCGGGCGCGATTGACGGTGACGTCCGGCCCGAACGGGGTGATGGACAACAGGCGTTCACCGCCCGCAGGGCCCTCGATGCGGTAACGCAGTGGCGCACTGCCGTCCGCGCGCAGCCGGATCTGTACTGCCTTGGCTCTGCGGGGTGCCCACCAAGGCATGGCCGTCGATGCGCGGGCGAGCTGGACACCGCGCCGGAAGATTTCCTCCAGGCCCGGGTCGAAATGCCGGTTGGAGACGAGCTCCAGGGCCATCCGCTCGGCCGAAGCCTTGGCAGCGAGCCGACGTACCACCAGCTCACCCGCGCCCCAGCACGCGGCGATCGCCAGGGCGAGCAGGTACCAGTGGTCGTATAGCCAGTCGGCGGCGTCAACCAGGCCGGTGACCAGGTCGAGTACCTGACCAGCGGCCGTGTCATCGGCCCGGTCCGTCAGGTACGGGGCTGCGGAGTCCACGTCGCTGCTCCCTTCTTGATAGTGCGGGTGAAGTGCCAGTCGGTGATGCGCAGGTCGGTGAAGGTGCCGCCGCGGTCCATGCCGGCCCACACCAGATGGACCACCGCCGTGTCCGGGCTGCCGTCGCGGCGGGCGATCGCGGCCTGGATACGGAAGCGAGCGGTGGCGAAAGCCGGGGCTACCGCCTGGCCCGAGCCGAGGAAGACCTCTGGCCACTTCGCGCGGCCGACTCCGGTGGCGTCCGCGCGCAGCAGAGCACGACCGGCGGTCAGCAGCTCCCGCTCGTCGCCTGCGGGAAGGTCGGCGGGCCAGGCCGCCTCCAAGTTCCGTTGGATGGCCGGGTCGCCGGCCGTGCCCTCGCCGTGCGGCGGCAGAGCGGACTCGACGGCCGACGAAGGCGATGCGGCGGACGGCGCGGAGGCAGCCGTGTCAGCGGTCGGCTTGCTGGCGGCAGGCACGGTGGCCGCCGATGATGGATCCGTGGTCGCGTGCGCCGTCGACGCCGGGGCGGGTTGCTCCTGCGGTAGGCCCAGCAGGGCGACACCTGCGACGGCAAGCATGACGGTGCTCAACAACAACAGGCGCGGTGAGCGCGGGGCGGTGGTCACAGCAGCCGCGCTCCCCCCGCAAAGCCCGACATCGCGTTGACGGAGTCCAAGCGCACCACGGTCTCCGGGCGGGGAGCGTTGACCATCTTGCCGCCGCCCACGTAGATCCCGACGTGATAGATCGTTGCATCGCGTCCGGGAGCGGTGGCGTAGAAGACGAGGTCACCGGCTCTAAGCGCGCTCGTGCCGAGGCCGGCCGGGATCCGCTTGCCGACACCTGCCTGGGCGGCCGCGACGCGCGGCAGGCTGATGCCGGCCTGCGCGTACGCGTACTGGGTCAGCCCGGAGCAGTCGAAGCCGTTGATGCCCACGCCGCTCTTCCCGCTGGGGGAGCAGCAGATGCCCCTCGACTTGCCGCCCGCGTTGCCGCCGCCCCACGAGTAGGGGACACCCTGCTGGGAGAGTGCGGCCTCGATGACGGTGCGGACCTTTCCCGTGACGTTCTTCAGGTCCGGGTCCTTGGCGGCCGCCGTGTAATGGTCGACCCAGCCCAGCACGTTGGCGACGTACTCATTCGACTGGTTGTACTGGAAGATCGCGGCCTTCAGCTGCGACCGCTTCGTCAGGTCACGGCCGTTTCCGCACAGATAGATCGCGGCGCCGAGCGCGGCGTCGTCGGCGTTGTGCGGATCGGCAATCTTGTCGCCGTTGGCGTCCTTGCCGACGCCTTCCCAGGTGGAGGGCAGGAACTGGAAGGGGCCGACAGCACGCTCCGCGCTCGCGGTGCCGTCCCAGCGGCCGTTGTCGGTGTCGGGGAAGGCCGTGGTGTTGCCGCCCTGGCCGGAGCCGTTGAGGAGCACCCCGTAGATGCGCGGGCGGATGTCACCGTTGTCGGCGATGTTCCTGCCGACCGCGTGGTTGGACTCGACCTTGGCGATCCCGGCGAGGATCGGCCAGCGCATGCCCTGGCAGGTCAGCACATGCCTGCCGACCTGCTGGACGGCCTTCTTGTACGCGGTCAGCATCCGCGGCGGGATGTCGGCTGCGCTGCCGCCCTCGGCGATCCCGCCGTCGTCCTGGGCACCCGACTTCAGCGCGACGTACGCGCTGATCGCGTTGCCTACCGGTGCGGCACAGCACACGGCGGCGAACAGCAACAGGGCCACCACACACCCCCACCGCGCCATCCGGCGCCGGGTCGGCCTCACTCGTCCCCACCGTCTTCCGGCTGCCGGGCCCGCTCCTGACGAAGGCGCTCTGCGTCGGGCTCGGTCCTGCGCATCAGCTCCTGGAACCGGGCCCGGGCCTCGTCACGGGCGCGGCTGCGAGCGCCGCCCCCACCGGGGAAGACCGGCCCGGACCTGTCCGGTGCCGGGCTGGGCGAACGCCGGGGCCCACCGCCTCCAAGCCGCGTCGGGGACGTCGGCGGGGCACTCGGCCGGGGACTTGATGCTGCCGTGGTCGGAGATGCGGGCGCGCTGGCCCGCCGAGGGTCCGGCGGCGTGCGGCCCGGGGAACCGGAGGAACCGGTCGGACGCGGAACCGGAGTCGATGCTGGACGGGTCGGCAGACGACGGCCGACGAAGGGGCCGGGTCCGCCGCTGTCGCCCGTGTGCTCCCGCAGGACACGGGACACATGACGGCCCGTGTCGGCCCACGCCCGGCCGTCCTCGCGAACGGTATTGCCCCAGACCCGCACCTGCTGGCGGGCGTCCTGGGAGTAGCGCGAGCCTCCCGACCGGGCCCGGCGCACATTGACCGGCAGACCGACCGTCGCCCCATAGGCGGTGCGGCCCCCGCGGTTGAGGATGCGGTACCCGCGGAAGCGGACCAGGCGGTTGTGGGCGCGGGTGGACAGCAAGGTGCGGTCGGTGTTCTGGTCGTGCAGCACCTGCCCGGAGTTGCGGTCGATGACCTGGCCCTGTTCGTTGCGGTAGCGGTCGGGCGGCCCTGAGGGCCGACGCGGACCCGAGCCGCCTGAACCGTCGCCGCCGTCCGAGGGGCCACCGCCCGAGTTCGGGTCGCCGTCGGCGGTGGGCTTGCGCCACTTGGCCAACTGCTCTCTGTCCGGTCGCTTGCCGATCAGTAGCCAGTGCGCGCCCTTCGCGCCGAGCCGCGCGCCCAGCCCGCCCACGGCGGCGGCCGCAGTGAGCGGGGCGAGACCACGCCCGGCTTCGGCGGTGGCGTCGGCGAGGATTCCGCCGGTGTCCACCGGCATGCCCGCGCCGTCGACGAGGGACGAGAGTGCGCCCATCAGCCGCTGGCGGGTGCCGAGCATCCCGAACCGGCCGCCGCCACCTCCGGTGAAGGCGCGCAGCCCGCCGCCGTAGCCGCCCATCGCGGCTGGGGAGTTCATGGCGAGCGCGGCGCCGAGTTCGGAGGTGTCGCCGGGCATGTGGGTGCCGCCGACCTTGGCGTAGCGCATCCGCATCGCCATGCGCTGCCCGAAGGACGTGATCCCCGACAGCAGACGGCGGTGCCCGGCCGCACCCGCGATGGCGAGGACGTCGATCAGCAGGATGCGTTCGACCATCAGGTCGGGCCCGTTGGTGATGGTGGCGTCGATGGCGATCCCAAAGAAGGGGATGAAGGCGCAGATTCCGACGACAGCGAGGCATGCGATGCCCCAGAGGGACAGCCACTTCCACACCGACTGACGGGCAGGGCCCGGCAGCATGCCCGCGACGAAGGTGACGCCACCGACGGCGGCCGCCGCGGCACACACTCCCTGGGTGCCGAGCAGGACGATCGCGCTGGACAGGAGCATGCCGCAGATGAACAGGGCCGCGATCAGCAGCAGGAATGCGCCGCCGACCCGCCACCACGTGGGCTGCTCGGCGTAGGCAGCGCACGCCTTCCCGACGTCTCCGGCCTTCTTCATGTCCGCCATGAACGCCGCGAACTCCTGGTCCTCTTGCGACACAATCGCGGTTGCGGAGTCCAGCAGTTCACCGCCCGGCGTCAGCTCAGGCAGCCCGTCGCTTTCGCAGACCTCTCTGGCCTGGCCGTCCAGGAGATCGCAGTTGTCACCCGCCTCCAACTTGTCGCTCTCGCAGAACTCCTTGGCCGGGCCGTGGACCAGCGAGCAGGCATCCTTCGCCTTCTTGCGCTTCGCGTTCTGCTCCTCGCAGTACTTCCGCGCCGGTGGCGCGATCAAAGAACAGTCCGCACCACCGTCATCGCCGTCGCTGGTGGAGGCCTTGTATCCGCCAGCGACCCACTTCAGATGGACGGCGTAGGCCTCGCGGTCGGACTTCTTGGCGGGGTCGAGGATGCGCCCGTACTCGAGCAGCATGTACGGCTTGACGATCAGCGCATTGGTGATCGAGTCCTGCAGGGGGCGGGCCACGTCTGCTGCTGAGACGGGCGCTTCCTCTTCACGCTCCAGGCATGTGAGTTCAGCGTTGCCGGCCATGCCCGCGCACGGGTCGGTGCTGGCGATCTTGCCGCCCCAGTCGTAGGAGTTGACGCTCTCCTGGGCGACCTCGGCGGCCACCTGCTGGGTCTGGCCCAGTGGCCCGTCCTCGGCGAGCAGGTAGTCCGGGCGCACGAAGGTGGAGGCGGCGAACGCCGCGATCAGCAGAGTCAGGAAGATCTCGCCCAGTCCGCGGCCGACCCGGCCGCGCACAATCATGAACCCGGCAAAGAAAAACGCCCAGGCCAGCAACAACCCCTTGAGACCGAGGGCGCCGACGACCACGTTGTTGTAGGCGTCGGCGGCCTTCTGCGCGGGGGCGGTGAGGATCTTCAGCAGCGGAAACCGCAGAGCAACCTCGACGGACCAGCCGGCCAGTCCGACCAGGAGCCGGATCAGCGTGAACAGGCCCGACAGCGCGAAGGCGAGGGACTGCGTCTTGAAGCTCACGATCGAGCCCCCGTCCGCGCCCAACTCGTAGCCGTTGATCGGCAGTCCCTCGGAGGAGTCGATGTTCAGCGGCGCGAGGAGGTCACCGGTCTCACTGCTGCTGCTCGCCGCGTACACAACCTGGCTGTTCACCAGGAGGAACACGCCGGTGAGCAGCACGGCGAAGCCGGCCGAGCGGAGGGTCGCGCGGTCTGGACGGAACATGTCAGCGCCGCCTTCGCCCAGCAGGGCAACGGAGCCGCCACATCAGGAGGGCGGCCACACCGGCAGCGGCCGGCACGACCCGCCACGCCGCACCGGCAACATCCGGCTCGGCAGAGGCGGTTGTCGTGCTGCGCACGCAGTAGTCCTTGGCCGGACCCACGATCAGCGCGCACGGGTCTTGGTCCGTGGGATGGGCGTCTGCGGCGAAGGCCTGCCCGGTGCGCGGCCACCACGCCTCCGGCACGCTCACCCCGACCGCCAGGACGAGCACGCCGACCACGACAGCCATCACGGTGAGGACGCTCGCGGCCGCGGCAAGGCGCCGGGAGCAGTCCCCGGTAGAAGAGGTCATCAGACGAGTTCCTTCGCACGGGACCCGGCGGCCTCACCGGCGAGCGGCTCAGGCACGGCAGGCGAAGCAGCGCTCGCGCGGCGTCCCGGTGTGGTCGTGATGGACGTGGTGATGCGCTCGATACGGGGGATGGAGACCTTGATGCGGCCGGTGTTCTGCCGCGGGCAGGTCAGCAGGAACTCGCCCTCCCGGCCCTTGCGGCCGACGGGGGACAAGCCGGTGGTCACCAGCCGCAGCAGTTCGCCGTCGTTCGGGTCGAGGCCCACGAACTCCAGACCGCGGCGGGCACGTTCGCGATCAGCAGTGCGGGCGAGCGCGCGGTAGGCCATCAGGCCGCGGTCGGGGCCGAGTTCCTCGGCGTCGTGAGAGGCGGCGAGGAGA
This sequence comes from Streptomyces sp. NPDC006335, assembly GCF_040612795.1. Taxonomy (NCBI): domain Bacteria; kingdom Bacillati; phylum Actinomycetota; class Actinomycetes; order Kitasatosporales; family Streptomycetaceae; genus Streptomyces; species Streptomyces sp. NPDC006335. Next base: position 63,521 of record NZ_JBEXQX010000027.1, read on the forward strand.
CCGGCACCATGCTTGCGGCCGTCGTGGAGGATTTCGTGGACCAGCGCAGTGCCCTCGGCCGACGAGGTGAGCCAGTACAACTCGTCGGCCACCACGGCGGTGAACCGTCCGGGGTCCTCGAACGCTGTCTGCCGGGCGAGAGCGGCGATCAGGTAGAGCACCGCGCGGCCGATCAGGGCCTCCAGCGGCTGCTGGTGCAGGACCTCCGGGTTGTCGAACGCGGCCTTCGGCGGCAGCTTCAGACCGGCAGTCGTGATCACGATCATGTCGGAGGTGCTGGACGCGTCCAGGTGGACGGGCGGCAGCGTGGGGTCGAACACCATCCGTGCCAGGGAGTTGGTGGCGACCACGCGGACGAGACCGGCGAGGGTGGCGGCCGCGTCCTGCCGCTTGCCCACCTCGCTCTTGGCCATCTCCTCGAGGACTTCCAGCACGCGGTGCATGGACGGGGCATTGCTGGCGGCGGCGTGCTCGACGGCGTGGTGCAGGACCTCCCCGTTGGTGCTCATCGGGCCGATCCCGAGCTGCAGAGTGAGGTAGGACAGGGCGTAGTGGCGGCCCTCAGGGCCGTCGAACATCCTCAGCGGGTCGATGGACACCTCTGCCTGGGCGGCGTCGATGATCTGGACGCGCCCCTTGGCGGCGGTGCGGGCGAAAGTCGCCCATTCGCGTACGGGGGTGCGGTCGATGCAGATCGCGCAGCCGCCGCGCGCCCACACCGCCTCCGCGATCAGCTTCTGCAGGACGCTTTTGCCCGCTCCGAGGTCCCCGACGATGCCCATGGACGCGGACGCGTCCACCTTGGGCGCATCCGCCACGTTGATCATGACAGGGCGGGTGGTGCCGCTGTCCAGGTCGATGCCGAGGAACATGCCGTTCGGGTCGCCGACCTCGGAGGCGGTGAAGGCCCCGCCGAGCGCCCAGTCTTCGGAGATCTGGTGCTGGGTGAACTCCCGTACGAAACCCGGGCGTACGGTGCCGGGCAGACCGAGCGTGAACAGGGCCTCTTGCAGGCCGGCCGGGCGCACGGCCCGGTAGTCGGCGCCACCCAGCAGCGCCGCCAGGGCGCGGGCCCTCGCGTCGCACACGGCGGCGGTCGGCCCCCACACCGTCAGCACGGTCACGGACTGCACCTCGACCTCCACGCTGGTGCGCGACAGGCGGGCGTCCAGCTCGCCCAGGTCACGGGCAGCCTCGGTCAGCGAAGCCGGCATGCCGGTGGGGCGGGCGTCGTACTGGTCGGCCTGGTCGATGAGTTCGTTCTTCTTGCGCCGCACCTGATCGCGGGCCTTCTCCGCCGGGACGAGGGTGAGGTCGACGGCGTAGTCGACGGGGAAGTCGAGGGTTTCCAGCTGGGCGAACAGGTCGGCGGCGTCCTGGCTGACCGCGGGCGGGCACTCGGCCAACGCGAGGTGCGCCTGGTAGCCGACCCCGGCGTCGGATTCGACCTGCAGCCAGCGCCGCCCAAGCGGCGAGCCGGTGTTCACCCGCCACCACGCCTTGCGCCCGGACCGCGTGATCCGGCCGGAGCTCTTGAGCTCGTCGACGTCGTCCAGGTCGGGGTCGATGCCGCCTTCCTGCAGGCGTACTTGGCCGAGGTCGGCGTAACTGGGGGAGCGCAGCACACCGTCACGCAGCTGTCCGCCGTACAGGTCGCTGGTGGCGGCTTCCGTCAGCAGCGGCTCTGCCAGGCCGCGGTGGAGGGCGTGCTGGATCATCCACACGAGCTCCGCGGGGCGGGCCGGGCGGAAGGCGATGCCGCCGGCGAGCGCGGCCTCCACCCGGGAGGCCTGCTCGCGATAGGAGGTCACCTCCCGCTGTGCCACCGGCGCCGGGCGCATGCCGAGCATCGGAGACAGCTCCGCCCACGCCGCGCCGAGGGAGGCTGATACCTGCAGGCTGGTTGTCTCGGTCTGCAGCGGAACCGCCAGCCACAGGGTGCGGTGGTGCATCTCCTGGTCGTCGAGCAGATCAAGGGTCGCCTCGACGTTCTCCACCCACGGGTGCCGGCCCGCGCCCGGTGCCGTGTCGGCCGGCTCGATGCCCTCGATCATCTTGAGGGCGATCTCTCCGGGGTCGACCTGCGCACACAGTCCGAACAGTCGCGGCGCCCCGGACAGTGACCGCACCAGATGTGTGATCTTGGCGAGCTGTTCGTCTCGGACCGCGGCGGGCACGTAGGTGCCCTGGACGGTGTCCTCGTGCTGCCCTTGCGCGTCCGGGCCCGGGTGCAGGCGGTAGACGGCCCACACGCTGCCGTGCGTTGACCAGAGGAGGTGCCCGGCGATGTGACGGATCGGAACCCTCACCGCGCACCCCCGCCCTGCTCGGCGAGCGCGAGCAGCTGCTGAACACCCGACACCGGCCCCACCGGCACCGCCGGAGCAGTCGGCTCCTTGCGGCGGAGCGCGGCCGGGCGGCTGGCGGCGGGGTTCGGGTGCGGCACCCGGTCGATCCGCGGCCGCGCCGCAGGGGGCGGTGCAGCGGCCGGAGCCTGGGCCGGCGCGTCCTCGATCGTGAAGCTGCCCATCAGCGGGTGGGGGGCGCGGTCGCGGGCGGCGCGCCCGCCGATCCGCCCTCCCTGGGGCTGCCAGAGAAGCAGCGCCCAGCCCAGCGCCGCCGGCAGCGGGGCGCGGCCCCGGATCTTTGGACGGCGGACCGCCCAGATCGACAGCAGCCAGGCTGCGATCGGGATCGGCCCCATCCAGGACCACCAGCTGATCGTCTTGATCAGAAGGAAGCCGCCACCGACGGCAACCGCGATCTGCGCGGGCGTGTACGGGCCGAGCGGGATCTTCCAGTCCGCGACCTTGCCGAGCACCCAGGGATGGCGACGGGCGGCGGTGTAGAAGCGCCCCACGCGGCCCGCGGTCGCTGCGGCGCTCACAGCCAGCCTCCGACGCCAGTGGAGTGCTCTCCTCGTACGGCGGGCTCGGAACCGTGCACGATGCCGGGGAATGCGGGCGCGCCCTTGGCAGGATTCTTGACCTCGTCCTCGAACATGTCCGAGAGGTCCTCGCGGGAGTTGTACAACCCCAGCGCGATGATCATCAGCAACAGGGCGCCGATCCCGGCCTTGAGGCTGAACTTCTGGATCATGATGACGACGACGAGCACGAGCAGACCGGCCTGCAGGCCCTTGGTCGCCCAGTCCTTGAACATGTTGATCCAGCTGTCGCCGAGGTCATCCAACTGACCGGCGAGGATCACGCTGTTCACTGTGTTCATCGGGCACCCCCGTCCAGGGCCGTGCCGGACTCAAGGGCCGAGACTTCCCAGCGGCCCGAGCGGGCCGTGAGCGCGAGCTCGTACGCCAGCGGCCACCGCCCGCCGGTGTCCCGGGCTTCCACCTGTGCGAGGACACGGACCGTGGTGCCGTCGGCCGGCACCTGCTCCCCGGCCGCGGCCTCCTCGACGGCGGACACCTGCTGCACGTCGACAGCCGTGTACGGGGCGGGGGAGACAGCCGACAGGCTTACGCCGGGGGCGAGGTAGCGATCCACCTCTCCGGCACCCGTCAGGTAGGCGGCGAGGAACTCCCCGACGGCCGCCGACAGATCACCCTCCGGGACACTCACGCCGTACGACGACTTCGGCACCTCGGCCCGAGCCGGACCGGCCACCACGCCGGGTGCACCGGTCACGGTGAACGAGGCTCCCGCGCGATCGGCGGTCACCGACACCGCGTAGTACCGCACCGCTCCGTCGGCGTACTGCGCAGCCACGGTCACCGACCACACGCCGCCGGCGCGCTGCGCACTGCGCACCGCCATGACGGACTGAGGCGTCGACTGTGCACCCGCATCCGCAGCCGGGTCGGGCAGTTCGACGTCCGGCGCCATCGACTGCGCAAGCCGCGCCTGCGCACTCGAGGCGTCATCCGCGCTGCTGCGGAGCCACGCGTTGACGAATAGCTGCGCATAGCCGGCCGGATCGGCGGCCACCGCCGTGGTGCGCGCGGCACCGGTGGGCTTGGACGGGGTGGCTGCCTCGACCGTGGTGGGGCTGGAGGTGATGGCGATGCCCAGAGCGATTGGGCCGGCCGCGCTGACGGTCCAGACCGCCAGGCGTGACAGACGCACGCGGCGCCGCATCGCCTCCAGCCGGGCGCCTGCCGCCATCGGAGCAGCTGCCTCGCGCTCCGCGGCCTGCTTGCCAGGAGACATGGTCAAACTCCCAGGTCAGAACGAATGTTTCTGACCTTGAGAAAACCCGCGGGCCCCGACCCGACCACCGACCACGAACCCCCGACCACGGTCACGATGGGGACACGAAGTCCATGGTCGGGGTCGTGGTCGGCCCGACCACAGGCCCGACCATGGGCCACCCGCGAGTGGGAACCGGCGCGTCCTGGCCGCCACAAGCCTGCGGAGCCGATAGCCGCAGTGAGGCCTTCTTGCCGCTCGGACACCGGACCCCGCACCGGCGCGCAGACGGGCGCCCCCAAGGGCCGCGGCAGAGTCTGCGCAGTGCGGCACCCGAACCTGCGCACGAAAAGATCAGGAAGTCTCGGGCGGACTGCGCAACCGCTCAGCGCCACCCGACTGCGCACGACCCTCGACCGGTTGCGCAACCCCGTTGCGCAACCGGCCGTCCGGCGATGCGCAATCGGGCGGCGCACCCCGCACAGGCCCCAGCCGAAGGCAGCGTGGTCGCCCCGACCATGACCCCGACCACGGCAGCTAGACGGCTGCGTTGCCGGATCGTGACCGATGGTCGGGGCTGGTGGCCGTCAGCCTGGTCGGGCTCGGCGGGTGAGCTGACGGCATGGAACACATGCGCGCTTCCACGCCCACCACCGGCTGCCACACCTCGGCGAGCCCGGGGCGCCGCCGTGGCCACCGTGCGCGGCCGACGCCGGGGGGATGGCGGTGAGCCGCTTCGGGGCGGGGATCCGCCGGGGCGTGATGGCGGCCGATCAGTTCACCCAGATCGCCAACGGCCTGTTCCGTGATGATCAGTTGTCATTCAAAGCGAAGGGCATCTTCGGGTACGTCAGTACGCACGCCAACGGCTGGCAGGTGACGATCGCCGACCTCGTCCGACTGGGCCCGGACGGACGGGAAGCGGTACGCACCGGGCTGAAGGAGCTGGAGGCGCACGGCTACCTGATCCGTGAGCGCCTGCGCCGCCCGGACGGCACCCTCGGCGAGATCGTCTACTGCATCACCGACCGCCCGGCCACCCTGGACATCGCGCTGATCGAAGCCGACTTCGTGATCGCGTCTCCGGAGGCCAGGCACGCCGCCGGGTTCGGGGCCGGGATCCGCCGGGGCGTGATGGCCGCCGATCAGTTCACCCAGATCGCCAACGGCCTGTTCCGCTCCACCGAGTTGTCCTACAAGGCCAAGGGGCTGTTCGGACTGCTCTCCACGCACCGGGAGGGCTGGCGGATGACCGTCACCGACATCACCCGCCGGGGGCGCGACGGTGAGTCAGCCGTCAAGAGCGGGCTGAAGGAGCTGGAGAAGCACGGCTTCCTCGTCCGGGAACGCGAGCGCGGCGAGGACGGAACCCTCGGCGCGGCCGCGTACTTCATCACCGACCTGCCGGCCCTGCAAACCAGCAGGTCACAACCAGAGTCGGGTTTTCCACCAGTGGATGACCCTACGTTGGCTGATCGGCCCACTAAGAACACCAACAGAAAGAAGACCACTCAGCAGAACACCAGACCCCTCCCTCCCCGCGCCCGCGCGGCGGGACCGCGCGGCGAAGCGCCCTCACCACGGACGGAACCGCCCGCGCCCGCGGACCTCGAGCCAGGCGTCCGCCTGCTGCTGGCGATCGGCGCACAGCGCCCCGAACTGCTGCTGACCGACCAGATCCTCGCCGAGCAGGGGCGCACCGTCACCGCGATGCTCGACGCCGGGTGGACGCGCGAGCAGCTTCAGCACGTCATCAGCGACCGCCCTCTGCCGAGCCCGGTCCGCACCACCGTCGGCGCGATCATCGCTGCCCGGCTCCGCGCCGCCCAGGCCTACCCGCCGCCCGCCACCGTGGCAGACCACGACGACTCGCCCGCATGGGAGGACCCGCCACCGCGCTCAACCACCTCCTCCGCCGCCCGCACGGTGAGCGAGGCCCTGACCTACCGGGCCCTCGTCGAATGCGCCGGCTGCGGCGTCCCCGGAACCGCCCCCGGCGAGGACCTGTGCCCGGCCTGCCTCGGCTGGCCGCCGTGCCGTACCTGCCCGGGCCCCACTCCTCGCCGCGCCCACCCCGAAGGCGACGGCCGCTGCAGCACGTGCGCCTCCGCGTTCGTCGACCACCTGGAAGGAAGCACTCCGTGACACAGACGCTCCGCACGCCGTCGCAGACCGCGGTCGCGCACTACCACCGCCCCTTCACCCGTGACCCGGGCCGGTGGGAGAAGGAAAGCGCCCGCGCCCTACGCACCGGCCACGTGCGCGACAGCACGTGCACGGCCGCGTGTCAGGCCGTGCTCGTGCACGAACGCACCTCGTGGGGCTGGCTCGCCTGGACCGTCCTCGCAGACGGCACGCTGCCCGAGGTCCCCCATCAGATCGGGGTGCTCACCCCGTCCGCGACCCGCACCCAGCGGCTGGCGCTGCGCTGGCTGACCAGGCGCCCCGCTGTCGACGCCGTCCCCGGCTTCCTGCGATTCTCCACCGCTGCCGTCGCGCTCATCACCGTGATCGTCGGGCTGTTCGCCATACGCCGCGGCGTCCCCATCGACGTCGCCCTGCCGGCGATGCTCCTCGCTCCACTCCTTGCCGAGCACCTGCCTGGCCGGCTGGACGCCCGGGCCGAGGAGCACGTCCGCAAGGTCGATGGCGTCAACGCCTGCCGCTACCTGCAGCGCCTCGCCACTCTGCACACCTCGCTCGTCCAGGCCGCCGAGGGCAGCGATCGCTACGAACTGCGCCGCTCGGCCGAGGTCGGCCACAACCTGCTGTGGGACGCCGCCGACCTGCTCCAGACCAACGACACTCGCTCGGCCTCCGAGGGCCTCATCACCCGTGAACGGCTGATGCTCCAACTCGCCGACCAGGTCGCGCAGATCATTGAGCGCCCCGCACGTGATGAGGACGCCGCCCCGGATGCGGACCACCCCCGCGGACCTGGGCGGCCACTGGGCCCCTACCCGCGGGGATCCCGCCAGGCGACAACTGGCCGCATGCCCCGCACATCACCGCTGAAGGGAAATGTCCTCATGCCCCAGCCCGAGTCCAGCCAAGCCACCCGCACCGCGGACGTCTACCTGCTGTTCGCGCACGAGCCGTACTACCCGGGCCCCGGCACCCAGGAGATCAACACCACGGTGGTCGCCGCCGGCTCGCTGCGGCACCCGCAGGTGCGCCAGCCCGACGGGGTCCGGATCCACGACCTTCTCGTCCAGGGACGGCAGCCGGGCGAGATCATCCCGCTGGCCACCCTCACCCACGAACTGAACGGCGGGACCGACTGGCCCAAGGTCGGCGACTGGGAGGGTGTCACCACCGACTTGGTGCAGCTCGTCCATGCAGGGCAGTGCGACGCCCTCAGCCTCGGCCTCCCCGACATAGCGCGCGCCCTCCTGTGCACGGGGCCCCACGGTCAGGTCCGTGCGTTTGATGCCGCAGCCGGCGACTTCGTCATCTACGGCTCTGCGGAGCGCGCCGTGGTCCTGGACGAAGTCGGCATGTTCCTCACCGGCGTTGCGGCCGAGCGACCCTTCTGGCCAGGCGACAGCCTCCTGCCCCCGCTGGGACAGCGTGCCTGAACCCGTGGCTGCCATCGACGGGAGCTGACGATGTGCGGATACGAATCGCGCGCCGTGTGGGCAGATCTGCGGCGCCTGCCGCAAGGGCTCGTCCACCGGCGTGCGGGCAGCCCGCCAGCCGCGTGAACACCGACGCCCCAGGTCACGTGCCTGGGGCGTCGCATGACCTCTGCCTATCGCCCGCGCAGCAGGCTCAGGGGGAGGGGCCGAACCTCGCCCCCGCGGCGGTCACGGAGAATGCTGACGTCGCCGAGCTCTTGCCGCAGTTCCTCCTCCCGTTCTTGGGCGTACGCGTACCGCTCGGGCAGGGTCTCCAGAAGGTGTCTCCACTGGCGCTGGCCCGCGCGCACGCAGGTGCCACCGCAGTTGTTGTGGGCGAACCCGAGCTCGTACATGCGGGGCGGTGATACGCCCAGGGCCCGCGCTTCGTCCAGGAGTTCCTCCTTGGTACGGGGCGGCTCCCACTTCCCGCACAGAGGGAAGCGCGTGACCCAGGGCTTCCAGTTTCGGGCGATCGCAGGGATCCGTGCCCGGTCGCGCTTTGTGTTCTCGATCCCGACGTAGACGAGCGTGTCGGCGGGGTCGGCGTGCTGGTCCATCCACTCCCGGCACGGCACCTGTTTGAGCAGGCGGGTACAAGGGGCGAATCGGTCGTTTCCGAGGAACCGAACGTCGTGGAACACCTCCCAGGGGGTGCGTCCGTCGGCGACCTTCGTCAGCGGTACGCCAAGAAGCCTGCTGGTGTCGTCGGCGAACCTCCACAGATCGTCGTCCTCGATGCCGGTGTCGGCGATCAGGAGAGTGAGGTTGCGGGTGCCGAACCTTCGGGCGACCCGGACGGCGACAGCGAAGGACCCGATACCGCCGCTGAACTGGACAACGTGGCGCCGGATGGTGAGGGGCCGGCGCCTGGTGGGCGTGTGCTGGGACATAGGCGGAGCTCCTCCGGGGGGTGAGTCGGTGGAACCGCCGTCCAGGAGTTGCCGCACCTGGACGGCGGGGGAGGGGCGGTCCGGGACCGAGCGGGGCCCGGACCGCCGTGGTGGCAGCTCAGGCGGCCAAGGCCAGGCAGGGAAGGAGCCGTTCGCCGAGCCAGCGTGCGGCGTTGACGCTGACGGCGTTGCCGATCTGCAGGATCGCCTCGGTCTGGTTGCCGTGGATGATGAATTCCTCCGGGAACCGCTGGACGAGCTTGAGCTCCTCCACCGCCAGCATCCGCAGCGTGCATTCGTCCACGGTCGGGGCCGGGATGACCAGCGAGTGGTGTGGCTTGCAGGCAACCGTGGTGAGCGGATCGGTGGTGACGCGCGGGGCACCCTTCCGGCCGATCGGGACGATCAGCGCGTGATGACGGCCCTGCGCGGCCAGCGCGGGCACGGGGCCGGTGATCGGCAAAGCGGTGCCGTGGTTGCGGAGCATGACGATGTGCGGGTCGGTGCCGAACCGCTCCAGGCCCACCGCGATCCGGGCCCGGGTCGAGGCCGCGTACGGGGTGAACTTCTTGCGGTCCGGTCGGCCGTCACCGACACGCTGGCCCGGGCGGTCCCAGTCGATGATGTCGGCGACCGGGCGGGTCACGGGGGTCACCTTCAGGTGCCGGCACGCCTGGTTGGGGCAGCGGAAATCGTACTGCTCGCCCCACTTGCCGATGCGGCGCGCCTTCGGGTCCTTCCACACCTGGTTGGCCTGCACCGGCCCGCACTCCGGGCACATCGCCTCCGGGCGCACCCGCAGGTCAGGCAGGGGGAGACCCTTGCGGGTGAAGACGATGTAGATGCGGTCGCGCAGCTGCGGCGCGAGCAGGTTGTCGCCGCCGCCCAGGTGCGCGGATGACGCGTTGACGATCTGTACGTTGTAGCCGAGCAGTTCCATACCGCGCAGCCACCAGTCGAACAGCTCCCAGTCGGTGGCGAACTCGGCCACGTTCTCGATTACGAGGGCGTCGGGGCGGTGCAGCTCGGCGACGGCCAGTACGTCCAAAGCTGATGCCCTGGTCTGTACGAAGGTCGCCGCCTTGGCGCCTTCGTCCTTGCCGGTGAGGCTGAGGCGCCCCTGGCCGCGGTAGCGCTTCCTGCCGCCGGCCTTGCTGGCCTCGGTGCACAGGATGGACGCCCAGTAGACCCGGGCGGACGGCAGGTTGCGCTTGTCGTAGGTGTGGATGTCCTCGCACTTGTGCTCGGCGTGCGGGTGATTGGCGCGATGGGTCCGTACGGCGACGGGGTCGTGGTTCATCCCCAGGAGCAGCAGGTAGCCCGCTTCCTCCAGGCCGTGGCTGCTGCCGCCACAGCCGCTGAACAGATCGACGAAGGGGACGGGCCCCAACGCGGCCTTCAGACGTGCGAGCTCGGATGGGGTGAGAACCGGGGCGTACCGCTGCACAGTTGCCTCCTTGACGAGTTGAGTTGGTGAGGCTGTCGGCCGGGCGTTGCCGCGCCCGGCCGACAGGAGGGGATCGACCAGGAGTCTCAGGCGTGGGGCTTGCGGGGTTTGTCCCGGAGGGTGGGCCCACCACCGTGTTCGCGGGCGCCGTTGAGTACCGCGTCTGCCAGAGCCACGGTGTCCGCGGCACGGGTCAGGCCCCGGCGGGAGCGGTAGACCTCGGTGAGTGCGTCGTTGGCGCCGCGCCGTACTGCGAGCCAGCCACCGAAGTCGCCGACGGAGTGCTCGGAGTCGGTCTCGCGACCGACGGCGGCCGCGTCGCTGATGGTGATGTGCGAGCCGTCGGCCAGGCGGACGCGCAGGTACGTCCCGGTGTGCTTGTGGACGGGGACCCAGCACAGGCCTTCCGTCTCCAGCTGGCTCATGAGCGAGGCGGTGAAGTCGTCGGGCAGGTCGGCGAGCTGGACGTCGCGGGTGAGGTGGGTCAGCGTGATGTCGAGGACACGGAGGGCGGAGACGTCGACACGGACGGCCTGGGCATGGTCCTGGGTGCTGACGGTCCAGTTGTAGAACTGGCGGACGTCGTCACCGGTGCGCAGAACGGCCGGGCCGAAGCCGGTCAGGGATCCGTCCTCACGAGCGCGGGTGAATCTGAAGAACCGCTTCACCTCGTGTGCGCCGGCCGGGAGATCCGGCAGGGGCGTTGCTTCGCCCTCACCCGGCAGGTCCTCGAAGGCGGTGATCGTGCGGGCTTGAACGAGCGTGTGTTCGGTGAGTTCGATGCGGTCCGTCCACGGCTTCGGGTGCCAGAAGTCGTACTGCTGGCGAACGGCCGACGCGTGCAGGCCGGTCGACCGGTGGGCGAACCCGTTCTTGTCGTAGACAGCCACCGTCCAGTAGACGGTGCGCTGTTCGGGAGTGAAGGGCAATGTGATCACGTCTGCTCCTGAGGTGCTGGTGACCTTTCAGGTTGCCGCCTGGAAGGTGAAATCAATTATACACCATTCGAAGGGTGGGGGCAACCCCCTCTGTGAGCACGTGCAGGTCGCAGCCCTGCTCGCGCCGCGGTCGCGCGTCGGGTCTTTGGTCTACTCGTACAGGCGGGACGAGGCCTTCGAGGACGGCGCCCTCGTCAAGGTCCCGTCCGGGGCGGCCGCGGCCGCCGGCTTCGAGGTGCCGCTGATCATCAGCGCGGGTGTGCGACGGGAATTCGTGGCAGGTGGCGACGGCGGTGAGGCTGAGCGGCTGGGACGGTGCTGTCCGCGGTGGCGAGGGCCGTCGAGGCCTCGCCGGCGGACGAGATCTGCTTCGTGGTGCCTGACGGGGAGTTGCCTTCTGGGCGGGAGTCCACTGGCGCCGACCCGCTCATCGCCAGCGCGGAGCGCGGCGATTCGGGCGAGCCCGTCATGGCCTTGATGACCCCCGACGAGATGTGACCGCGGGCCTGTTGTTCAGCCCGCGTTGGGGTTCGGTGACCGCCCTGGCCGCGGTCGGGGGTCCCCCTTTGCCGGGGGTGGTGCGGCGCCGTGTACGGGAGAAGGGCCCCCTCGCTCGAGCGGCGAGTTGCGGGCCGTTGGCAAGTCTCCGTCGGCTAGAGCGCGGGCAGGGAGTCGGCGGGGTTGTCGACGCCCAGGAGGAGTACGTGGTGCCCGACGACCTCGGTGCTGCCGGCGGTGACCTTCTCGACATCGAGACGCATCCGGATGCGCCCGGCGCCTTCGCCGTTGGCCGCGAGGTCGCGCTCCAGTTTGTCGTCGAGGCGGTCCGCCGCGGCCTCGGCCGCGTCATAGTCGGCCAGGCCCCAATCGAGTAGCTGGCGGGTGGTGGTGTCGCGGAGCTGATAGCTGGGCATTGGGCCTCGTCCTTCGGCTGGTGGGGGAGATCAGGTGCTCGGGCCGGCGATCGTGCGGGCCGCTTTCACTGCGCGCTCCCAGACGTCGCGGCTGCCGCCGTGCTCGCGGGCCAAGGAGGCGGCGAGCCCGCGCACATCGCCGCGCTTCTGCAGGGCGGCCAGGGCGATGGCCGCCCGGCGGTCGGCGTCCGTACGCTGCGGTGCGGCCGCCGGGTGGTGCTCGCGGGTGTTGCGTACCGCGTACTCCCAGGACCTCTGCGGCCCTCCGTACTGCACGCTGAGTTCCGCGGCCAGGCCCGGGTGGTAGCCGTCGCGCTCGATCGCCTCGGTGACGAACCGCTCGGCGAGCTGCGTGGCGGTGAGCGGCTCACCGCCGGCGTGAGCGCTCAGCTCGGCCGCGAGGGCCTCCTCGAGGGCGGACGGCCGGCCGACGGGAGCCTCGGGCTGGGGTCCCGGGCGGCGGCCGGCCTTGCCGAGCTTCTCGCCGGTGCGCTTCCGGTCGAAGTCCTGCAGGTCGCCGACGCGGAAGGCCTGGATCATGCGACCGGTGGGACCCTCGACCTCGCCGACGGAGTCCGGGAAGTAGCCGGGGTTCGCCTGCTGGTACTTGCGGATCACCGAGGCCCCGGTGAAGCTGAGCAGCTCGGCGGCCTTGTTGATGGAGACGACGGTCTGCGGGTCGAGCTCGTACAGCTCGGGGTCGGCCTTGAGGACCTTGCTCGCCTTGTGCTCCTGGAACCAGGTGTAGAAGCTGCGGAACTGCTGCTCGTCGTAGAAGTCGGTCCCGTCGAGCCGCTCTTTCTCGGGGTGACGGTGCTCCGCGGGCTGCTCGTCGCGCACCTTGTACCAGCGGGCCGCGGTCCCGACGCTGGCGCCGGTGAACTCGCGGATCCAGTCGCGGTTCACGACGGCGCGGCCGCCGACGAGGCGACGCTGCGGGTTGAGGGCCTTGGTCATTGCACTCTCCGGTTCTGGCTGCGGCCCTATACTGAGGGCCTGCTCCTCTTGGTCCTCTGGCGCTCACGCGCCGGCGGCGAGTCGAGTTGGTGAAGGTGGTCGGCGGGACGTTCGGCCGGGGTTGCCGCCCTGGGTCGACACCCTCGTAAGAGGGTGCCTTCCGCCGCCCACCGCTTTCTTGCCGCCATTCTCGCGTAATCAATATGACGCTCTTGGTGGGGGGCTGTCAATCTCGCCGACCCACCCCTCTCGATGAATGCGCCTGCCACTCCCGTTCGAAGCGCGGCACCTGCTTGTCCCGGACGTGATAGGGGGCGGTCACCATCAGCTCCTCCACCGTCGGCAACACCGCCTCCCGGCGCCGGATCCATGTCCGCACCCGCCCGTACCGCTCGTCGACCTCGACGGGATAGCCGTGCCGCTCCGCGACGGTACGCAGCCTGCGGCCCAGAGCGGCGGCGCGGCCCACGTGGACCCGCTCCACCGAGCGCATCGGCCGCCCGCGCCGAGTGGGGTCCACCTTCGCGACGGGCAGGATCCGCCGTACGTGATACAGCGCCCACGGGCAGGTGAGCTCTTCCTCGAACGCAGCGAGGACGGGCCGGTCCGTAGCCCGGCCGGGGTTGAACTGCTCCAGCAGGCTGCGCCGGCCGAACAACTTCGCCTGGGGGTTGAGACTGACCGAGGTGTACTCCAGGCGCAGCACCCGTCCGGCGATCTCCGGGTGGGCGCGCATCCGGTCCAGGTGGTCAGCCAGGGCGCCCATCGACACCGGGAAACAACAGAAGCTGCAGTAACTCTTCTCCCAGCGCACGCCGAAGCGCTCGTACAGGTAGGTCTCGCACTGCTCGCGCCCCCACCCCCATTCGATCAGGGGATACACGCCCTGGCGTTGCGGGTTCTTGCTCGCGGCCTCGTCCCGTTGGCTGCGGAGGGCCTCGTCGGCGTTGAACCCCATCACCTGACGGAACGGCCGGTCGCCGAGTTCCCGGGCGATCAGCGCATCGCCGACCTCGCCCTTGGCGTGGAGGCTGCAGAGCCGCATGCCGCCCTGTTGGGGAACCGTGCCGCCCGCCTCGTACTCGTCCCACAGCGCCCAGGGCCCGCGCTCGATGATCCGCTCGGGCTGACGGGAGTCGTCCATGACCGCGATCTCCAAGGCGCGGCTGGCCCGGGCCACTTGAACGAGCCTGACCCGGTGCTCGCGTAGGAGCGGCAGGACGAACTTCTCGGCGTGGGCGCGGGTGGCGGGCCACTCGTCGCCGGTGAGCTGGTGCATGACCAGGGTGCGCGCCAGGTCGACACCGTGGGCGGCCGGGTCCTCCAGCATCTTCACCATGTACGCCGTCGAGTCGACCCCCAATCCCCAGTTGATGACCAGATCGATGCCGTCGACGCTGAGGCCGGCTGCGGAAGGGGTGGTGGCGTTCATGCGGCCGCACCCCCTTGGTCGGCCTTCGGGTACGGGTAGGAGGTGGTGGTGAGGCGGCGGCCGGAGCGCGGTCCGATGTAGGCGGCGTAGCGGTGGTGGCCACCGTGGTGCACGACGTGCGCGCCGATGGTGTGCAGGGCCTCCTCCAGCCATGCCCGGCCCGGCTCGCCCTCGGTGCGGGGGCGGGCGCCGAGGGCGACCAGGCGCCGCTCGACCCCGCCGTGGCCGCGCTCGTTGTTGCGGACCTTGGACTTCGCGCGGTCGTGGAGGACTGAGCCGTCGGGCAGCAGGGTCAGGCGCCGCGGGCGGGTCTTGCCCAGGTAGTCCATTCCCTTGGCCTGGTAGATCGTTCCGTAGTGGCCGGGAAAGATCGTCTCAGGCCCATGGGCGGTGAGGCGTGTCCGGGGCTCGGGATCGCTGTGCGCGACGACCCCGCGGATGCCCCGGGCGGCCGCCAGCCGGAAAGCGCGCGCCTGCAGCCACGTCTCCGCGTTGGCCGGCACCTCGTCGAGGAGCACGAGCCGGTTCAGTTCCAGCGCCTGCGCGTAGGGGGTGAGCCGGCCGAACACTGAGGTGAGCACGGCGGCCTGGGTGGGGATGCCCAGGGTGAGCACCCCCACCAACTGGTTGGCCGGGGGAGCGGCGGTGTCGAAGAGGCTGTAGGCGAAGCGGACGGCGGGCCAAGAGCCGCTGTAGTGGTGGGCGAGGACGAAGGCCATCGCCGTGTGGACGAGACCGTTGGGCATCTCGCGGACGCGGTAGCGAGCAGGGTCGAAGCCGCCTTCCCCGGTCGGCCTCCAGCTGTGCCGGCGGTTCCTCCACCGCTGGCAGACGGCGCCGAGATCGAGGGGCGGTTGTTCGTACGCAGACATCACAGGGGTCCTCTCGGGGCGGTGAGTTGGTGCGGGAGGCCGATCCGGGGTTGCCGCCCCGAGACCGGCAGTCGGCGAGCGTCAGTTCGTGGAGGGGAGCATCAGCTGACGGGGAGCGTGGAGGACGTCCAGGACGCGTTCGCGCCAGCGCATCGCCCAGTGCACGCAGTTGGAGCAGCTCTTGTGTTTGCCCGCGCACTGAGGCAGCGGGTCGTTCCAGCGGGCATCGCGCGACCAGGCGAGGGAGTCGGCGGAGGACAGGTACTCGGCGCACCCTTGAAGGGCCTGGGTCTTCAGCCCGAACCCGTGCAGACGCAGCCCAGCGGTGGCCACAGTCGCGAGTACGGCCTCGACGTCCTTGACCGACGTGCGGCGGCAGACGGAGCCGACCCCGACCAGGGGATAGTCCGCCAGCCGTACCCCGCGCTTGTCGTACAGGTCCAGGCAGGCTTCGTAGTCGGCCGGGCGCCAGCCCTGGACCGTGGGGATGATGTCGACGCCGGGGTCCTCGGCCATCAGGTCGACGAAGTTGCCCACCGTACGGTCGATGTGCTCACGCACGGACAGACCTGTCCTGGCGACCATGCTGGGCTCGCACATCCAGTCCTGCGGCCCGGCCCAGACCAGACGACCGATCCCGTCACGGAACTGGCGCAGCTCGCGGACGTAGGCGCGGGGGCCGACCGTCCACCCGCCGTGGTTGTCGAGCTCGGAGAAGGCGCCCGAGTCGTACACCCAGTCCTCGGCGGCTTGCGGCAGTGTGGCGCGGCCGGTCAGCGCGGAGCGCGAGACGCACATCGGCACGCCCCAGGTGGACAGAGCCTTGGCGTGGTGTCCGCCGATCCAGAACATCGGGCCGTGGGCCGGCGGGTCGCTCGGGTGGAAGCCGAGGCCGTACTCGCAGTGGCAGATGCAGCTGCCCATCGTGCAGAACCCGCAGTCCAGGCACTGGTCGTGGTAGCAGTGGCCGCAGGCGTAGCAGACGGCGGGCGTGCATGTGCATGTCTCGGGATACAGGGCGTCTGCCTGCGGCGACGGCGCCTGTCGGGCTGGGGCGGTGAGTACGGCGTTCACGGGCGTTCCTCGATGGGGTTGATGAGTTGGTGAGAGCGCCGGTCCGGGGTTGCCGCCCCTTGGACCGGCGGAGATGCGAAGAGCTGAGCGCCTCCGCGGCGGCCGGGCGAGCCCGGTGCGCTCGTCCCGTCCGCCCGGCGTCAGGCATTCCTGCTGGGAGGGTCACCGCGAACCCAGGGTCCGAGCACCCCGCGCGGCTCGCTGGCCCCGTGATCGCGCTCGTACCGCGCGGCTGCCAGAAGGGCGAGGATCCGCTCGCCCTTGATGGCGGCCTGGTGGCGAAGCGGGCCCGCGGGGATCTGGTCGGGGAGCGTCACCCGCATCGTCCTCAAGTCGATCTGCAGCGTGACGGCGCGCACGAGGACGCATCCCCCCTCCTGCCCGGCGTACAGCTGCAGCCGCGCTTCTACACGGTGGTCAACGGGGGTGAGCTGTACGTACTCGTTGCGCCAGGAGCGGTGTTCGGCGTCGGGGGAGATCCGGACGGTGGCGGGCACCGTCTCTCCGGTGGGCACCGCGCGGTCGTTGAGCGGGGCGGTGGGGTCCTTCTCCCGCCGGGTCACATGCTGGTGGAAGGGGTACCAGCCGGGCCCGTAGATCACAGCCTGGGCGTCCAGGACGTACCGCCAGCCGCCGAGTTCCAGTTTCACGCCGTACATGTCGCGCTCGGGCTCGGCGGCGACGTGGAGGTCGACGGGCGCCGTGACGGCGCGCGGCATCAGGGCCGGGGCGAGGCAGGGGAGGGCTGGCAGGTCGGTGGGCAGGAACGTCGTGCGGGTGTTCCTCAACTCTCCTGACCCGAAGGCGCCGTCTGCCACCACCGTGCGGACGAGGCGGGGGACGAGGCGGTCACGTGCCGTGACGCGCAGGGCGACGGCCGACCCTTCGACGGAGATCAGTTCCTGGAAGTCCCAGTCGGGGCGCTCCGCGCACAGTCCGCGCTGCAGCTCCCGCAGGGCCCGGGAGAAGCGGCGTCCGAGCGGGTCCTCGGGGTCCCGGCGCGGGGCTGAGGGAAGCACCAGGGCGGCATCGGGGTGCCACCGGTCGGACAGCACCTGCCACGGCCCAGGCGGCAGCAGCGCGCCGACCTGGCCGGCGAGTTCCCCGGCGTCGGTCAGCTCCCGCAGGACGGCGGCGGTGAGCCGCGCGGTGGACGGGGCGTCCCAGGGGCCACCCAGGGTGAGGCTGAGCCCGCTGCCGGGACCGACCAGGGTGACGCTGAGCCGTCGGCCCTCCAGCCAGGCCTGCGTATGCCCGAACTGGACGAGCAGCCCAGGCTCGCCGGGCTGCCGGAAGGGGGCGCCGGTCGTGAGCAGGCGGGCCACGGCATCGGGAGACGGGTGGGCGTCGCGGGCGTCGGGCAGGGCCGGGGCGTAGCGGGTGACCGCGTCCAGAATGCGTGACACGGCGGGCAGCGGGGTGACAGCGCTGAAGCGCGCGGTGCAGATCCGGGCCGGTCCGGTGGGCGACGGTGCGGCCAGGGCCGCCTGGAGCGGCCCGTGCAGCTCGCGGGTGCGCAGGGTCAGCCGATAGCCGCCGGGCAGGTCGGTTCGGAGGCACTCGGCGCAGTGCAGCCGGTGTGCGACGACGGCGTCACAGAGGCCGTAGGTCGGAGAGACGGGCTCGAACGCGGACATGGCGCAGGCCTCCAAGGGTGGCGGTGAGTGGTGCTGGTCAGCGGGTGATGCGGGCCCGGGCCTTGTCGGCCTGGATGTGGATGGCGTCGGCGTGCGCGGCGGCGCGGACCTTGTCGGCCCAGTCGGCGGCGCGTTGGGCCAGTTCGGCGAGGCGCACGAAGGCGGCGTCTTGGTAGCGGCGGGCGCGGTCCATGAGCGCCGTGTGCTCGGCGGTCAGCTCCTGGGCGGTGTAGGCGGCGATGGCCTCGGCTCCGTGGCGGCGGGTGACGCGTCCGAAGGGGCAGGCGCCCTCCTCTTGTTCGATGACGGCGAGGTCGGCGGCGGGCCAGCCGGTCTCCTCGTCACGCGGGCCGAGCTGGATGTCGAGCACGCACACCGCGTGCGGGTCGTGCAGGCCGTCACCGTGGTAACGGATGTGCGGCCGGGGCACGGGGCCGGTGGGGCGTTCGGTGTGCGCGCGCCAGAGTGCGGGGGAGGGGTCCTCTTGGTCCTGGTGGAGGCGGTGAAGGTAGGAGACCAGCGCGGGCAGCTGCCAGGCGGCGGTGCCGAAGGGCGCGGCCGGCATGGCGAGAGCGGCCCGGGCGATGAGGCCGGTGTGGTTGGTGACGGCGGCCTGGGTGACGAACAGGCGGGTGGTGAGGCGGAGTTCGGAGCGGAGCATGGCGAGGCCTTCCGGGCGGGCGGCGCGCAGAGAGAGGGGCGGGGCCCCGGGGGCCGGACCCATCGGTCCGGCCCCCGGGGCCGCAGGTCAGGACGCGTCCTCGGAGTCCTCGGCGCTCGCGCCGTCCTCGGTGTCCTCGTCGGCCTGGCCGTCGGCGTCTTCCGCGTTTGGCTCGTCCTCCTGGTAGGGCTCGTCGTCGACGATGGCCTGTTCGACGCTGGAGAGCGGGTAGCCGATCTCGGCGAGGAAGGCCAGCCACGTGCGGGCGTCGGAGCGGATCTCCGACAGTTCGTAGACGGCGGAGCGGGCCGTGCGGTCGGTGCGCCAGGTGCGGACCTCGCCCATGCGCTTCTCGAACGTCGCGGCGAGCACCGCGAAGTTCAGCAGGGTGAGCTTGGCGGGGGTCGCCGACTTGGCGCGGTCGGCGAGGGTGGTGTAGCCGGTCAGCTCCTTGATGAGGTTGTGGCGGCCGACGTCGCCGGACCACTGGGCCACCGGCTTGGGGCAGGAAAGGAGCTGTTCGGTGATGAACGCGGCGAGGGGCTTCGGCGCGGTCTTGCGGCCGATGAGGTCCTTCAGCCACGCTTGCCGGGCTTTCTCGGCGGCGCGGAAGGCCTTGTTGCCCGCCTTCACGTACTCGCGTGAGGGCTCCGATACCTTGGCCTCTGCTTCTTCGGTCGGCTGCTCGTCTGCCTCGTCCTCGCCCTCGCCGTCCGTCTCCGGGGTGTCTTCCGGGGGCGGACGGTGGCCGAAGCGGTCCGGGTCGGTGCAGTAGTAGTCCAGCTCGCCGGGCTCCTGGGGGTTCTCGGCCCAGGTCGCGACGTGGCCCGGGCACCCGGTGTGGGCCTCGGCGCTCATGGGCTCGCCGTCCGGGCCGTCAAGCTCGGCGAGCTGCTCGGCGGTCGGCGGAAGGGTGTCGGAGTCCTCGGCCAGCCGCACTCCGGCCGCCTGGAGCTGCGGGCGGACCTTCTCACGGGCGAGGCGCTCGGTGCGGTCGTCGCGCTCCCACTGCACCTGGAACTCGAAGCGGCCCTTGGAGTGGGCCTCCAGCAGCCGGTCTACGGCGGCGGGGTCGTCGTCGAACTCGCCCAGCACACCGAGCACTTCGAGGTCGAGGTCGTAGGTGCCGGTCTCGGTGAGCGCGGCGCGCGTCCGCTCGCCCACCGTCTTGGCGGTCTTGACCGCCTGGGAGACCTCCTTGCGGGACCGGCCGGTGAGCTCGGCGACCCGCGCCTGCTTCATGCCCGCGCCGACCGCGCCGAAGAGGGCGTCGGCCTGCTCCAGCTCGGTCAGGCCCCTGCGGAAGGCGTCGTCGTTCTCGATGAGCTGGTCGATGAAGTCCTCGCCCGCCTCGCGCAGGGAGGGGTCGAGCACATAGGCGGGGACCTCGATCGCGTCCTGCTCCTGCTTGGTCTCCTTGGTGGCCAGGGAGGCGAAGTAGCGCCGGTGCCCCATCTTCAGCTCGTAGGTGTCCTCTCCGAGCGGGAGGACCACGACGGGGACCTTGACGCCGTTGGCCGCGATGGACTTGAGGAACTTCTCGTCCAGGCTGAGGTCCTGGCGGACGTTGTTCTCGTTGACGCGGATCTGGCCGAGCCGCAGGGTGGCCCGCTGCATCGGTGTGGTGGTTGCGGTGTCGCTCACGGATTGCTCCTCGTGCGATCGGTTGGTGTTGAGCAAGTTGCCGCTTGCTCTCGAAATCAATTATACGCGCTTTCGGTGGTGGGGCAACACCTTTTTTCTGAGGATGAGTCAGGTATCTGCGCAGGTCAGGGGGTGTCGCGTGGTCTGGGCGCGTCGCAGGGCGGCGAAGAGCGGCCCATGGCGCGTGAACTCGTCCGTGGGGAGGGCGGAGGCGCTGTCCGGGGCCGTGGTCAGCGTGTCAAGTACGTCGGTGAGCTTCACCAAGGGGGAGCCCTGGGAGTCGCACCGCCCCTCGTAGGTGCCCAGGCCGGGAAGATGCGCCACGTAGTGGCCGGGGTGCTCGAACACGGGGTCCTGCCACAGCTCGAACGCCGTGCCGGGTGCTTTCGTGAGCAGATGCACAGCAAGATCGTGTGCGGAGCCGACCGGGACTTCATCGGTCAGGTAGCGCATCCCGAGCACGATGGTGCTGCTGGAGGCGTCGTACGGTTCAAGGCAGTTGTCGTCGATGCCGAGCTGTACGGCGGCCCGGTCCTCCTCGGGCATGGCGTAGACGTACAGCTGGAGCGCGGAACGGTCGGACACGGAAGTCTCCTTCGGGTCATTCGGGAACTGCTTCGGGGCAGCAGGGTTCGGGTCAGTCCAGGTCGCGGCTTCGTCGTACCCGGGAGACCCGCGCCCCCCGGACGCGGGACCGGGGGAGGGGCCGGCCGCAGACGGCGCAATCGGTCGCGGTGGTGGCGTTGTTGGTGTCGCAGTCGTGGCACTTCCGGGTCTTCGTCGGCATGACGGTCCTCCTGGGCGGCGGTGGGTTGGTCGGGGGCAGGACACCGGGCGGGGCCGACCACAGCGGCGACCATGAGCCCCGACCATGAATCACATTCCGATGACGACTGTGTCCGAGGGGCGGGAAGGCCCCTGCCCCTCGGACGCAGGGGGTCAGTCCTCGTGGGGCTCCATGATCGTGATCACGGGCTCGCCGTGGTCGCCGGGCCCGATCGCGCACACGAGCTGGACCGGGCGGGGGTGCTGGGTGCGGCCGTCGCGCGGTACCCGCCGCAGGTCGACGGTGACCCGGTCGCCGCCCCCACCGCTGCGCCGGATCGCCGCGCGGGCCATGGTCAGCACGTCCCACAGGCGGCCGCGTTCGTCCTGCGGCACTTGCCGCTCGCTGTCGCCTTCGTTCCAGGCCACGCAGCCCTCCCACACGGCGCTTGTGAGGGCGACCGGAACCCGGAACCCGGCCTCGCGGGTCAACTCGGCGTCGGCGGCCACAAGGACGCCGTCCGCGAGAGCCTGGGCGCGGGTGTAGGCGTGGATGATGTCGGCCGGGTCGGCCAGGGGCACCGACCGCATGGCGTCGCCGCTGACGTCGGGGTCTCCGGTGACGGCGCCGTCGTGCAAGACGGAGTCGATCCGGGAGAGCACGCTGTCACTGCCCGCGCGGCCGGTTCGGTGCGAGCCGGGGCGGTGTTCCTGCGGCCCCTCCGGGGAGCTGCCGGTGGGGGAAGGGCTGGTGGGCGGCTCGGCGGCGGGCTCCTCGGCTGCCATCACGGCGTGCAGCGCGAGCATCGTCCCCAGGCCCCGTGCCCTTCCGGCATCCCCGGTGGTCTCGGCGTGGGCGCGCGCGTGCTCGAACTCCGCCCGGATCTGCCCGTGGCTGTAGCCCTGGGCGAGCTTCACCCGGACGGTCATCCCCACGAGATCGGCCGTCTCGGCGGGCACGTGGGCGGGCAGTCGGTCACGCCCCGCGGCCTCGGAAGTGACCCTGCGGGCCGCGAGGGCGAGAGCCGCGCGGTGGTCCTGAGTCCTGGCCGGTCCAGCGGCCTCACGCGGGGGCCGGGGGCCCGGACAGGCGGTGGGGGAATCCGCGGGTGCTTCGGCGGCCGGCGCGTGGCCTGCCGTGGCGGCGGACTCCTCGGCGGTCAGGACGTAGAACTTGTTGGCGTGAACGTGGACCGTCCACTTCTGCCCCGGGGTGTCCTCGGTGAGCCGGGCGCGCGGCGAGCTGTCCCAGGCCTCGAACGCGCGGGCCGGGTCGACCGGCAGCATGTTGCCGCTGTCGGAGTCGTAGGCACGGCAGGAACGGGCCGCTGCGCGGATCTGCGCAACACGGTTGGTCCAGGTCCGTCGGATCGTGGTCATCGTGCGTCCTCCTGCGGAGTTGGTGACGGAGCGAGTTGCCGCTCACTCCAAAATCAATAATACACCATCATGTCGTGGTCCGGGGCTTCAGAACAAGGTGTCCGCGTCTTGCGTCCCTCCGGTCTCCCGCGCGGTCTTGGGCACGGCGGCAGCAGCGGTCGGCCGGAGCGCCCGGACGTTCGCCGACTGCCGCGCGCGGGCGGCCTGTTCGGCCCCTACCTCCAACTCGTCTTCGTCGCGGTGGTGCACCACGATTTCGACGGCCGGTGAGGCGTCACGCCACTGGTCGCGGAAGAGGTCGGTGGGGATGCCGGGATTGGGGCGGAGCTTGATTCCGGTCTCGCGGTGGAAGCGCTCGTAGGCGGGCGAGTCCTGCGCGACGAACCCGGTCTCGATCCGGAACGGTGCGGATTCCCTCGGGATGATGAACGCCCCTCGTCGGGCGAGCATCTCGGCGACCGCGATCACGTGGAACTCGAACAGCGGCCCTCGGTAGCCGGGGGCGTTGCGGCTGCGCTTGGTCCGGCCGAACGGCGGGTTGCTGATCGCACAGTCGAAGGGGCCAAGGTCCATGCCCGGGACGTCCAGCACATCGGCACAGATCCATGTCGCTTCCGGCAGGACGCGCCGCCCGACCTTCACATACTCCGGGTTCTGCTCCACGCACACGATCTCGCGCGGCGGCAGGCGCTCGAAGTGCCGGTTCACCAGGTCGCGGGCGTGCCAGGCCAGGCGCCCGATACCCGCACACAGGTCGATGATGCGGTCACCCGGGATCACGTGGTGGAGTTCGCCGGCGAGCCCGGCCGGGGTGAAGAACGCGCCGTCCAGAGTGCGGCCGATGTTCGCGGACTCGTGGAAGTGATTGAGAACGAATTCCCGCTCCTCCTCCGTCAAGCTCCGCCTGCTGTCGACCAGTTCGCACGCCCGGTTGTGCTGCTTGGTCTGCTCCTTGCTGAGCTTTGCGGCCATGGCAAGCCTCCTTTCGAGGGTGGGGCGGTGCGCCGGTCCTGGGGTGCCCGGACCGGCGGGGCTCGGTACGTGGTGGGCGGTGCTACGTGGTGCGCAGGTCGGCGACCAGGGCCGTTGCGTTGTCGGCGTGGGGTCCGGCGTGACCGATCGCGAAGGCGGCGACGTTCCGCGCGGCGTGCCTTGCGGAACCGGTGAGGTAGTGGGCGAGGCTCCGGTTGGAGTCCTCCAGGGGCTCGTACGCGCCGTCGCTGGCGAGCAGCAGGCGGGAGTCCTCCATGCCGCGGGTCACGGACTCGATCGCGGGATGTCCGACCTGCGCCTTCCTCTCCTCGTCGCTCTCCGTTGCTCCGAGGTATGACGTGACACGGTTGCGGTTGCCCTGGTAGACGCGGCGAAGGTTGTGATCATCGGTGAGGCGGTGGAAGGTGCCGCGTGGGGTGAGGATGTAGGCGCGGGTGTCACCGCACCAGGCGACCGTGAGCGGCTTGCCGGGGGCGGTGACCGCCACGACGGCGCATGCGGCGGGCAGGTCCCAGCGGGTGAACTCGTCCTGTCGGTCCGGCTCGGCGGCGTACGCCTCGTAGACGGTCCGTAGGCCGGCCTCGGCGTCGGCGCGTTGGGCGGCGGCGCGGGCGAGTCGGCGGGCGGCCGTGCGGGTCCACTCGCGTACCGCGTCGCTGGATCCGATGCCGTCGCACAGGACGTACGCGCGGGCGCCGTTGTGGGTGTAGGTGGCGGTGGCGTCGCACTGGTGGGAGCGGCTGCCGATGAGCTGGTAAGTGCCGTGGGTGTGCATGAGGACTCCAGAGGGAGGGGGCCGGGCGCTCGCGGCGCCCGGCCGGGGGTGGTCAGGCGGCGGGAGTCGGTTCGGGCAGAATCGTGGTGACCTTCAGGTCGGCGGTGGCCAGGTCGGCGGCGACGGCGGTCACGAACTCGGTGTCGGCGTCCTTGTTGCGGCTGCCGGGGGCGTACCAGTACTGGTGTTTGCGGTGCCACTTGAAGCCGTGCCGCTTCAGTACGTCGGCGGCGCCGTCCCCCAGGCGCGTCCCGGTGACCGTCGTACCGTCCTCCGTCGTGTGCGTGAGCGTGAGTCCCTCTGGGGCCTCCTCGCCCTTCTCGTGGGTGGTCGTTGGACGGGCGGTCTGGGCGGCCTGCTCCTTGGCGGCGGCCCAGCGCTGGGGCAGGACCACGTCATGGGCGATCTGCCACATTTGCTGCGGGGCCCAGTTCTCCTGGACGTGGCCGTTGATGACGCAGGCGTCGAGCATCTCGTTTGTGGGCGGCTCGGCACCGTCGTGGGCTTTGGACCACAGGGCGGCGGCGGCCTTCAGGGCGTCGTCTGAGATGTCCTGGTGAGTGTTGATGCCGTCGACCAGTGGCTTGCCGGTGACCTTCCGGCCGTTGACCGTGACGGTGACCGTGTTGCCGGTGGGCTCGTAGCGGTCCTCCTGGCCGTTGAACTGCGCGCCCTGCATGGGGCGGGTGAGCTCGTCGACGTCGGCTGTGGAGGGGCCGTCGGTCCAGTGGACGGAGATCCATGCGGAGGCGGTGCCGGTGCCCTTGCGCACGCTGAACTTCACGCCGGGGAACTGGGCCTTGAGGCGGTTCCTGAGTTCGGCGGCCACGTGCTTGGTCTCGATGTAGTCCATGCCCTGTCCTTCTGGTGCGAGTCGAGTTGGCGGCCGGCGAGTTGCCGCTCACTGGCAAAATCAATATTACTCTCTTTGGGGGGTGGAAGCAACGCCGGTGATGCGTCAGTCGGCCGCGAAGACGCACTCACCGTTGACGTTGATCCGGACCGGGATCGTGCCGTTGGGGCTGATCAGGTCGGCGGGTACCTCGCCGGTGTCCAGATGGACGGACACCACCAGGCCTTCACCCCGTGCCCAGTAGGCGTAGACCTGGGTCCCGCCGGTCTCCAGGCAGGGCAACGTCCCGCGCTGCTTGCGGTGTTGGTGCAGAAACCGCGCGCGCCGGTTCAGGGTGTCTGCGCGGCGCTTGCTCATCCGCATTGCTGTGCCTCCTCGACGGGCCGGTCCGGGCGTGCGGGCCCGGACCGGCCCGGGCGGTTCGGGGTGTGTCAGGACTCGGGGTTGGCGGCGGCCTTCGCCTGCTGCTGCGCCTGCCACGCTTCGCGCTCGGCGCGGCGGTAGGCCTCGACTCCGTCCACGGTCAGCCGCGCTACCCGTACGGCTTCCGCTTCGGCGGGGTGCTGCTCGGCGAGCTGCTCGGCCCGGCCGTCGGCCCGCCAGCCGCGCATCAGCCACTCAGCCACCCACCGACGCGCACTCCGGCTGTGGTCCTTGCCGTTGCGCACCAGGGTGCGGCCCTCCTCGCCTCCCTGCGCGGTGCCGACGGCGATGGCGAGTACTCCGCGCGCAGCGTCCAGGGCGGCGGAGGCGTTGAGGTACGCGCGGGTGTACGCGGACCGCTGCCCCCTGCCGTGCCGCTCCTCACCCCACCGGTCGTAGGCCTTGTGGAAGGGTTCGCCGGCCTGCCCATGCTCGGCGTGCCAGGCCACCCATGCGCGCTGCGGGTCCTCGAACATCTGAATGAGCCGCCCGTATCCGGCGGCGGTGGGCTCCCGGCCTTCGGCGGCAAGCCGTGCCCGCCACGCTTCCTCCTGGGCCTGCAACTCGCGCTCGGCCTCGGCGATCGCCACCAGGGCGAGCGCCTCGGCCTCCGCCGCGCGCGGTGCGTCCTTGACCCTCTCCAGGGCGGCGCGCACCCGCTTGCCCGCGTCCAGCACCGCATCCCGCTCCGCTGCCAGGGGCCGTGCGTCCTCGCCCCCGGTTGCGCGGTAGGCCTGCCGGGCCCGGGTGAGGGCGTCGACGGCGTCCCGGTGAGCCCGCTCGGCGTCGGCCAGCGCTGCCCCGGCGCGTTCGACGGCGGCGCCGGTCACCAAGCCGTGCTCGTACCGTGCTTCCGCCATCGCCGCGTCGATCTTGAGGACGGCGTTGCCGATCTGGTGATACCACCCGCCCGCCGTTCGTCCCCACACGGTCCGTCCGGCTGCTTCGTCCGCGCGGTTGACGGCGCGCACGTCGCGCACCCACGCGAGCACTTCGCGGAAGGTGGCTCCGTGGCGGCCTTTGCGCTGGGAGGCGGACGCCCAGTAGCGGGAGCTGTCCCACACGCACCGGGCGGTGAAGTGCTCGGTCCCGGTGCGCACCGGGAACTCGCCGGACACCTCGACTGCCCGTACGTCGTCGCCCTGCATGACGCTGGCGGTGACGGTCACGTCCCATCCGTTCGCTGTTGCTGCCTCGACCAGCCTCCGCGCGTTCGTCGGCAGGTCGGCGACCTCGTCCGCCGACGGCACGGCGGGCGGGGCCGCGGGGGAGTCGCCGGTCGGCTCCGGCCCCTGCGGTCCGGCGGCGGCGGTCGGTCCGGGCTCGGGGCCGCGGGGAGGCTCGACTCCCGGGCAGGCTCCGCCGTCGGACTCCCAGGCTTCGGCCGTGCCGGGGTCGGACGGCGGGGCGTCCGCTGCTGCGGCCCTCGCCGCGTCGGGTACGGGAGCAGAAAGCGGCTCCACCGTCGTCCGGCGTACGACGTCATCGCCCGACCACTCGCCGGTGACTCGGTACCCGCGCGCGGTGATCAGGGCGGCGACCCGATCCAGGGGGACGGCGCTGGAGCTGGGGTAGTGGCACCCCTCGTTGTTCCACACCGGGGCGCCCTCCCACGGGCGGCCCGGGTGACGCTGCCCGCACCCGCACTCCAGGCGGAGCGCTGCGCCGTTCATCCGCGTGTATGTGAGCACCGCGTAGGCGGCGGTCATCGTGCACGTGAGCGACCGGAGCCACTGCCGGTACGCCGAGTCGAACACTCCGAACGTCAGGATCTCGGACGAGATCACCCACCGGCCGAACGCGGCTGCCTCCTCGGGGGTGCGGCCCTGCTCCACGGCGTATGCGGTGAGATCTTCGAGATAGGCGGCGTTCGACGTGAGGTAGTCGGACGGAAGCACCGTCAGGACCGGCTGACTGTCCGGCGCCGCGTTGTCGCCCTTGGGGGCCAGCAGGCAGTCAGCTCCGACGTAGTCCCGCCCGACCCACCGCGACGGGTACAGCTCCAGCGGGACGGCGGCCTTGATCCACGACCGCAGCATGACGGGGACCTCGCCCGCTGGAGTGGCGGCGATGGACGCTGAGACGACCTCCGCCGTCACGGGGGAGGCGTCCCGCTCGCTGTAGTCGGACAGGACGGGCGCTGTGCGGGCGGTGGGAGCCTCGGCAGCCACCAGGTCCACCAGGGCACGCCAGGCGATGTTTTCGGCGGCCTGCTGGCCGTTGCGGGCCAGGGCGGCCCCGTCCCAGCGGTAGCCCCGGGCGGTGAGCCTCCACACGCAGCGCAGGACGGTTTCACCGGCTCCCTGGCGGGCGGTGAGCAGCAGCGCGCAGTGTCCGGGCTGCCTCTGCACGGCGGTCGTCCACCCGGCCTCCTGAGCGCGGGCGGTGAGGCGGACCAGGTTGCGGGGCAGGTCGGCGCTCGGGGCGGTGGGCGCCGGCACTTCGGCAGGCGTCGCGGCCGGCCCCCGGGCAGGGGTGCGCTTGCTGGTGGCGGCGTGCGTCGTCGTGGTCATGCTGGTCGTCTCCTGGTCGGTTGATGCCGGGTGAGTTGCCGCTCACACCGGGAGGGCAAGGCAGGGAAGGGTGTTCCCTCCGGGCCGGTCGGGGCGACCGGCCCGGAGGGGTGGTGCTCAGTCGCGACGGTTCGGCGGGCGGTTGTCCGGGGGCGCGGTGCGGCCGGTGCTCTCGCCGCTCCCGTCCGCCTCAGGACGGGGCACCCGCTCGGCCTGGCGGAACTCAAGTCCCGGAGGCGGGTCCATCGGCGCGCCGGTTTCGGCGTCGACGGTGTACGCCTGCCGGATCCGGGATTCGCTGAGCGGGCGCAGCCACCCATTGCGGACGACCCAGCCGCGCGCCGACTCCACTCCGTTGGGAGCGGAGGTGCGCACGACCACACTGCCGGTTGAACAGGCGACCATGGCGGCTGCGACGGTGACGGTTACGCGCAACGATTCCGACTCGTCGATGACCACCGCGTCCCCGATTACGGTGAGTTCCTGGCACTCGGTCAGCTCGCCCTGTGGGGTGCTGGCGACCACCACGACACGGTGTGCGCCGTCTTCGAGAAGATTCACGAGGGCCATATACGCGTCGGTCGCGCGATCCAGCAGTGCGTGTGCCTCGGCGATGGCGGCGGAGGTGGCAGTGTCCGGCGCGGTGACGGGGGCGGTGGACCAACGCATTTGGTCCACGCTGAGGCTGTCGCCCGGGTCCGGGTGCATCCCGTCAAGCGTCTGCCGGACGTGGTCTTGGTACTGGCTCATGTTCCCCTGCCTTGGGTTGTTGAGTTGGCGGCGGGAGAGTTGCCGCTCTCTCGCTAAATCAATAATACGCTCTCAAGGGGGGTGATCTCAACCCTCAATCACCCCCCGGACAAGGCGAGTTACGACGACTCCACCGGGGTCACCGTCGTACGGAAGAACGCGTTCCGGGCGAGGCTGAACGCCACCCGCTTGGCCTCGCCGGTGCTCTCGCGCTTGCCGTAGATCTCGACGTCGGTCAACTCGTCGCCTTCGTACGACACTTGCAGCACCGTGCCCTCCCACACGTCCGGCCACGGGGCGGACCGCAGTGCGGTCCTCGGGCGGGCGTGGGCGGCCAGGCTCCGGGTGGGGTTGCGCTCGATGCGTACCCTCTGCCCCCGGCTGATCGGTCCTGTTGCGGTCATGCTGTCCCCTTCTCTGACGGCTGCGGGTCCGGGAGGGTGGGGCGACCGGCGGTCGCCCCACGGTCGGCCCGTCACCTCCTCCGGGCTGCCTGCTGCTCCTCGGCGGCCGTGGACAGCTCGTTGACGCCGTGGCGAGCGTGGTCGGCCCGAACGCGCGCGGCCACCTCGTCGGCGGACGGCAGTCCAAACCCTCCGTCCTTGGCGAACACGTCGTACGCCTCGCGCCACCCGCGCACCTGACACTCCACCGCGTCCCGCGACGCGCACGCGATCGTCAGACCTCCGACGGTGACCGACAGTGCGCCGATTCCGTCGGGGCTCACTGCCGCGCTGCGGGCCCGGATCTTGGCGCGACGGGGCGCGTCGTCCAGGATCACAAACGAATTGATGGTGAGTTCCGGCTCGCGCCATTCGCCTGCGTCGATCTGTTCGGGAAAGATCCTGTCGAGCATTTCGGCGGCCTCGCACCAGCCTTCCCACCAAACGCGGGCGCCGATAGGGTGCCTGAATTCGATGATGGCTGTCGGGATCTTGAGAAGGGGGATGAGCGTCAGACCGATAGATGCGTCGGTCTCGTGTTCTCCGGCGATGTAGATCGTGAGGCGGCTTGCTGCCTCAACGGATTCGGTTTCCACTTGGGCTCCTCGGGTTGGTGATTGAGACTCAGTCAGGTTGCCGCCCAACTGTGAAATCAATAATACACTCTGGGTGTCCGGAAAGGACCCCGAAACGCAGAACCTTGCACCAACTCTTGCACCTTCTCTTGCGGCTACTCCTGCGCCTTCTCCTGCAACATCTCTTGCGCGAGCCTCATCGGGACAGGCCACGTATCCGCAGTTCAACCAAAGGTTTTGCCCATGGTCGGGGGTCTGACATCCCCTCTGCGGCCGCTGCTCCCTGCCCAAGTAGAAGAAGAGAAGGGGTGGGGGGCGGGCGTGGTCGGCGCGGCGGCATCGGGGATCGGGCGCGGCTGGTGTCCTGTTGCGCGTCGGCTCCGCCTCCGCGCGCTGGGATCGTGGGGGTTGTCGGTCTTGGTGGTTGGGCTGGGCTGGGGGAACGGCAGACAGCATCTCGCCGCATTCGACAGTCGCTTAACTCCCGGCGAACGGTGGCCAATTCGATGGCACGGCCCGTGACAGCCAAACGAAGAATACGGTGCGGCGGGTGTCGATGGGTGGTTGGTTTCTCCGTCCGGCCCTGGAGGTCGTTCGGCTCCGGTTTCCGCTTGCTGTATTCCGGGTCTGAATCCGGGTCCTGTTCGGTGGCCGGGGTAAGTGCGTCCCGTAGTTCGGAAATCTGCGGTCCAGTTCCGTCTCTGTGATGTGGGGCGGTGAGCTCTGTACCCAATTACTACACAGCCATTGAACATGATGCATCCTCGGGTTGGAGGGCGCACTGCTCCGGGGTTGACGCTCCGTCATTCCGCATGATTGGCGGCTGGTTGGGGTTAGCTGTCGGGCGTATCGGTGAGGGTGGCGGTAGGGTGTGGGGGAGTTGGGGAATCCGTTCGGGTGGAGCGCAGCGGAACCCGTCACGGTGCCGGTGGTGTGCGGAGGGGGTCGGACGGTTCACCAACTTCCTTGGGGTAGTGGCCTGGAATCCCAATCGCTACACAGTGCCGCACGTGATGCACCTGCCCCTTGCTGCCAGCCCGGCACCCGCGCTTGCGCGGGTGCTTCCAATTCCCGCTTGCGGGAATTGCATTGCGGTTAGAATTCCGTTTACGGAATTCAATTCCCGCGCTTGCGCGGGAATTTGGCGGAGCGTTAGCGAAGCCTTTTCGCTTTGCAGCGGCTTGCCGCGGAGCGGGTATTGCAGCGGCAAGTGACCTTGAAGTCGAACCGGG
>NZ_JBEXQX010000028.1:0-88382 GCF_040612795.1 Streptomyces sp. NPDC006335
CCGCCGTCGTCGCCTCCCTGCCCGCCACGGTCATCCTCGTCCTCGCCCAGCGCTACGTCGCCGCAGGCGTCACCGCCGGCGCCGTCAAGGACTGACCCGGCCCGCAGCGCGTCCCTCCCCACGATCCCCTGCCCGACGATCCCTGCTCGAGAAACGAGTGCCTCTCCATGACCGCCGACCGCTCCGGCCCGGCCTTCTCCGTCGACCACATCCCGTTCAGCACGCACGGGTCCTGGTTCGGCATCTCCCCCGTCGTGGCGGAGAAGACGTACGCCGAGGACCTCCACCTCGTCTCGCACCAGAACGGCATGCACGCCGTCCTGCGCCTGGTCCCCCTCGACCCCGCGACGGGCGACCGCGCCGAGACCCAGGTCGAGGCGACACCGGGCCTGCTCACCTGGACCGGCGCGGACGGCCGCGTCGACCTCGCCTACGAGACGCCGGACACCGTACGACTGCGCGGCGCGGGTCTGCCGCTGCGGATCTCGGCGGCGGCCGGGACGCTGACCCCGTTCAGCGGCACCTACTTCTACCGCGACCCGGTGGACGGAGCCCACACGTTCACCTCCTACGAGACCGGGCGCCGCTACCGGATCACCGTGCTGTCCGGCACGGTCGTCGAGGTGTCCGGCTCCCAGGCCCTGGGCGCCGGGGACCGTGGGCTCACGGTCACCGCCGAGTCCGACGGATCGTGGGAGGTCGCCGTCGAGGAACTCGACAGCGCGCGTCGGCCCTACCGCCCGTCGGCGGCGTTCGGCCAGGTCATGGAGGCCGCGCGGCGATCGTTCGCCGAGTTCGCCGACGCGGTCGCCCCCTGGCGTTCGGACGACACTCCGGCCGCCGAACTCGCCGCCTACGTCCTGTGGTCGGCGACCGTGCGCCCGGCCGGCCTGGTCACCCGGCCCGGCGTCCTGATGTCCAAGCACTGGATGGACAAGGTCTGGAGCTGGGACCACTGCTTCAACGCCCTCGCCCTGGCCCCCGGTTGCCCCGAACTGGCCTGGGACCAGTTCCACCTGCCCTTCGACCACCAGGACGAGACCGGGGCCCTGCCCGACTCCGTCACCCACTCCGAGGTCCTCTACAACTTCGTCAAACCGCCCATCCACGGCTGGGCCCTGGGCCATCTGCGCGCCCGGCTCACCGAGCCTCTCGACCCGGCCCAACTGGCGCAGGCGTACGACAGGTTGACCCGCTGGACGGACTTCTGGCTCACCGCACGGCGCGCACCCGGCACCGTCCTGCCGCACTACCAGCACGGCAACGACAGCGGCTGGGACAACGCCACCACCTTCGACCCCGGACGCCTCGCCGTCACCGCCGACCTCACCGCGACGCTGATCCTCCAGCTCGACGAACTGGCCCGGCTGGCGGGCGAACTGGGCTTCGCGGAGGACGCCCGGCGCCGCACCGAGACCGCCGACGTCCTCCAGGCCGCCCTGCTGGACGAGCTGTGGGACGGCGAACGGTTCCTGAGCCGCCCGGCCCACGGCGGAGACCTCGCCCCGAGCGCGAGCCTGCTCGACCTGATGCCGATCGTGCTCGGCGACCGCCTCCCCGCCAAGGTCCACGACCGGCTGGCCGAACGGATCGAAGCCCACCTCACCGCGTACGGCCTGGCGACCGAACACCCCGGCTCCCCGCACTACGAGTCCGACGGCTACTGGCGCGGCCCGATCTGGGCCCCCGCCACCGTCCTCGTCGAGGACGGCCTGCGCCGCGCCGGGCACGTCCGGCTCGCGGACGAGATCAGCGCCCGCTTCCGCGCCCTGTGCGAAACCTCCGGCTTCGCCGAGAACTTCGACGCGCTGACCGGCGAGGGACTCCGCGACCGCGCCTACACCTGGACCGCGAGCAGCTATCTGATGCTCGCCCGCGACCACCGGCAGCGCCGCGCCGAGGCCGGGACCGCAGCCGCAGCCGCAGCGGACACCACTGCCGCCTGACCGACGAGCGACAACCCATCCACACGTCCGGCACGGGGGCCGGCGCAGCACCAACCCACCGCATCCCTGAAGGGACGTAAGGACATGCCACGAATCGGGCAAAGGCGCTCGACCAGCAGACGCCTTCTCCACGGCATCACCAAGACGCTGCTCCCGCTGACCGTCATAGCCGGCGTCACCACGATGGCGACGCCGGCCTCCGCCGCCACGCCCACCCTCACCGTCGATCTCGGCACCACCACCGGCGCCTTCCGCGGCGGCGCCTCCGGGGCGCTGTACGGCCTGTACGGGCCGGACGTGCCGACGAACAACCTCATCGAGGGGATGGGGCTGGAGACCACCAACACCAAGTACCAGGACGGTCAGCAGCACCCCGGTTCGGACGCCCTGGAGATCGCCAAGCCGTTCACCGACAGCGGCGGCGGGGACATCTTCATCTACATGACGGACGTCTACCGGGCCAACTACGAGCGCACGAGCTACTCGGCCTACCAGGCGACCATGAAGACCCAGGTCGAGCAGGCGATGGCCAGCCCCTACGCGAGCCACATCGTCTTCATCCCCTACAACGAGCCCGACCTGAACTGGTTCAGCGGCATGCGCACCAACTCGACCGCGCTCGCCAACTTCAACGCCGAGTGGCGCCAGACCTACAACTTCATCAAGGGCATCTGGCCCGCGGCCCGGCTGGCAGGGCCCAACACCTCCAGCTACACCTCCTCCTCCCTCAGCGGCTTCCTCACGTACTGCAAAGCCAACAACTGCCTGCCGGACGTGGTGACCTGGCACACCCTGGGCAGCCCGGCGGACGTCCGCGGCACCGTCGACTCCTACCGCGCGGTGGAGACCGCCGCGGGGATCACCTCCCCGATCCCCGTCAACCTCAACGAGTACGCCCACCGCTACCACCTGACCGACCCCGGGCAGATGGTCCAGTGGATCGCGGCGATCGAGGACGAGAAGATCGACGGGAACCTGCCGTACTGGAACATCAACGGCAACCTCGGTGACTCGGCCGCCGCCCAGAACACGCCCAACGCCCAGTGGTGGCTGTACAACTGGTACAGCTCCATGAGCGGCAACACCGTCAAGGTCACCAGCACGGGCGCCAACGCCGCGTACACCCTCCAGGGCCTGGCGAGCCTGGACACCGCCAAGAAGCAGGCGCGGGTCATCCTCGCCGGGGGCGGCACCAGCGGCGACTCCAGCACGGTCATCAAGAACATCGACCCCGCGGTCTTCGGCAGCACCGTGCACGTCAGCGTGTTCCAGGACCGCTACAGCGGCTACATCGGCGCGGCGGCCACCCCGACCCGGCTCTCCGACGCGGACGTGGCCGTGGGCTCCGACGGCTCGATCACCCTGCCCATCACCCTCGACGCGATGTCCGCCTACGAGGTGATCGTCTCCCCGGGCGGCACGGGCAGCAGCACCGCGTCCGACGCCACCTGGACGGGCACGTACGAGGCCGAGAACGCCACGCTCAGCGGCAGCGGCTACAACATCAACACCGAGGGCACGACCGGCAACGTCGGCAAGTTCGCCACCTCCGGCACCAAGGACGTCGGAGGCCTGCGCACCGGCTCGAGCACGGTGATCTCCTTCCCCGTCAACGTCCCCACCACCGGCGACTACGACCTGTCGGTGTTCGGCAACAGCTACGCCAAGGACGCCGACGTCAAGGGCCCGACGAACGTGTACATGCGGGTCGACGGCGGCGCCTCGACCAGGATGGACATCCCGGTGGGCTTCCAGTGGGTGGTGTGGGGGCACAGCGACACCACCGTGCACCTCACGGCGGGCAGCCACACCGTCACCCTGGCCACCACCGGCGACAACGGCGGGGCGACCGTCGGTGACGCGATCATCGACAAGATCGACCTGCGGTACAAGGACGCCTCCGTGCAGGGCACCACGCTCTACGAGGCCGAGCAGGCCAACCTCTCCGACAGCGGCACCGCCGGCTACACCTCCCAGGGCCAGTCCGGCGCCGGCGCGGTCAACCTCACCTCCGGCAAGTCCGCGACGTTCTGGGTCTACTCCGCGCGGGACGGATACGCCGACCTGACGGCCCGCTTCCGCAACACCGGCCAGGCCGCCCTCACCGTCAATGGCAAGACCGCCGACGACCAGACCCTCTCCGGGGCGACGACCAGCGCCTGGTCCACCTCGACCAACCGGGTGTACCTCAACGGCGGCATCAACAAGGTCAAGGTGACCGGCTCCAGCGGCACCCTCGCCCTGGACGACCTGACCGTCACCCCGTTCAGCGCCACCGACGCCGTCACCACCGGGAACGTCGTCACCTACCAGGCCGAGAACGGCACCCTCACCGGCACCGCGGCCGCCGACACCACCTACAGCCAGGCCAACGGCGGCGTCGTCACCGGCATCGGCAACGGAACCGCCAATTCCCTCACCCTGAACGTCAACGCGCCCTCGGCCGGCACCTACGCCATGACCATGCGCTACGCCAACGCCGAGGAACTGCCCTCCAACCACTACAACCCGGACCTGTACGCCGAGCACGCGGACGTCAGCGTCAACGGCGGCAGCGCCACCCGGGTCAACTTCGCCAGCACCCTGCACTGGAACCAGTTCGAGGACTACACGGTCCCCGTGACCCTCGCCAAGGGCGCCAACAGCGTCAAGTTCACCGCCTCGCAGCTCTACAACTGGGACGGCACGACCGTCGGCCTGGTCTACTCCGGCGGCGGCAGCGACATCGGGCAGCCCATGCGCTCCAGCTCCGCGCCCCACCTCGACCAGGTCTCCTTCGCCCCGGCGAGCCTGCACATCGGCGCGGCGTCCGGCTTCTCCTCCACGGCCGTCGCCCAGCACAGCGGGCTCTGCCTCGAAGACCCCGGCCAGTCCACCGCCAACGGCACCCAGTACCAGCAGAACACCTGCGGAAGCGGCCAGGAGCAGGTCTTCGACTTCCACCCGGTCGCAGGCACGACCGACACCTACACCGTCGTCAACCACTCCAGCGGCAAGTGCCTGGACGTCAGCCAGCTCTCCACGGCCGACGGCGCCGCCGTCCAACAGTGGACCTGCCTCAACGGCGCCAACCAGCGCTTCACGCTCCGGCCGGTGACCGCGCTCGGCAACAGCCACGACTACCAGCTGGTCGCCGTGCACAGCGGCAAGTGCGTCGACGTCAGCACCGTCTCCACCGCGCCCGGCGCCCTCGTCCACCAGTGGACCTGTGACACCGGGTCCACGCTGACCACCAAGAAGAACCAGATCTGGCGTCTGCTCGGCAAGAGCTGACCAGCGGCGGGTCCACCCCGCACACACTTCGAAGGGGCCCGGTCTGACGACCGGACCCCTTCGGCTTTTCCCTCCCCGT
Organism: Streptomyces sp. NPDC006335; assembly: GCF_040612795.1. Taxonomy (NCBI): domain Bacteria; kingdom Bacillati; phylum Actinomycetota; class Actinomycetes; order Kitasatosporales; family Streptomycetaceae; genus Streptomyces; species Streptomyces sp. NPDC006335. Next base: position 5,299 of record NZ_JBEXQX010000028.1, read on the forward strand.
CAGAACCCCCGCGATCCCCCCGGATCCCCCTCCAAGAGTCCTGATGCCAAGTACGACCGGCCAGGTGGGAGAAGGGTTGTACGGTCTCGCGGATTTTTTTCTCAGAGGGTGTGGGTCACGAACCGTTCCGCGGTCTCGGCGAGGAGCTCGCGGCCGTCGCGGGCCCACAGCACGTCGTTGAACAGCTCGACCTCGATGGCGCCCGTGTACCCGGCCGCCTCGACGTACCGCTGCCACTCGCGCATGTCGATCGCGCCGTCACCGATCTGGCCGCGGCCGTTGAGCACGCCCTCCGGCAGCGGGGTCGTCCAGTCCGCGAGCTGGAAGGTGTGGATACGGCCACCCGCGCCCGCCCGGGCGATCTGCGCGGGCGCGTGGTCGTCCCACCAGATGTGGTACGTGTCCACCGTGACGCCGACCTGCTGGGCGGGGAAGCGCTCCGCCAGGTCGAGGGCCTGGGCGAGCGTGGAGACCACACAGCGGTCCGAGGCGTACATGGGGTGCAGCGGCTCGATGGCCAGCTTCACCCCGTGCTCCTCGGCGTACGGGCCGAGGACCGCCAGGGCGTCCGCGATGCGCTCGCGGGCGCCGTGCAGGTCCTTCGAGCCGGCCGGAAGGCCGCCGGAGACCAGCACCAGGGTGTCGGTGCCCAGGGTCGCCGCCTCGTCGACCGCGCGCCGGTTGTCGTCCAGCGCCGCGGCCCGCTCGTCCGGGTCGATCGCCGTGAAGAAACCGCCGCGGCACAGGGTGGTGACCGTGAGGCCCGCGTCACGGACCAGCTTGGCCGTCTCCTCGACGCCGTACGACTGGACGGGCTCGCGCCACAGGCCGACGTTGCCGACGCCCAGGTCGCGGCAGGCGGCGACCAGTTCGGGCAGGGACAGCTGCTTGACCGTCATCTGGTTGATCGAGAAGCGGGACAGGTCGGTCACTGGGTCACCCCGTACAGGGACAGCAGGTTCTTCATGCGCTCCTCGGCCAGCTTCGGGTCCGGGAACAGGCCCAGACCGTCGGCGAGTTCGTAGGCGCGCGCGAAGTGCGGGAGGGAGCGGGCCGACTGGAGGCCGCCGACCATCGTGAAGTGCGACTGGTGACCGGCCAGCCAGGCCAGGAAGACCACGCCCGTCTTGTAGAAGCGGGTCGGCGCCTGGAAGAGGTGGCGGGACAACTCGACCGTGGGGTCGAGGAGTTCGCGGAAGCCCTTGGCGTCACCCGTGTCCAGGACGCGGACCGCCTCGGCGGCGAGCGGGCCCAGCGGGTCGAAGATGCCGAGCAGGGCGTGGGAGAAGCCCTGGTCGTCGCCCGCGATCAGCTCGGGGTAGTTGAAGTCGTCGCCGGTGTAGCAGCGCACGCCCTGCGGGAGGCGGCGGCGGATGTCGATCTCGCGCTGGGCCTCCAGGAGCGAGACCTTGATGCCGTCGACCTTGTCCGGGTGGGCGGCGATGACCTGGAGGAAGGTGTCGGTCGCCGTGTCCAGGTCGGACGAGCCCCAGTAGCCGTCGAGGGCGGGGTCGAACATCGGGCCGAGCCAGTGCAGGATGACCGGCTCGGTGGCCTGGCGGAGCAGGTGGCCGTAGACCTCCAGGTAGTCCTCGGGGCCCTTGGCGGCCGCCGCGAGGGCCCGGGAGGCCATCAGGATGGCCTGGGCGCCGGACTCCTCGACGAGGGCGAGCTGCTCCTCGTAGGCGGCCCGGACCTCGTCCAGGGTGGCGGGGCCGGTGAGCTGGTCGGTGCCGACACCGCAGGCGATGAGACCGCCGACCGACTTGGCCTCGGCGGAACTGCGGCGGATCAGCTCGGCCGCGCCCGCCCAGTCCAGGCCCATCCCGCGCTGGGCGGTGTCCATCGCCTCGGCGACCCCGAGCCCGTGCGACCACAGGTGGCGGCGGAAGGCGAGGGTGGCGTCCCAGTCGACGGCGGCCGGGGAGTCCGGCGTGGAGTCGGCGAACGGGTCGGCGACGACGTGCGCCGCCGAGAAGACCGTACGGGAGGTCAGGGGGGTGCCGGGAGTGGCGGCGAGGGGTTCCTTGCGGGGCTCGTAGGCCCTGAAGCCCCCCTTGAAGTCGGGGAGTCGGATCGTCACAGCGAGATCTCCGGGACGTCGAGACGGCGGCCCTCCGCCGAGGACTTCAGGCCCAGTTCGGCGAGCTGGACACCGCGGGCGCCGGCGAGGAGGTCCCACTGGTAGGGGGCGTCGGCGTAGACGTGCTTGAGGAAGAGCTCCCACTGGGCCTTGAAGCCGTTGTCGAACTCGGCGTTGTCCGGGATCTCCTGCCACTGGTCGCGGAAGACCTCGGTGGCGGGGATGTCCGGGTTCCAGACCGGCTTGGGGGTGGCGGAGCGGTGCTGCACCCGGCAGTTGCGCAGGCCCGCGACCGCCGAACCCTCCGTCCCGTCGACCTGGAACTCGACCAGCTCGTCGCGGTTGACGCGGACGGCCCAGGAGGAGTTGATCTGGGCGATCGCGCCGCCGTCGAGCTCGAAGATGCCGTAGGCGGCGTCGTCGGCGGTGGCGTCGTAGGGCTTGTCGTTCTCGTCCCAGCGCTGCGGGATGTGGGTGGCGGTGAGGGCCTGGACGGACTTCACGCGGCCGAAGAGCTCGTGGAGCACGTACTCCCAGTGCGGGAACATGTCGACGACGATGCCGCCGCCGTCCTCGGCCCGGTAGTTCCAGCTCGGGCGCTGGGCGGTCTGCCAGTCGCCCTCGAAGACCCAGTAGCCGAACTCGCCGCGGACCGAGAGGATCCGGCCGAAGAAGCCGCCGTCGATGAGGCGCTTGAGCTTGAGCAGGCCCGGCAGGAACAGCTTGTCCTGGACGACCCCGTGCTTGATGCCCTTCGCCTCGGCGAGACGGGCCAGCTCCAGGGCGCCGTCGAGGCCCGTGGCGGTGGGCTTCTCGGTGTAGATGTGCTTGCCGGCGGCGATCGCCTTCTTGATGGCCTCCTCGCGGGCGGAGGTCACCTGGGCGTCGAAGTAGATCTCGACGGTCGGGTCGGCGAGGACCGCGTCCACGTCGGTGGAGACGTTCGCCGGGTCCAGGCCGTGCTGCTCGGCGAGGGCCTTCAGCGCGTGCTCACGGCGGCCCACGAGGATCGGCTCGGGCCACAGCACGTTGCCGTCGCCGAGGTCGAGACCACCCTGCTCGCGGATGGCGAGGATCGAGCGGACGAGGTGCTGGCGGTAGCCCATGCGCCCCGTCACACCGTTCATGGCGATACGCACCGTCTTGCGTGTCACGTCATTCCCTTCATAGGAGTCGTACGCGGTTGTGCGCGCCGCGCACGCTCCACTGATGAGCGTTACAGCAAGCGCTTTCTATCTAGGTAGAAGCTAGCCTCTGACCAGCGGTCTGGACAAGACCGCGAACCGGTTGAGTTGTTCGAGGGGGCGAACGGCGAGGGTCGGGGGGCTTAAGGTTCGGCTCGGAACCGGGCCGTGCGGGCCCGCGTGTACGACGGAGTACGACTGAGATGCGCTGAAGCATGCCCGGGCACCACGCCAGGGCACGCCGAGGCGCGCGACCGGAGGACGACGAGATGACGGTGACCCTGGCGGACGTGGCGGCCCGCGCCCAGGTCTCCCCCGCGACGGTGTCGCGCGTACTGAACGGGAACTACCCCGTGGCCGCGTCCACCCGTGAGCGGGTACTGCGGGCCGTGGACGAGCTGGACTACGTGCTGAACGGCCCGGCGAGCTCGCTCGCCGCCGCCACCTCGGACCTCGTCGGGATCCTCGTGAACGACATCGCCGACCCCTTCTTCGGGATCATGGCCGGCGCGATCCAGTCCGAGATCGGCGGACCGGGCGGACGCGCGGGCGGTGAGCGGCTCGGTGTCGTCTGCAACACCGGGGGCTCACCGGAGCGGGAGCTGACGTATCTCACCCTGCTCCAGCGGCAGCGGGCGGCGGCGGTCGTCCTGACGGGTGGGGCGGTGGAGGACGCGCCGCACAAGGCCGCGATGTCCGCCAAGCTGCGGAAGCTTGCGGACGCGGGGACGCGGATCGTGCTGTGCGGACGTCCTCCGGCGCCGGAGACCGGGGCGTACGCCCTGACCTTCGACAACCGGGGCGGGGGCAAGGAACTCACCGAGCACCTCATCGGGCTCGGGCACCGGCGGCTCGGGTACATCGCGGGTCCCGAGGAGCGCACGACCACCCGGCACCGGCTGGAGGGACACCGCGCGGCACTGGAGGCGCACGGCATCGAGGAGGACCCCCGGTGGACCGTGTACGGCCGCTACGACCGGCGGTCCGGCTACGAGGCCACGCTGGAGCTGCTGCGCCGGGATCCGTCCCTCACGGCCGTCGTCGCCGCGAACGACTCCGTCGCGCTGGGGGCGTGCGCGGCGCTGCGGGACTCGGGGCTGCGGATTCCGGACGACGTGTCCGTCGCCGGGTTCGACGATCTGCCGTTCAGCATCGACGCGGTACCCGCGCTGACGACGGTGCGGTTGCCGTTGGCGGAGGCGGGGGCTCGGGCGGGACGGATCGCCATGGGGCGGGAGGAGCCGCCGCCCGGGGGGATCGCGACGGTTCGGGGTGAGTTGATGGTTCGGGGGTCTTCTGGGGCGCCGCGAGCCTGACGGGGGCGGGGGCGAAGGGGCCGGTCGGTGGCGTCTCGTTGACCGGTGCGGGGCCGTGGGGGCTGGTCGCGCAGTTCCCCGCGCCCCTGAGGGGGCCTGCGAGCCGGAGAGGGCGCGGGGCCCAAGGGGTCGGTCGGGGTGCCGTCTCGTTGATCGGTGCGGGTGCGTGGGGGCTGGTCGCGCAGTTCCCCGCGCCCCCGAGGGGGTGCCGTCTCGTTGATCGGTGCGGGTGCGTGGGGGCTGGTCGCGCGGTTCCCCGCGTCCCTGAGGGGGTTCGACCGGGTCGGTGGCTGGGCGGGGAGCCGCTAGCGCCCGGCCGCCTTCCTCGCCGCCTCCTCCACCCGGATCCGGTACCGCTCCCACCAAGTCGCGTCCCCCGGTGCCATGTTGTCGCCCTCCGAGCGCTGGCCCACCGAGCCGTCAACGAGTTCGCGTACGACGTCGGCGTGACCGACGTGGCGGTGGCTCTCGGCGATCATGTGGATCAGGATGCGGTGGAGGGTGAGTTCGGAGTGCGGGGGCCAGGGGACTCGGCCCACGGTGTTCAGCGGGAGGGTGTCGAGGGTGTCGTCGGAGTGGGCGCAGGCCCGGCGGTAGCCGTCGACTATCTGCTCGCGGCTCTCGTCGGGGGTCGCCCACAGGTCGGCGTTGGGTTCGGCGGCGCCGGTGATCCACAGGGGCTGGGCCCCGGGGAGCGGCCGGCCGAAGGTCGCGCCGAAGTAGATCGCCTCGGCACCGGTGAGGTGCTTGACCAGTCCCAGGAGGTTGGTGCCGGTCGGGGTGAGGGGGCGGCGGACGTCGTACTCGGAGAGGCCGTCGAGCTTCAGGAGCAGGGAGTCGCGGGCGTCCTGGAGGTAGAGGCGCAGGTCGGTGGCGGGGTCTGTGGTGGTCATCGGCCCAGTCTGTCGGCGGCTTGATCGCTGTCCACCGAATTAGGGGGCGGCCGGATCCTCGGCCCGTCCGTTGTCAGTGGCCCCCTCTATCGTCCGGGCATGGTCTTTTCCCTTCCCCACGGGCTGCCCGCGGGGCGGTTCGAGCGACGGGGTCCGACGGAGGTCTGGATCTCCGACGAACTGCCTGGCGGTATAGAGGAGTTGTGGGCGGATCTGCTGAGGCAGGCCCCCGCCACCGGGCTGCACCCGCACCTGTGCTGGCCCGGCGACCCCGCACGGCCCGCGGACCCGGCCGCCGCTGACGCCGTACGCCTGGACGAGGTCCTCGCGGCCGACTTCGCGGAGTACCGGGAGCAGCGGCTGCCGTACTGGTCCGATCCCTCCCCCGCGGAGCCCTCGGACGACACCCCGGAGGGTGTCGAGCCCTGGCCGCACGATCCGGGGCCGCCGTTCGAGAGCTGGCCGGGGCTCGCGCCCGCCGGTCCGGACACCGGTGCCGGGCCGGGCCCCGAGGAGGCGGCGGGTCGTACCGTCGCGGATCTCCTGCGCACCGGGCCGTACGCGATGTCCCTCAGCCTCGTCCTCGTCCCCGCCCGCAGCTCCGCCGACGTCCCGGCCGTGATCGGCTGGACCAACGACCCGCCGATGCCGCTCATGGGAGCCCTGCTGCGGAGCTGGGAGGAGCGGTTCGGGGCCCGGGTGGTGGCCGCGTACGGCGGTGCGCTGTACGTCTCCGTCGCCCGGCCGCCCCTCGACCCGGCGGATGCCGAGCGGCTCGCCCTGGAACACGTGCTGTCCACCGCGGACAACATCGTGGACGACCCGCCGACCCCGTTCCCGGAGTACGCGCGCGAGCTCGTGGGCCGGACGGAGTGGCGGTTCTGGTGGGACTGAGCCGGAAGACGCCGTACGCTCCCCCCACCGATGAGTTCCGCCCGCCGCCTCGGTCTGTACTGCCGTAATCGATCAGGAACTGGAGTGAGTCCCATGCGCATCGTGGTCAGTGAGTTCATCAGTCTGGACGGGGTCGTGCAGGCGCCCGGCGGGCCTCAGGAGGACACCGACGGAGGATTCGCGCACGGTGGCTGGTCGCACCCGTACTTCGACGAGGAGGTGCTCGGGCCGGCGTTCACCGAGGGGATGGAGCGGGCCGAGGCGCTGCTGTACGGACGGCGGACGTATCTGACGATGGCGGGGGCCTGGCCGGAGCGGGCCGGGGACCCGTTCGCCGACCGGCTGAACTCGCTGAAGAAGTACGTCGTCACGGACACCCTCGGCGATGACGAGCTGACCTGGGACAACACCGAGCGCATCCCGGGCTCCGAGGCCGTCGGGCGGATCCGTGCGCTGCGGGACACCGAGGGCGGCGAGCTGGCGATGATGGGCAGCCCCACCCTCGTGCGGACGCTGATCAGCGAGGGGCTCGTCGACGAGCTCCAGCTCATCGTGATGCCGGTGATCCTCGGCGGCGGCAAGTCGATCTTCCCGGAGGACGGGGCGAAGCGGCCGTTCGAGCTGGTGTCCACGGTCACCGGGAAGACCGGCGTGCAGGTGTGCGTGTACCGGCCCGCCACCGAGGGGTAGCCGCGGCGGGCGCGGACGTCCTACGCTCGGTCCAGCGACATCTCTGACTGAGTCAAGCATCCGGGGGTCGACCGCCATGACCGTCCAGGACGTCCGCGCCTTCAACCGCTTCTACACCAACGTCATCGGCGCCCTCGACTACAGCCGCCGGCTCTACGCGCCGTACACCCTCACCGAGTCCCGCGTCCTGTACGAGCTCGCGCACTCGCCGCGCACCGACGCGGCCGACCTGCGCACCGAACTCTCGCTGGACGCGGGGTACTTGAGCCGCATCCTGAACAAGTTCGAGCAGGACGGCCTGATCGAGCGCACGGCCTCGCGGCGCGATCCGCGCCGGCGCCGGGTCACCCTCACCCCGCGCGGCCGGGAGACCGCCGCACTGCTCGCCGAGCGCGCCGACGAATCCGTGGGCGCGCTCCTCGCGACCGTCCCCTCCGCCGACCGGCCCCGGCTCACCGAGGCGATGCGGACCGTCCGTACGCTCCTGTCCGACGGCCGCCCTCCCCGCCGCGAGGACGTCCTGCTGCGCGAGCCGGGCCCCGGTGACCTCGGCTGGATCGTGGCCCGCAACGCGGCCCTGTACGCCACCGAGTACGGCTTCGACGCCGACTACGAGGCCCTGGTCGCGAGGATCGTCGCCGACTACGCGGAGGACCACGACCCGCACCTGGAGCGGGTGTGGATCGCCGAGCTGGACGGGCGGCCGGTGGGCTGCGTGATGTGCGTACGGGACGACGCGCCCGCGACCGCCCGGCTGCGGCTGCTCCTCGTCGAGCCCGAGGCGCGCGGACTGGGCATCGGGGACCGGCTGGTGTCGGCCGTCGTCGACTTCGCGCGCGGTGTCGGATACCGCGACCTGGTGCTGTGGACCAACGACGTCCTCACCGCCGCCCGCCGCGTCTACCAGCGCCACGGTTTCGTCCTGGCCGCCGAGAAGCCGCACCGATCCTTCGGCAAGGACCTGAACGGACAGGACTGGCGGCTGGACCTGACCGGCACGGGTGAGTAGGGGGCGGCCACACCCGCCCGGACTGGACCTCACCGACTCCACCGGGCGAGAGTAGGGCGCATGAAACTGGCGTTCTCCACCCTCGGTGTCCCCGGCCTCCCCCTCACCGACGTGCTGCGGCTCGCGACCACGCACGGCTATCACGGAGTAGAACTGCGCGCCCATCCCGAGGAGCCGGTGCACCCCGGCATCGGGCTCGCCGAACGGGCCGACGCGGTCGCCGAGTTCAAGGCGGCGGGCGTGGAGGTCCTCGGTATCGCCGGGTACGCGCGCGTGGCCGCGCCGGGCGACGACGAGCCGGTGGTCGAGGAGATCCACCGGCTCCTGGACCTCGCCCGCGACCTCGGCGCCGGATACGTCCGCGTCTTCCCCGGCGCCGCCTCCGACCAGTCCCGCGAGGAGGCCGACGCCACGGCCGCCCGGCGGCTCGGTACGGCCGCGGAGTACGCCGGCGACCTCGACGTGCGCATCCTCCTCGAAACCCATGACTCGCACCGCACGGGCGCCGACGCGATCCGTGTCCTCGGCCCGGTCGGCCACCGTCAGGTCGGCTCGCTCTGGGACGTCATGCACACCTGGCTCGGCGGCGAACAGCCCTCCGAGACCTACGCGGCCCTCGGCCCGCACCTCGGATACGTCCAGGTCAAGGACATCGCGTCGGCCGAGGACACCACCCCGGTCGCGCTCGGCGCCGGTGTCCTGCCGCTCGCGGAGTGCGTGGAGGTCCTCTCCCGGAACGGCTGGGACGGCTGGCTGTGCTGGGAGTACGAGAAGCGCTGGTACGAGGCGGCCGCGCCGCTGGAGGGCCTGCTGGGCACGGGCCGCGAGCACCTGGCCCGGCTCCTGAACGACTCCGCCTGACGGCGAATAATCGGATGCGGGGGCGGACGCGGCCGGATACCGTCCCCGGGTGCCTCAGCCCGCCCCTCCCCCGCTTCCCACGTCATGAGCCTCAGCCGTACGTTCCTCGATGTACGGCCGCTGCGCACCTCACCGGTCTTCCGGCGGCTGCTGTTCGGGCGCACGGTGTCCACCCTCGGCACCTTCATGACCATGGTGACCGTCATGTACCAGGTGTGGGACATGACCCACAGCACGGTCTGGAGCGGCGCGGTCGGTGTCGCGCAGGCGGTGCCGATGGTCGGGGTCAGCCTGTTCGCGGGTTCCTGGGTCGACCGGGCCGACCGGCGCCGGGTGTACCTCACCGGCACCGTCGGCTCGGCGGTCTGCTCGCTGCTGCTGACGGTGCAGGGCTTCGCCGGGCACGCGCCGGTGCTGGTCGTCCTGCTGCTGGTCGCCGCGCAGACCTCCTTCGCGGCGCTCGGCGCGCCCGCCGCCGGGGTGTTCGTGCCGCGGCTGCTGCCCCGCGAACAGGTGGCCGCCGGTCTCGCGCTCCAGCAGGTCACCGGTCAGGCGATGATGCTGGTCGGCCCGGCCGTCGCCGGGGTCGTGCTCGGCTGGTGGGGCATCGGCGTCTGCTACCTCCTGGACACCCTCAGCTTCGCGATGTCCTTCTACGGCGCCTTCGGTCTGCCCGCGCTGCCGCCCGAGGGTGAGAAGTCCCGCCCCGGTCTGCACGGTGTCCTGGACGGGCTGCGTTTTCTGACCGGTCACCGGGTGGTGCGGGGGGCGCTGCTGACCGACCTGGCCGCGACCGTGCTGTCCATGCCGGTGAGCCTGTTCCCGCTGGTCAACGAGGAGCGCTTCGGCGGGGATCCCCGCACGCTCGGCCTGTTCCTGTCCGCGCTCGCCGTGGGCGGAGTCGCCGCGACGGTCTTCTCCGGGCCGGTGACCCGACTGGCCCGTCCCGGCCCGGTGATGCTGTGCGCGTCGGCGGCCTGGGGTGCGGCCCTGGCGCTGTTCGGCCTGACCACCAGTGCGTGGGCGGGCCTGGGCATCCTGGCGCTGGCCGGCGCGGCGGACGCACTCGCCGTCCTCTCCCGTACGACCATCGTCCAGACCCGCACCCCCGACGCCCTGCTCGGCCGGGTCACCGCCGCCGAGACGATCGTCGGACAGGCGGGCCCGCACCTGGGCAACCTGCGCGGCGGCCTGGTCGCGGGCTGGAGTTCGGGCGTGACGGCACTGATCACGGGCGGACTCATGTGCGTGGCGGCGGTGACGTACGTCGGGGCGAGCACACCGCAGTTGCGGGAGGTTCCGGCCGCGGGCGAGGGGTGATCGCCGCGTCCGAAGCCGGACACCCGTCCCGTACGGCGCCCCAGGACCGCCGCCGACACCCAGATCTCCGGACGCCGACCGACTGAAGCCCCCAGGCCTGGCCTGGAGTTGAGCGGGCAGATCAGCAGCGGACCCGATGTGCGTGGCAGCGGTGGCATACGTCGGAGCGAGCACACCGCAGTTGCGGGCGGTCCCGGCCGCAGGCGAGGAGTGAGCGCGCCGCATCCGGGGCCGGACACCCGTCCGGTACGGCGACCCAGGAGCGTGGCCGGCGCCCGGATCCTGGTGGGTCGGCGCCGACTGACGCTGTCAGGCTGGAGTTGGGGGGCCGGATCAGCGGCGGAGCTGAGGAGCGGGCGGCGTGATCGTCCAGTGGTTGCTGCGCAGGACCCGGTCGGCGAAGGGCATGTCGACCTCTCCGACGAGGTGGAAGCCCAGCGAGCGGCAGATGCCGTTGGAGGGGCCGTTGCCGGTCGCCGGGAACGCGTGGACGTCTCCCCAACGGCCCTCCCGCCACGCCCGTTCGAGCAGTGCCCGCACCGCGCGCTTGCCCCATCCCCGGCCCTGGAACTCCGGAAGCACCATCCAGCCGATCTCCGAGAGAGGTCCGTCCCCGGTGTCGTGGGACCAGATGGTCAGCGCGCCCGCCACCACCTCGGGCCGGGTCGGGTCAGGGACGATCATCTTGATCCAGGACTCGTCGGCCGCCGCCTCCCGAGCGTCCCGGCGCACCTTGTCCGCCATGCCCTCCCGAGGCAAGGGCCCGCCGAGGTCGGCCATCATGACGGGGTCGCAGCGCATCCGGACGTAGGCGTCTACGTCGTCCACCGTGACATCGCGCAGCAGCATCAGGCCCTCCGGCCCTCTCGGACGAGCTGGGCATCGTTCCTCACCCGCGTCACCACCGCTCGACGACGAACTCCGCGTTCATGGGCTGCAACGCGAGTGCCGGGCGCGGGTGGACGGCGTCGGGGGTCCTGAGGCGGAGGCGGTGGGCGGCCCAGACGGCGCCCAGGAGAAGCACGCTCTCGACGGTCGACAGGGCGGCGCCCACGCAGGTGCGGGGGCCCAGTCCGAAAGGAAAATAGGAGCCGCGGGGAACGGCCGAGGTCTCTTTTCCCAGCCAGCGTTCCGGAAGGAATGCGTCCGCGTCGGGCCAGTACCGCGGATCGCGGTGATTCACCCACTGGCTCACGGTGACCGTGGTTCCGGCCGGAATGAGATGGTCACCGAGTTCCACGTCCACCCGGGCGTCCCGACTGGTTATCCAGACGGGCGAATACAAGCGGAGGGATTCCCTCAGTACCGCGTCCGTGAACGGCATGGCGTTCAGCAGTGCCATTCCGCCGGCGTCTTCCGAGAGTGCCTTTTCGGCCTCGGCGTGTACGCGTTCCGCGGCCTCGGGGTGCCGGGCCAGCAATATGCTCGCCCACACCACGGCGTCATTGGTGGTCTCGAATCCGGCCATCAGCAAGGTGGCCAATTCGTCCCGGATCTCGTCCGGTCCCGGCGCCGGCGTGTCGTGCAGCAGCGCGTACAGGACGGGCGCCGCCGAGGGATCGTCGGCGGCCGGAGAACGCGTGACCTGCTCCAGGGTCCTGACGACCCGCTTGAGATGACGGCGGATCCGCATCTTGGGCGGGGTGGGAACCCATTCCGGCAGCACCACCGGCGAGGTGGACAGATCCATGATGGGGGCGACGAGTCCGGCGACGTCCGCGATCTCCTCGTCCGTGTACTCCGCGCCGAACATCAGCCGTGTGACCAGACGCAGGGTGACGACGGAGACGTCCTGTTGCAGGTCGCGTACCTGGCCGGGGCGCCAGGAGGCGAGCATCCGCTCCGCCTGCCCCGGCATCGCCGCGGCGGCGGTGGCCGACAGTTCACGGCCGAAGGCGCCGTGGATGCGGCCCCGGCGGACCTTCCATTCCTCGCCGTCGCTGCTCATGGTGGAGAGCGGCAGGGACTGCCTGCGGCCTGCGCGCCGGGTGCCCGGGCCCTGCTTGACGAAGTCCGATCCCCGGTCCACCAGCATGCGGACCGCGTCCTCGGGGGACGTCAGCAGCACGTTCTTCGGGCTCAGCCGGACGGCGTCGCCGTACTCCCTGGCGCACCGGGTGAGGAAGCCCAGGGGGTCCGCGGAGAAGTCCGTCAGATTTCCGAGAACCCTTCCGCCGTCGGGTCCCGGCATTTCGGCCAGCGTACGCACCGCCATTGCGCCCCCACGTGTCCGGAATTCGCCCGCCGCCTCAAGGAAATACCGGGGCGCGGATGTCTCCGCGCCCCGGCTTTTTCCGGTACCGCTCCGGCTCTCAGTAGTACATGTACGGAGCCGTGAGTCGGTCCTTGCGCGTGAGTCGAGCGAACAGTGCGCCCGTAAGAATCAGCTTACGCATAGCAATGCACCCCCTGGCATATAACCGGCGTAGTGGATCTATGACACGGCGAGGCTATACACGGGCTGTGATGCGGTCAAGGGTGCGAGAATCGTCCACATCAATGACCGGCAGGGCCGCGCGACACGAATCCGGCCACCCGTTCCTCCAGCCGTTCACGGCATTGCGGCCACTCCTGGGCCGTGAGGGAGAAGATCGCCGAGTCGCGCAGCAGACCGTCCTCGCCGGGTGCCCAGGAGCGGGACCAGTTGCGCAGGACGCCCTCGAAGCGGGCGCCGACGCTCTGGATCGCGGCCCGGGAGCGTTCGTTGCGGGCGTCCGTCTTCAGGTCCACCCGCTGGACGCCCCACGCCTCGAAGGCGTGCCGGAAGAGCAGCAGTTTGGCCTCGGCGTTGATGCCGGTGCCCTGCGCGGAGGCGGCCAGCCAGGTGAATCCGACCTCGACCGCGTCGAGCCGGTCGTCGAAGCGCCAGCAGCGGGGCTCCCAGAACGACGTGGCCCCCACCGCCCGTCCCGTCGCCACCGAGACCTGCGCGTAGGGCGCCAGCCGTCCCGTCGCAGCCCGCGCGAGCTGCGCGTCGACGTAGTCACCGACCTCGCCGGCCCGGGGCACCCACGTGTACGCGTACGTGCCGCGGTTCTCCTCCGCCGCCGCGGCCAGGTCCGCCGTGTGCCCGTGGTCCAGTGGTTCCAGGCGCACCAACTCGCCCGTCAGGACCGGCCCCTCCAGCTCGAAACCCACCGTCCGTTCAACTCCCGATGCCCGTGCGCAGTTCGGCGAACGCCTCATGGAAACCGGGGAAAGTCTTCCGTACGCATCCGGGGTCGTCGAACGAAATACCCGGCACCCGCAGGCCGGTGACCGCGAAGGACATGACGATGCGGTGGTCGCCGTACGTCCTGATCTGCGTGCCGGGCGCGGCAGCCGTCCCCGGGTGGATCTCGATCCAGTCCGGGCCCGTGGACACCCGTACGCCCAGCCGCCGCAGGTTCTCCGCGCAGGCCTCCAGCCGGTCGCACTCCTTGACCCGCGTGTTGGCCACGTCCTCGATGCGGACCGGGGCGGAGGCGAAGGGGGCGATGGCCGCCAGCGTCGGCATGGTGTCGGAGATGTCCCGCATGTTGACCGTCAGGCCGCGCAGTGCGCCGGTGCCCCGGACCGTGGTGGCACCGGCGTCGAGGGACACGTCCGCGCCCATCCGCCGCAGGACGTCCACGAAGGCGAGGTCGCCCTGGAGCGCGCCCGTGCCGAGGCCCGGGACCGTCACCTCGGCGCCCGGGGTCAGCGCCGCCGCCGCGAAGAAGTAGCTCGCCGTGGACGCGTCCGGCTCGATGGCGTAGGTCGTGGCGCGGTAGCCGCCCGGCGGGACCACGAAGACGTCGTCCTCCCTCGTCACCTCCACCCCGAACGCCCGCATCATCGCGATCGTGATCTCGACGTACGGCACCGAGACCAGGTCCGTGACCCGGATCCGCAGGCCCCGGCGGGTGAGGGGACCGAGGAGGAGGAGTGCGGTGAGGTACTGCGAGGACTGGCCGGCGTCCAGCGTCACCTCGCCGCCCTCGACGCCCGCCGCCCGCACGGTCAGCGGATGATGCCCCTCCGCCTCCTCGTGCCGCAGGTCCACGCCCAGGTCGCGCAGCGCTCGCGAGAGCGGCAGCAGGGGCCGCCTGCGCATCTGGGGCGAGGCGTCGAAGCGGTACGTGCCGTGCCCGGCCGCGGCCAGGGTGGGCAGGAAGCGGGCGGTCGTGGCGCCGTCACGGCAGTACACGTCCGCCTCGGCGACCGCCGGTCCCTGCGGGCGGCCGTCCACCTGCCAGGCGTCCGGCGTACGGCCCACCCGGTAGCCGAGCCGTACCAGGCCCTCGGCGAAGCCCTCCGTGTCGTCCGAGCGCAGGGGGCGTACGAGGGTGGTCACCCCGTCGGCCGCGGCGGCCAGGAAGAGGGCGCGGGCGGTGATGGACTTGGAGCCGGGGAGGGCGAGGGACTGCGGGGCGGGCGTGTCGACAGGCATGCCCTCATGATCGCCGCAGGGCAGCCTCGGACGTCGGCACGTCCACGGGATGGACCACGGTCAGGCGCGTCGTCCGGAGCGCGGCCCCCGCTTCCACCGGTCGTCCGGCAGCGGCGCCTTCCGGTCCGTCTGCACCTGGAGCTCGTAGTACGAGTCCGCGGCCGTCCCGTGCCACACCTCGTCGTGCGCCGCCAACGCCCCGCGCAGGGCCCCGCCCGCCGTCCCGCGGCGGCGGACGTGCCGGGCCAGCAGGGCGAAGAGGGCCAGGGTCACGGCGAGACCGGCGAGGACGGTCAGGAGCGGCAGCGACTGGCTCATGCGCCGACCCTACGCGCCGAGCGCGGTCGCCCCAAGGGGCCGCCCCACCCGTCCCGTTGGCCCCGGCCTCCCCAACTTGCGGAAATCGGGCCGGAGCCGGGAACCCCGCCCCACTCCCGCCCGTCCAATGCGCAAGCTGCCGGAGAGTCACCGTGGTACGGCGTCGGCCTCGCTGCTGGCTGCGAACGCTGACCAACCCTCTCCTCCGTACCGCGGCCGGCAGCACGCCGTCATCGGCGCGCCCCCCTCCAACTGCGCCGATGGCGGCCCCTCGTTGGTTACTGTGCACTCCCTTGACTGGCAGAAACTTCCCGGATATTGGTGACCCCACGGAAGTTTCCTTCAGCGGATCACCTCCGGAAGGAGCGCACGTGCCCTCCAGACGTACCGTCCTCGCCGCCACAGCAGGCGTCGCCGCCACTCTCGCCGTGAGCGGGACCGCACACGCCGACGAAAAGAGACTCCGCTCCCTCGTCTCCCGCATGACGCTCGAGGAGAAGGTCGGCCAGCTCTTCGTGATGCGGGTCTACGGCCACTCCGCCACCGCCCCCGACCAGGCCGACGTCGACGCCAACCTCAAGGAGATCGGCGTCCGTACGGCCGCCGAGATGATCGCCAGGTACCGGGTGGGCGGGATCATCTACTTCACCTGGGCGCACAACACCCGTGATCCGCACCAGATCGCCGACCTCTCCAACGGCATCCAGAAGGCGTCGCTGTCCCAGCCGCGCGGGCTGCCGGTCCTCGTCTCGACCGACCAGGAGCACGGGATCGTGTGCCGGGTCGGCGAGCCCGCCACCCTGTTCCCCGGCGCGATGGCCGTCGGCGCCGGCGGGTCGCGCGAGGACGCCCGCGCCCTCGGCCGGATCGCCGGGCAGGAGCTCCGGGCCCTCGGCATCCGGCAGAACTACTCCCCCGTCGCCGACGTCAACGTCAACCCGGCCAACCCGGTCATCGGCGTCCGCTCCTTCGGCTCCGAGGCAGGCGCGGTCGCCGGGCTGGTGGCCGCCGAGGTCGCCGGTTACCAGGGCGCCGGGGTCGCCGCGACCGCCAAGCACTTCCCGGGACACGGAGACACCGCGGTCGACAGCCACTACGGCTTCCCGGTCATCACGCACAGCCGGGAGCTGTGGGAGAAGCTGGACGCCGTGCCCTTCCGGGCCGCGATCCGCGCCGGCATCGACTCGGTCATGACCGCGCACATCCAGTTCCCGGCCCTGGACGACTCGGGCGACCCGGCCACCCTCTCCCACCCGATCCTCACCGGCATCCTGCGCGGCGAACTCGGCTACGACGGGGTCGTGGTGACCGACTCCCTCGGCATGGAGGGCGTCCGCACGAAGTACGGCGACGACCGCGTCCCCGTCCTCGCCCTCAAGGCCGGTGTCGACCAGCTCCTCAACCCGCCCTCCCTGGACGTGGCGTGGAAGGCGGTCCTGAAGGCCGTACAGGGCGGAGAGCTCACCGAAGCGCGGCTGGACGAGTCGGTCCTGCGGATCCTGCGGCTCAAGGCCCGCCTGCGGCTCTTCGAGCAGCCCTACGTCAGCCGGGGCGGGGTCACCCGGACCGTCGGCACCCCGGCCCACCTCGCCGCAGCCGACCGGATCGGCGAGCGCACGACGACCTTGCTGGTCAACGAGAAACGGCTGCTGCCCCTGTCCCGGCGCACCCACCGCAGGCTGCTCGTGGTGGGCGCCGACCCCGCCTCGCCCTCCGGCACGACGGGTCCGCCCACCGGTGTCCTCGCCGCCGCCCTCACCGAACTGGGCTTCACGGCAACCGCCCTGTCGACCGGCACGGCACCCTCGGCGGCCGTCGTCGCCCAGGCCGTGGCGGCGGCACGCGATGTGGACGCGGTGGTCGTGGGGACGTACAACGTCACGGCGGCCGGCTCGCAGAAGACGCTCGTCGAGCAGCTCGTGGCGACCGGGAGGCCGGTGATCGCGGTCGCGATCCGCAACCCCTACGACGTGGCCCGACTGCCCACTGTCACAGCCTTCTTGGCGACCTACTCCTGGACCGACGTGGAACTGCGGGCGGCCGCGCGGGTGATCGCCGGGAAGGCGGCACCGCGCGGGAGGCTGCCGGTGCCGGTGCAGCGGGCGGACGAGCCGGGGAAGGTGCTGTACCCGGTCGGGTACGGGCTGTCGTACGGCCGGTAGCGCGCAGGGCGTATTTCCCGTACGACGCACAACTCGTACATCACCCCCGAAAGGCGCAAAGGACCCCACACGTCTGGCGTGGCCCCTTCGCGGCGGTCACGCTGGACGGCGGGGTAGTCCGGGGGGATCGCGATGCGTGTGAAGAGTTTCACGGGGGTGGGGTGCGTACTGGCGGCGCTGCTCGCCGCCCTGCTGACGGGGTGTACACCGTCGGCGGCCGGCGGGGAGAAGGGCGAAGGGCCCGCCGCCACGGCCTCCGTCTCGCCGTCCGCGCCCCGGGCCTCCGGGTTCGGCGCGGTGTTCCTCGCGGTCGACGAGTGCAGCTCCTTCGGCAAGGCCAGCTTCACCGAGGTGCCCTGCACCGGTGAACGGGCCGCGGCACGGGTCGTGGCCCGGCACGACGGCACCACGACCGACGGGCCGCCGTGCCCGGCGACCACCGACTTCGTGCTGCACATCAGTGCGCAGAGCCAGATCTCCGACGAGGACGGCGACGGGGCGGTGCCCCAGGGATACGCCTGCATGCGCAACCTGCAACCGCCGCACCCGGGCGACCCCGGCGGCGGGGGCGGGCCGCGGACCATCGTCGGCGACTGCGTGTACGGATCGGGCAGCGGTCAGGTCAGGGAGACCGCCTGCGACGGCAAGGGAGCGAGGAAGCCGCAGTACAAGGTGGTGAAGGCGGTAGCCGCCCGCAGCGGGTGCCCGCTGTCGACCGCCCTGTACGTGCAGCTCGGCGGTCCTCAACCGGTCGGCTGCGCCCGGCCGTTGTGATCCACGGCCGGGCGCGCCGAACGGACTACGGACGCAGGGTGGGCTCGCGCTCCACGTCCCGGACGTCCAGCTTCCGGTCGAACTTCGCGAGCGGCTTCGCCTCGGTCACGGCCTGTGCCGGGACACCCGCCCAGGAGAGGATCCTGGCCGTGGCGAACGCCTTCTGGTCGGCGACCAGACCGGCGACGTTCGCCCCGTGGTTCATGCCGGGCGCGGTGAACACGTACGCGTCCTTCGCCCCCTTGTCGACGCGGAACCGCTCCGCGCCCCACGGGTCGTTCTGGCCGTAGACGTACAGCATGTGGTGGGCGTTGTGGCGCACCCAGGTGTCCACGTCCCGCATGGCGTACGGCTGGAACTTCGTCGGGATGTCCCTCGGGACGAAGTTGCGCGGCGGCTGGTAGCCGTAGCGGATGTACTTCTTCTCGATGTGCGGGAACTTGATCGTCGGCGCGCCGAGCTGGGTGGCGGCCTGGTAGTAGTACGGCGTGTACGTCGACAGACCCTGGTCGGCGTAGGCGGAGAAGCCGGAGATCGTGTCGATGGAGTTCCAGATCTGGTCGTCGGTCGCGGTCTTCGCGTCCGCCGGGATCAGCTCGTCGTCACCGCAGTTGGCCAGCAGGTTGTACTGCCAGAAGCCCCAGACGTAGTCGAGTACGACGGCCTCGTACGCCTTGTCCAGGCTGCCGACGGTGGTGAAGGTGAGGCCCTCCGCCGCCGCGTAGTCGGCGTACTTCTTCTCCAGCGGTTCGCGCCGGACCAGGGCCTCGCGCTGCACCGCGTTCAGCCGGTCGCGGCACTCCTCGGTGCCGACCTTCGCGAAGAACCGGTCGTAGGCCGAGTCCTCGTTGTTCACCACGTCGTTGGGGGCGACGTAGGCGACGACACCGTCCATGTCGCGCGGGTAGAAGCGCTCGTAGTAGGTGGCGGTCATGCCGCCCTTGGAGCCGCCCGTGGAGATCCAGTTCTTGCTGTAGATCTTCTTCAGCGCCTTGAAGATGCGGTGCTGGTCGCTGGCGGCCTGCCAGATGTCCAGCTTGCTCCAGTCGGCCGGGTCGGGCCGGGAGGGCGTGAAGAAGCGGTACTCCATGGAGACCTGGTTGCCGTCCACGATCTGGGTCGGCTCACTGCGCCGCGGTGTGGTGGAGACGTTGTAGCCGCCGGTGTAGAAGACCGTCGGCCGGCTCACGTCCTTGTGCAGCACGGTGATGCGCTGCTGGAACGTGCCCTTGGACGGGTGCCGGTGGTCGACCGGCTGGGTGTAGTTGAGCACGAAGAAGCGGTAACCGGTGTACGGCTTCTCCTCGATCAGGCTCATCCCCGGGACGGCGAGGAGCTGATCCTTGATGTCGGTGGTGGCACCGGTGCCTTGGGCCCCCGGCTCGGCGGCGGTGGCCGCCCCCGCCGTACCGACCGTGCCTATGAGCACGACCAGCGTGAGAAGCCATCTGAGCGCCTTGCGCATGCACCCTCCCCTGTGAGTACAGATGTGCGCCGGACGCTAGCGGCGCAACACCGGTCCGCACCAGGGGAGATGGCCTGTTGATGGGGAAAACCCTGTGAGGAACCTGTGCCTCACAGCCGGATCCAGCCGTCCGAGTCGTACTTGCCCCGGCCGACCTGGCCCTTCACCCACACCTTCCGCTGCCCGGCGTGCACGGTGACCGGTCCCGCGCGGTACTTGTACTTGTCGGCGTCCTCGACCGGCAGCAGCCCGTACGCGCGCAGGTACACCCTCATGTACTGGCGGACCCCCGGACGCTTGGGAAGCGTGATCGCGCACACGTAACCGCGCCGCTTGTAGACCTCCACCGTGCCGGTGGAGAACGGAAACGACCTGACCTTGCGCCCCTCGCACGACGAGGCCGCGGCGTGCGCGTGCCCCGGCGCGGCGACCGCGAGCATCCCGGCCACCGCCAGCACGGCGAGCCCCTCCGCCAGCCGCCGTATCGCTCCACTCTTCACTGCCGTCCCTCCCGCAGCTTTCGGGCGTACAGGTGTACGGACGCACAACGTATGTCCGACGGTTGCACGACCGTCAAGGAGACGCCCGGTCCGGCTCCCCTACGCGACCGTGATCAGACTGCCCAACGGTCGCGGTCCCGAGCCCCCGGACCCGCCGGTCACGCCGCCGCGGGCGTGTCCTCGCCCACGAACGTCCGCCACAGCTGCGCGTACCGCCCGTTCCGTGCGAGCAGTTCGTCGTGGGTGCCGTCCTCGACCACGCGGCCGTGGTCCATGACCACGACCCGGTCGGCCCGGGCCGCCGTGGTGAGGCGGTGGGCCACGACAAGGGTCGTACGACGGCCCGCGAGGCGGTCGGTGGCCTGGTTGACCTGGGCCTCGGTGGCGAGGTCCAGGGCCGCCGTGGCCTCGTCCAGGAGCAGGATGTCCGGGTCGACCAGCTCGGCGCGGGCCAACGCGATCAACTGGCGCTGGCCGGCCGAGAGGTTGCGGCCCCGCTCGGCGACCTCGTGGAGGTAGCCGCCCTCCAGCGTGGCGATCATCTCGTGGGCGCCGACCGCGCGGGCCGCCGCCTCCACCTCGGCGTCGGTGGCGTCCGGGCGGCCGTAGGCGATGGCGTCGCGGACCGTGCCCTGGAAGAGGTACGCCTCCTGCGGGACCACGCCGAGGCGGTGGCGGTAGGAGGTCAGGTCCAGGGTGCGCAGGTCGGTGCCGTCGACCGTGACCCGCCCGCCCGTCGGGTCGTAGAACCGGGCCACCAGCTTGACCAGGGTGGACTTGCCCGCGCCCGTCTCGCCGACGAACGCGACCGTCTGACCGGCGGGGATCTTCAGGTCGATACCGCCCAGCGCCTCCTCGTCGTCCCCGTAGGCGAAGTGCACGTCGTCGAAGGCGACTTCACCGCGCAGGGAGAGGACTTCCAGGGGTTCCTCGGCCGCCTTCGTGGACGTCGGCTCCTGGAGCAGTTCCTGGATGCGGCCCAGGGAGACGGTCGCCTGCTGGTAGCCGTCGAAGACCTGGGAGAGCTGCTGGACCGGGGCGAAGAACAGGTCGATGTAGAGCAGGTAGGCGACCAGCGCGCCGGTGGTCAGGGTCGCCGCGTCCACCCGGCCCGCGCCCGCGATCAGCACGGACGCGGCGGCGACGGAGGACAGCAGCTGGACGAACGGGAAGTAGATCGAGATCAGCCACTGGCCCCGGATACGGGCCTGGCGGTAGCTGTCGCTGCGTTCCGCGAAACGCCGGCCGCCGTCGCCCTCGCGCCGGAACGCCTGCACGATCCTGAGCCCCGACACCGACTCCTGGAGGTCCGCGTTGACCAACGAGACGCGTTCACGGGCGAGTTCGTACGCCTTCACGCTCGCCTTGCGGAAGAAGTACGTGGCGACGATCAGCGGCGGCAGCGTCGCGAAGACGACCAGCGCGAGCTGCACGTCGATCACCAGCAGGGCGACCATGATGCCGAAGAAGGTGACGACCGAGACGAACGCGGTGACCAGGCCGGTCTGCAGGAAGGTCGAGAGGGCGTCGACGTCCGTCGTCATCCTCGTCATGATCCGGCCCGTCAACTCCCGCTCGTAGTAGTCGAGTCCGAGCCGCTGGAGCTGGGCGAAGATCTTCAGGCGCAGGGAGTACAGGACCCGTTCGCCGGTGCGTCCGGTCATCCGGGTCTCGCCGATCTGGGCCGCCCACTGGACGAGCACCGAGAGCAGGGCGAGCAGGGTCGCCGTCCAGACCGCCGCCATGGCCATCCGCGAGACACCGTCGTCGATGCCGTGCCGGATCATCACCGGGAGCAGCAGGCCCATGCCGGCGTCCAGCGCGACCAGGCCCAGGCTGATCAGCAGCGGGCGGCCGAAGCCCCGCAGCAGCCGTCGCAGGCCGTACGACTCCTCGGGCCTGACCGCGCGTGCCTCGTCGATGTCGGGGACGTCCGTCGCCGGGGGCAACGCGTCGACCGCGGCGAGGAGTTCGGGCGTGGCCGGGGTCCCGGCGAGGGCTGTGTCCTCGGCGCTCTTGCGCTCGCGGTCGCCGGTCCACAGGCGGGGCGTCACCCCGCGCTCGGCGTCGAACTCGGCGTCCAGTTCGTCGCGTACGGAGGTGTCCTCCCGCACGGCGACCGGCTGGGCGTGGCCCGGGGAGACACCGCCGAGGCCGTCGGGGTCGGTGAGCAGGCGGCGGTAGAGGGCGGAGCGCTGCTCCAGCTCCTCGTGGGTGCCGACGTCGGCGAGGCGGCCGTGCTCCAGGACGGCGATGCGGTCGGCGAGGTTCAGGGTGGAGCGGCGGTGGGCGATGAGGAGGGTGGTGCGGCCCTCCATGACGTGCTTCAGGGCCTCGTGGATCTCGTGCTCGACCTGGGCGTCGACGGCGGAGGTGGCGTCGTCGAGGACGAGCAGGCGGGGGTCGGTGAGGATCGCCCGGGCGAGCGCGACGCGCTGGCGCTGGCCGCCGGAGAGGGTGAGGCCGTGCTCGCCGACCGTGGTGTCGTAGCCCTCGGGCAGCTCGGCGATGAAACGGTCCGCCTGGGCGGCGCGGGCGGCCTTCTCGATCTCCTCCTGGGTCGCGTCGGGACGGCCGTAGGCGATGTTGTTGCGGACCGTGTCCGAGAACAGGAAGGAGTCCTCGGGGACCAGGCCGATCGCGGCCCGCAGGGAGTCCAGGGTGAGCTCGCGGACGTCGTGGCCGCCGATGAGGACGGCGCCGTGGGTGACGTCGTAGAAACGCGGGAGCAGGAGGGAGACCGTGGACTTGCCCGAGCCGGAGGAGCCGACGACCGCGAGGGTCTCGCCGGGGCGGATCTCGAAGGAGAGGCCGTCGAGGACCTTGCGGCCGTCCTCGTAGCCGAAGGAGACGTCGTCGAACTCGACCGTGGCCGGCGCGTCGGCGGGGAGCTCCTTGGTGCCGTCCTTCAGGTACGGCTCGGTGTCGATCAGCTCCAGGACGCGTTCGGTGCCCGCTCGGGCCTGCTGGCCGACCGTGAGGACCATCGCGAGCATGCGGACCGGGCCCACGAGCTGGGCGAGGTAGGTGGAGAAGGCGACGAAGGTGCCGAGCGTGATGTGACCGCGGACCGCGAGCCAGCCGCCGACGGCCAGCATCGCGACCTGGCCGAGGGCGGGGACGGCCTGGAGGGCCGGGGTGTACTTGGAGTTGAAGCGGATCGTGCGCAGCCGGCCCGCGTAGAGGCGGCGGCCGACCTCCCGGAGCTTCCCGGTCTCCTGGTCCTCCTGCCCGAAGCCCTTCACCACGCGTACGCCGCTGACGGCGCCGTCGACGACGCCCGCGACGGCGGCGGCCTGGGCCTGGGCGTACCAGGTGGCGGGGTGCAGCTTGGAGCGGGAGCGCCTGGCGATCCACCACAGGGCCGGGGCGACCGCCAGGGCGACCAGGGTGAGCGGGATCGACAGCCAGGCCATCACGACCAGGGAGATCACGAAGAGCGCGAAGTTGCCGATCGTCATCGGCAGCATGAAGAGCAGGCCCTGGATCAGCTGGAGGTCGCTGGTGGCCCGTCCCACGACCTGGCCCGTGGACAGCTCGTCCTGGCGGCGGCCGTCGAGGCGGGTGATCGTGCCGAACATCTCCGTGCGCAGGTCGTGCTGGACGTCCAGGGCGAGACGGCCGCCGTAGTAGCGGCGGATGTACGTGAAGACGTAGACGAGGACGGCGGCGGCGATCAGGGCGCCGGCCCAGGGGGCCATGTCCCTGCTGTGGTCGCCGATGACGTCGTCGATGATCACCTTGGTGATCAGGGGGACGATCGCCATGACGGCCATGCCGCCGAGGGAGGAGCCCAGGGCGAGTACGACGTCCTTCGGGTAGCGCCAGGCGTACCCGGCCAGTCGTCGTGCCCAGCCCCGTTGCGTCTCCACGCGGGTGTCCTCCGTCGTTCAGAAGTCCTGATCTGCCGGAAGACACCAACGCGGACAGAAGCGGATTTCATCCCTCCGCAACAAGAAGTGGTCAGACGCGGACGCGGAGGTAGTAGAAACGGGTCGTCTGGACCGCGTTCTGGTTGTCGTCGCTGACCAGGAGAACCTTCAGGCGGCCCTTGCTCACGCCCGTGACGACCATGCCCTCGATGTTGTCCAGGAGCGGGTTCGGCTGGGGCTGCTTGGCGGTGGCCCCCAGGGTCGGGCAGCTCGCGATGTCCGTGAGCAGCGTCTTCCTGACCAGACGTACGTCCGGCTGGCCCGTCAGGTTCTCGACGCCGCTGGTGTCCGTCGCGTGGCGGGGGTCGGCCAGGTAGAGGCGGACTGTGTTGCCGACGCCGGAGGTGAAGCCGCGCTCCAGGACGAGGAGGCGGCCGTCGGGGAGGGCCTGGACCTCGGGGACGCCGAGGAAGGCGGCGTCGGTGCGGTGGGCGTACTGTTCCGCGAGCTGGAAGCGGCCGTGGTGACGCGTCCAGGTCTGGAAGCGGACGATACCCGCCGTGTCGCCGGCGAGCGCGTACTCCATGGAGGCGAGCAGGGTGCGGCCGCCGTCCATGAGGGTCAGTCCCTCGAAGGTCTGGTTCGACGTGGCACGGCCGGCCGGGGCGACCTGGAGGGAGGCCGGGACGGGGAGCCGGTCCAGGATCCTGCCGTCCTTCGAGTAACGGCGGATCGACGGCTCGGTCTCCGAGGTGACCAGCCGGGTGCCGTCCCGGTCGATCGCCAGTCCCTCGGAGTCCAGCGCGGCGCCGTTCTCGTCGGCGAGCGGGACGACCGACTCCGGCGCGAGGGTCCTCGCGTCCAGGTCGAAGAGGGAGGAACGGTCGGAGAGGGCGGCGAGGGAGCCGTCCCTGTCCACCGCGAGGGCGGAGAGGTTGCCGACGAAGGTGCCGTCGTACGTCGTCTTGTCGAGCGCGTCGGAGAAACGGTCGAGGGAGACGGAGGGGGAGCAGGCGTGGCTCACCGGGGCGGCCGAGGCGACGGCGGGTCCTGCCGCTGTCAGGCAGGTCGCCGCCGCCAGGGCCGCGGTGGTGGTCGCGAGTACGGTTCTGAGCTGCATGCGCGTCACCGTAGGACGGGTTCGTGACCTACGGGAGACGGCGTCATGAAGGGTCGGCCTCCACCGGCGGGAAATCTCCTCCACCAAAGTACGCGCTCTTTTGAGCGCTTAACGGGGACCGATTTTCCTGAAACGCTGCACGTGGGGTCGGCCAATATCTGTGGCCGCGAGGTGAGGATTTGGCACGTCGTACAGAAAGTGTTGTTGCCGCAATCAGCAGGACGGAGTCATTTTCCGGATTCACCCTGCCATCTCGTGCTACTGTCGATCTCAGTTGCAGTTGTGGTTCCCAAAACTTCAAGCGTCTCCGTCGGCATCTTCAGCCGCTGGCGGCGTTTTCGTATGGCCGGTCTTTTCCGGACGGGGCATCATCGCGGCGACCCGGTATCCGCACTTCGCGGGTCTCGGCGTACTGCCCAAGAGGAGATATGACATGGCATCAGGCACGGTGAAGTGGTTCAACGCAGCCAAGGGTTTCGGCTTCATCGAGCAGGACGGCGGGGGTGCGGACGTGTTCGCCCACTTCTCGAACATCGCCGCCCAAGGCTTCCGCGAGCTGCTCGAGGGCCAGAAGGTCACCTTCGACATCGCGGCGGGCCAGAAGGGCCCGACCGCCGAGAACATCGTCCTCGCCTGACGCTGACGCGCACTTCGTAGCTGGGGCCCGCATCCCTCGGGGTGCGGGCCCCAGCTACGCGCCCCCACGGCGTCAAAATTCCGGTGACGCGATCCGCATCAGATCCGCTGCACCCCTTGTTCAGTTTCGCATTTTCCATTCGGTCCGTTCTTGTGATTCCCCGCGCTGCTTTTGCTGCGGGAATTCCTTGATACGTGCCGTATCAAGGAAGGGTTCTCGATGAACTCCGCACGTATGAATGACCGTTCTTCCCGCCGCAGCCGCGGCGACGGCACCGCTTTTGGCACCGCCGCCGGCCCGAAGCGCGGCGGCCGTTTCGGATCGTCGGCCCCGAGTCGTTCAGGGGGTCCGAGCCGTTCGGGCGGCTACGGTCGGCGGCCCGCAGTGGTCCAGGGCGAGTTCGCCCTGCCGAAGACGATCACTCCCCCGCTCCCCGCGGTCGAGGCGTTCGCCGACCTCGACATGCCCAAGCAACTGCTGGCCGCGCTGACCGCGCAGGGCATGAGCGTCCCGTTCCCGATCCAGGGCGCGACCCTGCCCAACACTCTCGCGGGGCGCGATGCCCTGGGACGCGGGCGCACCGGCTCCGGCAAGACCCTCGCGTTCGGTCTGGCCCTGCTGGCCCGCACCGCCGGACAGCGCGCCGAGCCCCGTCAGCCGCTGGCCCTGGTCCTCGTGCCGACGCGTGAGCTGGCTCAGCAGGTGACCGACGCGCTCACCCCATACGCCCGCTCGGTGCAGCTGCGTCTCGCCACGGTCGTCGGGGGAATGTCGATCGGCAGGCAGGCCAACGCGCTGCGCGGCGGTGCCGAGGTCGTCGTCGCGACGCCGGGCCGGCTCAAGGACCTCATCGACCGCGGTGACTGCCGGCTGAACCACGTTGCGATCACCGTCCTCGACGAGGCGGACCAGATGGCCGACATGGGCTTCATGCCCCAGGTCACCGCGCTGCTGGACCAGGTCCGGCCCGAGGGCCAGCGGATGCTGTTCTCCGCCACCCTCGACCGCAACGTCGACCGCCTGGTCCGCCGCTACCTCACCGACCCGGTCGTCCACTCCGTCGACCCCTCCGCCGGCGCGGTCAACACGATGGAGCACCACGTGCTGCACGTCCACGGCGCGGACAAGCAGTGGACGACGACGCAGATCGCGGCGCGCGAAGGCCGGGTGATCATGTTCCTGGACACCAAGCACGCCGTCGACCGCTTGACGCAGGACCTGCTGCATAGCGGGGTGCGGGCCGCCGCCCTGCACGGCGGCAAGTCCCAGCCGCAGCGCACCCGGACCCTGACCCAGTTCAAGACCGGGCACGTCACCGTGCTCGTGGCCACGAACGTCGCCGCACGCGGCATCCACGTCGACAACCTCGACCTCGTCGTCAACGTAGACCCGCCCACCGACCACAAGGACTACCTGCACCGCGGCGGCCGCACCGCGCGCGCCGGCGAGTCCGGCAGCGTCGTCACCCTGGTCACCCCCAACCAGCGACGCGACATGACCCGCCTCATGACCGCCGCCGGCATCACGCCCCGGACCACCCAGGTCCGCTCCGGCGAAGAGGCACTCGGCCAGATCACCGGCGCCCGGACACCCTCTGGCATCCCTGTGACGATCACCGCGCCGGTCACCGAGCGGCGCCAGCGCAGCACCTCGCCCTCACGGGGCCGACGCAGCCCCGCCTCGGCCGCCCGGCGCAGGACCCGGCAGTCCTCGTTCGACCCGGCGGCGTAAGGACTTCCTGTCCAGGACACTGGCCCACCTCTGCAGGAGGCACCTTGTGACGATGGTTCAGACGCAGATCCGCTCGACGGGCACCGCCCCCGTACCCAGGACGGTGGCAGACGCCATGGAAACCGCCGGACCGCAGGTCTGCGACGACATGACCGTCGAGGTGGCCCTGTCCGTCATGGCGAGCGCCCGCACCGGCCACCTGCTCGTCTGCGACGACGACGGTGTGTGCACCGGACTTCTCACCCAGGTCCAGCTCACCGCGGTCCGCGACAGCTCCGCGTACACGGACCGGGTCCAGCTGCGGGACATCCTCGTCGACCCGGGGCCCTTCGCCTCGCCCGTGACCACCATGGCCGAAGCCGAGCACGCGATGCGCGACCGCCGACTCGATGCCCTGCCCGTGGTCGACGAACACGGCAACGCCCTGGGCGTCCTCGCCCTGGCCCCCTGACCGCCTCGACCGCGGCAGAACACATCCCCCTCGTTCTTCTCCCTGTGAGGCATCATGCGCTGTGTCATCGCCCGCTTCCCCTTCGACCTCACCAAGAGCGGCGTCCTGGAATCCATGAAGGGCGTCAAGCCCGAGGAAGTCATCGGGGCGTCCGTGATCATCGGTCGTCGCACCTACCCCGTCAAGCAGGTCGGGCAGGTCGTCACCCGCCAGGACCGCCGCGACTTCAGCGCAGGCGAGGTCCTGCGGGCCATGACCCAGCTCGGCTTCACCTGCCGCGACCTCTCCCAAGTCGCCCAAGTCGCCCGAGTCGCCGCATCCGAGCGCACTCTCAGCCCGTTGCAAAAGGCTTCCGCGATGCTCGGGACCCCCACGGCAGCCTGACCGATGGGCAGGCGTGAGCCGCCGTCGCAGCAACAGCAACAGCAACAGCAACAGCAACAGCAACAGTGAGCTTCAGTTGGGTACCCGGGCGCAGGCTGGGACACGTGGTGCCATGTGGCCCGTTCGGTGCTGGACTGGGTACCGCACCCGCGTGTCCGGGACGCGAGGCCTGAGCGGCATCGAGTTGAGGAGTGAGGAGGCGCCGTGACCGCATGGGGGTCAGGCGGGAGCCGTGCGGTCGGGGTGTTGACGCTGGCGGGGACGTTGGAGGCGGCGGAGGCGGCGGCGCCCGTGGAGTCGCTCGATGTGGTCGCGCGCATGCTCAAGGAACGCCTGGGGGCGGCGTCGGTGTCCTTCCTGATCACCGACTTCAACGGCGGCTCGGTTGTCCGGCTGGGCGCTGCGGGCAGTGTCGAGACCGGTGAGCCGGCCCGGCGTATTCCGCTGCGGGGCACCCTGTACGACGAGGTGATCCGCAGCCAGCGGCCGGGTGTCGAGGACAAGGGCGAAGGCGCGCCGGTGCGGATCGTCGCTCCGGTGACCAATCGCGGGGACGCCATCGGCGTCCTGGAACTGTTTCTGCCCGCGGCGCCCGATGCGGAGACGATGCGGGAGATCGGTGAGACGGCGCACGCGCTGGCCTACATCGTCATCGCGAACCGGTCCTTCACCGATGTCTACCAGTGGGGCAGGCGCACGGCCCCGCTGAGCCTGGCCGCGGAGATCCAGCACCGGCTGCTCCCGGCGTCCCTGGCGTGCGAGGCGGCCCAGTTCGCGGTCGCCGGGGCGCTCGAACCCGCCGACCACGTCGGGGGCGACACCTTCGACTACGTCATCGACCGCGACGCCGTCCAGCTCTCCATCACCGACGCCATGGGCCACGACGTCGCCGCCGCACTGATGGCCACCCTGGTGGTGGGCGCCCTGCGCCGGGCACGGCGGGCGGGCGCCGACCTCGAGGAGCAAGCCCGCGAGGCCGACCAGGCCATGCGCGAACACGGCCACGGAGGCTACGTCACCGGCCAGCTGCTGCGGATCAGCCTGCTCGACGGCCAGACGCAATTCATCAACGCCGGTCACCCCTGGCCGCTGCGGATGCGGGACGGGCACGTGCAGCAGATCGTGCCGAAGGTCGATCGGCCGTTCGGCTTCCAGCCCCCGCGCCCCTACCGCGTCCAGTCGCTGGACCTGCGCCCCGGCGACCGCCTCGTGATGCTGACGGACGGCATGCTGGAACGCAACGCCCGGAGCCTGGATCTGTCCGACCTGATCGTCCGCACCCGTGCGCTGCACCCCCGCGAGGCCGCCCGCACCCTCATCGGGGCGATCGTCGACGCCGGCCACGGTCACCTGGAGGACGACGCGACCGTCATGTGCCTGGACTGGCACGGAACCGGCCACTCCCAGCGGGACGCCGCCACCGGCGCCGACCTCACCGACGCCTCACCCCCGTCAAGAACGGGACCAACCGCTGGTGGTACTCCGCCTTGGCAGGGCTGACCAACCGGCTGATCGCGTCGCGAAACCCCGCGCTGTGCCGACCTGCGCCGGACGCTCGTCCTGCAGCGCGCTCGAGGACCGGCGGCACCGCGTGGATGTCCCGCACGTCACCGCAGGGCGGGTCGGTGACGTGCGGGAGTCCGGCAGGCGTCAGCTCGCCGCGAGGTCCTTGTGGATGACCTTGGCGACGCCCTGGATCGTGGTGATGCCGTAGTTCATGGTGCTGTTGCCGTGCGTGAGCACCGTGATCATGTAGTCGTGGCCGCCGCCCGTGAAGGTGCCGACGCTGTGCACCCGCCAGCCGTGCGTGGAGCGCTGGAGCCAGCCGTTCTTGACGTGCCATGAGACCCCGGACGGGCGGCCGTACGGTGTGCCCCAGCGCTGCGACGAGATGACCTGGCCCATCAGCTTCAGGATGTAGGCGCGGGAGTTGTCGCTCAGGACGGAGTTCTTCGCGGTGACCAGCTTGAGCAGCTTCTGCTCGTCGGTGACGGTGATCTGGGTCAGGCCCCAGTAGCCGTTCGCCCCCGGCTTGGTCTGGGTCATGCCGGCCGCGGTGAGGAAGCCCTTGATCTTGGTCAGGCCGAGCTGGCGCCACAGCTTGCTGGTCGCGTCGTTGTCCGACTTGGTGATCATGGCCTTGGCGAGGTTGCTCTCGGTGGTGGTCAGATACCTGTTGTGCTTCTTCGCGTCCCACAACAGCGTGGCGAGGACCGTCACCTTGACGACGCTCGCGGAGTCGTAGGCGGTGGAGGAGCGCAGGGTGCAGGTGGTCTTGGTCGTACGGTCGTAGAGGCCGACGGCGATCGTGCCCGAGCGGTTGGAGACGGCGGACGTGATGTCCCGCTTGAGTTTGTCGGCGAGGCCCGCCCTGGCGGACGTGCAGCTGACGGTCGGTGTGGTTGCCGCGGCGGCCGGAGTGGCGGCGGCGACGCAGGCGGCCAGCGCACCGGCCGCTATCCATTTCGTGTGTCTGAATATCCCCCGTGTCATGCCCAGTTGACTCTCAGGTGCGGGGGAATGGTTGTACGCATGGGGAATGGTTGTACGAGTCGTTACCCGGGTCGTGGCGATTTCACAGGATGGAACCAGGTTCGTCACAGCCGTCGCCCAAGCCTCTCTGCACCTCCGGTCCGCGCGCAGGGCATTTCTGATCGGGTGAAAGCGTCAGTGCCCGGGCCGAAGAGGCAGGAGCGGTCGGAGGGGGCAGCAACGAGGAGCCGTCCCTGCCTACCGCGAGCGCGGAGAAGTTGCCGACGAAGGTGTGCCGTCATCGTCTTGTCGGGCGCGCCGGAGAAACGGTCGAGGGATACGGACAGGGCGCGGGCGCGACTTACCGGGGCCGAGGTCTGACGGGGGTCCTGCCTCCGACAGACAGTCCCCGCCAGGGCCGCGCTGGCGGGGGCCGAGAGGAAGGGCCTCAGCCCCGTCCAGTAAGCGGCCCGCGGCCCTCAGCCCCGGGCCGATCCAGTGAGGTTGCCGAGCAGAATGTCCTTCACCAGGCGGAGCTTCGCCAGCTGAGCGTGCCTCACCCGCCGCTCCCCGGCGAGCGCGGTGAATCGCTCGGTGAACGCCTTCTGTGCCTCCATGTCGGGCACATCCACCTCCACGTCGAGCAGACGGGTCGGACTCACGAGACTCAGACCGCTGACGGACCGGGCCACCGTATGAATGCGGTTCTGGACCTCGCTCAGCATCAGCCACGCCACGAGGTAGTCGGCGGTCAGTCGACGGGCGTCGGGCCTGATGCGCAGGACGCTCTGGCTGTACGTCGCCTGCCCCGGCTCTCCACGCCATACCGCGGCGCGGAATGTCCGCCCCGTCTCGCTCGCCGCAGCGAACAGGACGTCCCCAGGAAGCAGGACTGCCTCCTGGCCTCCCGGGAGCCGGACGGAGGCGGCCACGCCCGCCCCGGTCCCGGGTGTCCCGAGCGCCCCTCCGGTCAGATCGGCGGAGCGGAGAACCGGCACGCCGGGACGGCTCGCCCGGCCGCCGGCGGCTCCGGGCCGTACCGAAGCCACCACCTCACGCAGCGCACACCGCCGGGCCCGGTCCGCTCCCCGGGGGTCGATCGTCGTGAGCAGTGCGAGCAACTCGTCGAGGTCCAGCTTGGCGAGTTCGCCCTCGACCTCCTTCTCGGCGTCGATCAGCGAGCGGACGACGTCGGCGACCGTGTCCCGGTCCGGCTCCGCGCCCGTGCTGTCCGCCATCACCTCCCACGCACTCCGCCGGGTCCAGGGATAGTTGGGGACCACGCCGTCCGCCGTCCCCTTGAGCTGCTGTTCTATCTCCCGGAACGAGAGCCCGTACTTCTCCCACCAGTTCTCGTAGGCGCCTGTGAGCTCCTGGCGCCGGTCGCGCACCAGGTCGTCGAGCTTGCTCCGCAACCCCTGGCGAAGGATGTCCAGAACCGCCCGGCGCTCTTCCTGTGGAGCGGCCAGTGCGGTACGAGCCTGGAGGAGACGGGCTCGTGCGCTCTCCTCCAGGCTCTTGACCGCGGCAGTGGCCGTCGAGCGCTCACGCCTCACCCGAGCCAGTTCCGCCAGCCGCTCCTTGTGCGCAGTATCTGCCTCGTCGGCACGAGAATCGCCGGTGCCCTGGTCGTCGCTCCTCGCGCCGAGGACCTCGTCGTCATCAGTCGGCCGGGACTTGAGTTCCTGCCACCGCGCCCGCGCCGCGGCCACCCGAGCGTCCGCCGCCTCCAGCTCCGCCAGGAAATCCGGGACGAGGGCGGTGACCAGACGGTGCCGGTACGCCTCGCGCCGCTCCGCGAGGTTCGGCGTGCGCTCCTTGCCAGTGCCCGGGTCGAGCTTCGGCGCCAGCTGTGTCTCGATGTCCGCGACCCAGCCGTCGAGTACGCCCGCGAATCCCCTCTGCGACAGTGCCAGCAGGTCGTATCTGGCCTCGTGCCACCACTCGGCGACCGCGCCCGCGAGGACGGGCCGGTCAAGGAGCCCCACCTCGTCGAGGCACCGGGCGAAGGACTCGACCAACCACTCCCGAGCCGCCCACAGCGCGGTCCTCCCTTGCGAGGGCTGCATGCCCGTCGACCCCTCGGCGGCCGTGGCGACCGCCTCCAGGTGCCGTGCCTCCGTGTCCCACCACTCGGTGAAGGCAGTCTTCAGTTGCTCCTCGCGAGGGCGGGCCAGGTCTGCGAACCGGGCCGCGTCGGGGCGGCGTGCCTGCGGCAGGAAGTCCAGGTACCGCGGATCCACGGGAAAGCGCTCTTCGAAGAGATCGGTCGGGGCCACCCCGTACGCGTCGAACAGCCCCTTCTTGGCCTCGATCTCGGCGCGTGGCACACCGCCCACCAGGTGCGCCAGCACGTCCTGCGGTTCCGATGCCGGCGTGTTGTCCACATAGCGGCGGACATTGAGGTTGTCGCCGTTGCGCCGCAGTTCATCACGGTCCACCACACGCGAGAAGCCGGGGATCTCCGTGAACCCGTGGAAGACGGACGTGATCTTCTCGGCGTGCTCGGGCCGCAGCACGTTCTGGGCGCGCTCCGCGTGGAATGCGCGGTCCGCGTTGACGAACAGGACCTTGCCCGCCCGCTGCGGATCCTTCTTGCCCGGCGGGCGCAGCACCAGGACACAGGCGGGGATGCCCGTGCCGTAGAAGAGGTTCGGTGCGAGGCCGATGACCGCCTCGATGGTGTCGTCGTCCAGCAGCCTGGTACGGATCGTCTGTTCCCGGCCCTCGCGGAACAGCACGCCGTGGGGCATGACCGTGACGACCGTGCCACCCCGGCCCTCCCGTTTGGTCTCCCACAGCATGTGCTGAAGGAACATCAGATCGGCCTTGCCGCGCTCGCCCGCATACCCGTAGGCCGCACGCTCCCCCGGGTACGCGAGGTCGCCCGCCGCGAAGTCCATGGCGAACGGCGGGTTGCTGAGCACACCGTCGAACCGGTCCGCGTCCGAGGCCGGCACGTGTGCCGGTGCGCTGAGCGTGTCCCCGGCGCGCAGGTCGAAGTCGTGCGCCCCGTGCAGGACCAGGTTCACCGTCGCCGTGGCAAGGGAGCCGCTGTTGGCGTCCTGGCCGGCGAGGAACATCTCCGAAGTGTCGCCGCCGTGCTCCTCCACGTACTCCTTGGCGGCGACGAGCATGCCGCCCGAGCCGACGCACGGGTCGTAGATCCGCATACCGGGCCTGGGTCCGAGCAGGTCCACCATCATGCGGACCACGGCGCGCGGGGTGTAGAACTCCCCGCCCACGCGGCCCTGCGAGTCCGCGAACGCCTTGATCAGGTACTCGTAGGCAGCCCCGATCAGATCGGGGAACTCAAAGTCCTCGGTGTTCAGCCGGACCCGGTCGAAGTGCGCGATGAGCGCCCTCAGCCGCTGGTCGGCGCGTTCGGTGGCGGACTGGCCGTACCCGCCGCCGAGGCGGAGGAAGTTGAGGTGGCTGAAGAGCCCCTGTAGTTGGGGATGCCGGTCCTCCAGCGCCCGGAATGCCGGATGCAGCCAGCTCTCGGCGATGTCGTGCGTGGCCGAGGCCAGTTGTGGCCAGCGTGCCTGCTGCGGCACGAAGAGCACACCACGTTCGCGGTACGTCGACTCCTGTTCGAGGAAGTCGGCGAGTGCCGCGCCGGTCAGACTCAGCTCCCGGGCCCCGTGCTCTTTGATCGCCTCACGCGCCGCCTCGAACCCGTCGTTGGCCCCCTTCAGGAAGAACAGAGCGACGATGTAGTCCTTGTACTCCGAGGCGTCCATCGCGCCCCGGACGATGTCCGCGGCTGCGAAGAGATGCCGCTCCAACTGCGCGAGAGTGACCTTGGCCACGATCGCCCCCCTATGACCTGCGGAGATGTCAGTACTTGATGATGCCGAGCCCGCGTTCCACGAACTCGTGGACATTGGTGTACGGATCCCGTTTGACGAGCGGCACATGCTCGCCGTGCTCCGCGTTCATCCGGAGGGCGCGCTCCTTGGCCTGCGGATAGCCCCCGGTGATCTGGTGCGGCAGCACCAGCTTGAGGTTGGCCGCGTCCTTCGGGTCCCTGGCGAAGGGCAGTCTCGCCACGACCTGCCCGCACACCCCGCCGAACGTGCCGGTGACCGGCTTGTGGTGCAGCAGCCGCCAGACCTCGAAGCAGGGATGGGAGAAGGCGACCTGCACGCCCGCGTCACGGGCCTGTTTGAGCGCGGTCTCGATGCCCTCGTGTTCGTCCCGGTCGAAGAGGCACCAGACCTGCGGAAGGTACTCCGCCGCCAAACCGCTGCGCTTGGCCTGCCTGGTCTCCTCCTCCATCAGCCGGACGGCCGCCTCGACCAGCCTGAGCGGCTTGCGCTGCGAACCGGGGGCGGACTGGTTGGCGATCCGCACCTCCACGGTGGGCGCGTGCTCCTTGATGATCTGGATGTAGGAGGGTTCCGTGACCAGGCCTTCGGTGAAGACGTGCACGACCCTCTTGCGCCGTCCACGCTGCTTCGCGGGGCCCAGTGAGTCCTTCCCCTTCTTCGGCTTCCCCATCAGCGTTGCCCCGCCTCGGGCCCGTCCTGCTCCGGGCCGACAAGCAGCCGGCGGGCGATCTGGCCCTCCAGAAGAGCGGGGACCGCGCCGAAAGCCCCCGCCAGGTACGACTTCATCAGGTCCTCCTCGCTCCCCGGGGACGCGGCGGTCAGCGGATACAGCTCGGTCGCGCCGTCCGCGTCCTTCTCCGTCAGCCACACCTGGCCGGGCTCCAGCAGCCGACCGCCGCTCGGGGTGGTCAGCACGGTCGGGTCGTGCGAAGTGAAGACCAATTGGGCGCCGTTCGGATTGGCGTACGGGTCGTGGAAGAGCCGCACGACCTCGGCGGCGAAGCGGGGGTGCAGGCTGGCGTCCAGTTCGTCGACGAGCAGGACGGCGCCCTCATCGAGCGCGAGCAGCAGCGGGCCCAAGAGGGCGAACCAGGAGCGGGTGCCGAGTGACTCGGCCTGCCAGTCGAGGGCGGACTCGCCCGCGGCCGAGCGGTGCACGAGCCTGACGGTCGAACGGCCCCTGCCGTCCTCCACCACTTCGCTACCCGTGATGCCGAGGTCGGCCACGCGCAGGAGTTCCTCGATACGGCCGGCTCGTGTTCCGGACAGTTCCTGCCGGGTGAACGCCTCGCGCTGGTCTCTGTCGACCTCCGGATCGATCAGCCACAGGTTGCGGCTGAACCACTGGAAGAGGGGCGAGAGCTGCGGGTGGTTGTCCGTGCCCGCGGTGGAGAGCAGCAGGGCGTTGGGGCGAGTACGCCGGGCGAGCTGTGTGCGATCCTTGATCCTCTTGCCCGGCCAGTCGTACTCCTCCACACGGGAGGCGTCCCGGTCCAGCCAGATCTGACGCTGCCCGAGCGGGTAGCTGTGCAGCCATTCGGCTTCGACGCGACTGCCGCCCAGTTCGAAACCGTACGTCCAGCGGACCCCTTCCAAGACGAGGTCGACCTCGAAGAAACTCGGTTCCTCGAACCCTTTGGGGTCGAGCGCGAAGAAGGAGCGCGGAACGCCGTCGTACGAGGCCCAGCGGGCATAGGAGTCAAGGACCGCGCTCCGCATGTCGACAAGCGCCGCGAGCACGTTCGACTTGCCGGAGGCGTTCGCGCCGAAGATTCCGATCAGCGGGTGGACACCCAGCGAC
This sequence comes from Streptomyces sp. NPDC006335, assembly GCF_040612795.1. Lineage (NCBI taxonomy): Bacteria > Bacillati > Actinomycetota > Actinomycetes > Kitasatosporales > Streptomycetaceae > Streptomyces > Streptomyces sp. NPDC006335. The sequence goes on from NZ_JBEXQX010000028.1 coordinate 41,480, forward strand.
CGACCGCCGGGGAGAACCACCGACCGAGTGTTGAGCGCCTCCGCGTCCTCGTGGGCGACGAAGGACAGCTCCTGCTCGTCACGCAGTGACCGCACGTTCGCGACCCGGAACCTCAGCAGCACACCGTCCTCCTCTCCTGCCTCAGCGTAGTCGCCGGGTCTGACACGATCCCCGACGATGATCCTGACCTCGGGAAACATACCCGGTGGCGGCGGTCCCAGGTGGCCGAACGAGTGATCAGGGCGGCAGGCGGGCCGCAGCTTTGAAGAAGCCGTTGCCCCCGCCTTGCCCGCTCCTTGGCCCATTCACAGTCAGTCACCAGGTACGCCACAGCCCTCACCCAAGCCCCCTCCGCACGATGCGAGGGTGACATCTGCCACCGATCCCCACCCCCACGCCGAGCCCCTGTCCGCCGACTGGCCGCCACCGGCCCCACCCGCGCCGGCGCCCCCGGACAGGGCCCCGCGCTGGTCGCTGCCCGCACTGCTGGCCATCCTGGTCCTCGCCGGGGTCCTGTACGGCTGGAACCTGTCCGGGAACGGCCTCAACAGCTTCTACAGCGCCGCGATCTACAGCGGTACGCAGAGCTGGAAGGCCTGGTTCTTCGGCTCGCTCGACGCCGGGAACTTCCTCACCGTCGACAAGCCCCCCTTCGCGCTGATGGTCATGGGGCTGTCGTGCCGGATCCTCGGCTTCGGCACCTGGCAGATGATGGCGCCCGAGATCGCCGCCGCCCTCGGCACGATCTGGATCCTGCACACCTGTGTGAAGCGGGTGTTCGGGCACGCGGCGGCCGCCGTCGCCGCGCTCGTCCTCGCGCTCACCCCGATCACGGTCGCGATCAACCGGGACAACAACCCCGACACGATCCTGGTGTTGCTCATGGTGGGCGGCGCGGCCCTCGCCCTGCGCGCGGTACGCACCGACCGGCTGCTGCCGCTGATCGGCTCGGCGGTCTGCTTCGGGCTCGCCTTCAACACCAAGATGCTCCAGGGCTACATCGCCCTGCCCGCCGTCTTCGCGGTGTACGTGTACGCCTCGAAGCCCGGCTGGAGGAAGAAGGCCGTCAACCTGGGCCTCGCGACGGTGGCGTTGGCGGTCTCCAGCTTCTGGTGGGCGACGGCGGTGTCCCTCGTCCCGGCCGACGACCGGCCCTACATCGGCGGTTCGACCGACGGCTCCGCCTGGAACCTGATCATGGGCTACAACGGCCTGGGCCGGGTCCTGGGCGGCGAGGGCAACGGCGGGGGCGGCGGGGGCGGGGGCGGCACCTTCGCCGGTACCGCGGGCATCGGCCGGATGTTCAACGACGTCCTCGGCGGCCAGATCTCCTGGCTGATCCCCTTCGCCCTCCTCGCGCTCGCCGCCGGTCTGGTGCTGTGCGGGCGGGCCCCGCGCACCGACATGACCCGGGCCGCGCTCGTCCTGTGGGGCGGCTGGCTGGTGCTGCACTACCTGACCTTCGCGATGGCCGAGGGCACCATGCACCCGTACTACACGACCGCGCTCGCCCCGGGCATCGCGGCACTGTGCGGCGGCGGCGGGGTGATGCTGTGGCGCGCCTTCCGGGGCGGTGACGTCCGCTGGTCCTGGGTCCTGCCGGCCGGACTCGCGGTCACCGCCGTCTGGGCGGTCGTGCTGCTGCGCCGGGCGACCGGCTGGAACACCTGGTTGTGGCCGGTCGTCGGTGTGGTCATGGTCCTCGCGATCGTGGGCCTGGCCGTCTTCCGTACGGCCGCCTCGGGCACGAAGCTCCGGCTGCTCGGGGTGTCGGTCGCCGCGGCGATCGTGGCGGCCCTCGCGGGCCCGACGGCGTACGCGGCCTCCCCGGCCTTCTCCGCCACCAGCGGCGGCATGGGCGGCACCAATCCGACGGCGGGTCCCTCGACCGGGGGCGGCATGGGCGGCCCCGGGGGCGGGGGCGGGGGCGGCCGAGGCGGCTTCGACGGCGGCCCCGGCGGCCGGATGCCGGGCGGCACCCAGCAGGGCGGCGGCCGGGCGAGCGGAGAACTCCCCGGGGGCAACGGTGGCGGCGACGGCCAGACGCAGCCCGGTGGCGGCAACGGTGAGCTTCCGCAGGGCGGCGGCACGAGTGGCGGCCCCGGCGAAGGCGGTGGCGGAGGCGGTGGCATGGGCGGCAGCGTCGACAGCGCGCTGGTCTCCTACCTGGAGAAGCACCAGGACGGCGCCAAGTGGCTGCTCGCGGTGTCCAATTCGCAGAGTGCCGGCCGGCTGATCCTCAGCACGCACGAGCCCGTCATCTCCATGTGGGGCTTCACCGGCACCGACCGGGCGATGACCGTGGCCAGGCTCAAGGAGCTGGTGAAGAAGGGCGAGTTGCACTACATCCAGCTCGGCGGCGGTGGCATGGGCGGCGACAGCGGCCTCAGCCAGGAGATCACGAGCTGGGTGCAGAAGAACGGCACGGCGGTGAAGGCGAGCGACTACAGCACGAGCGAGAGCAGCAGCGGCTCGACCTCGACGGTCTACCGGCTGGACCCCTCCGACGCCGGCTGACCACCGCACCGACTGCCCGCCGTACGCCCGACCGACTCCGCCGAAGAACCACCGGTTCGCGTACAACCCTCGGGGCCCACCGGAGGTCTCTTGATCGCCAACCTCACGTGTCACCGAGGACAACACCCGGCAAACACGGACGGTTCGCACCCCATCGACACGGATGCCCGCCAGGCATCCCCGCATGCCGCAGGAGAATCCCGCATGCACCAGAAGCACCACTCGCACCTCAGACTCGCCCTCGCGACGGCCGCCGCGGCCGCGCTGACGGGCGGTCTGCTCACCGTCTCGGCGGCGACGGCCACCGCCGCCGACTCCTTCAAGGTCACCAAGGCCGACTTCAACGGCGACGGCATAGGCGACGTCCTGGCCACGGCCGCCGGCGCCTCCGTCAGCGGCCACGCCGACGCCGGCCAGGTCGTCGCCCTCTACGGCAGCACCGGCAACGGCGTGACCTCGGCCAAGCGCTCGGTCCTGAGCCAGAACTCCGGCACCGTGCCCGGCAGCGCCGAGGCCGGCGACTGGTTCGGCGGCGCGACGGCGTACGCCGACTTCAACGGCGACGGGTACGACGACGCCGCCGTGGCCTCGCCGTACGAGAAGGTCGGCACCGACACCGACGGCGGCGCCCTCGCGATCCTGTGGGGCTCGGCGAACGGCCTCACCGGCAAGGCCAGCGACGTACCGGACCCGGCCGTCTCCTCGCACGACAACTGGGGCCTGGCCCTGGCCGCCGGCGACTTCGACGGTGACGGCAAGGCCGACCTGGCCGTCGGCAGCTCGTCGGCGACCCTGTACGTCTACAAGGGCGGCTTCAGCAGCTCCGGCCAGCCCGGCGGCCGCTACACCATCAAGCCGCCGATCATGCCCGGCTCCTCCGGCTTCCCCTACGGCCCGCAGCAGCTCACCGCCGGTGACGTGAACGGCGACGGCCGCACCGACCTGGTGGTCGACGGCTACGAGACGCAGACCGGGAACGGCTGGAACACCAACTACTGGGTGCCCGGCACCGCGAACGGCCTGAGCGTCGCGGGCGTCAAGACCCTCAAGCCGGGCATCGTCACCGGCATCGGTGACATCAACGGCGACGGCTACGGCGACATCGTCACCGGCGCCGGCTGGGACTCCACGACCGGCGACGGCCAGAGCGTCCCGGACTCCTCGGACGGCGGCAGGGTCAGCATCACCTACGGCTCCGCGTCCGGCCCCGCCTCGACCACCGGCATCACCCAGAACACCGGGAACGTGCCCGGCAGCTCGGAGAAGGGCGACTCCTTCGGCTGGGACCTGGACCTGGGCGACGTCAACGGCGACGGCTACCAGGACCTGGTGGTCTCCGCCCCGAACGAGGACCTCGGCAGCGTCTCCAACGCCGGCATGGTCACCGTCATGTACGGCTCCGCGAACGGCATCAACACCTCCACGGGCCTCCAGTCGTTCGAGCAGAACACGACGGGCGTCCCCGGCACCTCCGAGAAGAGCGACCTGTTCGGCGCCGACGTCAAGCTCGACGACGTCAACGGCGACGGCAAGGCCGACCTGGTCGTCGGGTCGTACGAGGACGGCGGCGACGGAGCGGTCACCTACCTGCCCTCCACCGGCACGAAGATCGGCACCACCGGTTCCCGCGCCCTGTCGGTGACCGCGGTGGGCGTCTCCACCTCGGGCACCCCGCAGTTCGGCGCCCTCTTCGCCGACTAGCCGGCACCACTCCCAGAGGGAACACCACACCGGGCCCGTGACCGGTCACCCCCTCGTGGGCCGACCGCCACGGGCCCGGCCCACGCCGTTCAGGAGACAACTCCCTTGCGCAGAGCGCCCACTCCCCTCTCCACCTCCACCGCCCTGGCCGCCCTCCTCGTCGCGGGCCTCACCCCGCTCGCCCTCGACGCTCCGGCGTCCGCGGCCGCCGCCCGGTACCAGGACGACTTCAACGGCGACGGCTACCGCGACCTGGTGACCGCCGCGCCCGCCGCGACCGTGGGCGGACAGACGTCCGCCGGGGCCGTGGTCGTCACCTACGGCTCGAAGTCCGGCATCAGCGCCGCCCGCCGTACGGTCGTCACCCAGAACACCAGCGGCATCCCCGGCAGCGCCGAGCGCGGCGACCACTTCGGCGCCGCGCTCGCCTCGGGCGACCTCGACAACGACGGATACGCCGACCTCGTGGTCTCGGCCCCCGGCGAGGACCTGGGCACCGACACCGACGGCGGCACCGCGATCATCGTCTGGGGCAGCCGCTCCGGCCTGTCCGGCGGCCGCACCTCCGCCGATCCCGCACCCACCGCCCACGACCGCTTCGGGCAGTCCCTCACCGTCGGCGACTTCAACGGCGACGGCAGGGCGGACCTCGCCGTCGGCAGCACGGGCAAGGACGTCTGGGTGAGCAAGGGCGGCTTCACCAGGACGTCCGGCGCCGTGTCGAAGTACAAGATCACCGCACCGATCCGCACCGGCACCGGCGCCACGTCCCTGGCCACCGGCGACCTGAACGGCGACGGCACCGGCGACCTCGTCGTCAACGGCACCTACCTCGACGACCGCACGGCGTACTACGCCGCGGTGGTGTTCCAGGGCTCCGCCTCGGGCCTCTCCTACCGGACCGTCCTGGCCGAGGACAGCGAGACCGCGGCCGTCGGCGACATCGACGGCGACGGCTACGACGACGTGCTCACCGGTCAGTACGTGGGCGGGTACGACGGCAATCTCGGCGGTTCCGTCAGCACCCACCTCGGCGGCGCCGCGGGCGTCTCCCCCGAGCCGGACCGGACGATCGACCAGGACACGCCGGGTGTCCCGGGCGCGGACGAGACGAACGACAACTTCGGCTGGTCCCTCTCCCTCGGTGATGTGAACGGCGACGGCTACGCCGACGCGGCCGTGTCGGCGGACTACGAGAAGATCGGCTCGGCCGACCTCACCGGCATGGTCACTCTCCTGCGCGGCTCGTCCTCCGGACTGATCACGTCCGGCGCCCAGTCGTTCAGTCAGGACACCGACGGCGTGCCCGGCGCGAACGAGACGAACGACCACTTCGGTACCGCCGTGCACCTCGCCGACCTCGACGGCGACGGCCGTGCCGACCTGTCGGTGGGCGCCGACGGCGAGAACGGCGCGGACGGCGCCGTCTGGCACCTGCGCGGCACGACCGCCGGCCTGACCGCGAAGAACGCGACCACCTTCGGTCCGTCCTCGGTGGGCGTCTCGACGTCCGGCTCCCCGGGACTGGGCTCCGTCCTGCTGCCCTGAGCCTCATGCGAACGGCCCCCGAGCACGTCGTCGGGGGCCGTTCGCTGTGTCAACTCGCGTAGACACGACCTGGTTTGCCGTTTCAGGTCACCCAATGGACACGTGCCATCCATTTACACCGCCGCATGTCCATGTCACGCTCCCATCTGCCGCCTCCATTCAACCCGCGTAGATGGGACCCCCCTATGCCGGCGACACGCATCCGCAGCTGGAAGACGGTGGCGCTCACCACCGCCGCCGTGCTGGCCGGGCTCGCCGCCCCGGTCGTGACCACGACCCCGGCCGCCGCCACGACGACCGCGTACGACACGACGTACTACAAGAACGCGGTCGGCAAGACGGGGACGAGCCTCAAGTCGTCCCTGCACACGATCATCAGCAGCCAGTCGAAGATCTCGTACTCCGCGGTCTGGGACGCTCTCAAGGTCACCGACCAGGACCCGAACAACAGCAGCAACGTGCTTCTGCTGTACAGCGGTGTCTCCCGCAGCAAGTCCCTCAACGGCGGTGACGTCGGCGACTGGAACCGCGAGCACACCTGGGCCAAGTCCCACGGCGACTTCGGCGAGGTCACCGGCCCGGGCACCGACCTGCACCACCTGCGTGCCTGTGACGTCCAGGTCAACAGCATCCGCGGCAACCTGGACTTCGACAACGGCGGCAGCTCCGTGACCAACGGCGGCGGCTCCACCGTCGACTCCGACTCCTTCGCGCCGCGCACGGCGGACCGCGGCGACGTGGCCCGCATGATCCTCTACATGGCCGTGCGCTACGACGGCGGCGACGGCTTCGCCGACCTGGAGCCCAACGAGAAGGTGGCCAACGGCTCCAACCCCTACATGGGCAAGCTCTCCGTCCTCAAGGCGTGGAACGAGGCGGACCCGCCGAGCGCCTTCGAGGAGCGCCGCAACCAGGTCATCTACGACACCTACCAGCACAACCGCAACCCGTTCATCGACCACCCGGAGTGGGTCGAGGCGATCTGGTAGGAGCCGTCCGGTCCTACAGGTGCGTGGGTGCGAACATCCGCAGCACCACCGGGAGGACGACCACCGAGGGCCCCGGTGAGCCGAGTGCCTTCGACAGGTCGTCCGACAGGGTCTCCGGGGTCGTACGGACCCCGGGGACACCGAAGGACTCGGCCAGTGCCACGTAGTCCGGGCGGGTCAGCTCGGTCGCCGTGGCCTGGCCGAAGGCGTCCGTCATGTACTCGCGCAGGATGCCGTAGCCGCCGTCGTCGACGATCAGCCAGGTGACGTTCAGGTCGTACTGGCGGGCGGTCGCCAACTCGGCGATCGAATACAGCGCCCCTCCGTCACCCGATACCGCCAGGACCGGTCGGGTCGGGTCGGCCACCGCCGCGCCGAGTGCCGCCGGGAAGCCGTAGCCGAGGCCGCCGGCGCCCTGGGCCGAGTGCATGTGGTTGGGGCCCTTGGCGTCGAACGCCGACCACGCCCAGTAGGCCAGGATCGTCATGTCCCAGAAGGACGGCGAGTCGGCCGGGAGCGCCTTGCGGACCGACGCCAACACGTCCTGTTCCAGGGTGAGTTCCTGAGCCGCGATACGGTCCGCGACGCGCGCCAGCACCTCCCGCACCCGCTCCGGGGCCTGCGTGTCCTCCCTCGGCGACACCGTCTCCAGCAGCGCCTGCAAGGCCAGTCGCGCGTCCGCGTGGATGCCCAGCGCGGGGTGGTTGGACTCCAGCTTGCCGAGGTCCGCCTCGATCTGGATCACCCGGCCTCGCGGCTTGAACGTGTGGTAGTTGGACGACAGTTCACCCAACCCCGAGCCCACCACCAGGAGTACGTCCGCGTCCTCCAGGAAGTCCGTGGTGTGGCGGTCCTCGATCCACGACTGGAGGGACAGCGGGTGCGTCCAGGGGAAGGCGCCCTTGCCGCCGGGGGTCGTGACGACCGGCGCCCGGAGCGTCTCGGCGAGCTGCCGCAGCTTGCGGGACGCGTCCGCCCGTACGACTCCCCCGCCCGCGATGATCGCCGGGCGGGCGGCGCGGGACAGCAGGTCGGCGGCGACCGCCGTGAGTTCGGGGCGCGGCGGCAGTTCCTCGGGGAAGGCGTCGCCGCCCGTCACCACCGGGATCGAGGTCTCGGCGAGCAGCACGTCCTGCGGGATCTCCACCCAGACGGGTCCGTGCGGGGCGGTCAGCGCCGACTTCCAGGCCGCCTCGATCGCGGAGGGGATCTGGGACTGCGCGCGGACGGTGTGGACGGACTTGACCACGCCCCTGAAGGAGGCCGCCTGGTCCGGGAGTTCATGGAGGTAGCCGTGGCGGCCGCCGCCCAGGCCGGCGGTCGGGATCTGGCTGCTGATCGCCAGGACGGGGGCCGAGGCCGCGGCCGCCTCCTGGAGCGCGGCCAGGGACGTCAGCGCCCCCGGCCCCGTCGACAGCAGCAGCGGGGCCGCCTCCCCCGTGATCCTGCCGTAGGCGTCCGCCGCGAAGCCTGCGTTGTTCTCCACCCGCAGGCCGATGTAGCGCAGGTCGGAGCGCCGGAGCGCGTCGAACACGCCGAGCGCGTGCTGGCCGGGCAGGCCGAACACGGTGGTCGCGCCGAGCCCGGCCAGGGTCTCCACGACCAGGTCTCCGCCGTTGCGGCCGGGAGGAGGGTTGAGAGCAGCGGAGATCTGCGCCTCCGTGGGGCGGAGCACCAGGTCGTGGTCGTGAGTCACTGCGCGCGGGCCTCTGCAATCTGGCGGGACATGATCGTGGTCAGTTCGTAGGCGGTGTGGGAGGCCGCCACCGACGTGATCTCCGCGTGGTCGTACGCGGGGGCCACCTCGACGACGTCCGCCGACACCAGGTTGCACGATGCCAGACCGCGCAGGATCTCCAGCAGCTCGCGGGAGGTCATGCCGCCCGCCTCGGGGGTGCCGGTGCCGGGCGCGTGGGCCGGGTCCAGGCAATCGATGTCGATGGAGATGTAGAGCGGACGGTCCCCGATGCGCTGGCGGAGCTGGTCGGCGACCTCGTCCACGCCGCGCCGCATGACGTCCGCCGAGGTGACGATGCCGAAGCCCAGCTTCTCGTCGTCGTCCAGGTCCTGCTTGCCGTACAGCGGCCCGCGGGTGCCCACGTGGGAGAGGGCGGAGGTGTCCAGGACGCCCTCCTCCACCGCCCGCCGGAACGGCGTGCCGTGCGTGTACTCGGCGCCGAAGTAGGTGTCCCAGGTGTCGAGGTGGGCGTCGAAGTGGAGCAGGGCGACCGGGCCGTGCTTCTTCGCGACCGAGCGCAGGAGGGGGAGCGCGATGGTGTGGTCGCCGCCCAGGGTCATCAGCCGGGCGCCGGTGCCGAGGAGGTCGTCGGCGGCGGCCTCGATCGTCTCGACCGCCTCGTTGATGTTGAACGGGTTCACCGCGATGTCGCCGCCGTCCGCGACCTGCGCCAGCGCGAAGGGGGACGCGTCCTGCGCCGGGTTGTAGGGCCTGAGCAGCCGGGACGCCTCACGGATCGCGTTGCCGCCGAAGCGGGCGCCCGGCCGGTAGGAGACACCCGAGTCGAACGGCACCCCGACCACGGCGACATCGGCCCGGCCGACCTCGTCGAGGCGGGGCAGCCGGGCGAAGGTCGCGGGTCCGGCGTAGCGCGGGATGCGGGAGGAGTCGACGGGGCCGCGGGGCGTCTCGGGGGAGTTCATGGTCGTGTGCCTTCCTTCTGCCGGCCCGGGTTCCGCCGGTCCGGGTTCTGCCGGTCTGTGTCGACACTAGGTGGCCGGAAAGCGGCTGCGAAGTGTACGTTTCATCCATTCGAGCGGTACTGGATGGAGGAAACGTCCACGATGCCGGACCCGGCCGTCCCACCCACCCCACCGGTCCCGCTGGCCGCGCTGCTGGCCCGCGAGGACCTGGGGCTGCGGCAGATCGCGGGCCCCTCCGACCCGTCCGCGGCAATCCACTGGGCGCACGCCTCGGAGATGGCGGACCCGTACCCGTATCTGCTGGGCGGTGAGCTGCTGCTGACGGCGGGGGTGCACATTCCGGAGGCGACGGGGTCGGGGACCTCCTTCGACGACTACGTCTCTCGTATCGTCGCGGCCGGCGGGGCGGCGCTCGGCTTCGGCGTGGCGCCCGTGCACGACACGGTTCCGCCCGCCCTGGTGGCGGCCTGCGACGCCCAGGGGCTGCCCCTGATCGAGGTCCCGCCCGAGACCACCTTCTCCGGCGTGGCCCGAGCCGTCTGGCAACTGATGGCCCAGGCCCGCCACGCGGAGCTGCGCCGCGTGACCGAGGCCCAGCAGAGCCTGGCCGCGGCCGCGTCCCGCTCCGACCCGGTGCCGTCGGTCCTGCGGCAGCTCGCGCGGCGGGTCGGCGGGTGGGCGGTGCTGTACGGCCCGGAGGGGGCGGAGGTGGCGGCGGCGGGCAGACGGCAGGGGGACGAGGAGCTGGCGCGGCTGTGCCGGCTCGTCACCGAACGTTCCTCCACCACGGCCACCGACTCCACCGCCGGTCTCCACCTGGCCGCCTACGCCCTCGGCGCCGGGCACGGTTTCGTCCTCGGGGTCGCCGCGCCCCACCGCGACCCCGGTGACCACACCATCGCCTCCGTCGCCGCCGTGCTGCTGTCGTTGCTCACCGGTGAGCACCAGAGCGGGTCGGGGGCGGCCCGGTCGTCCGCTCTGGTACGGCTGCTGCTGGGGGCGTCGGCCGGGGACGTGACCCCGCTCCTCGGTGGCGAGCGGTGGGTGGTCGTGCACGCCCGGCCCGACGCCGTCGCCGCTCCGGACCCGGTCGCGGCCTCCGCGCTCGGTGCGGCGCTCGGGTCGCCGCTGGTGGACGTGGGGCGGGAGGTCGTACGGGTGCTGGTGCCCGCCGACCGGGAACCGGCGCCGCAGCCCGGGTGGACGCTCGGGGTCAGCGCGGCCGCCGGATCGGAGGAATGGACCGTCGCCGACGCGCAGGCGGGCCGTGCGCTGGCCCGGGCCCGCGCCACCCGCGCCGGGCTGGTCCGGTACGGGGCCCGTCCCGCCCTCGCCGACCTGGTCCCGGAGGCGGACGCCGACGCGCACGCCCGCGCCCTCCTGGCACCGCTGGCCCCCGCCCTCACCGAGACCCTGCGCACCTGGCTCTCCCTGCACGGCAGTTGGGACCGTACGGCGGTCGCGCTGGACGTGCACCGCAACACCGTCCGGCAGCGGATCGCGAAGAGCGCCGCGCTGCTGGAGCTGGACCTGGACGACCCGGACGTACGGATGGAGCTGTGGTTCGCGCTGCGCCGGGCATGATCGCGTGACCCGCGTCCCAGCGTGCGGGATGCGAGGCGGTCCCGTGAAGGCGTGCCTCAGAATGGGAGACATGCCGATACCCGGGACACCCAGCCGCGCCGAGCTCGTCGACCACCTTGTGAGGACCCGTATCGCGGGCGAGGTGGCCACCCCGCGGGAGAACAACCTCTCCCACTACCGCCAGCTCGCGAACGGCAACCGCCACTACTGGCTGGGTCTGGAGCTCGGGGACCGGTGGACCGACGAGCAGGACGTGCTCGCGGTGATGGCGGAGCGGGTGGGTGTCAACGACGACCCGGAGTACCGGTACGGCCAGGACACCATCGACCCGGAGCTGACCGTCAGCGCCCTGGAGCGGATGGCGGCCCGGCTGCGCAAGGCGGCGGACGGGCGGCAGCGGGTGCTGTTCGCCACCGGCCACCCCGGCGGCATGCTCGATGTCCACCACGCCACCGCCGCCGCGCTGCGGGCCGCCGGCTGCGAGATCGTCGTCATCCCGGACGGGTTGCAGACGGACGAGGGGTACGTCATGCAGTTCGCGGACGTGGCGGTGCTGGAGCACGGCGCCACGCTGTGGCACACCCACTCCGGTGAACCGATGAAGGCCATCCTCACGGCCCTGGAGCGCGAGGGCCGCCCGCTGCCGGACCTGGTCGTCGCCGACCACGGCTGGGCGGGCTACGCGGGACAGCACGGCGTGGACTCGGTGGGCTACGCCGACTCCAACGACCCCGCCCTGTTCGTCGGCGAGTCGGAGGGCACGGTCCAGGTGACGGTCCCCCTCGACGACCACGTGGTGAGCCCGCGCTACTACGACCCGATGACGGCGTACCTGCTGGGCGAGGCGGGCCTGCGCTAGAGCCCGGGCGGCGGGTCGGCGCGGGACCGCGCGGGGCGGATCAGGCGGTACCGAGGAGCACGCGGGCGCGGCGGCAAGCAACGAGAACACGGCCGCCTCCGGACCGGCCCGGCGGTAAAAGAGTGCCGGCGACTACGGGACGACCCGACACCGGTGCACGAGGCCCGGCCCGGCCGGAAGGCGGGCGTCGGCGCGGCGGCAAGCGTCGAGACCCGGGCGGCGGGACGCGGGCGCGCGAGGCCCGGCACGCGAGGCACACGGTGGGGCGACGGCAGCTGACGGCTAGGCGGCCACCCGACCCGTTGAGGCGGGCGCGGTGCGGCGCGGCGGCGGGACACGGGTGAGCGGGGGCCGGCACGCGTGGCGCACGGCGGTAGCGCGGTGCTGCGGCGGCCGACGGCGAGACGGCAACCCGACACCGGTGCACGAGGCCCGGCCCGGCCGGAAGGCGGGCGTCGGCGCGGCGGCAAGCGTCGAGACCCGGGCGGCGGGACCCGGGCGCGCGAGGGCCGCCCCATCGGCAGCCGGCGGCGACACGGCCGCCCCGGGTGCGTTGGCCCGGCACAGCGAGGCGCGTGCTTCCAGGCGGGCGCCGGTGCGGTGCGGCAGCGGCGGAACGCGAGCGGGCAAGGCCCGGCACTGCCGCAGCCCACGGCGAGACGGCAACCCGACACCGGTGCACAGGGTCCGGCGCGTGCGCGCCGCGCCCGGCGGGGCTCGTCAGCGGTCGCGTGGTGCGCGGACCACGCCCTCCTGGATCACCGAGATGGCCAGGCGGCCGTCCTGGGTGTAGATGCGGGCCTGGCCCAGGCCCCGGCCGCCGGAGGCCGACGGGGACTCCTGGTCGTACAGGAGCCATTCGTCGGCGCGGAAGGGGCGGTGGAACCACATCGCGTGGTCCAGCGAGGCCCCGACGACGTCACCGACCGCCCAGCCGCCGCGCCCGTGCGCGAGCAGGATCGAGTCGAGGAGCGTCATGTCGGAGACGTACGTGGCGAGGACGACGTGCAGGAGCGGGTCGTCGGCCAGCTTGCCGTTGGTGCGGAACCAGACCTGGGAGTGCGGTTCGCGCGGCTCGCCGAACTGGCCGAACGGCGGCTCCTCCACGTACCGCAGGTCGATCGCCTCGCGGGCCTCCAGGAAGCGCTCCACGACCGTCGGATCGAGATGGTCGTAGCCGCGCAGCCGGTCCGCGGAGGTGGGCAGCGTCGCCGGGTCGGGGGCGGTCGGCATGGCGGCCTGGTGGTCGAAGCCGTCCTCGTGCCGCTGGAAGGACGCGGAGAGGGCGAAGATCGGCTGGCCGTGCTGGACCGCGAGCACGCGGCGCGCGGTGAAGGAGCGGCCGTCGTTCATCCGGTCGACCGTGTAGACGATCGGCGCGCCCGGGTCGCCGGGGCGCAGGAAGTACGCGTGCAGGGAGTGGGCGAGCCGGTCCTCGGGGACCGTCCGCCCGGCGGCGACCAGCGCCTGCGCCGCGACCTGCCCGCCGAAGACACGGGGGACGACGGCGGGGCGGGAGTGGCCGCGGAAGATGTCCACCTCGATCTGCTCGAGGTCGAGCAGATCGAGGAGGGACTGGAGTGCCTGGCTCATGGAGCTGTTGTACCGGCCGGTGATTTCGCCCGGCCTACAGGCCCATGTCCTTCGCGATGATCGTCTTCATGATCTCGCTGGTGCCGCCGTAGATGCGGTTGACGCGGTTGTCCGCGTACAGGCGGGCGATCGGGTACTCGTTCATGAAGCCGTAGCCGCCGTGCAGCTGGAGGCAGCGGTCGATGACGCGGTGGGCGACCTCGGTGCAGAACAGCTTGGCGCTGGCGGCCTCGGCGGGGGTCAGCTCGCCGGCGTCCAGGGCCTCCAGGGCGCGGTCGGCGACGGCCTCGGCGGCGTCCACCTCGGCCTGGCAGGCGGCCAGTTCGAACTTGGTGTTCTGGAAGGAGGCGACGGGCTTGCCGAAGACCGTGCGGTCCTGCACGTACTCCTTGGCGAACCGGACGGCCGCCTTGGCCTGGGCGTAGGCGCCGAAGGCGATGCCCCAGCGCTCGGAGGCCAGGTTGTGGCCGAGGTAGTAGAAGCCCTTGTTCTCCTCGCCGAGGAGGTCCTCGACGGGGACCTTGACGTCGACGAACGCCAGCTCGGCGGTGTCGGAGGTCTTCAGGCCGAGCTTGTCCAGCTTGCGGCCGATGGAGTAGCCCTCGGACTTGGTGTCCACGGCGAACAGGGAGATGCCGTGGCGGCGGTCCTCGGCGGTGGGCGCGGAGGTGCGGGCGCAGACGATCACACGGTCGGCGTGGACGCCACCGGTGATGAAGGTCTTGGAGCCGTTGAGGACGTAGTGCGTGCCGTCCTCGGAGAGCTTGGCGGTGGTCTTCATGCCCGCGAGGTCGGAGCCGGTGCCCGGCTCGGTCATCGCGAGGGCCCACATCTCCTCGCCGGTGACGAACTTCGGCAGGAAGCGCTTCTTCTGCTCGTCGGTGGCGAGCATCTTGATGTACGGCAGGCCGAGCAGGACGTGTACGCCGGAGCCGCCGAACTGCACGCCCGCGCGTGCGGTCTCCTCGTACATGACGGCCTCGAACTTGTACGAGTCGATGCCGGCGCCGCCGTACTCCTCGTCCACGCGGATGCCGAAGATGCCGAGCTCGGCGAGCTTGTAGTAGAAGTCGCGCGGGGCCTGACCGGCCTGGAACCACTCGTCGTAGACCGGGACGACCTCGGCCTCGATGAAGGCGCGCAGGGTCTCCCGGAACGCCTCGTGGTCCTCGTTGAACACCGTACGGCGCACCGCCGCCACCTCCACCTGACTCAATGGGTCCATGTCTAAGCGCTTGCTCAGAACATCAAGGTACCGGCGGGTAGGGAGAGGCGTCCAGAGCTGATCCCGTAACGCTCGTCACGCCGCCGCGGCCGCGAACGCCCCCCTGGCCATCCGGTGCAGCAACTCCGCCGTGGCGCCGCGGCCCGGGAGGGAGCCGGGGCGGCCCAGGTGCGGGGTGGAGTTCAGGAGGCCGAAGACGGAGTGCACGGCCGAGCGGGCCGCGGGTTCGGCGAGGCCGGGGTAGACCTCGCGCAGGATCTCCACCCACAGCTCGACGTACTGCCGCTGGAGCTGGCGCACCAGCTTGCGGTCGCTGTCGCGCAGGCGGTCCAGCTCGCGGTCGTGGAGGGTGATGAGGGGGCGGTCGTCGAGGGCGAAGTCGATGTGGCCCTCGATCAGGGAGTCGAGGAGCGCCTCGGGGTCGCCGCCGTCCGACTCGGCGACCCGCCGCTTGCCGCCGGTCAGCAGCTGCCCGCTGATGCCGACCAGCAGCTCCGCCAGCATCGCGTCCTTGCCCGCGAAATGCCGGTAGAGGCCGGGGCCACTGATGCCGACGGCCGCGCCTATCTCGTCCACGCCCACACCGTGGAACCCACGCTCGGCGAACAACCGCGCGGCCTCCTTGAGGATCTGCTCGCGGCGGGTGGGGGCGTCGGTTCTGGTGGCCATGGAAGCAATTCTAGACAGGGAGGTTAGCGGTCGTTAACCTGAAGGAAATGGTTAACGCTCATTAACAGGCGATCACTGGGTGAGGGGACCGCGGGACATGGATCAGGCACCCGAGCTGACGAGCGCGGCGGACCCCGCGTCGGAGGCCTGGAAGGCCAACGAGGAGGCCCACCGGGCCCTCGTTGACGAACTGCGGGACAAGCTCGCCGCGGCCCGGCTGGGCGGCGGGGAGAGGGCGCGCGAGCGGCACACCGCGCGCGGGAAGCTGCTGCCCCGGGACCGGGTGGACACGCTTGTCGACCCCGGCTCGCCCTTCCTGGAGCTGGCCCCCCTCGCGGCCGACGGGATGTACGACGGACAGGCCCCGGCGGCCGGGGTCATCGCCGGGATCGGGCGGGTCAGCGGGCGCGAGTGCGTGGTCGTCGCCAATGACGCCACCGTCAAGGGCGGCACGTACTACCCGATGACGGTGAAGAAGCACCTGCGCGCGCAGGAGGTCGCCCTCGACAACCGCCTGCCCTGCATCTACCTGGTGGACTCCGGCGGCGCCTTCCTGCCGATGCAGGACGAGGTCTTCCCGGACCGCGAGCACTTCGGGCGGATCTTCTACAACCAGGCCCGGATGTCCGGCGCGGGCATCCCGCAGATCGCCGCCGTGCTCGGGTCGTGCACGGCGGGCGGGGCGTACGTCCCCGCCATGAGCGACGAGGCCGTGATCGTCCGCAACCAGGGCACGATCTTTCTCGGCGGCCCCCCGCTGGTGAAGGCCGCCACCGGCGAGGTCGTCACCGCGGAGGAGCTCGGCGGCGGCGAGGTGCACTCCCGGGTCTCCGGCGTCACCGACCACCTCGCCGAGGACGACGCCCACGCGCTGAGGATCGTGCGGAACATCGCCGCGACCCTTCCCGCACGCGGGCCGCTACCCTGGGAGGTGCGGCCGGCCGTGGAACCCAAGGTCGACCCCTACGGCCTCTACGGCGCCGTCCCCACCGACTCCCGCACGCCCTACGACGTCCGCGAGATCATCGCGCGCATCACGGACGGCTCGCGGTTCGCCGAGTTCAAGTCCGAGTTCGGGCAGACCCTGGTCACCGGCTTCGCCCGGATCCACGGCCACCCGGTCGGGATCGTCGCCAACAACGGCATCCTGTTCTCCGAGTCCGCCCAGAAGGGCGCCCACTTCATCGAGCTGTGCGACCAGCGCGGCATCCCGCTGCTGTTCCTCCAGAACATCTCCGGCTTCATGGTCGGCAAGGACTACGAGGCCGGCGGCATCGCCAAGCACGGCGCCAAGATGGTGACCGCGGTCGCCTGCACGCGCGTGCCCAAGCTGACGGTGGTCGTCGGCGGTTCCTACGGCGCGGGCAACTACTCGATGTGCGGCCGGGCCTACTCCCCCCGCTTCCTGTGGATGTGGCCCAACGCCAAGATCTCCGTCATGGGCGGCGAGCAGGCGGCCTCCGTCCTCGCGACCGTGAAGCGGGACCAGTTGGAGGCGCGGGGCGAGGACTGGCCCACGGACGAGGAAGAGGCCTTCAAGGACCCGATCCGCGCCCAGTACGAGCGCCAGGGCAACGCCTACTACGCCACCGCGCGCCTCTGGGACGACGGGGTCATCGACCCGCTCGACACCCGTCAGGTGCTCGGCCTGGCCCTGACCGCATGCGCCAACGCGCCGCTGGGCGACCCCCAGTTCGGCGTCTTCCGGATGTGAGGACCCATGTTTGACACAGTGCTTGTCGCCAACCGGGGCGAGATCGCGGTCCGCGTCATCCGCACGCTCAAGGCCCTGGGCGTGCGCTCCGTCGCCGTCTTCTCCGACGCCGACGCCGACGCCCGGCACGTCCGCGAGGCCGACACCGCCGTACGACTGGGGCCGCCGCCGGCCTCGGAGAGCTATCTGTCCGCCGAGCGACTGCTGGAGGCGGCCGCCCGCACCGGCGCCCAGGCCGTCCACCCCGGCTACGGCTTCCTCGCCGAGAACGCCGCCTTCGCGCGCGCGTGCGCCGACGCCGGGCTGGTCTTCATCGGGCCCCCGGCGGACGCGATCGCCCTCATGGGCGACAAGATCCGCGCCAAGGAGACCGTGGAGGCGGCCGGAGTGCCCGTGGTCCCCGGTGGCCGGGACCCAGAACTGGCCGAGGCCGCGCGCGCGTTGGGTGCCCCGGTGCTGCTGAAGCCCAGTGCGGGCGGCGGCGGCAAGGGCATGCGGCTGGTCCGGGACCTGACGGTCCTGGAGGAGGAGATCGCCGCCGCCCGCCGCGAGGCCCGCACCTCGTTCGGCGACGACACCCTGCTCGTGGAGCGGTGGGTCGACCGGCCCCGGCACATCGAGATCCAGGTCCTGGCCGACGGCCACGGCAACGTGATCCACCTGGGCGAGCGCGAGTGCTCCCTCCAGCGGCGCCACCAGAAGATCATCGAGGAGGCGCCCAGCGTCCTCCTGGACGAGGACACGCGCGCGTCGATGGGCGGGGCGGCGGTCGAGGCGGCCCGCTCCTGCGGCTACCGGGGCGCGGGCACCGTGGAGTTCATCGTGCCGGGCGACGATCCGTCGTCGTACTACTTCATGGAGATGAACACCCGTCTCCAGGTGGAGCACCCGGTCACCGAGCTGATCACCGGCCTGGACCTGGTGGAGTGGCAGCTCCGGGTGGCGGCCGGCGAGCGACTGCCGTACGGGCAGGAGGACGTCCGGCTGACCGGGCACGCCGTCGAGGCACGTGTCTGCGCGGAGGACCCTTCAAAGGGCTTCCTCCCCTCCGGCGGCACCGTCCTGCGGCTCGTCGAGCCCCAGGGGGACGGAGTCCGTACGGACTCCGGGCTCAGCGAGGGCACCGAGGTCGGCAGCCTCTACGACCCGATGCTGTCCAAGGTCATCGCGTACGGCCCGGACCGGGAGACCGCGCTCAGGAAGCTGAGGGCGGCCCTCGCGGAGACGGTGACGCTCGGCGTGCAGACCAACGCGGGGTTCCTGCGCCGACTCCTCGCCCATCCGGACGTGGTGAAGGGCGAGTTGGACACCGGGCTCGTCGAGCGCGTGGTGGACGACCTGGTCTCCACGGACGTACCGGAGGAGGTGTACGAGGCGGCGGCGGCCGTACGGCTCGAAGCGCTGCGGCCGGAAGGCGGCGGCTGGACCGATCCGTTCTCGGTGCCGAGCGGCTGGCGGATGGGGGGCACCCCGAAGCCCGTCGGCTTCCCTCTGCGCGTGCAGGACCCGGTGGAGTACGTCCCCCGCGGCACCCACACCGTCACCGCCGACCAGGTCTCCGTCACCCTCGACGGCGTCCGCCACACCTTCCACCGGGCCGGTGACTGGGTCGGCCGCGACGGTGACGCCTGGCACGTCCGCGACCACGACCCGGTGGCCGCGTCCCTCAGCCGGAGCGGACACGCGGGAGCCGACTCCCTCACCGCCCCCATGCCCGGCACGGTGACCGTCGTGAAGGTGGCCGTCGGGGACGAGGTGGCCGCCGGACAGAGCCTGCTGGTCGTCGAGGCGATGAAGATGGAGCACGTCATCTCCGCCCCGCACGCCGGCACGGTCGCCGAGCTGGACGTCACGCCGGGCACGACGGTCGCCATGGACCAGGTGCTCGCGGTCATCACCCCCATGGACATCACCCCCGTGGAGGAAGAGCGATGACACTCCCCATGGTCGTACCGGAGACCGGGCTCCCGGCGCGCGTCCGCATCCACGAGGTCGGTGCCCGCGACGGCCTGCAGAACGAGAAGTCGACCGTGCCGACGGAGGTCAAGGCTCAGTTCGTGCGCCGCCTGGCCGACGCGGGGCTCACCACGATCGAGGCGACGAGCTTCGTGCACCCCAGGTGGGTTCCCCAACTCGCCGACGCGGAGCAGCTGTTCCCGCAGGTCAGCGATCTGTCCGTGGACCTGCCTGTGCTCGTGCCGAACGAACGCGGCCTGGACCGCGCCCTCGCCCTCGGCGCGACCCGCGTGGCCGTCTTCGCCAGCGCCACCGAGTCCTTCGCGAAGGCCAACCTCAACCGCACGGTCGACGAGGCGCTCAAGATGTTCGAGCCGGTGGTCGCCCGGGCGAAGGCGGAGGGCGTGCACGTCCGCGGCTATCTGTCGATGTGCTTCGGCGACCCGTGGGAGGGCGCGGTCCCGGTCCCCCAGGTGGTCAAGGTCTGCCGCGCCCTGCTCGACATGGGCTGCGACGAGCTGAGCCTCGGCGACACCATCGGGGTGGCGACCCCGGGGCACGTACGGGCGCTGCTGACCGCACTCGACGTGCCCGTCGAGAAGGTGGGCGTGCACTTCCACGACACCTACGGCCAGGCCCTCGCGAACACCCACGCCGCCCTCCAGCACGGCGTCACCACCGTGGACGCCTCCGCGGGCGGCCTCGGCGGCTGCCCGTACGCCAAGTCCGCCACCGGCAACCTCGCCACCGAGGACCTCGTGTGGATGCTTCAGGGCCTCGGCATCGACACCGGAGTCGACCTCGGCCGTCTCGTCGCCACCAGCGCCTGGATGGCCGAACACCTGGGCCGACCCAGCCCGTCCCGCACCGTCCGCGCCCTCTCCCACCAGGAGTGAACCCCCGATGGACCACCGTCTCTCCCCCGAGCTGGAAGAACTCCGCCGTACCGTCGAGGAGTTCGCCCACGACGTAGTGGCGCCGAAGATCGGCGAGTACTACGAGCACCACGAGTTCCCCTACGAGATCGTCCGCGAGATGGGCCGCATGGGCCTGTTCGGGCTGCCGTTCCCCGAGGAGTACGGCGGGATGGGCGGCGACTACCTGGCGCTCGGCCTCGTCCTCGAGGAACTCGCGCGCGTGGACTCGTCGGTGGCGATCACCCTGGAGGCCGGCGTCTCCCTGGGCGCCATGCCCCTGCACCTGTTCGGCACCGAGGAGCAGAAGCGCGAGTGGCTGCCCCGGCTGTGCTCCGGGGAGATCCTGGGCGCCTTCGGACTGACCGAGCCGGACGGCGGCAGCGACGCGGGGGCCACGCGGACGACGGCCCGCCTGGACCCGGACACCGACGAATGGGTCATCAACGGCACCAAGTGCTTCATCACCAACTCCGGCACCGACATCACGGGGCTGGTCACCGTCACCGCCGTCACCGGGCGCAAGCCCGACGGCAAGCCGTTGATCTCCTCGATCATCGTGCCCTCGGGCACGCCGGGCTTCACGGTCGCCCCGCCGTACTCCAAGGTCGGCTGGAACGCCTCCGACACCCGTGAGCTGTCCTTCTCGGACGTCCGGGTCCCGGCGGCGAACCTGCTGGGCGAACAGGGCCGCGGCTACGCCCAGTTCCTGCGCATCCTCGACGAGGGCCGGATCGCCATCGCGGCGCTCGCCACCGGGCTTGCGCAGGGCTGTGTGGACGAGTCGGTGAAGTACGCGAAGGAGCGGGAGGCCTTCGGGCGGCCCATCGGCGCCAACCAGGCGATCCAGTTCAAGATCGCCGACATGGAGATGAAGGCCCACACCGCCCGCCTCGCCTGGCGGGACGCGGCCTCGCGGCTGGTCTCCGGCGAGCCCTTCAAGAAGGAGGCAGCCCTCGCCAAGCTCTACTCCTCCACGATCGCCGTGGACAACGCCCGCGACGCCACCCAGATCCACGGCGGCTACGGCTTCATGAACGAGTACCCGGTGGCCCGGATGTGGCGCGACTCCAAGATCCTGGAGATCGGGGAGGGCACCAGCGAGGTCCAGCGGATGCTGATCGCACGGGAGTTGGGCCTGGCTGGTTAGGCCGCGGCCCACAGGGCACCCACGGCTGGAGCGGGACGGAGCCCCGCCCTCTGGACATTCGGTGAGGTTAGGCTAACCTACGTTCGAACTTGTCCGGCGGGCGCTTCGCCCCGTTCGAAAGCAGCCACACATGTCCAACGCAAGAGCCGCCCACCTCACCCGCCGTGGCATCCTCGCCGCGGGCGGCGCACTCGGCCTCGGTGCCGTGCTCGCGGCCTGCGGTGACGACGACTCCAGCAGCGAGGGCTCTGGCAAGGGGACCACGGCCGCCAAGTCCGGGGCGTGGACCTTCAAGGACGACCGCGGCACGACCGTCAAGCTCGACAAGGTCCCCACGAAGATCGTCGCCTTCGTCGGCGTCGCCGCCGCGCTGTACGACTACGGCATCGAGGTCAAGGGCGTCTTCGGCCCCACCAAGACCAAGGACGGCAAGGCCGACGTCCAGGCCGGCGACATGGACGTCAGCAAGCTGACCGTCTTCGGCAACGTCTGGGACCAGTTCAACGTCGAGCAGTACGCGGCCTTCGCGCCCGAGGTCCTCATCAGCACGACCTTCGACAGCGCCGGCACCCTCTGGTACGTCCCCGCGGCCTCCGGCTCCAAGATCGCCAAGCTGGCGCCGAGCGTGGCGATCTCCGTGTACGACCGTCAGATCACCGTGCCCCTCCAGCGGGTGTGGGAGCTGGCCGAGTCCCTCGGCGCCGACATGAAGGCGGCGAAGGTCACCGACGCGAAGAAGCGGTTCGAGGCGGCGTCGGAGCGGCTGCGCGCCGCGGCCAAGGCCCACCCCGACATCAAGGTGCTCGCCGGGTCCGCGGCCCAGGACGTCTTCTACGTCTCCGGCACCAACCTCTCCATCGACCTTGAGTACTTCAAGGCGCTCGGCGTGAACTTCGTGGAGCCGTCGGCGTCCGTACTCAAGGCCTCCGGCGGCTGGTACGAGTCGCTGAGCTGGGAGAACGTCGACAAGTACAAGGCCGACATCATCATGATGGACGACCGCACGGCGACGATCCAGCCGGCCGACATCACCGAGGCGACCTGGAAGAAGCTGCCCGCGGTGAAGGCGGGCCAGGTCATCTCCCGTTCCCCCGAGCCGATCCCGTCGTACGACAAGTGCGTGGCGATGGTGGAGAACCTCGCGAAGGCCATCGAGACCGCGAAGAAGGTCAGCTAACTCCTTACGTCTTCCTGAGCCTCAGGAGCCCTGTATGACTACGGCCGTAGCCGCCCCGTTCCGTTTCTTCTCCCTCCAGGTCGCGCGGACGAGGCGGCTCGGGCCGTCTCTCGCGCGGGTGACCTTCACCGGGGAGGATCTCCGGCACTTCTTCTCCGACGGGCACGACCAGTCGCTGTCCCTCTTCCTCCCCGCCGAAGGCCGGACCGAGCCCGCGGTCCCCGTCGAGTTCGGGGACGGCTGGTGGCAGGCCTGGCGCGAGCAGCCGGACGAGGTGCGGGCCGTGATGCGGTCGTACACCCTCCGGGGCCTGCGCCGCGATCCCGACGAGATCGACATCGACTTCGTGCTGCACGAGCCCGCCGGACCCGCCTCCCGGTGGGCGGCGCGCGCCCGCGCGGGCGACCGGGTCCAGCTGCTCGGGCCGGCCGTCGCCGACAACCGGGCGATCCGGTTCCGGCCGCCCGAGGACACCGACCTCGTCCTGCTGTGGGGCGACGAGACCGCGCTCCCCGCCGTCTCGGCGATCCTCGAAGCCCTGCCCGCGGGACAGCGCGCCCGCGTCTGGCTGGAGGTGCGGGACGCCGGGGACATCCAGGACCTCGCTACCGAGGCCGACGCCGAGATCACCTGGCTCGTCGCGGGCGAGACCGGCGCCGAGTGCTCCCCCATGGCGTTCGGCGCCCTCCGCGATGCCCGACTCCCCCACGCCGAGCGGCCGTACGTCTGGATCGCGGGCGAATCGGGGTGCGTCAAGGAACTGCGGCGACACTTCGTGCGCGAACGCGGGATCGACCGCCGCAGGGTCACCTTCGTCGGGTACTGGCGGCAGGGCATGACCGAGGAGCAGCTGCGGGCGGCGGAGTAACTCCCGTCGACGTGACGCCGGTCACGGGTGGGGCTGGTTTTCCCTCGCGTTAATTAGGTTAGGCTTACCTAAGTTGAAGCCCGGGTTACCCGCCCCGCTCCTGCCCCGTCCCGCACGGATCGTCCCCACCGGAGGACCCCCACATGCGCTCGCACCTGCTCAACGACACGACCGCGGAGAGCTACCGCCGCTCCGTGACCGAAGGAATCGAGCGGGTGGCGGCCAAACTCGCCACCACCACAAGGCCGTTCACCGGGGTCACCGTGGACGCCCTCTCCCCTCGCATCGAGGAGATCGACCTCGACAAGCCCCTGCTGGACACGGCGGCGGTGCTCGACGAGCTGGAGGAGGTGTATCTCCGGGACGCGGTCTACTTTCACCATCCCCGCTACCTCGCCCACCTCAACTGCCCGGTCGTCATCCCGGCCGTCGTCGGCGAGGCCATCCTCTCCGCCGTCAACTCCTCCCTGGACACCTGGGACCAGTCGGCCGGCGGCACCCTCATCGAGCGCAAGCTGATCGACTGGACGACCGCGCGCATCGGCCTCGGCGACAACGCCGACGGCGTGTTCACCTCGGGCGGCACGCAGTCCAACCTCCAGGCACTGCTGCTGGCCCGTGAGGAGGCGAAGACCGACTCCTTCGCCAAACTGCGCATCTTCGCCTCCGAGGTCAGCCACTTCAGCGTGAAGAAGTCCGCGAAACTGCTGGGCCTCGACCAGGACTCCGTGGTCTCCATCCCCGTCGACCACGACAAGCGGATGCAGACCGTCGCCCTCGCCCGCGAGCTGGAGCGCTGCGAGCGGGACGGTCTCGTCCCCATGGCCGTCGTCGCCACGGCCGGCACCACCGACTTCGGGTCCATCGACCCGCTGCCCGAGATCGCCGAACTGTGCGAGCAGTTCGACACCTGGATGCACGTCGACGCCGCCTACGGCTGCGGGCTGCTGGCCTCCCTCAAGTACCGGGGCCGCGTCGACGGCATCGAGCGCGCCGACTCGGTCACCGTCGACTACCACAAGTCCTTCTTCCAGCCGGTGAGTTCGTCCGCCGTGCTGGTCCGCGACGCCTCGACCCTGCGCCACGCGACGTACCACGCCGAGTACCTCAACCCGAAGCGCATGGTCACCGAGCGCATCCCCAACCAGGTCGACAAGTCCCTCCAGACCACCCGCCGCTTCGACGCGCTCAAGCTGTGGATGACCCTGCGCGTGATGGGTGCCGACGGCATCGGCCGGCTCTTCGACGAGGTCTGCGACCTGGCCGCCGAGGGCTGGAAGGTGCTCGCCGCCGACCCGCGCTACGACGTGGTCGTCGAACCGAGTCTCTCCACGCTCGTCTTCCGCTACATCCCGTCCTCGGTCACCGACCCGGCCGAGATCGACCGCGCCAACCTGTACGCCCGCAAGGCCCTGTTCGCCTCCGGCGACGCGGTGGTCGCGGGCACCAAGGTCCAGGGCCGCCACTACCTGAAGTTCACCCTGCTCAACCCCGAGACGACGGTCGAGGACATGTCCGTCGTCCTCGACCTCATCGCCGGCCACGCCGAGCAGTACCTGGGAGAGTCCCTTGACCGCGCGTCCTGAAAACCCGTCCCGTTCTTCCTCGACCCACGACTTCGTGGGCATCGGGCTCGGGCCCTTCAACCTCGGCCTGGCCTGTCTGACCGAACCCGTCGCCGAACTCGACGGCGTCTTCCTGGAGTCGAAGCCCGACTTCGAGTGGCACGCCGGCATGTTCCTGGACGGCGCCCACCTCCAGACCCCGTTCATGTCGGACCTGGTCACCCTCGCGGACCCGACCTCGCCGTACTCCTTCCTCAACTACCTGAAGGAGAAGGGCCGGCTGTACTCGTTCTACATCCGCGAGAACTTCTACCCGCTGCGGGTGGAGTACGACGACTACTGCCGCTGGGCCGCGAACAAACTGAGCAGCGTCCGCTTCGGCACGACGGTGACCGAGGTCCGGTACGAGGACGACCTCTACGTCGTGACCACGGCCGACGGCGACGTCTTCCGCGCCCGCCACCTGGTCCTCGGCACCGGCACCTCCCCGCACTACCCGGAGGCCGTGCGCGGCCTCGGCGGCGACTTCTTCCACAACTCCCGCTACGTGCAGAACAGGGAGGAGCTCCAGAAGAAGGAGTCGATCACGATCGTCGGCTCCGGCCAGTCCGCCGCCGAGATCTACTACGACCTCCTCTCGGAGATCGACGTCCACGGCTACCGGCTGAACTGGGTGACCCGCTCCCCGCGCTTCTTCCCCCTCGAATACACCAAGCTCACGCTGGAGATGACCTCCCCGGAGTACATCGACTACTACCGCGAGCTGCCCGAGGCCACCCGCTACCGGCTCACCGCCGAGCAGAAGGGCCTGTTCAAGGGCATCGACGGCGACCTCATCAACGAGATCTTCGACCTGCTCTACCAGAAGAACCTCGGCGGCCCGGTCCCCACCCGGCTGCTCACCAACTCCTCGCTCACCAGCGCGCGTCACGAGAACGGCACGTACACGCTCGGCTTCCGCCAGGAGGAGCAGGAGAAGGACTTCGAGATCGAGTCGCAGGGCCTGGTCCTCGCGACGGGCTACAAGTACGCCGAGCCGGAGTTCCTGGCCCCGGTCAAGGACCGCCTGGTCTACGACTCCCAGGGCAACTTCGACGTGTCCCGCACCTACGCGATCGACGTGACGGGCAGAGGCGTCTTCCTCCAGAACGGCGGGGTCCACACCCACAGCATCACCAGCCCCGACCTGGGCATGGGCGCCTACCGCAACAGCTGCATCATCCGGGAGCTGCTCGGCACCGAGTACTACCCGGTCGAGAAGACGATCGCGTTCCAGGAGTTTTCCGTATGACCTCCTTCACCTTCCGCCCCCTCGACCCCCTGAAGGACGCCGAGCTGCTGCACGGGTGGGTCACCCACCCCAAGGCCGCGTTCTGGATGATGCAGGACGCGAAACTGGAGGACGTCGAGCGGGCCTACATGGACATCGCGGCCGACGAGCACCACCACGCGCTGCTGGGCCTCGACGAGACCGGCGCCCCCGCCTTCCTGATGGAGAAGTACGACCCGGCCCACCGGGAGCTGGTCGGCCTGTACGAGCCGCGCCCCGGTGACATCGGCATGCACTTCCTGACCCCGGCGACCGACCGGCCCGTCCACGGCTTCACCCGGTCCGTCATCACCGCCGTGATGGCCCACCTCTTCGAGGACCCGGCCGTCCAGCGGGTGGTCGTGGAGCCCGACGTCTCCAACAAGGCCGTCCACGCCCTGAACGAGGCGGTCGGGTTCGTGCCCGAGCGCGAGATACAGAAGCCGGAGAAGAAGGCCCTGTTGAGCTTCTGCACCCGGGCCCAGTTCCTCGCGGCCACGGGGGTGACGATATGAGCCTCGCCGACGCCGTGTCCCACCTCTCCCCCGAACGCTGGGAGACCGCCAACCGCCTGCTGATCCGCAAGGGTCTCGCCGAGTTCGCCCACGAGCGGCTCATCGAGCCCGAGGAGACCGACAAGGACCAGTACGTCGTCCGCAGCGACGACGGCAAGACCCGCTACGACTTCACGGCCGTGCGCCGCGCCCTGGACCACTGGCAGGTCGACGCCGACTCCATCACCCGGCACCGCGACGGCGCCGAACTGCCCCTGGCCGCCCTGGACTTCTTCGTCGAACTGAAGGACACCCTCGGCCTGAGCGACGAGATCCTGCCGGTGTACCTGGAGGAGATCTCCTCCACCCTCTCCGGCAGCTGCTACAAGCTCACCAAGCCCCAGGTCCCGGTGGCCGAGTTGGTGAAGGCCGACTTCCAGGACATCGAGACCGGCATGACCGAGGGCCACCCCTGCTTCGTGGCCAACAACGGCCGGCTCGGCTTCGGCATCCACGAGTACCTCTCGTACGCCCCGGAGACCGCGAGCCCGGTCCGCCTGGTCTGGCTCGCCGCCCACCGCTCGCGAGCCGCGTTCACGGCCGGGGTCGGCATCGAGTACGAGACCTTCGTACGGCAGGAGCTGGGCGAGGAGACCGTCGAGCGCTTCCACGGCGTCCTGCGCGGCAAGGGCCTCGACCCGGCCGACTACCTCCTCATCCCCGTCCACCCCTGGCAGTGGTGGAACAAGCTCACCGTCACCTTCGCCGCCGAGGTCGCCCGCGATCTGCTGGTCTGCCTCGGCGAGGGCGACGACGAGTACCTGGCCCAGCAGTCCATCCGGACCTTCTTCAACACCTCCCACCCCGAGAAGCACTATGTGAAGACGGCCCTGTCCGTCCTCAACATGGGCTTCATGCGCGGACTCTCGGCCGCGTACATGGAGGCGACCCCCGCCATCAACGACTGGCTCGCCGCCCTCATCGACGGTGACCCGGTACTGAAGTCGACGGGCCTGACGATCATCCGCGAGCGGGCCGCCGTCGGCTACCGGCACCTGGAGTACGAGGCCGCCACGGACCGCTACTCGCCGTACCGCAAGATGCTGGCCGCGCTGTGGCGCGAGAGCCCGGTCCCGTCGCTCCAGGACGGCGAGTCGCTCGCGACGATGGCCTCGCTGGTCCACGTCGACCACGAGGGCAGGTCCTTCGCGGGCGCCCTCGTCGAGCGCTCCGGGCTCACCCCGACCGACTGGCTGCGCCGCTACCTGCGCGCCTACTACACCCCGCTGCTGCACAGCTTCTACGCCTACGACCTGGTGTTCATGCCGCACGGCGAGAACGTCATCCTGGTCCTGAAGGACGGTGTGGTCGAGCGGGCGATCTACAAGGACATCGCCGAGGAGATCGCCGTCATGGACCCGGAGGCGGTGCTGCCGCCGGCGGTCGAGCGGCTGCGCGTGGAGGTCCCCGACGACACCAAGCTGCTGTCGATCTTCACGGACGTCTTCGACTGCTTCTTCCGCTTCCTGGCCGCGAACCTCGCCGCCGAGGGGGTCCTGGAGGAGGAGGACTTCTGGCGCACGGTCGCCGAGGTCACCCGCGACTACCAGGACTCGGTGCCCGAACTGGCCGACAAGTTCGCGCAGTACGACATGTTCGCGCCCGAGTTCGCCCTGTCCTGCCTCAACCGCCTCCAGCTGCGCAACAACCGGCAGATGGTCGACCTGGCGGACCCGTCCGGCGCGCTCCAGCTCGTCGGCACGCTGACCAACCCCATCGCGGGCCGGTAAGCCGGGCCCAAGTACCAGGCGGGTCCCGGGAGTACGGTCCTCCCGGGACCCGTCTTCGTCCGCCACAATTTCCCCATGGCGGAAATCCTGCAGAAGGACGGCACATGGGTCTTCGACGGCGACGCCCTGCGACTGACTCCGGGAAGGGACAAGAACGTCGGCCTCCTCCGTAAGGAGCTCGGTGAACTCGTGGTCCCGCTGGGCGCGTTGGCGGGCATCTCTTTCGAACAGGGCAAGAAGAACGGTCGGCTGCGCATACGGCTGCGCGACGGCGCCGACCCCCTGCTGCACGCGACCGGCGGCCGGCTGACCGAGCCGCACGACCCGTACCAGCTCACCGTCGAGTCGGACCGCTACGGCGTCGCGGAGTACTTCGTGGACGAGGTCCGGGGCGCGCTGCTCCTGGACCAGGTCCCGGCCGATCCGGTGGACGGATACCTGCTCCCGGGCCCGGCCGTGCCCCTCGCGGTCTCCGCGGGTGACGGCACCGCCGCGTTCGACGGCGAGCACGTCCGGCTGGAGTGGAACTGGAAGACGGAGGACGCCAAGGCCTCCGCCGGGCCCCGCACCCTCGCCCTGGCCGACATCGTCGCCGTGGACTGGCAGCCCGCGGTCGGCCTGGAGAACGGCCACCTGCGCTTCACCGTCCGGCACGCCCCGACCAAGGCCCCGCCGAAGTACGACCCCAACGCGGTGGAGCTGTGGGGCTTCAAGAAGGATCCGCTGATGGCGTTGGTCGCGGCGGCGGTCCAGGCCAGGCTCCCGCACCCGGCCCGGGCCGCCGACGACGACGGACGGAAATCACTCACCGCACGACCGCAGACGCCTTCTTCTCCGGTCGCCCCCGCCGAGGACGGCCATGACGCCCTCCTGCGCCGGTTGCGCGAGCTCGGTGAGCTGCACCGCACCGGTGTCCTCACGGACGAGGAGTTCGCCCTGGCCAAGCAGGCGGTCCTCAAGCGGATGCTGCATCATCCCGGGGGATGACCCCCGGACCCCCGGCAGAAAAGCGGTTACTTCGCCCTGCGCGCCACGGTGAAGTGGTCGATGCGGTCACCGCTCTCGGCGATGCCCGACACCTTCAGCCTGGCGTAGTGGCCCCGGGCGGCGGGCTCCACGTCCACGCGCAGGAAGGAGTAGTTGAGGTAGCGCACCCGGGACCAGGCGACCGTCTCGTCGACCTTGCCGTCCTTGGTGTTGACGAAGGAGGCCACGGACTCCTGCTCGTTGAGGTGTCCCTCGTAGGAGTCGGGCGCGGAGAACGCGTACAGGCTGCGGCCCGCGGCGCCCGCCGTGACGTAGACGACGCCCTCGGTCTCGGGGTACGCGGTCCCCCCGATCGGGAGCTTCTTGGCGACCTTGTCGCCCTTGATGACGTCGGTGCGCTCGTACTGGTGGTTGTGGCCGTTGATGACCAGGTCCACCTGGTACTTCTCGAACAGCGGCACCCACTCCTGGCGCACGCCGCCTTCCGAGGCGTGCGCCGTGGAGGTGCAGTAGGCGCAGTGGTGGAAGAACACGATGACGAAGTCGATGTCCTTGGCGGCCCGGTACTTCTTGAGCTGCCCCTCGAACCAGGTGGTCTGGGTGCCGCCGGAGATCCCGAGGTTGGCCGGGATCTCGAAGGAGACGTCGTTCGGGTCCAGCGAGATGATCGCCGTGTTGCCGTGGACGAAGGAGTAGACGCCCGGCAGGTGCTTCTTGTCCGGCCCATTGTCGGGGAGCGTGAAGCGGGCTTCTTCGCCGCCGTAGCCGTTGGGCGAGTACCAGGCCTCCATGTCGTGGTTGCCGTAACTCACCATCCACGGTACGGACTTGGCGACGGACTCGGTCTGGGCGAGGAACTGGTCCCACACCCGTGAGTCGAAGCCGGTGTCGGCCGACTTGCCCTGGCCGGCCGGGTCGGCGTAGGCGATGTCGCCGGCGTGCAGGTGGAAGGCGGGGTTCTGGCCGAGGAGCAGGCTGTCGTTGGCCAGGCCGTGGTAGCTGACGCCCTGGTCGCCGAAGGCGGTGAAGGTGAACGGCTTCTTGTGGGCGGGCGCGGTGGTGAAGGTGCCCAGGGTGCCGGTCAGGTGCGGTTCGGCGGGGTCGAAGCCCTGGTGGCCGACGCCGTAGTAGTAGGTCTGGCCGGGGCGCAGGTGGGTCAGCTTGGCGTGCAGGTAGTACTGCGTGTGGTCGCCGCTGGCGCCGACGCCGGCCGGGGTGTACAGGGTGCGCACCTCGGCCTCGATCTTGCGGGAGAGGTCCCAGGGGCGGGCGCCGATCCGGATGAACGGCTTCTTGACCGCGACCGGCACCTGCCAGGAGACGGTCATCTCGGTGCGTGCGTCGTTGCCGTAGGCGAGGTGGCGGCCGAAGGGGGCGACGAGGGCGCCGTCGACGCTCTCGGCACTGGCGAAGGTCCGGGTCGGCGTGGCGGCCTGGGCCACGGCACCCGGCACGAACGCGCCACCCGCGACGGCGCCCAGCGTGACGGCGCCGCCTCTGATCATCGTGCGCCGGGAAAACTTGGCGCGCAGGTACTCGTGCTGCTCGGCCATGCTCATGCGCTCGGCGAGC
This sequence comes from Streptomyces sp. NPDC006335, assembly GCF_040612795.1. Taxonomy (NCBI): domain Bacteria; kingdom Bacillati; phylum Actinomycetota; class Actinomycetes; order Kitasatosporales; family Streptomycetaceae; genus Streptomyces; species Streptomyces sp. NPDC006335. Next base: position 72,322 of record NZ_JBEXQX010000028.1, read on the forward strand.
TGCTCGGGTACGCCCATGCGAGGAATGTCCATGGCGTCTGAAACTCGTCGCCATGAGCAACGGGATGTCGGACACAGGATGGACAGCTTGCGAACAGACGTCCATAAGAGCATCAACAGCCACTTGCCCGATATCGGGCAGGATTCTTGCGAAACGGCTCCCAGTACCTCAGGATCTACCGGGTGCACGACGAACTTGTTGATCATCTGACGCGGTCCACGCCCCTCAGTCGGGGCGAGGCACTGCGCGTGATCCAGGACGTGCTCGCCTTCTTCGACGAGACGACCGAGGACTACGTCCGTCGCCGCCACCGCGAGCTCCAGGCCCAGGGCCTGGTGAACGCGGAGATCTTCGGACGGATCGAGGCGGACCTGAAATATCGAGCGGTGGCGCCGCCTGAGCTCACGCTGAGGCAGTTGCGCCGCATGGTCTACGGCTAGGGGACACATCTTTATGTGCGGAATTGTCGGATACATCGGGAAGCGCGATGTCGCCCCACTGCTCCTGGAGGGTCTGCAGCGCCTCGAGTACCGCGGCTACGACTCGGCGGGCATCGTGGTCACCTCGCCGAAGACGGCCGGGCTGAAGATGGTCAAGGCCAAGGGCCGGGTGCGTGACCTGGAGGCCAAGGTCCCGGCCCGCTTCAAGGGCACCACCGGCATCGCCCACACCCGCTGGGCCACCCACGGCGCCCCCTCCGACGTGAACGCCCACCCGCACCTGGACGCCGAGGGCAAGGTCGCCGTCGTCCACAACGGCATCATCGACAACGCCTCCGACCTGCGCCGCAAGCTGGAGGCGGACGGCGTCGAGTTCCTCTCCGACACCGACACCGAGGTCCTCGTCCACCTCATCGCGCGCTCCCAGGCGGAGAAGCTGGAGGACAAGGTCCGCGACACCCTGCGGGTGATCGAGGGCACCTACGGCATCGCCGTGATGCACGCCGACTTCAGCGACCGCATCGTGGTGGCCCGCAACGGCTCGCCGGTCGTCCTCGGCATCGGCGAGAAGGAGATGTTCGTCGCCTCCGACATCGCCGCGCTGGTCGCCCACACCCGCCAGATCGTCACCCTCGACGACGGCGAGATGGCCACCCTCAAGGCCGACGACTTCCGCACCTACACGACGGAGGGCACCCGTACGACGGCCGAGCCCACCACCGTCGAGTGGGAGGCCGCCTCCTACGACATGGGCGGCCACGACACCTACATGCACAAGGAGATCCACGAGCAGGCCGACGCCGTGGACCGCGTCCTGCGCGGCCGCATCGACGACCGCTTCTCCACCGTGCACCTCGGCGGCCTCAACCTGGACGCCCGCGAGGCCCGCCAGATCCGCCGCGTGAAGATCCTCGGCTGCGGCACCTCGTACCACGCGGGCATGATCGGCGCCCAGATGATCGAGGAGCTCGCCCGCATCCCCGCGGACGCCGAGCCGGCCTCCGAGTTCCGCTACCGCAACGCGGTCGTCGACCCCGACACCCTCTACATCGCCGTCTCCCAGTCCGGCGAGACCTACGACGTCCTCGCCGCCGTCCAGGAGCTGAAGCGCAAGGGCGCGCGGGTCCTCGGCGTGGTGAACGTCGTCGGCTCGGCGATCGCCCGCGAGGCCGACGGCGGCATCTACGTGCACGCCGGCCCCGAGGTGTGCGTGGTCTCCACGAAGTGCTTCACCAACACCACGGTCGCCTTCGCCCTGCTCGCCCTGCACCTGGGCCGCACCCGCGACCTGTCGGTCCGCGACGGCAAGCGGATCATCGAGGGCCTGCGCAGGCTGCCCGCGCAGATCACCGAGATGCTGGAGCAGGAGGAGCACATCAAGAAGCTGGCCGAGCAGTACGCCGAGGCCCGCTCGATGCTCTTCATCGGCCGCGTCCGGGGCTACCCGGTGGCCCGCGAGGCCTCCCTGAAGCTCAAGGAGGTCTCCTACATCCACGCCGAGGCCTACCCCGCCTCCGAGCTCAAGCACGGGCCCCTGGCCCTGATCGAGCCCGCCCTCCCCACGGTCGCGATCGTCCCCGACGACGACCTGCTGGAGAAGAACCGCGCCGCCCTGGAGGAGATCAAGGCCCGCAGCGGCCGGATCCTGGCGGTCGCCCACCAGCACCAGGAGAAGGCCGACGAGACCATCGTCGTCCCGAAGAACGAGGACGAGCTGGACCCGATCCTGATGGGCATCCCGCTTCAACTCCTCGCCTACCACACCGCGTTGGCCCTGGGCCGGGACATCGACAAGCCGCGCAACCTCGCGAAGTCGGTGACGGTGGAGTAAGCGAGCAAGCGCTCCCGACGGAACGGACCCCCACGTGATGCCACCTGGCACGGGGGGGGGTCCGTCTCTGTCCCACAGGGCCTTGAGCGCCGCGAACGCCGTACCGGACACGGCGTAAGTGACCGTCACGCGAGGGGATACGTCCATCCCGCCTGGGAGAACGGCGAGTTAAGGAATCACGATGACGGGCCGCTTCGCCCGCTTGGCGAGCCGTCCCGCGACGGAGCCGAAGATGCGCCCGACGATGCCGTGGGTGGAGCCGACGACGATCGCGTCCGCCTCGTACTCCCGCCCGACCTCCTCGAGCTCGTGGCAGATGTCGCCGCCGCGCTCCACGAGGATCCAGGGCACCTCGGCCAGGTAGTCCGCACAGGCGAGCTCGAGGCCGAGCACCTCGGTGCGGTGGTCCGGCACGTCGACGAAGACCGGTGGCTCGCAACCGGCCCACACGGTGGTGGGCAGCCGGTTGGCGACATGCACGATGATCAGGCCCGAGCCGGAGCGATGGGCCATGCCGATCGCGTACGCGAGGGCACGCTCGCTGGACGTGGAGCCGTCGAAGCCGACCACGACGCCGTGCTTGAAAGCCGGGTCGCAGGAGTGGCGTGGCTCTTCCGCCGCCAGGGGCTCGGCCGCCGTGGGATCGGCGACGGGCCGCTTGCGGTCCGCTGGTTCGAAGAATTCGTGACCGGCCATGGCTGTCTCGGCGTTGTGATCCTTGTGTGGGAGGGACGACAGTGTGCGGCGGAGCTGTGTCCGGGAATCATCTTCCCAACCCCATACCCCCAAGGGTACGGCGCCACGCCTCCTTAGCCCAGAGCCCGCCCACGGTCCGTGGGGGTTCCAGGGAGCATGCACGAGGGGGTGCCCGTAACGCAATGGTTGCTGCGCTGTACAGGCGGTTTGCACAGGCCGCGCACGGCCTTCCCGCCCCCCGGACCACCGGACGGCCCCTCGACACAGTGACCGAAGGGTCGAACACGCGTTGAACCCATGAGCCACGCCACGGGGAGACGCCACAGGGAGCACGCGATGACCGGACACCGACCACCCTCCGAGGACTCCAGCACGGACGTGGTCCGCTGGGCGGTCTTCAGCTGCGTCCTCGTCCCCGTGGTGCTCGTCTGGTACGGCACCTCGCTGGCCGGCGCGACGGGCACCGCCCTCGGTCTCGCCGCCGTCACGGCCGTCTGCCGTATCCTCCTGCGCCAGTCGGAGCGCGGCGCGGCCCGCCTGCGCGCCGAGGAGCGGTCACCCCGTCGTGGCCGCCATCACAGGAGCGGTACGGGGGCCCATCGAGGCGGTCGTCACACCGGGGGAAATACACCGGTCAGCTGACCGGTTTCCATGCACCGCGACGATTCTTTTCAGCCAACTTCCGCCTTGGGCGTGTCCCTTGGTCCAAGCACCCCTCAACCCCCGTTCCACCTGCACGAATAGGGTGTCGGGGGTCCTGTGCACCCTACGTGGATTAGCCACTGCCACAAGGCGCACTTCCCTGCACGGCCCACGAGTGCAACGCTTCGTGATCGAATGCTTTACGCCAAGTTGCCATGTCGACAATGTGCCAGATGACGAACTGGTCACGCCGACACCACGGGACACAGTAGATTCGATCTTGACGTCTTACGGCGGGGGACTCGTGCAGGACCGAGGGGAAACGTGCTGGAGCGACATGCCCGACAAGTTAGGGGCGCCGCGACCACCGAGGGGGGCTTAGCAGTATGAGCCACGACTCCACTGCCGCGCCGGAAGCCGCGGCCCGGAAGCTTTCCGGGCGACGCCGCAAGGAGATCGTCGCGGTGCTGCTGTTCAGCGGCGGCCCCATCTTCGAGAGTTCCATACCTTTGTCGGTGTTCGGGATTGACCGCCAGGACGCCGGCGTGCCGCGCTACCGACTGTTGGTGTGCGGCGGCGAGGAAGGCCCACTGCGGACCACAGGGGGCCTGGAACTCACCGCACCGCATGGCCTGGAAGCGATCTCACGCGCGGGCACGGTCGTCGTACCGGCCTGGCGCTCGATCACTTCACCGCCACCGGAGGAGGCGCTCGACGCACTGCGCCGGGCGCACGAGGAAGGCGCCCGCATAGTAGGCCTGTGCACCGGCGCCTTCGTGCTGGCGGCGGCGGGCCTGCTGGACGGCCGCCCCGCGACGACACACTGGATGTACGCGCCGACGCTGGCCAAGCGCTACCCGTCGGTGCATGTGGATCCACGAGAACTCTTCGTGGACGACGGCGACGTACTGACCTCGGCCGGTACCGCGGCCGGAATCGACCTCTGTCTCCACATCGTGCGGACGGACCACGGCAACGAGGCGGCCGGCGCGCTGGCCCGCCGCCTGGTGGTCCCGCCGCGCCGCTCGGGCGGTCAGGAGCGCTACCTCGACAGGTCTTTACCAGAGGAGATCGGCGCCGACCCGCTCGCCGAGGTCGTCGCCTGGGCGCTGGAGCACCTGCACGAGCAGTTCGACGTGGAGACGCTGGCGGCGCGCGCGTACATGAGCCGTCGTACGTTCGACCGCCGGTTCCGCTCGCTGACGGGTTCGGCCCCGCTCCAGTGGCTGATCACCCAGCGGGTGCTTCAGGCGCAGCGGCTGCTGGAGACGTCGGACTACTCGGTGGACGAGGTCGCCGGGCGCTGCGGCTTCCGTTCGCCGGTGGCGCTGCGCGGGCACTTCCGGCGGCAGCTCGGCTCGTCCCCGGCCGCCTACCGGGCCGCGTACCGGGCCCGCCGTCCGCAGGGCGACAGGCCGGTGGACAGCGACGGTGCGATGGGGGGCCCGACGGGTCCCGCGCCCAGCGCGCCCGTGCCGCTGCACCCGGAGAGCGGTCCGGTGCCGCTCCAGGCCCGCCGCACCCCGGCCCCCGTGGGCCCGCCCTCCGACAACGGCCGCGAGCTGTACGTCACGGGAGGCCGGGCGAGCCTGCCGGGGCAGCGCAGCGGAGCGTGACGTCCTGACGCCGGGCGGGCCCGTGATGGCCCGTCCGGCGTTCCGGCTGCCCGGCACCGACACCGGGCGCCACAAAAACAGACGTCAGCCGTAGGGTGTTCGCATGAACGATCGCATGGTGTGGATCGACTGCGAGATGACCGGCCTCTCGCTGTCCGACGACGCGCTCATCGAGGTTGCCGCCCTCGTCACCGACTCCGAGCTCAACGTGCTCGGCGACGGTGTGGACATCGTCATCCGCCCGCCGGACCAGGCGCTGGAGACGATGCCGGAGGTGGTGCGTCAGATGCACACCGCGTCCGGGCTGCTCGAGGAGCTGTCCGGCGGCACGACCCTCGCCGACGCCGAGGAGCAGGTCCTCGCCTACGTCCGCGAGCACGTCAAGGAACCCGGCAAGGCCCCGCTGTGCGGCAACTCCGTCGGCACCGACCGCGGTTTCCTGCTGCGGGACATGCCCACCCTGGAGGACTACCTCCACTACCGGATCGTGGACGTCAGCTCCGTCAAGGAGCTGGCCCGGCGCTGGTATCCGCGGGCCTACTTCAACAGCCCGGACAAGAACGGCAACCACCGCGCCCTCGCCGACATCCGCGAGTCCATCGCGGAGCTGCGCTACTACCGCGAGGCGATCTTCGTCCCGCAGCCCGGACCCGACTCCGACACCGCGAAGACGATCGCCGCGAAGCACGTCCTGCCCGCGCGGTAAAAGCCGGGCGCGAGCACCCCTTCAGACCCTGTACACTTTTTCTCGGCCGGTCGGAGAAATCCGAACAGCCGAACATGGTGGGTGTAGCTCAGTTGGTAGAGCACCTGGTTGTGGTCCAGGTGGCCGCGGGTTCAAGTCCCGTCACTCACCCTGATCCCTCAGCGGGTGACCTTGGAGACAAGGTCACCCGCTGAGGTCGTTTCAGGAGCCGGACGCCTGCAAAAAGGTCCGCGCGAGCTTGCGGAAGGCCGCGACCAACCGGCTCCGGTCCTCGGCGCGGGTCGCGAGGACCACGTGGGCCGGCTCGACGCCGTGCAGCGGGACCGCGGTGACGTCGGGACGGAGCGCGCCGGCGCGGGGCAACGCCGTGATGGCGAGGGCCTGTCCGGAGGCGACCAGTTCGAACTTGTCCTCCAGGGCGTCGGCGAGGGGCCCGTCGGGGGCGGGGCGGCCGTCCGGGCGGGGGTCGATGCGCCAGTACGCGTTCCACGCCGGGTCGGCCACCCGGACCAGGGGCTCGTCGGCGATGTCGTCGAGGGTGACGGACTCCTTGCCCGCGAGACGGTGTCCGATCGGCAGCACCAGTACCCGGGGCTCCTCGTAGAGGACCGTCACCTGCGCTCCGTCGGTCGGGAAGGGCAGCCGGGTCACCAGGACGTCGGCCCTGAGCTCGGGCAGGACCGTCGTCCGCTCGGTCCAGTCGACGTGCGCGGTCCTGACGTCGGCGTCCGGGAAGCGCTCGCGCAGGGCGCGCACCGCCGGAGTGACGATGATCCCCGCCGTGTACCCCACGGTGATCCTGCTCGGTTCGGCGGCCGCCCTGGCAAGGCTCGCCGCCTGGGCCGCCGACCGCAGCAGCGCCTTCGCCCGGGGCAGGAACACCTCCCCCGCCTCGGTGAGCCGGCTCCCCCGCGGGGTCCGCTCCAGCAGCCGCGCGCCGAGCTGCTGCTCCAGCCGCCGGATCTGCCGGCTCAGCGACGGCTGTGTGACGTGCAGCGCGTCGGCGGCCCGCCCGAAGTGCCGGTGCTCGGCGACGGCCGTGAAGTACCGGACCAGCCGGAGGTCGAGGTCGGTCATGTCTGAAGCGTACGTCGACGTCTTCGGCGGCTTCCGGCATCCAACGCCGCCCACCTGCGGTGATGCCTGATTCGTATTGCGTCATGCGAAACAGGCCTTGGACCGCGGTGGCCCCGCCTTCGCACGCTGAGGGGGCATTCACCCGTCACAACGAAGGAAGACCATGCGTGTATTCGTCACCGGTGCGACCGGCTTCGTCGGTTCCGCCGTCACCCGTGAACTCCTCGACGCCGGGCACGAGGTCGTGGGCCTGGCCCGCTCGGACCGGTCCGTCCAGGCGCTGAAGGCCGCGGGAGCCAAGGCCCACCGCGGGGACCTGACCGACCTCGACAGTCTGCGCCGGGGTGCCGAGGCGGCCGACGGGGTCGCCCACCTGGCGTTCATCCACGACTTCACCAACCTGACCGCCTCGGGCGAGGCCGACCTCCGGGCGGTGGAGGCCATCGGCGAGGCGCTCGAAGGCACCGGCAAGCCCTTCGTGGTCACGTCGGGGTTGCTGACCGCGCCGGGGCGCCTCGGCACCGAGGAGGACCCGGCCGACCCGGACTCCCCCGCCAGGCACCGGCACGCCTCGGAGGCCGCGACGCTCGCGCTCGCCGAACGCGGGGTGAGCGCGTCGGTGCTGCGGCTGCCGCCGAGCGTGCACGGCGAGGGCGACTACGGCTTCGTGCCCATGTTCATCGACATCGCGCGCGAGAAGGGCGTCTCGGCCATGGTCGGCGACGGCTCCAACCGCTGGGCCGCCGTCCACCGGCTCGACGCGGCCCGGCTGTTCCGACTGGCCCTGGAGGCGGCACCGGCGGGCGTACGGCTGCACGCGATCGGCGACGAGGGGGTGCCCTTCCGTGAGATCGCCGAGACGATCGGCCGGGGCCTCGACGTACCGGTCGCGAGCGTGGCCCCCGAGGAGGCGGCGGACCACTTCGGCTGGCTCGGCCACTTCGCCGCCATCGACATGCGCGCCTCCGCCACGCTCACCCGCAAGCTGCTCGACTGGCAGCCCCGGCACCCGGCACTGATCCCGGACCTGGAGGCCGGCCACTACTTCACGAGGACCTGAGGCGATGGACGGCGGTATGGGGGGTGACCGTGCCGCCGCGCCGGGGCCGCGAAACAGATGGGAGCTGGGAGTCGGTCGCAAGCCCGGCCCTGAGAGAGCGGCAGACCACTTCCGCCGGCTCGGCCACTTCGCCGCCATCGACATGCGCGCCTCCGCCACGCTCACCCGCAAGCTGCTCGACTGGCAACCCCGACACCCGGCACTGATCCCGGACCTGGAGGCCGGCCACTACTTCACGAGGGCCTGAGGAGGGCTATGACGACACCGTCCGCCACGCCTCCAACTCCCGTACGCCGTCGTGCTGGCCGGAGGTCCTTGTGTTCAACCTCTTGACGCACCAGGTCAGGACGACGTCCGGCGCACCAGCTCCGTCGCCAGGACCACCTGCCTGCGCTCCAGGCCCCGGGAGACCGCGGGGCGGCGGTCGGCGATCTCCGAGAGGAGGAGGTCGATCATGTGGCGGCCCATCTCCTCGATGGGCTGGCGGACGCTGGTGAGGGGCGGGTCCATGTGGCGGGCTATGGCCGAGTCGTCGTAGCCGACCAGGGCCACGTCCGAGGGGATGCCGCGGCCCTCCTCGCGCAGGACCTGGCGGGCACCGGCCGCCATGACGTCCGAGCCGGCGAAGACCGCGTCCAGGTCGGGGCGGCGGGCCAGCAGCTTCGTCATCGCCCGGCGCCCGCCCTCCTCGGTGAAGTCACCGGGCTCGATCAGCCGCTCGTCCACCTCGTGGCCCGCGTCGCGCAGCGCGTCCCGGTAACCGTCGACGCGCCGCTGGGCGCCGTACACATCGAGGCGGCCGGTGATGTGGGCGATCGCCCGGCGGCCGCCGGCCAGCAGGTGCTCCACCGCCGAGCGGCCGCCGCCGTAGTTGTCCGAGTCCACCGACGGCAGCGTCTCGCCCTCCGAGCGCGGGCCGCTGATCACCGCCGGGATCTCCAGCTGGGACAGCAGGTCGGGGAGCGGGTCGTCGGCGTGGACGGAGACCAGCAGGACGCCGTCGACCCGGTGCGCGGCCAGGTACTGGGCCAGGCGGCGGCGTTCGCGGTCGCTGCCCGCGAAGATCAGCAGGAGCTGCATCTCGGTCTCCGAGATCTCCGCGCCGACGCCCTTGAGCATGTCCGAGAAGTACGGCTCCGCGAAGAACCGTGTCTCCGGTTCGGGCACGACCAGCGCGATCGCGTCCGTACGGTTGGCCGCCAGGGCGCGCGCGGCCGTGTTCGGGACGTACCCGAGCTCGGCCACCGCCGCCTCGACCGCCGCTCGCGTGGCGTCACTGACCCGGGGCGAGCCGTTGATCACCCGGGAAACGGTCCCCCGGCCGACGCCGGCGCGCGCCGCGACCTCCTCGAGGGTGGGCCGGCCACCGCTCCGGCTCCGCGCTCCGTGGCTTGCCATGGGCTCCGCCTTCCCACCTGTGTCTCTAAGCTGGCCTGGAATTTAACAGTCCCGCGTGTGGACGTGACTGTCGCGGGGGGCCGCCGCCTCCCGCACCGCACGGCCGCGTGCGCGAGCCGAGGCCTGCCGAGTGGGTCCAGTTAACGGGCTGATAACTGAACGCATCTCCCCTCGCCGACTCCCTTGACACCCTCGCTCCAACCCGCGAACCTTCAACACATCACCGATGGGAGCGCTCCCACGGTACCTGACACATAAATATCCCGCACGTTCCCCGCCCGAGCCGCAGCATGAACTAACGGGTCCAACAACGCAGTTGGCCGGGGGGTCGGCACGTCAGGCAACAGGAGGACGCAATGCGCACGACTACCCGCCGGTCCCACCGGCTGTTGGCCCTGGCGGCCGTCGCCGCACTGACCACGGGAGTGCTGGCAGGCTGTGCCGGCGACTCGGACGACGGCGACACGTCGGGCTCGGGCAACGACTCCGGCGGCGGCAAGACCACGCTGACCATCGGCACCTTCGGGGTCTTCGGCTACAAGCAGGCCGGTCTCTACGACGAGTACATGAAGTCGCACCCCGACATCACCATCAAGGAGAACGTCACCACCCGGACCGACGTCTACTGGCCGAAGGTCCTCACCCGGCTCCAGGCCGGCTCCGGCACCGACGACATCCAGGCCATCGAGGTCGGCAACATCACCGAGGCCGTCCAGACGCAGGGCTCCAAGTTCGTCGACCTCGGCAAGGACGTCGACAAGTCGCAGTGGCTGGACTGGAAGAACGCCCAGGCCACCACCCCCGACGGCAAGCTCATCGGACTCGGCACCGACATCGGCCCGATGGCGATCTGCTACCGCAAGGACCTGTTCGAGAAGGCCGGTCTGGAGACCGACCGCACCAAGCTCGCCGCGCAGTGGAAGGGCGACTGGAAGAAGTACGTCGACGTCGGCAAGCAGTACATGAAGAAGGCCCCGAGCGGCACCAAGTTCGTGGACTCGGCCTCCTCCGTGTACAACGCGGTCCTCAACGGTGAGAGCGAGCGCTACTACGACAAGAGCGGCAAGGTCGTCTGGGACAAGTCCTCCGGTGTGAAGAACGCCTGGGACGTCGCGATGTCGGTGGCGACCAGCAACATGTCGGCGAAGCTCAAGCAGTTCGACAAGCCGTGGGACCAGGGCTACGCGAACGCCTCCTTCGCCACCGTGGCCTGCCCCGCCTGGATGATCGGCTACATCCAGGAGAAGTCCGGTGACGCCGGCAAGGGCAAGTGGGACGTGGCGGCCGCGCCGACCGCGGGCAACTGGGGCGGCTCGTTCATCGGCGTACCGACGGCGGGCAAGCACCAGAAGGAGGCCGTCGAGCTCGCGAAGTGGCTGACCGCGCCCGAGCAGCAGGCCAAGGTCTTCGCCAAGCAGGCCAGCTTCCCGTCGACCCCGTCGGCGTACTCCACCCTGAAGGCGGCCCCCGCCACCACGGAGTTCTTCAGCAACGCGCCGATCACCCAGATCTTCTCCGACTCGGCGAAGACGATCCCGGCGCAGATCTTCGGCGTCAAGGACCAGCCGATCAACACCGCGCTGACCGACATCGGCATCCTCCAGGTCGAGCAGAAGGGCAAGTCCCCGGCGCAGGGCTGGGACGCGGCCACGAACGAGATCAAGGACGTGCTCGGCCAGTGACAAGCCCCAAGCAGGCACTCGCGCATCCCGCGTCGAGCGTCGAGGCCGCGCCCGGCTCCCAGCCGGGCGCGGCCCGGGGCGCTGACGGTCGCGGTACGCCGCCCGAGGGCAGGAGCCCCTGGCGCAGCCGGCTGTACCGCTGGGACATGAAGGCGTCTCCGTACGTGTTCATCGCCCCCTTCTTCGTCATCTTCGGGGCGTTCTCCCTGGTCCCGCTGCTGTACACGGCCTGGTACTCGCTGCACGACGTGCAGCTGTCCTCGCTGGACACCCAGACCTGGGCGGGCCTGGACAACTACAAGAACCTGCTCAGCTCGGACTTCTTCTGGAACGCCCTCAAGAACACCTTCACCATCGGTGTGATCTCGACCGTGCCGCAGCTCATGGCGGCGATCGGGCTCGCCCACCTGCTCAACTACAAGCTGCGCGGCTCGACCGTGTGGCGGGTCGTGATGCTGACCCCGTACGCCACCTCGGTGGCGGCGGCGACCCTCGTCTTCACGCTGCTGTACTCGTGGGACGGCGGCATGGTCAACTGGCTGCTCGACTTCGTCGGGATCGATCCGATCAACTGGCGTGAGTCCGACTGGGGTTCGCAGTTCGCGGTGTCGTCGATCGTGATCTGGCGGTGGACCGGCTACAACGCGCTGATCTACCTCGCGGCGATGCAGGCCATCCCGGCCGACCTGTACGAGTCGGCGGCGATCGACGGGGCCAACCGCTGGCAGCAGTTCATCCACGTCACGGTCCCGCAGCTTCGGCCCACCATCCTGTTCACGGTGGTCGTCTCCACCATCGGCGCGACCCAGCTCTTCGGTGAGCCCCTGCTGTTCGGCGGGGTGAGCGGTTCCAAGGGCGGCTCCGAGCACCAGTACCAGACGCTCGGCCTGTACATGTACGACCAGGGCTGGATCATCGGCAACCTCGGCAAGGCGTCCGCGATCGCCTGGTCGATGTTCCTGATCCTGTTGATCATCGCCGCGATCAACCTGCTGGTCACTCGACGGCTGAGGAAGTCCCAATGACCACCAGTGAACTGACGCTCCCTCAGAGCTCCAAGCGGGCCTCCCGGCGGGTGATGGGCGCGGGCAAGCAGCTGCACGCCGGCCCGATGACCTACGTCGTCCTCGCGGTCTTCGCGCTCGTCTCGCTGGCGCCCCTGGTGTGGACGGCGATCGCGGCCTCGCGCACCGACCGCAGGCTCGCCGAGACACCGCCGCCACTGTGGTTCGGCGGGAACCTGTTCAAGAACATGCAGACCGCGTGGGACGAGGCGGGTCTCGGCACCGCGATGCTCAACAGCGTGATCGTGGCGGGTGCCATCACGATCAGCACGGTGCTGTTCTCCACGCTCGCCGGGTTCGCCTTCGCCAAGCTGCGGTTCAGGTTCTCGGGCTTTCTGCTGCTGCTGACGATCGGCACGATGATGATCCCGCCGCAGCTGGCGGTCGTACCGCTGTACCTGTGGATGGCGGACCTCGGCTGGTCGAACCAGCTCCAGACGGTCATCCTGCCGACCCTGGTGACGGCCTTCGGTACGTTCTTCATGCGCCAGTACCTGGTGCAGGCGCTGCCCACCGAGCTGATCGAGGCGGCCCGGGTGGACGGGGCGAGCAGCATCCGGGTGGTGTGGCACGTGGTCTTCCCGGCGGCGCGGCCCGCGATGGCCGTGCTCGGGCTGCTGACCTTCGTGTTCGCCTGGAACGACTTCCTGTGGCCGATCATCGCCCTGAACCAGCAGAACCCGACCGTGCAGGTCGCCCTCAACTCGCTCGGTACCGGCTATGTCCCCGACCAGGCCGTGATCATGGCGGGCGCGCTGCTCGGCACGCTGCCGCTGCTGATCGCCTTCCTCCTGTTCGGCAAGCAGATCGTGGGCGGCATCATGCAGGGCGCGATCAAGGGCTGACGCCCCCGCCATACGGCCTTCCCCCGACGGCTTCCGGGGCCGGACCGCCGCTGCTCCGGCCCCTCCACTCCCCCTCCCCCCTCTATCAGCCGGTCTTTCCCTGACCTCCGATGGGAGCGCTTCCATGCCCGATTCCGCATCGCCGGAGACCCCGGTGACCTTTCCCCCCGCCTTCCTCTGGGGAGCCGCGACCTCCGCGTACCAGATCGAGGGGGCGGTGCGGGAGGACGGCCGTACGCCCTCCATCTGGGACACCTTCAGCCACACCCCGGGCAAGACGGCCGGCGGCGACCACGGTGACATCGCTGTCGACCACTACCACCGCTACCGCGACGACGTGGCGCTCATGGCCGACCTGGGCCTGACGGCGTACCGCTTCTCGATCTCCTGGTCCCGGGTGCAGCCCACCGGCCGCGGCCCCGCGGTCCAGCGGGGCCTGGACTTCTACCGCAAGCTGGTGGACGAGCTCCTCGCGCACGGCATCAAGCCGGCCGTGACGCTCTACCACTGGGACCTTCCGCAGGAGCTGGAGGACGCGGGCGGCTGGCCGGAGCGTGACACGGCGTACCGGTTCGCGGAGTACGCGCAGATCGTCGGGGAGGCGCTCGGCGACCGGGTGGAGCAGTGGATCACCCTCAACGAGCCGTGGTGCGCGGCCTTCCTCGGCTACGCCTCCGGTGTCCACGCCCCCGGCCGCACCGACCCGGCGGCCTCGCTGAAGGCGGCGCACACCCTCAACCTGGCGCACGGCCTGGGCACTTCAGCTCTGCGCGCGTCGATGCCGGCCCGCAACTCGGTGGCGCTCAGCCTCAACTCCTCGGTGGTGCGGCCCTTCTCGCAGGACGCGGCGGACCTGGCGGCGGCGCAGAAGATCGACGACCTGGCCAACGGGATCTTCCACGGGCCGATCCTGCACGGGGCGTACCCGCAGACGCTGTTCACTGCGACGGAACTGATCACGGACTGGTCGTTCGTCGAGGACGGCGACCTCGCCCTGATCAACCAGCCGCTCGACGCGCTGGGCCTCAACTACTACACGCCCGCCCTGGTGTCGGCCGCGGACGCGGAGACCAGCGGGCCGCGCGCCGACGGGCACGGCAGCAGCGCGCACTCCCCGTGGCCGGGCGCGGACGACGTCACCTTCCACCAGACGCCGGGCGAGCGCACGGAGATGGGCTGGACGATCGACCCGACGGGCCTGCACGACCTGATCATGCGCTACACGCGCGAGGCCCCGGGACTGCCCCTCTACATCACGGAGAACGGCGCGGCCTACGACGACAAGCCCGACCCCGACGGCCGTGTCCACGACCCCGATCGGATCGCCTATCTGCACGGCCACCTCGCCGCGGTCCGCCGCGCGATCGCCGACGGCGCGGACGTCCGCGGCTACTACCTGTGGTCCCTGCTGGACAACTTCGAGTGGGCGTACGGCTACGAGAAGCGGTTCGGCGCGGTCTACGTCGACTACACCACGCTGGAACGGACACCCAAGTCCAGTGCCCTCTGGTACGGCCGGGCAGCACGCACGGGCACGCTCCCGGAGGTCCACAGCATCGAGTAGCCACCACGGAGACGGGGGACGGGGAAGGGGCGCGGCAGCCGAGGGGGGTGCCGCGCCCCTTACGTGTGAGCGTGGGGGCCGCGTCGATCAACGCGGGCGGTTCATCTCCGCGGCTCCCGTACGACCAGGACGTCCCCGGCGGCGACCGTCACCGTGCCGCCGCCGACCGGCTTGCCCGCCAGCAGCTCCGTGGCACCGTCCCGAACCTCGACCTCGGCGGCCCGCTCCCCGTGGTTGATCAGGAAGAGGTAGTCCGCGTCCTCGCCGCCGCGCAGCACCGCCTCCACGCCCTGAGGCGTCTCCCGCACCGGCTCCACGCCGGCCTCGGTGCGGATGCGGGCCAGCAGATCCGCCAGCGTCGACGGGTCCGGGTGGGTGGCCAGGTACCAGGCCGTGCCGTCACCGTAGGTGTGCCGGGTCACCGCGGGCAGGCCGACCAGGGGGCCGTTCCCGTACGACGTCACCGCCTCCGCGCCCGCCAGACGCACCCGCTCCGACCACAGCGTCGCCGTACCGCCGTCGCTCAGCCCCAGGGACTCCCCCGGCAGCAGCGGGAAGAGTTCGTCGGTGCTGACGCCGAGGGCCTCGCGGAAGGCGCCCGGGTAACCGCCCAGGCGGATGTGGCAGTTGGTGTCGACGGCCCCGCTGTGGAAACCGACGACCAGGGTGCCGCCGCCCGACGCGAAGCCGGTCAGGTTCTCGGCGCCCTCGTCGTCGACCAGGTAGAGGGCGGGGGCGAGGACGAGCCGGTACCGGGACAGGTCCGCCGAGGGGTGCACGAAGTCGACGGCCACGCCGGAGCGCCACAGCGGCTCGTACCAGGCCCGGACCAGGTCCAGGTAGCGGACCGACTCGCTGGGCTGGGAGGGGAGTTCCAGGGCCCAGCGGGCGTTCCAGTCCCAGACGACGGCGACGGACGCGGGGCTCACGGCACCCCGCACCTCCGCCAGCGCCTTCAGGTCCGCCCCCAACGCCACGACGTCCCGCCAGATCTGGCTGTCGGTGCCCGCGTGCGGCAGCATCGCCGAGTGCCACTGTTCGGCGCCGGCCTTCGCGGCCCGCCACTGGAAGTAGGCGATGCCGTCGGCGCCACGGGCTACGTGAGCGAGCGCGTTCCGGCGCAACTCCCCGGGATTCTTCGCCCTGTTGACCGGCTGCCAGTTCACCGCGCCCGTAGAGTGCTCCATCAGCAGCCACGGCCCGCCCGCCAGCGAACGGACCAGGTCCCCGCTGAGCGCGATGTCGATCTGCGACTCGGGGTCGGTGGAGCGCAGGTAGTGGTCGTTGGAGACGACGTCCAGCTCCGGTGCCCAGCGCCAGTAGTCCAGCGCGTCGAAGTTGTACATCACCATGAAGTTGGTGGTGGCGGGGATCGCCGGGGCCGCTTCCCGCAGTACGTCCCGTTCCGCCTTGTACAGGGAGAGGAGTTCGTCGCTGCAG